>NZ_LGDG01000023.1 GCF_001279775.1 Streptomyces sp. MMG1533 | reverse complement strand
ACAAACCGACGAGACCATCGTCCCGACCGAACTCACCGCCTAGCCTCAAAGAAGAGATCACCGAGTGGCCGTCAATACACCACTCCCGCGGACGTGACCTGGGTCGCCTGGGACCTGGGGGAACACGACAAGGCTGCTGCCTATTACCGGGTGACCTCGGAGTGCGCAAAGGAGGCCGGGCACCCGCCCCTGCGCGCCCTGGCGCTTGGCTACGCGAGCTACGGTGCCGCTACCCCGGGTAAGGCGCTGGAGATGCTGTCACAAGCGGCTCAGGATGTGCGGGGGCATGGCAACGCGACCGCTGCGGCGTGGGCATTGGGACGGTACGCGGAGGAAGCGGCTCAATCAGGGGACGATGCCGGCGCTCTTCGGGCCCTGGAGCAGGCGTGATTCGCGTATGACTTCGCGAATCACGCGAGCGAGCAGGCGTGGGTCCGCTTTGTGACGCCGTACCGGATGGACTCGCTGGCGCTTTCGGTATACGGCGAACTCAAGCGCCAAGAACTGACGGTCACAGCCGACTCCGCGGTCGAGCGCCTCGGTAAGGAACTGCCTGACTCCGGGGTTGTGGTCCTCGGGGACCTGGCGTCGGCGCTTCTGCGCGGCGGCGACTAGAGCGTGGGGTCTACGTCGCGCGCCAGTTCGCCGCAGCGGCGGAGTCAAAGCCGAACACCATGGGACGTCAGCGGGCGCAGAGCATCGCTGCCTGGCTCCCCGACATGGAGCGCGACCTGGCCGGCCACTTGCTGGCGTTCGCTTCGTGAGCCATCCCGGCGAGCAGGCTTCGTGACGGCGAGGCGCCGGGTGGCGCGCCCTACTGCGGGTGAGTCTCCTCGACCACCCAGGACAGGTACGCCTCCGATCCTCCGGTCACGGGCAGCGTGACCCACTGGGGGACGTCATACGGATGCTTCTCGTGCAGCCACGCCTCCAGTGCCGGGAGACGGTCCGTTGAAGTCATGTACGAGATCCGCCACTCCTGCGCCGTCTCGACCTTCCCCTTCCACCAGTAGAAGGCGGTGATAGGCGCATCGATGTGAACGCCCGCTGCCAGCTTGCTCTCGACCGCACCCCGAGCCAGCGCCTTCGCCTGATCCTCGTTGTCACTGGTCGTCTGCGCGATCACAATCTCGTGGGCCATGCATCTACCTCTCCAGCTCGGGTACCGCGACCCTACCCAGCCGTTCAGCGCACGCCGACAGTCGGTGGCTACCGGTCAAGATGGGCGGGACTCACCCACCGGCCTGGATCAGTGAGGTCTTTCAGCGTTGCCGCTCCAGGGTGAGGACGGCTGCAGCGATTGACGTCATTCGATTCGGGCTGTACCGGGACCTGCGGAAGATCCGCCACGACTTCAGTCGTGCGACGCCGTGCTCGACCGGCGCCCGTGCTGCGGACAGCGCGCGGTTAACGGTTTGCTGGGTCGGCATGAGGTCACGGTTCGGTGGGCGTCTGAGGGGTGTCGTCAGCAGGCGGCCCCGGTCCGTGCTGGGCTCAGAGCCGGCCGTTGATCGACTGGAGACCGACGCTGGTCGCGCCGATGGCGGCCCAGAGGATCGCGCCCAGCAGGAGTGGCCGCGGACCCGCCTCGCGAAGCTTGGAGAATTTCAGCGCCAGACCGATCCCCGACAGGGCCAGGGTGATCAGGAACGTGCTGATCACGGGCAGTGCCGACTCCCACGAAGCCGGGATGGCGTCATATGTGGCGGCGGCTGACGCGAGCAGGAATCCGACGATGAACACGGGAAACGCGCGCCAGATCCGCCTGCCCGCGCTCTCGTCCTGCCTGGCGTCCCGGGCTCGCCGCCCGAAGGATCGCCACAGCACCAGGGCCACACAGATCGGCACGATCATGAGACTGCGGGTCAGTTTGACCACCACCGCGTACTGCCCGGCCTCGGTCCCGTAGCTGTAGGAGGTGGCTACGACCGAGGACGTGTCGTTGATCGCGGTGCCGCTCCACAGGCCGAACGCCTCCTGCGACATGCCGAGCAGGTGGCCGATCGGAGGAAACAGGACAACGGCGGCGATGTTGAAGGTGAGGATGGTGCCGAGGGCGTATGCGACACGGGCCTCGGCGGCGCCGACTGCGGCGGTCACGGCGGCGATCGCCGAGGCTCCGCAGACGCCCGTGCCGACTCCGATGAGCAGCCCGGTCTCAGGGTGGACACCCAGCAGTCCGCCGACGGCCCAGGCGCCCAGCAGCGCCACGGCCAGCGTGCCCAGCATGACCGGCAGTGATCCCACTCCGACGCGCAACACGTCACTCAGCGAAAGCCCGGTCCCGAGCACGATGATGGACGCCTGCAGGACCTGTCTGCCTGCGACCGTGAACCCGGGGCGCAGACGCTCGGCCGTTGTGTGGGGGGCCCTCCGTCTGAGCAGGGCTCCGGCCAGAGCACCCACCACGATCCCGAACACCGGGCCGCCCACGGTCGGGACGAGGCGGCCCAGCCAGGCGGCCGGCAGCGCGACTGCCACCGCCACCGCCAGTCCCGGAAGTACAGCACCCGACGCGCGCCCGGCGCGCCTGGTACCGGCGAGCACGCGTGGCAGCGGCTTGACCGGCAGGGCATGGGACGATTCCATGACCTCTCCCTTCTTGCATCCCTGTTGGTGAGTTGCATCTGCACGATCGCCGGGTCCCGCCGGTCTCCGGTAGAGACCTGTTCCAGAGGAGGTCATAAGCGGTGCTGATGGGCCTTCCGCCGGGGACACCGGAGCTGAAAGTGCTGGACCTGCTGGTCTCCGTAGCCCAGACCGGCAGTCTCGGTCGGGCCGCCGCGCGGCATGGGATGAGCCAGCCGGCGGCGAGCATGCGCATCTCAGCGCTGGAACGGCAGTTGCGGCTGGTACTGCTCGAACGCGGCCCCACCGGGTCACGCCTCACCCCGGCCGGGATCGCCGTCGTGGACTGGGCGCGGCCAGTGCTCGATGCGGCCCGGGCGCTGGTCAGTGGCGTTGCGGCGCTCCACGCGGATCAGCAGGGACGCTTGCGGATCGCCGCGTCGATGACCATCGCGGATCACCGGGTGCCGGGGTGGCTGATGGCCCTGCGCACCCGGCTCCCCGAGGCCAAGGTCGCCCTGCGGGTCGGCAATTCGTCGCAGGTCGCCGACATGGTGCGCGGCCGTGAGGCGGACCTCGGTTTCGTCGAGGGCCCGCACGCGCCGGACGGACTCCGCAGCCGCACCATCGCCGAGGACGAACTGGTCGTGGTGGTCGCTCCGGGGCACCCGTGGGCCAGGCGCAGACAGCCGCTGCCGCTGCGGACACTGGCGGCCACTCCTTTGATCGTGCGCGAACAGGGCTCGGGCACGCGCGACGCGGTATGGGAAATCCTTCGCCGTTCCGCGGGAACGACTCTCCGCCCGCCCGCACTCGACGGTCCCGCTCCTCCTGTGCCTTCCGTCCGGACCCCTCCCGCCACGATTTCGGGAGGTGGCGCCGGACGGATCCCGGTCCAGCAGGAGATCGACGAGCAACCCGCGCCGCCCGCCGCGGAACTGGGTTCCACCACCGCGATCAAGTCGGCCGTGTCCACGGGTGACGCCCCTGCGGTGCTGAGCCGTCTCGCCGTATCGGCCGAACTCGACGATCGGCGGCTGATCAGCGTGCCGCTGGAGGAACCCGCCCTGCTGCGGCGGCGGTTCCGGGCCGTCTGGCTGCGGGAGACGCCCCCGGTGGGGCCGGCGGCTACGCTGCTGACCCTGGCCGCCCGCAGATAGACGGGTGGCCCGCAGGCGACCGTCCGCCACGCACCGGAACCCCTGCCCAGCGGGTGCCCGCAAGCTCTCCCTGCGCCCACAGCCCTGGCGCTACCGGCTCGCCCATGGCTGTTCTCCCAGGTCAGGAGAGCGTTGGCAGTCATGAGGTTGGCGTAACCAGTGCGTAATTCCGGCAATCGGTCGGCGTAACACCGCATCCGCAGCATTCCGGCCATGACAGGGATCGTCGCAGGTGGCAGAGGTTCAGGTAGCCGTGTCGCACCGGTACGGCGCATTCGAGATGTGTTGCGCACCCGCATTCTCACCGGCGTATACGGAACCCGGCCGTTGCCCTCCGAGGCGGAGCTGGCCGCGGAACTGGGAGCCAGCCGCAACGTCGTCCGGGACGTCCTCGCGCTGCTGCGCATGGAGGGCCTGGTCGACCGGATTCCCGGCGTCGGAACGTTCGTCGTGTCGGGAAAGGCCGTACAGGGACTGGACCGGCTGCGCGGACTCGCGGAGAGCTTCGACACCGGCTGCGACCGCGTGGTCAACCAGGTACTGCTGGCGGACACCGTGCCCGCCACACCCACCGTCGCCGAGCGTCTCGAACTCGCCCCGGGCACCGAAGTGGTCGCCCTGGAGCGGGTGCGGCTGCTCGACGGGCAGCCCCTGTCGCTGGACGCCAGTTACCTTCCCGCGGACATCGGCAGGCCCCTGCTGGAGATGGACCTGGCGCGACACGACGTCTTCGAGCTGCTCGAAGGCGAACTGGGCCTGCCCCTCGGCGCCGCCGCACTGTCGATAGAGGCGATCGCCGCCGACCGCACGGTCGCCGACCTGCTGCGCGTGGCGGACGGCTTTCCCCTGCTGTTTCTCGAACGGCTGACCTACACCAACGCGGGCCGGCCGATCGATCTCGAGTTCGTCCGATTCCGCGGCGACCGGATGTCCCTGGCCGGCTGGCTCCACCGCACCCCCGACCCGCTGCTGAACCACCCTTCCACCGAAAGGGGCTGACCTTCGTGCAGATCCCACCCCATTCTCAACGCCGCGAGTTCACCTGCGACGTCCTCATCGTCGGCGGGGGCACCGCCGGCACCATGGCGGCCCTCACCGCGGCAGCGAACGGCGCGGACGTCCTCCTGCTGGAAAAAGCACACGTACGTCACTCCGGCGCTCTGGCCATGGGCATGGACGGGGTGAACAACGCCGTCGTTCCGGGCAAGGCGACCCCCGAGGACTACGTCGCCGACATCACCCTCGCCAACGACGGCATCGTCAACCAGCGCACCATCTACGAGACCGCCACCCGCGGCTTCGGCATGGTGCAGCGGCTGGAGGGCTACGGCGTCAAGTTCGAGAAGGACGAACACAACGAGTACGCCGTGCGCAAGGTGCACCGCTCGGGCAGCTATGTGTTGCCGATGCCGGAGGGCCGCGACGTCAAGAAGGTCCTGTACCGTACGCTGCGCGCCCGCCAGGTGCGCTCCCGGGTCACGATCGAGAACCGGATCATGCCGGTGCGGGTCCTCACCGTGGACGGCCGGGCGGTCGGCGCGGTGGGCTTCGACACCCGGTCAGGGGAGTTCGTCACCATCTCGGCCGGCGCGGTGATCCTGGCCGCCGGGGCTTGCGGGCGCCTGGGCCTTCCGGCCAGCGGCTATCTGTACGGCACGTACGAAAACCCCACCAACGCCGGAGACGGCTACGCGATGGCGTACCACGCGGGCGCGGAACTGTCCGGCATCGAGTGCTTCCAGATCAACCCGCTCATCAAGGACTACAACGGGCCGGCCTGCGCCTACGTCGCCAACCCCTTCGGGGGCTACACGGTCAACGCCGACGGCAACCGCTTCGTCGACTGCGACTACTGGTCCGGCCACATGATGGCCGAGGTCAAGCGCGAACTGGACAGCGCCCGAGGTCCCATCTACCTCAAGCTCAGCCATCTGCCGAACACCACGATCAACCAGATCGAGGGCATCCTGCACACCACCGAGCGGCCCACCCGCGGCACCTTCCACGAAGGTCGCGGTCACGACTACCGCACCCGCGACATCGAGATGCACGTCTCTGAGATCGGACTGTGCAGCGGCCACTCCGCCTCGGGCGTATGGGTCGACGAGCACGCCGCCACCACCGTGCCGGGCCTGTACGCCGCCGGAGACATGGCCTGCGTACCGCACAACTACATGATCGGCGCCTTCGTCTACGGAGACATCGCCGGCGAACACGCCAGCGGCTTCGCCGCCTCTGCTGGCCGCCCCGCCCTGCCCGAGGACCAGATCACGGCGGCACACGAACTGATCTACCGGCCCCTGTCCCACCCGGACGGGCCGCCCCAGCCGCAGGTGGAGTACAAGCTCCGCCGCTTTGTCAACGACTACCTCCAGCCGCCCAAGACCGACCGCTATCTGACCCTCGGCCTGGAGGCGTTCGGGCGGATGAGCCGCGAGATCGCCGGCATGGGGGCCCGCACCCCGCACGAGCTGATGCGCTGCGCCGAGGTCACCTTCATCCGCGACTGCGCCGAGATGGCCGCGCGCGCCTCACTGGCCCGTACGGAAAGCCGCTGGGGCCTCTACCACCAGCGCGCCGACTGGCCCGAGCAGGACGACGCGAACTGGTTCCGTCATCTCAACCTGCGCAAGAGCCGCGCGGCGGGCGCGGGGGAGACGGGCGAGATGGAGACACTGACCCGGCCGGTGGCGCCGTACATCGTGCCGGTGCCCGGATTCACCCGCCCGGACGGGGTTCCGGACGTGCCCGCCCCGACCGGCGCCGACCTGGCGGCGGTGTGGGGATGACCGGCAGCACGCCCACGCAGGGCGGCCCCCACCGCATCCTGGCGC
The DNA here is from genome assembly GCF_001279775.1 of Streptomyces sp. MMG1533. Classification (GTDB taxonomy): domain Bacteria; phylum Actinomycetota; class Actinomycetes; order Streptomycetales; family Streptomycetaceae; genus Streptomyces. The sequence continues at coordinate 12,625 of NZ_LGDG01000023.1, read as the reverse complement.
TCCTCGAACTCGTGGACGAAGCGCCCACCACCGAGGAACTGGCGGAGTTCCTCACCGACGCCGACCCCGACGTGCGCCGCACCGCGCTGACCGTGCTCAGTGAGGCCGCGGAATCCTGGGAGGAGCCGTCGGCGGTCTTCGCCGCGGCTCTTCTGGACCCGGACGAGTCGGTTCGCTGCGCCGCCATCGAACTGCTCAGCGAGCTGCGCGAAGTGCTGGTGTCCGGCGAGAGATTCACACGGTCGCTGCGCGAGGCGTGCGAGCACCCCGACGCCGATGTCCGGTCCGCCGCGGTGGTCGCCCTGTGGCGTCACCGGCTGTGCACGGTCGACGAGTTGACCGCGCTGCTCACCGACCCGGACGAGGCCGTGCGCTGCGAGACCGTGCTCGGGCTCGTCTCACTGGACGCACTGGACGCGCTGGCGGACGCTGCCGGTGACCCGGCCGCCGCGGTACGTCTCGCCGTGGCCCGAGGGCTGGCCGCCGTCGGAGACCCCCGCGGCGTCGCCACCCTGATCCGCCTCGCCGAGGACTCCGACGTCCTGGTCCGGGCCGCGGCCCTGTCCGCCATGGCCCACACCGGCTGCACCGAGCAGGCGGCGGACTTGGCCCGCACGGCTCTGACCGACCCGGCATGGCAGATCCGGCAAGGGGCGGCGGCCGCGCTGGCGGTGGCGGATCCCCAGCAGGTGGTCGCTCCGCTGATCACCGCGACGAGGGACACCAACCTCGACGTACGCAAGGCCGCCGTGCGTGCCCTCGGGGGCCTGACCGCGGGGCGCCCGGAGGTCCGGGCCGCACTTGAGGCAGCCGTCGCCGACGTGGACGCCGATGTCCGCGCCTTTGCCCGCATGGGCCTGTCCGACGCTTGTGCGGACCTCACCGAATCCCCGACCACCGACACCGCGACAGGCTGAAGGAGACCACTGATGGCGCACGCATCCAACCGGGTCGACGTACCGGTCACCATCGACGAATCCAAGTGCATCGACGGCTGCACCCTCTGCGTGGACATGTGCCCGCTCGACTCACTGGCCATCCACCCCGAGACCGGCAAGGCGTACATGCACGTCGACGAGTGCTGGTACTGCGGTCCCTGCGCGGCCCGGTGCCCGGTCGACGCCGTCACGGTCGACATCCCCTTCCTGCTGCGGTGACTGGAGCCTGACATGTATCCCTTTCCGCACCCCGTCCCACGGCCCTTGCTCCTGAAGCGGTCCCGCCGTCGGCCGTTGCTCGGCGTACTCGCCGTGCTGGGGCTCGGCGCCAGTGCCTGCGGTACCGGCACCTCGGCCGGGTCCTCGACCGTGGTGGTCAACATCGGCTTCCAATCCAAGACCATCAACACCGTCACCGCGGGCACCTTGCTGCGCCAGCGCGGCACCTTCGAGCGCAGGCTGAATGCCATCGGCAAGACTTCCGGAGTGCACTACAAGGTCGTCTGGCAGGACTTCCCCTCGGGGCCGCCGCTGACCGCCCAGATGATCGCCGGCAAGGTGGACATCGGCTCCATGGGCGACTACCCCGTCCTCGTCAACGGTTCGAAGACCGCCGAGTTCCCCGACGCTAGTTCGGAACTGGTCGCCGTCACCGGCTACAACCTGCGCGGATCGCTCAATGAGGTCGTCGTGCCGAAGGACTCTCCGGCACAGAAGCTGACCGATCTGCGCGGCAAGGTGGTGTCCACCAGTGTCGGTTCGGCCGCACACGGAATGCTCGTGAACGCCCTGCGCAAGAACGGGCTGAGCCCGGACGACGTCAAGCTGCTCAACCAGGAGCCGGCGGTCGGCGCCTCTGCGCTCCAGGGCAAACAGGTCGCCGCACTGTCCCAGTTCGTGCCCTGGCCGCAGCTCATGGTGTTCCGCAAGCAGGGCAGGCTGCTCTACGACGGCGGGTCCAACGGCGTTCCGACCTTCCACGCCGTCGTCTCCCGCAAGGCGTACGCCGACGACCACCCCGAAGTGATGCGGGCCTTCCTGGAATCGGTCCGCGCCACGGCGGACTACCTCAACAAGAACCCGCTGGCCGCCGCCCAGCAGGTCGCCAAGGCCACGGGAATCGAACCCGAGGTGGTCTACCTCTACAACGGACCGAACGGCCTGGTGACCTTCGACCCGACCATCAAACCCCAACTGGCCGACGCGCTCTCCAAGGACCTGCCCTTCCTCAAGGACCTCGGCTCGGTCAAGAACCTGGACCTCGACAAGTTCGTCAACGACAGCTACCTCCGCAAGATCTACGGCGCCTCGTACGACGCCGCCAGCAAGAGCACCGCGTCCCCGAACACGCTCAGCGGCCGGGACCCGGTCTGTCACGAGCCCGTCAAGGATCCGCGTACCGCCTCGGAAGTGTGGTTCAGCGGTCAGAAGTCGACCAGGGTCGCGGCGACTCCCACCTGCCTGCTGCGGCAGATCGTCGCCCACGACGGGGGCGTACGAGCCGCCTACGTACCGGACGCGAAGAACGGGACCCGGATGTTCGCATCCGCCGCGACCTGGGTGCTCGACCCCGACCGGGCCGCTAATTCCCGCCTGCTGCCGTTCGCGGTGACCGCGGACGCCGACTCCTATCTGGCGGACCACTCCGACGCCCGAAAGCTCGGCTACGAGGCGGCGCTTGAGGCTGCTTCGTGAGCCGTAGCCGAGCCATGGACCCGCACCTATCGCAGAGCTGAGCAGGTATCGCAGGAAAGAGGACGTATGACAACGACTCCCGTCTCCCAGCAGTCCCTGACACCCACCGGTGAACCGATCGCCGTCACCCCGCGACCACGGCCCGGGGTGCGGGCGGGCCTCCGCCCGCTCACGGCGCTCGGAGCCTGGCCGCGCCGACTGGCTTCCGGAGCGCGGGCAGCGCTGCCCCTGGCCGCCGCGCTGCTGATCTGGTACCTGCTCACGGCCAACGACGTCGTCCTGTGGCTGCGCTTCGACAAGGTGCCCGGCCCAGCCGACGTGTACGACACCCTCAAGGGGCAACTGAAGTCCGGCAGCTACTACCAGGACCTGCTTGCCAGTCTGCGCCGCATCCTGCTCGGCTTCGGGCTCGCCGCGGTGAGCGGGGTGGCCATCGGCATGGCGATCGGGCGCTCCCGGGTCGTTCAGGCGCTGGTCAGGCCGCTGATCGAGGTGGCCCGGCCGATCCCGGCGATCGCCCTGGTCCCGCTGGCGATCCTCATCTTCCCGACCGGCGAGCAGGGCATCGTCTTCATCACCTTCTTCGCCGCGTTCTTCCCGGTGGCGGTGAGCACCATCCACGCCATGAAGACCCTGCCCAAGGTCTGGGAGGAGGCCGCCCGGACGATGGGCGCCCGCCGGCTCTCGGTACTGGCGCACGTGGTGCTTCCCGGAGCGATGCCCGGCATATTCTCCGGGCTGTCCGTCTCCATGGGCGTGGCCTGGATCTGCGTCATCAGCGCCGAGATGATCTCCGGTCAATTCGGCATCGGCTACTACACCTGGCAGTCCTACGGCCTACTCGACTACTCCGGTGTGATCGTCGGAATGCTCTCCATCGGCATCCTGGGCTGGGGAACGGCTTGGCTGGTGGAGCGACTAGGGTCCCGCGTCAACCGCTGGCTGCCGAGGAACGCCCGATGAACGCCGGAGCGCGGGTCCGGCTGGAAGGACTGAAGCTCGCCTTCGGCGACATGCCGACCGCCGAGGTCGATCTTGAAGTGCGGCCCGGAGAGATCGTCATCCTGCTCGGGCCGTCCGGATGCGGGAAGTCGACCATTCTGCGGGCCCTGGCGGGACTGCTCACACCCACCGCCGGGCGCGCGGAGGTCGACGGCAAACCGGCGGGTGGGGCCGACACGGCCTGCGCGATGGTCTTCCAGGAGGACGCTCTGCTGCCCTGGCGTTCGGCCGCCCGCAATGTCGAGTACGCCCTCAAACTGCGCGGCGTGCCCCGGCGGCAAAGGCGACAGGAAGCCGAGGAACTCCTGGCCCAAGTTGGCCTGGAGGGCTTCTTCGACCACCTGCCGGGCCAGTTGTCGGGCGGTATGCGGCAACGTGTACAGCTCGCCCGGACGCTGGCCACCCGCCCCCGGGTGATGCTGATGGACGAGCCGTTCGGCGCCCTGGACGCCCAGACCCGCTCGGAGATGCAGCGACTGCTGATCTCGGTCTGGCAGCAATACGGGACCACGATCCTCTTCGTCACCCATGACGTCGACGAGGCCCTGCTGCTGGGCGACCGGGTCGTCCTGCTCAGCCCCCGCCCCGCCGTCGTACGCGAGATCGTCGACGTCCCCGCGCCGCGGCGCCCGGGAGCCCAGTTCGAACCCGAATTCGCCCGTCGCCGCTACGAGATCCTCGCCTCGCTCGGCGACGCCGCGCCCGCCGAACTGTCCGCCGAAGGCGCCTGAACTCCCTGTCGCCCGAACCGCTGCAGGTCGTTCGACCCCACACCGAATTCGACCCCACACCAAAGGAGTCACCTCATCATGACCTTCGTCATCGGGGCCGCGTGCGTCGACGTAATGGACCGCGCCTGTGTCGACGAGTGCCCGGTGGACTGCATATACGTCGGGGAGCGCATGGCCTACATCAACCCCGACGAGTGCATCGACTGCAGCGCCTGCGAACCCGTCTGTCCGGTCGAGGCCATCGCCACGGTCGAGGAACTCGCCCCCGAGGACGCGCCGTTCGTCACGGAGAACGCGCGCTTCTTCTCCGAACCGCTGCCCGGGCGTGCCGAGCCGCTGGGCTCGCCCGGCGGTGCCGCGGACCTCGGCCCGATCGGTGTCGACACGCCCTTCGTCCAGAGTTACGTGGCGCCATGAGCGGCACGGACGCCGGCCTCGCCGGGACCGACCGCACCGAACGGACCGAGCGGCTTGAGCGGGTTGTCATCCGGTTCGCCGGTGACTCCGGAGACGGTATGCAGCTCACCGGCGACCGGTTCACCTCGGCGGCCGCGGCCTTCGGCAACGACCTGGCCACGCTGCCCAGCTTCCCCGCCGAGATCCGCGCCCCCCAGGGGAGCATCGCCGGAGTCTCGTCCTTCCAGGTGCACTTCGCAGACTACGACATCCTCACCGCCGGAGACCGGCCTGATGTGCTGGTGGCGATGAACCCGGCCGCGTTGAAGGCCAACCTCGCCGACCTGCCGCCGGGCGGCACGGTGATCGTGAACACCGACGAGTTCACCCCACGCAATCTGACCAGGGCGGGCTGTGCTGCCGATCCGCTGGAGGACGGCACGCTGACTTCCTTCCAGGTCCACCCGGTGGCCATGACCACACTGACCCGGGGCGCACTGGCGGACACCGGCCTGAGTAAGAAGGACGCGGAACGGGCGAAGAACATGTTCGCCCTGGGCCTGCTGTCGTGGATGTACCACCGTCCGACCGCAGGGACCGAGCGGTTCCTTCGGCAGAAGTTCGCGTGCAAGCCCGAGATCGCCGAGGCGAACATCCTCGCCTTCCGAGCCGGCTGGAACTACGGCGAGACCACCGAGTCGTTCGCCGTGACGTTCGAGGTCGCCCCCGCGACGGCGCTCACTCCGGGCACCTACCGGCAGATCACCGGCAACACCGCCCTGGCGTACGGGATCGTCGCGGCCGGGGCCAGGTCCGGGCTGCCGGTGCTCCTCGGCAGCTACCCGATCACCCCGGCCAGCGACATCCTGCACGAGTTGTCCCGGCACAAGAACTTCGGCGTGACCACGGTGCAGGCGGAGGACGAGATCGCTGCCGTCGGGGCCGCGCTGGGGGCCTCGTACGGCGGGGCCCTGGGCGTGACCACCACGTCCGGTCCCGGTCTCGCCCTCAAGAGCGAGACGATCGGTCTGGCTGTGATGACCGAGCTGCCGCTGCTGGTGATCGACGTACAACGCGGTGGGCCGTCCACCGGCCTGCCCACCAAGACGGAGCAGGCGGACCTGCTGCAGGCCATGTTCGGACGTAACGGCGAATCCCCGGTGCCGGTCCTCGCGCCGGCCACCCCGGCGGACTGCTTCGACACGATGCTCGACGCGGCCCGGATCGCACTCACCTACCGGACACCGGTGCTGCTGCTGTCCGACGGCCACATCGCCAACGGCTCCGAGCCCTGGCTCGTCCCGGACGCCTCCGAGCTGCCCGACCTGAGCGTCGAGTTCACCACCGAACCCAACGCAGCCGACGGATCCGGCGGCTTCTGGGGCTACCTACGCGACCCGCACACCCTCGCCCGCCCCTGGGCGGTGCCCGGCACCCCCGGACTCGAACACCGCATCGGCGGCCTGGAGAAGGCCGACGGCACGGGCGACATCTCCTACGACGCCGACAACCACGACCGCATGGTGCGACTGCGGCAGGCCAAGATCGACGGAATCACCGTGCCCGACGCCGTGCCGGACGACCCGTCCGGCCGGGCCGAGGTCCTGGTGGTGGGCTGGGGCTCGTCGTACGGACCGATCGGAGCCGCGGCACGCCGAGTCCGCCGGACCGGACACCCCGTCGCCCACCTGCATCTGCGCCACCTCAACCCCCTGCCCGCCAACCTCGGCGAGGCGCTCTCCCGCTACCGGCGCGTCGTCGTCCCGGAGTTGAACCTCGGCCAGCTCGCGCTGCTGCTGCGCGCCAAGTACCTGGTCGACGCCGTCTCGTACACGAAGGTCGCCGGGCTTCCGTTCGGCGCGGAAGAACTCCAGGGCGTGTTCACCGATGTGATCGAAGGAGTCCGGACATGACCACCATCGACCTCGGCCTGCCGGGCCTCGGCGGGCAGGCACTGGTGCCCCAGTCCGAGACGAAGCTGTCGCCGAAGGACTTCAAGTCCGACCAGGAGGTGCGCTGGTGCCCCGGCTGCGGTGACTACGCGGTCCTGGCCGCTGTGCAGGGCTTCATGCCCCGGCTGGGGCTGAGGCGGGAGAACACCGTGTTCATCTCCGGCATCGGCTGCTCCTCCCGCTTCCCGTACTACATGAACACCTACGGGATGCACTCCATCCATGGCCGCGCCCCGGCCATCGCCACCGGCCTGGCAGTCGCCCGTCCCGATCTGTCGGTGTGGGTGGTCACCGGTGACGGAGACGCCCTGTCGATCGGCGGCAACCACCTGATCCACACCCTGCGGCGCAACGTGAACCTGAAGATCCTGCTGCTCAACAACCGCATCTACGGACTCACCAAAGGCCAGTACTCGCCGACCTCGGAGACCGGCAAGGTCACCAAATCCACCCCCATGGGCTCGGTCGATGCCCCCTTCGACCCGGTCTCACTGGCACTGGGAGCCGGTGCCACCTTCGTCGCCCGCGTCCTCGACTCGGACCGCGCGGGACTGACCGACGTGCTCACGGCAGCCGCCGAACACAGGGGCACCGCGCTCGTGGAGATCTACCAGAACTGCCCGATCTTCAACGACGGCGCCTTCGAGGTACTTCGACAACCCGGCGAGAAGGAGCGGCGCCTCATCTCACTGCGCCACGGCCAACCGCTGCGCTTCGGCGCCGACAAAGAATACGGCGTGGTCCGCACCGGTTCCGGAGGGCTGGAGACGGCGAAAGTCTCGGACGTAGGGGAGGAGGCGCTCGTGGTGCACGACGCCACCTTGGAGGACCCCGCCCACGCCTTCGCCCTGTCGCGGCTGTGCTCCCAGAATCTCGCGCACACCGTCACCGGTGTCTTCCGCTCGGTCAGCCGCCCGGTCTACGACGACCAGGTCCGCGCCCAGATCGAACAGGCCAGGAGCACCACACCCGCCGACCTCCAGTCCCTGCTCGCAGGCAAGGACACCTGGTCCGTCGCCGGCTGACGCCGCGCCGCTTCTCCCTTCGCCCTCACACCCAGCGCCCCACGGATTCGGAGCCCCGCCTGTGACAACCGCACAGACCCACGAGCACGCAGCCCCGGCCATGGACACGGTCCGCAAGGCGCTGTCCAAGGTCCTCGACCCGGAGATCCAGCGGCCCATCACCGACCTCGGGATGGTCAAGGAGATCACGGTGGGCGCCGACGGCACGGTGCTGGTCGGCATCTACCTGACCGTCTCTGGCTGCCCGTTGCGCGAGAAGATCACTGCGGACGCCACCGCCGCCGTGTCCGCGCTGCCCGGCGTGCACGAGGTGCGCATCGAACTAGACGTGATGAGCGACGAGCAACGCACCGAACTGCGCAGGAGCCTGCGGGGTGATACGGACGAGCCGGTGATCCCCTTCGCCCGGCCCGGTTCACTGACCCGGGTGTACTGCGTCGCGTCCGGAAAGGGCGGAGTCGGGAAATCGAGTGTCACGGTCAACCTGGCCGCCGCGATGGCCTCCCGCGGGCTGTCGGTCGGCGTGCTTGACGCCGACATCTACGGCCACTCGGTGCCGCGCATGCTGGGGGTGATGGCCGGCCCCACCCGCGTCGAAAAGATGATCATGCCGCCGAGGGCGAACGGTGTGAAGGTGATCTCCGTCGGGATGTTCACGTCGGGCAACGCGCCGGTGATGTGGCGCGGCCCGCTGCTGCACCGCGCGCTGCAACAGTTCCTCGGCGAGGTGTACTGGGGAGATCTCGACGTGCTCCTGCTCGACCTGCCACCCGGAACCGGCGACATCCCCATCTCCCTTGCCCAGTTGCTCCCCGAATCCGAGATCCTCGTGGTGACGACACCGCAGGCGGCCGCGGCGGAGGTGGCCGAGCGAGCCGGGGCCGTCAGCCTGCAGACCGGTCAGCGTGTGGCCGGGGTGGTGGAGAACATGTCCTGGCTGCGGCTGCCGGACGGTTCGACGACGCGGCTCTTCGGTTCCGGCGGCGGCCAAACGGTCGCCGACTCGCTGTCCCTCGCGCTGGGCACGGAAATCCCTCTGCTGGGCCAGGTGCCGATGGACCCCCTCCTGGGCGAGGCGGGCGACGCCGGTACGCCACTGGTGCTGAGCGCTCCCGAGGCTCCCGCTGCGGTAGTGCTCCGCGCAATCGCGGAGGGGCTGACTGTACGCCGGCGCGGTCTGGCCGGTTGCCGGCTTCCGGTCAGCCCGTCATGAACGGGCCCCGGCAGTCGGCCGTCTCCGCGTCGACCACGGAACTTCCGTTTCCTGAGTCTGCGGGCAGGTCAGGCGCCTTTTTCCGGAGCGTCTAGAAGAAACCTAGGTCCAGCTTGGTCCTTGAAGAGTTCGGTGCGCGGGTCGTGGCCGATGGCGAGGAACAGGCCGGACACGCCCAGGTCGCGAGTCGTGCCGGTGCGGACGTTGCGGAGCACAACCCCTGCGAGCATGCTGCCCTTCTCCTTGATCTTGCTGTCGAACGCGAAGGAGCTCTCGCCGTCAGCGAAGGCGCGTTTCTGCATGGCCTTGGAGACGCGCAGGGCGGAACGACGGTGACCGAGCGGCGAACCGGGTGGGAAGGTGACCTCTTCAAAGGCCGTGTCGCCGCCGCCGATCACGATGTCGCGGTCGCGGAAGAACTACCGGTCGCAGGTCGCATACCAGGACTCGCCCCGGCCGGACAGCTCGTCCTCCTTGGGAAGGCCGAGACCTGGCTGTGCGCGGGTGCGGACCCGGCCGAGGTCGCCCAGCGGGCCGGAACAGAGTGGAGGTTCTCCTGTCCCGGTAAGCGAAGTGCTCTGTACGACCGGCAGTCCATCAACAACCAGCGCGTCGAAGGGCTGCTGAGCTTTGACGAGCTTGGTCGCGAGTGTGTAGCGGACCCGGTAGCCGGCCATGGCGGCTTCGGTGCCCAGCGCGATCAGCAGGTGTGACTTGCCGGTGCCGGAGTCGCCGATCAGGCAGAGCGGCAGGCCCTTCTTGACCCACTCGCAGGTCGCCAGGGTGTGGATGACCGCCGGATCCACGTTGGGGTTCGCCTCGAAGTCGAAGGCCCGCATTGATTTCTCGCGAGGGAAGGCGGCGGCCTTGATCCGTCGCTCCGAGCGGCGGCGGGCCCGGTCGTCGCATTCGGACATCAGCAGTTCGGCGAGGGAGCCGCGATACGACATTTGGTCACGGGCTGCTGCTTCGGCCAGCTCGGGGAACTGGGCCCGAATGGTGGGCAGCCGCAGCATGCGGCATGCCTGGTCGACGGCAGCGTCGGCTGCCTGTTCAGTCAGTCCGCGGTGGCGTTTGAACGTCGTCATGGCCTGTCTCCCTCGACGGCGGAACGGTCCGGCCGCTGCCGCGGTCGCAGCAGCTGGTCGTAGGCCGCGACGGACGGCAGCGGCCGGTTGTCGGGCGGCAGGTGGGCCAGCCGCCGTTCGGTCAGGAACGTCACACTCGCCCGGTCCGGCTCCGGATCAGTCGTGGCGGGCGGTGCCTCGTCGGCTTCGGCGGCTTTGCGGGCTTCCAGTGCGACCGCGTCCGCGGTCAGGGCGCCGGCCCGCAGGGCGACGGCGAGCCCGGTCACCAGGTACTCGTGGTGAAGATGCCGGCCCAGCAGCAAGACCTCGATCAGGGCGCGGGTGCCGTCCCGGTCGCCGTGGGCCTTGCAGGCCGCCGCCCACCACGCGTCGTGGGACGGGGGTGAACTTGCCTGCGGAGCGGGCCTGTTCCAGCGCGGTCGCGCCGGGGAAGGCACCGGGCTTGCGGACCAGGGCCTCCAGGTAGTGGTCCAGTTCTAGACGGGACTGGCCCTTGGCGATCAGTCGCTCGTGCCGGGCGACTTCCTTGCGGCCGTCGTAGCCTGCCCGGGCATCACGGCGGATCGCCGCGTACAGACCGACTTTGGACTTCGGTGGCGCCGGCGCCCCCTCACCACGCAGAGCACTCCCAGAGTCCCACCGCAAGAGCCCAAGTGGTGTCAAAACTCAGCGATATCACTCTCCGCCAACACTGGGCGGTGTCTCCGCCGATCGACAACCGGTGTCAGGACTCACTGATAAAGCCACCTGGCGGACGGTACTGGGCTCCATGCCGAACTCCTCGGTGAGTTCCGCCTGGGTGGGCAGACGCTCACCTGCCTCGAGCTCGCCGCCACGGATCCGCTCACGGAGGATGTCGGCGATCTCCTGGGGCGAGGACTTTCTGCTGTCGCTCACTGCCACACTCTCCCAGGACACCAGTCGGGTCAGGTCCGTCGTCATGGATTCCCACAGGGCGTCGGGCCATCTCCGGGACTCATCGACGAACCACGCCACGTGCTCACCTGTGACGGTTCGTTCAGTGATTCGCTCCCGTTCTGTTCCAGATGACTGTGGTCAGGACAAGGTTCTGATCTGCGATGCCTGCAGATGATTGGTACTGGAGGGTGGCCGCCAATGTCCCGCTCAACTGTAGTTACGGTGATGGATCACTCGCGGAGCCAGGCAGCAGCGTTGGGCCGACCGCGGAGACAGGACATGGAGGTGCAGGTCACCACCTGGCGCGCAGCACGCCGTCACTGTCAGGTAGAGCAACGTGGAACAGTGGGTGGCGTTCGTCGAGGGCCAGGGGCAGGGAGCAGGCCGCCCTCGCGCCTGCCACCAAAGTGGTGAGCTGTTGGTGGTGGGTCTCGTCGACGGTCACGTGGCGGATCGTTCCGTTCGGTGCCTCCCAGACGAAGTCCACGGATTCGTCCTCGGGCAGCGCGGCAAGGACCGCATCGACATCAGGGGTGAGGTCGGGCCAGACGGTCAGGAGCGCGCGTGGGCCGAGCACGGCGCGGACGGTATCGAGGCTGTTCTCGGTGAGACGGTGCCAGCGGGTGGCGTTGCGGAGGTAGGTCTCCTCCAGGAGGAGCATCTGCGGTGCGGCCAGTTCTGCGCGTACTCGTTCCCAGAACTCCTCGTCCGCAGCCTGTGTCACCTCTGGTTCCTCAAGGTCCGCGGCGTAGGGCGACGCCGTGATCGGTTCCGCGAACAGGCCGAGCTCGCGGGTCCGGGCGACGGCTGCTTCACAGGGCTGGCCGCTGCCGACGTACACGTACTGATCCCACCCGACGTGCACGGTGAACGTGTCCTGCTGCTCCAGCCGGCACCAGGCGCCCTGGTCACGGAGCATGGCCCGGACCAGCTCCAGCGCGACCGGCACTGAGACTTCGGCACCGTCGTAGTAGCCGGTGAGGTCGGGCGGGAACAGCCCAGCGAGGCCCTGTCCGTCAACCGGCGCCTCTAGGCCGAAGTTAACGAAGCCGGTGACCTCCGGTTCACGGATCTCCAGCCGGTCAATGCCCGACTCCTGCGCGAAGGCGGCGATCGCCTCCAAGTAGGCGGCTTCGACCGGCCCGTGGTCGCTCACCGTGTCCTCAGCGCCGTTGTAGTGCCCACGTTCGTCGCGGTCGGCGGGGTTGTACTTGGTTATCCGGTGGGCGAAGGACGGCGGCACGCTACTCCCTGGACTGTTGGAAGGGGATGTCAGCGTAGTTCGTGACAACGGCCTGCCGGGTTCCTGCCGCGACCTCCACCGTCAGCCCTCTCGGCATGAACGTGTACTCCTATCCGCCGCTGTCACAACAGCCCGGGCTTTCGAGCTGACATCTGCGAAGCCCGCCTACACATACCGGGACACTGACGCACCCGCCTACAGAAGAGCCGGACTGCCTACACATCGCGGGGACAGGACAGCTCCTCCGAGCCACCGTACAGAGAGTCACCGGCCACTCGCTCGCAAGCTGTCGTGCTCCGCTCGCAAGCTGTCGTGCTCCGTCACACTCATGATCCACCGCCCACACCCCTCGCGTGTTCGTTTTTGTGTTCGATGACGTGGGGTGTGGGAGGTGGGTGTCGTGACGGACGGGACAGCGGCGGGT
>NZ_LGDG01000022.1 GCF_001279775.1 Streptomyces sp. MMG1533 | reverse complement strand
GGGTTGGGCCGTTGGCAGGTTCGTTGCCGGGTGACCGGGGGCGGGGCTGGGGGTGGGGGTGGGTCGCGCGGCCCGGCGCTGACGGGGTGCCGCCCGCGCCCACCCGTGCCGCCCCGGCGGCACGACTGCCCGCGGCTGGGCGGCAGGCGACTGTCCGGGGCCGGACGAGGCGACTGCCCACGGGCGGACGACAGGCGACTGCCCTCGGATGAACGGCAGGCCTGCGCATGCCGCAGCGGCACCCCGTCCGAAGCTCAGCCTCGAATGATCCCCAGCACCTCGTCCCGAACCTTCGCCACCGTCGCCTCGTCCCTCGCCTCCGCGTTCAGGCGCAGCAGCGGCTCCGTGTTGGAGGGGCGGACGTTGAACCACCAGTCGTCGGCGGTGACGGTGAGGCCGTCGAGTTCGTCGAGGGTGACGCCCTCCTGGCTCTCGTACCTGGTCTTGATGGCCGCCAGGCGGCCGGCCTGGTCGTCGACCGTGGAGTTGATCTCGCCGGAGGCGGCGTAGCGGTCGTACTGGGCCACGAGGGCGGAGAGGGTGCCGTCCTGGCCGCCCAGGGCGGCGAGGACGTGCAGGGCGGCGAGCATGCCCGTGTCGGCGTTCCAGAAGTCCGCGAAGTAGTAGTGCGCGGAGTGTTCGCCGCCGAAGATCGCGCCGGTTCTGGCCATCTCGGCCTTGATGAAGGAGTGGCCCACGCGCGTGCGTACCGGTGTGCCGCCGTTCTCCTTGACGACCTCCGGCACCGACCAGGACGTGATCAGGTTGTGGATGACCGTGCCCTTGCCGCCGTGCTTGGCGAGTTCGCGGGAGGCCACCAGGGCGGTGATCGCGGACGGGGAGACCGGGTCGCCGTGCTCGTCGACGACGAAGCAGCGGTCGGCGTCGCCGTCGAAGGCGATGCCGAGGTCGGCGCCCTCCTCGCGGACGCGCTTTTGGAGGTCCACGAGGTTGGCCGGGTCGAGGGGGTTGGCCTCGTGGTTGGGGAAGGTGCCGTCCAGCTCGAAGTACATCGGCACGACGTCCAGGGGCAGGCCCTCGAAGACCGTCGGGACGGTGTGGCCGCCCATGCCGTTGCCCGCGTCGACGACGACCTTGAGGGGCCGGATCGAGGTCAGGTCGACGAGGGAGCGCAGGTGGGCCGCGTAGTCCGTGAGCGTGTCCCGCTGGGTGATCGTGCCCGTGGTGGCCGTGGGGGCCGGGGCGCCCGACTCGCTCCGCTGCTCGACGAGTTCGCGGATCCGGGTGAGGCCGGTGTCCTGGCCGACCGGGGCGGCGCCCGCGCGGCACATCTTGATGCCGTTGTACTGGGCCGGGTTGTGCGAGGCGGTGAACATCGCGCCCGGCAGGTTCAGCGCGCCCGACGCGTAGTACAGCTGGTCGGTCGAGCAGAGGCCGATCTCGGTCACGTCGACGCCCTGCGCGGCCGCCCCGCGCGCGAAGGCCCGGGACAGGCCGGGGGACGAGGGCCGCATGTCGTGCCCGGTCACGATCGCGCTCGCGCCGGTCACCTGGACGAAGGCGACCCCGAAGAGCTCGGCCAGCGTCTCGTCCCACTGGTCCGGGACGACTCCGCGCACGTCGTAAGCCTTCACGAGCTGTGACAGATCAGCAGCCACGGCCAACCCTTCTGAAAGTCCTGTCGGTCGCCCCAAACTACCCGTATGCACTGACAGTGCGCGGTGTGGAAGCCGAGTGACTCCCAGCCGTTACGTCAGGTCAGCAGGCCTCGGCAGGCGCCGAAGGGCCTCGGAGGGCCTCGGAGGGGTTCAGGGCAGCATCCAGCCCAGCACCGGCGAGCTCTGCCCGACCACGATCAGACACATCACCAGCAGCAGCCCGACGCTCCAGGGCAGCACCTTGCGCAGCAGGTCGCCCTCGCGGCCGGCGAGGCCCACGGCCGCGCAGGCGATGGTGAGGTTCTGCGGCGAGATCATCTTGCCGAGGACACCGCCCGAACTGTTTGCGGCGGCCAGGAGTTCGGGCGAGAGGCCCGACTCCCGGGCGGCGGTCACCTGCAGCGCCCCGAACAGGGCGTTGGCCGAGGTGTCCGAGCCGGAGACGGCCACGCCGAACCAGCCCAGGACCGGGGAGAGGAAAGCCAGTCCGGCGCCGGCCGCCGCCACGAAGTGGCCGATCGTGGCGGCCTGTCCGGAGAGGTTCATGACGTAGGCGAGGGCCAGGACGGACGTCACGGTGAGGATCGCGAACCGCAACTCGTACGCCGTCGCGGCCCATTCCCTGACCGCCACGCGCGCGTGCACGCCGAGAACGACCGCCGTGCAGATGCCCGCGAGCAGCACGAGGGTGCCGCCCGTGGACACGATCGGCCAGATGAAGACGTTCGCGCCGACCGGGTCGCCGTCCGCGTTCACGACATTCAGGAAGGGCCAGTCGTACGTCTGTGTCGCCTTGGCCAGCCAGTCCTTGATCGCGGGAATCTGGGCGATGGAGAAGATGACGACGATCAGGGCGTACGGGGCGTAGGCGCGCAGGACTTCACGGCGCGGGTCGGCCTCGTCGAGGTCCTCGCTGCGCGCGCCGGTGAGCACGGCCGCGCGTACGGGCTCGGCAGCGGGTCTGCGCGCCTGCGGCACGGCGACCAGCGCGCCCGCGCCGGCCAAGGCGGCGCCGATGTCGGCGAGTTGCGCGGAGACGTAGTTGGAAGCGGCGAACTGGGCTATGGCGAAGGCGGTTCCGCACGCCAGGGCGGGCACCCAGGTCTCGCGCAGCCCGCGCCGCCCGTCCACCAGCCAGACCAGCACCAGCGGCACCACCAGGGCCAGCAGCGGCGTCTGACGGCCCACCACGGACGCCACCGTGTCCAGGGGCAGTTCGGTGACCTGGGCGAGGGTCACGACCGGTGTGCCCATCGCGCCGAAGGCGACCGGCGCGGTGTTGGCGACCAGCGCGACGACCGCGGCGCGCACCGGGTCGAAGCCGAGGGCGACGAGCATGACCGAGCAGATCGCGACGGGTGCGCCGAAGCCGGCGAGGGCCTCCAGGAGGGCGCCGAAGCAGAAGGCGACCACGAGGGCCTGGATACGCGGGTCGTCCGAGAGCCGTCCGAAGGAGCGGCGCAGGATGTCGAAGTGCCGGGTGCGGACCGTCATCCGGTACACCCAGAGGGCGTTGACGACGATCCAGAGGATGGGGAAGAGGCCGAAGACGGCTCCCTGGGCGGCGCTGGAGGCCGTCTGGCCCAGCGGCATGCCGTACGCGAGCCAGGCGACCAGAGCTGCCGCCAGGAGGCCCGTGAGGCCTGCCAGGTGCGCCTTCACGCGGACGCCGCCGAGCAGGACGAGGACGATCACGAGCGGTAGGGCCGCCACCAGGGCGGACAGGCCGAGCGAGCCGGCGACGGGTTCCAGTTCCTGGACGTACACGGGTGCCCCCGATTCCGTCATGCGGAAAGCGATTTCTCGTTTCGACGTAACTGGAATGGTCGTGTCCGCGCCAACCGCACGTCAATGGGCGCGCATCATCCAGCGGAACGCGGTCCGCAAGAAAGCGGAACGCGGGTCACAAGAAGAGGGCGGGGAAGGTCAGTTGTCCGGAGAGCGCAGCACCCGGAGATGGCCGCGGCGCGCGACCTCCATCGGGTCAGCCCCTCGACCCCCGCCACCACCGGCGCCTGCCGCCCGCTCCTGCGGACGGGCCGCCTCACGCACGGCGTTGGCCAGCGCTTCCAGATCGTCGCCGCTGGGCCGGGCCGGAGCCGAGCTGTCGAGGAGTCGGACGACCTCCCAGCCACGCGGGGCGGTGAGGCGCTCGGAGTGCTCGGCGCACAGGTCGTAACAGTGGGGTTCGGCGTAGGTGGCGAGCGGGCCGAGGACCGCGGTCGAGTCGGCGTAGACGTACGTCAGCGTCGCGACGGCGGGACGGCCGCAAGCGGTGCGCGAACAGCGACGTACAGGGCTCACGACGTTGGACGGTACCGCACTCTTGAGCGGGCCGCGACGACTCTCCCCGAGGTCACTCCACCGTGTCGTGTTGTGAAACGCCCCACACGCCCCTCCGGTCACACATCGCTGACCTGCACGGACAGGCGCTTCCGAGAGATCGAACGGTTCTGAAACCGGTCACCACTCGGCACAAACCATGTCAAGTGCCTTGATATCGACAGTACTGGAGGGGTACGGAATCGAGCCCAACCTTGGCTGGAATGGTCAACTGCCGACATGCCGTACGGGATGGACGGAAGCGGTCCGGGCCGCCGCGTGGGCGCCGGGCACGCGGCCCTGGCGGGGACTACGCTTCACCAGTGATGGACAACCCTGTACCGCCCCGTGCCGCCGGACCCGGGCCCCGCCGTCGTGATCGCCACGGTCGGGGTATGCGCGGACCGATCGCGCCGCCGCAGGTGCCGCTCGCGGCGAGCCGTGCCGAGGCGTTCGCGGACCTGGTGCAGGACTCCGTGGAGCGTCTGGAGCGGCGCTGGCCGCAGCTGGCCGACACCGACTTCCTGGTGCTCGAGGTGCCGCGGCTGGACGCGCCCGGAGAGGTCTGGAACGACGAGGCGGTTCCTCTGGGCGGCACGATTCCCTCCCGGGACGGGCGGCCGGCCCGGGTGATCGTCTATCGGCGGCCGGTGGAGATCCGGACGAAAGGACGCGACGAGCGGGCCGCCCTCGTGCACGAGATCGTGGTCGAGCAGGTCGCCGAGTTGCTGGGGCTGACTCCGGAGACGGTGGATCCGCGGTACGGGGAGGACTGAACCCGCCCACGGACGCACCGCCCGCCCCTGCTTCACCGCCCGGCCGTGCTTCCGCGGCCCGCCCTGCTGCTGCCGCCCGCCCTACTGCGGCCCGCCCTACTTCTGCAGCACCGACAGGTCCTGGTCCGCCTCCGGTACCGCAACCGTTCCCCGGTCGTCCGGGAGCGTCTGGATGGTGAAGCCCTGGACGCCGCCCTCCGTGGCCGCCAGGGTCCGGGCCGCGTAGACCGGGCCGCCGGAGATCGGCTCGACCGTCAGGGCGTACGTGCCCTTCCCGCCGCTCGGGGTCGGGGCATCGACGTTCTCTGTCGTGCCTGCCTTGATCGTGTACGTCTTCGAGACGGCCGTACCGCCCTCACTGCCCGCCGACGCGGTGACCTTGACCTTCGCGGCCTGGCCGGGTGCGACCAGGGAGAGGGTGCTGCCCTTGGCGCTGTTGTCGACGGCCGTCGCGCGCGTGCCGACCGGGCGGGTGGCGGGGATGAACGCCGTCTCCTGCTTCGACCCCTTGCCGCGTACGACCCGCAGGGCGGCGACCACCGGCACGGACTGGTCGGTGGGGGTCAGGATCAGGGAGCCGGCCTCGCCGCGGGTGAGATCGCCGAGGTCGACCGCGGTGGTCATGCCCGCCTTGACGTGCAGCGTCTCGTTGCCGGCCGGGGTGATCCGGCCGGACGGCGAGGAGAGCCGTACCTTCAGGTCGGCGTCGGAGTCGCCGGGTGTGAAGGCGACCAGACGCACCGCGGTGGCGTCCTTGGGGATCCCCGGCAGGACCAGGCTGCCCGTCGGGTCGGTGGACGCGGCCAGCCAGTCGCCGCCGAGCTTGTCGTCGAGGGCCTGTACGGCGGCGCCCACGCGCCCGCTGCGGACGTTCACATGGACGGTGAGGTTCTCCTGCTTCTCGTCCGTGAGCGTGGACAGCAGGACCGGCTCGCTGGAGTGCGGCTGGACGGTGAGGCCCTCCCCCGCCGTGGACTCCAGGGCGCCGTCCTTGCCGTAGAGCTCGATGTCGACGACGGCTGCGGAGTCGTCGGGGTTGGTCAGGTGCACGTAGTCGTTGCGGTCGGCGGCCGTGCTGGCGCCCGGGAACCAGAACTCCGTGTCCGGCGCGGTGCAGTTGACGCCCTGGAGACCGCGGCCGACGCCCGCGGCGACCTCGGTGGTCTCCTGGACCGTCCAGCCGGGCGCGAACCTGCCTTCGGCGGTGCCGACGAGCGCGGGCGAGTCACCGCCGGAGGT
Source organism: Streptomyces sp. MMG1533 (assembly GCF_001279775.1). GTDB lineage: Bacteria > Actinomycetota > Actinomycetes > Streptomycetales > Streptomycetaceae > Streptomyces. The sequence continues at coordinate 13,492 of NZ_LGDG01000022.1, read as the reverse complement.
GTCCCCGGTGACCGGAGTGCCGGGCTCCTTCGGCGTCAGGACCGGCTTCTCGGCCTTCTTCCCCTCGCCCTGGCCGTCGGCCGACTGCTCCGTGGCGGGCTGGAGTTCGCCCTTGCCGTCGCCACCCGTGCCCTTCGTGACGGGCGTGAAGGACGTGTACGACGTGTCCGCGAGGTCGGAGAGGCTGGGCTCCGGGCACAGCAGGCTGGTGCGCTCCACGGGCAGTACGGCGGCTGCCCGGGAAGTGTCGCTGCCGGCCGCGTCCGGTGTGGTGAGCACGGCGAATCCCGTGACGGCGGCGAGCGCTGTGGTGCCGGCGATCAGGGACAGGGTGGTGCGGTTCACTGCTGACTCCCGTCGGGGCGCTCACTGCCGTTGCCGTGCGGGTGCGGCTCGTTCGGGTCGTACTCCGGGTCGTAGCCCTGGTCGTACCCCTGCTGGTCGTACTGCCGGCCGTAGCCCTGGTCGTAGGGGGCCTGCTGGGACTGGCCGCCGTACGCGTACGGGTCGTACTGGCCGCCCTGGTAGGGGTCCGCCTGGTACGGCTGCTGGTCGTGGCCGCCCGCCGGGTACTGCTGCTGGGCGCCCTGGTAGTGCTCGCCGCCGTAGCCGCCGTCGTACTCCGCACCCGCATAGCTCGGGGTGTCCCTCCCCCAGGCTCGAACATCCTCGCCCGGGGGGACCCCCATGCCGTAGGACTGCTGCTGCGGAACGGCGGCGGGAGCCTGCTCCGGAGGGGGCGGGAACTCGTCGGGCCGGCCGCCCTCTTCGGCCTCGGCCTCGGCCTGGGCGCGCAGGCGGCGGGCTCGGCGGCCCTCGCCGGCGACGGCCTGGGCGGGCACGGCCGGTTCTTCGGGCAGGTCGTCGTCGACGTCGCGGCGGCGGCCGGGCAGGGCCAGCACCACGAGGACGACGGCGAGGGCGCCCTGGGTCCACAGCCAGGCCGTGTGAGCGACCGGGTCGTCGAAGGTGACGTCCAGCTTCCCGCCGGAGGCGGGGAGTTCGAAGCCCTGGGCCCAGCCGTCGAGCGTGGTGCGGGTGAGCGGCCTGCCGTCCAGGGTGGCCGTCCAGCTCTCGTCGGCCGTGTCGGCGAGACGCAGGACGCGGCCGTCGGCGCCGGAGGGGATCGTGGTGTGGATCTCGACGGGGCCGGCGGCGACGGGCTTCGGATCACCCGACTCGGTGACGACGGTGGCGCGCGCGACCTCCTGGTCGACCCGCCACAGCCCGCTGCCGTCCCGCTGGCTGAGCCGGGACAGGCCGGGCGTGGCATCCAGGACGCGGGTGACCTCGCGGGGCGCGCCCTTGTGGACCAGGACGTAGCGCACGGCGAACTTGCCGAGCTGGTCCGCCTGGTCGGCGCCGGAGCCGGCCACGAGGTTGGCGACGATCTTGTCGAGGCCGCCGTTCTCGCCGTCGGCCGCGGCCAGTTCGGCGTCGCCGAGGCGGGCGCCGGAACCGCGCACCAGCATGTAGCCGACGTGCGCGGCGGAGTCGCTGTCGAGGACGAGGGTGCGGGCCTGGTCGCGGGTGCCGCTCTCCTCGGCGACGAACTCGGGTACCTGCACCGGGTCGCGGCGCTCCAGCGGGCCGTCGGCGCCGCCGAGCATCCAGCCGGCGGCGACGAGCAGCGGGCCCGCGGCCGAGGCGAAGGCGATCAGCGCGGCGACCGGCTGGCGCCAGCCGAAGCTCTGCTCGGCCACGCGCGCGCGTGCCCCGTCGGCGCCGAGGACGGCGGCGCCGAGGAGGGCGAGGCCGTAGACGAGGGTCGCGGGGCCGGCCCAGGTGGAGGCGTTGGACAGGGCGGCGAAGACCAGGCCCACCAGGGCGGCGGCCCAGGCCGTCCAGATGCCGAACTGCCGCTCGGAGCGCAGCAGGGCGGCCAGCGCGGCCAGGACGACGCCGATCAGCATCAGCCCGCTGACCGTGCCGGGGCCGCCGGGGCTGATGCCGAGCAGGTCGAGGGCGGAGGCCGACGAGGCGCCGTACTCCAGGCCGGCTTCCCGGAAGAAGCCGAAGGGCAGGAGGGACAGCGACCACGGGGCGAGGATCAGCAGGGGCGTGCCGAGCTGGGCCAAAAAGCGCAGGCCGTAGGCGGTGATCTCGGCGCGGCGCACGGCCAGCAGGCCGATGCCGAGGATCAGCACGATGGGCCACACGATCGGCGTGAACGCCGTGGTGACGGTCAGCAGCAGGGCGTACGCCCAGGTGGCGCGCCAGCTGCCACGCGTGCCCGAGCTGTGTGCCAGGCCGCTGGCCGCGATGCCCGCGCGCGCCATGAGCGGCAGCAGGATGGCCAGGACGGCGGTGCCGATGCGGCCGCCGGCGAGGGCGCCGGTGGCGGCGGGCAGGAAGGCGTAGACGACGGCCGCCCACGCGCGCAGGAGGCGTGACTCGACGAGCGGGCGGGAGGCGAAGTAGGCGGCGAAACCGGCCAGCGGCACCGAGCAGACCAACAGGACGGTGACCGCGAGGCCGGTCGAGCCGAACAGCACGGAGGCGAGCATCGCGACGAGCGCGAGGTAGGGCGGTGCGGACGGGGTGCCGCCGGCGCCCACCGCGTGCCAGGCGTCCAGGTAGCGCGACCACAGCTCGCCGGAGTCGGCCGGGGCGGGCAGCAGGGCGCCGCCCGCGAGCGCGCCGCCGCCGAGCAGGGCGCGGCAGGCGACCAGGGAGACCAGCAGCAGCACCAGGAAGAGCACCGGACCGGGCTTGCGGGCGATGCGCTTGAGGCGGACGAACTGCTCGATCTCCAGGAAGTCGGCGTCGTCGCCGCCGGGCCCGGACTCGACCGCGCCGCCGTGCCGGCCGGCGCCGGAGGTCGCCTCGGGGTCGGAGCTGCCGAAGAGGCTGCTCGCGGCCTGCTCGACCGTGGCACGGACGGTCGCGCCCGGCGGCGGGAACAGCGGCCGCATCTCGTCCTTGTCGACGGCCGGACGGCCGCGCCTGCGGCGCCCGGCGAGGATCCGCTCGGGCCGCAGCAGGGTGCCCAGGAGGCCGCGGATCTCGTCTACGGCCTGTCCGGGGACCTTGCCGACGAGGTAGGCGACGGTCCGCAGCAGGGTGCCCAGGACGAGGCGCACCAGCACCCAGGGCAGCACGGCCGTACGCGTGTTGACGAGCAGGGTGTAGACGGCGCCGGCCTTGTCGACCTTGTGCGGGGAGGCGGTGGTGCGGCCCGCGCAGTCGACGGCGCGGCGCTCGCGCGAGGCGGCCTCGGCATGTCGTACGACGGCTTCCGGGGCGATCAGGACGCGGTACCCGGCCGCGTGCGCCCGCCAGCACAGGTCGACGTCGTCGCGCATCAGGGGCAGCCGACGGTCGAAGCCGCCGAGCTGCTCGAAGACGTCGCGCCGGATCAGCATGCCTGCGGTGGACACGGACAGCACCGGCCGGACGTGGTCGTGCTGGCCCTGGTCCTGTTCGCGGCGGTCGAGGCCGGTCCAGCGGCGGCCGGAGTGGGCGATGCTGACGCCGACCTCCAGCAGCTGCCGGCGGTCGTACCAGCCGCGGAGCTTGGGGCCCACCACGGCCACGTCGTCCCGGCCCAGTTCGTACTCGGTCTCCACGACCCGCAGCAGCTGGGCCAGGGCGTCGGGTTCGGGGGCGCAGTCGTCGTGCAGCAGCCACAGCCACTGCACCGGCTCTCCGTGCGGGAGCTCCGGCAGGTCGTAGGCGTCGTCGCGCCAGGTGCGCGTGACGGGGTCCCAGCCGCTGGGCCGCTTCAGATACGGCAGTTCGTCAGGGGTGAGGACAGGGGCCGTGCGGCCCGCCTCCTCCACGGCCTGGCCGAAGCCGGTGCGCCGGGCGAGGTGCAGCACGCGGTCGGCGCCGAGGGCATGGGTGACCAGCTGGGCGGAGTCGTCCGCGCTGCCGGTGTCGGCGCCCATGGCGAACTGCACCGGGCGCTCCTGGCCGAGCAGCCCGGCCAGTGCGTCGGGCAGCCAGCGGGCGCCGTCGTGGGAGACGAGGACCGCGGTCACCACATGACGCGGAAACTCAGGTGTGGCAGCGGTGTCTTGCTGGGCTGCCGTGTGGCTGTGCACGGACATCGAGGTACGGGCCCCGGTTCGGTGGACTGCGGTGGACGCCTGTGCCCACTGGGGGCGGCGAGGCGTCTCGGACGAGCGCCCACACTATCGGCTGGGCATGAAGGCGGCCCGCCGCCTGTGGATAACCCACCTGCGACGGGCCGTTCGTGACGTATATGTGCGCGGACTCGAGACGTACCCCTCGGATACATGCTCCTCGGACGGGTGCCCCTCGGACTCAGACCGCGGCCTTCTTGAGTCTGCGGCGCTCGCGTTCGGAGAGGCCGCCCCAGATGCCGAAGCGTTCGTCGTTGGCGAGGGCGTACTCGAGGCACTCGGAGCGGACCTCACAGGCGAGGCAGACCTTCTTGGCCTCGCGGGTGGAGCCGCCCTTCTCGGGGAAGAAGGACTCGGGGTCGGTCTGGGCGCACAGCGCGCGCTCCTGCCAGCCGAGTTCCTCGTCCGCGTCGTCGACCAGCAGTTGCTGCACCGTCTCGGTCATGTGCGCCCCTCGTCTGTCTTTCGCGTCCCCGTGATGTAGCCGTACCGATTTCGGCTGAACGACACGAGTGAAATTACAAGTGTGCTGCTCCGGGCGAGTCAAGCCGAGATCTGCTATTGGGCCCCTTATTCACTCTGCGGAACCAAGGCCTTGCAGAAAGTGTTCAAATCGTCATAAACCTTGACAAGCGGACGGGACCCTCGAGGAGCTCCGCTCCCGCACCGCGCTTTGGGGCCTGTACGGAGAAGGACGCCCAGAAGTTCGATCTCGTTCCGAGGCCCGCGCGCCCGGTTGTGCCCATGTGTCCCGGTGGACGCATGAACAAACCTTTCCCCTCGGAGATGAACCGGATGAGGTGAAACATGTCCCACATACCGGGCGTCGAGTTGACAGTGAAGGTGTGAACCGGTGTCCTTGTGGGCATGCTCGCGAACTTGGCACTCACCTCGACCCGCTCCGCCGGGTCCCTCGGTGCTGCCCACGCTCGCTGTAGCTGTTGTTGCTGTCCCGGCTGTTGAGCCAAGCGCGCTCCGGCTGCCTCTGAGTCCACCGCGACTCGGCTGCTTGTTCCCCACGCCCGGACCAGGGCATCTCTGTCCCCCCGTGACCCGGGCGGACGGTACGTGACACCCAGCCATCCCCCACACTCTTCCGCCGAGGAACCACCGCATTCCATGAACAGCGACAGCGACCTCCAGATCGCCGGCGACATCCTCGAAGTCCCGCACCTTCTCCAGCCCGCGCGCGAGCACCCGGCCACCGTCGCCGAGTTCGTCGGCCTGTCCCGCTCCATCGCCGCCGACCGCGCCCAGTGGGAACACCTCGTCCGGTACGACGCGACCACCCGCTGGTACCACCGGCTGCGCACCGGCCCCGGCTACGAGGTGTGGCTGCTGTCCTGGGTGCCCGGACAGGGCAGCGGACTGCACGACCACGGCCGCTCCTCCGGAGTCCTGACCGTGCTGGACGGAAGGCTGACCGAGCGGACCGAGCGGGGCACGCGCGCGCTGGAGGCGGGTGCGCAGCGGGTGTTCGCGCCGGGGTATGTGCACGAGGTGGTCAACGACACGCTCGAGCCGGCCATAAGCCTGCACGTCTACTACCCCGGCCTGACCGAGATGCCGATGCACGCGCCCCAGTGCTCGGCCCCGGCGACGTACGACGAGGTGGACGTCGTAAGCGCCTGACGCACGAACGAGGAGCGCCTGACGCACGAGACGGGGCGACGTCGTCGTAACCGCCTGACGCGTTGTCGTACCCGCCTGCAAGACTTGCCCCCATGCGCATTGTGGTTCTGGCAGGCGGCATCGGTGGTGCCCGGTTCCTGCGCGGTCTGAAGCGGGCCGCGCCGGACGCGGACGTCACGGTCATCGGCAACACCGGGGACGACATCCACCTCTTCGGGCTGAAGGTCTGCCCGGACCTCGACACGGTGATGTACACGCTCGGCGGCGGCATCAACGAGGAGCAGGGCTGGGGGCGGGCCGAGGAGACCTTCCACCTCAAGGAGGAGCTCGCGGCGTACGGCGTCGGGCCCGAGTGGTTCGGGCTGGGCGACCGGGACTTCGCCACGCACATCGTGCGGACGCAGATGATCGGCGCCGGGTATCCGCTGAGCGCGGTCACCGAGGCGCTGTGCGACCGATGGAAGCCGGGCGTACGGCTGATCCCCATGACCGACGACCGGGTCGAGACGCATGTCGCCGTCGAGGTCGACGGGGAGCGCAAGGCGGTCCACTTCCAGGAGTACTGGGTGCGGCTGCGGGCCTCCGTGCCGGCCGAGGCGATCGTGCCGGTGGGCGCGGAGCAGTCGAAGCCCGCGCCCGGCGTCCTGGAGGCGATCGCCGAGGCGGATGTCGTGCTGTTCCCGCCGTCCAACCCGGTCGTGTCCGTCGGCACCATCCTCGCCGTGCCCGGCATCCGGGAGGCGATCGCCGAGGCCGGGGTGCCGGTCGTGGGGCTCTCCCCCATCGTCGGGGACGCGCCCGTGCGCGGGATGGCCGACAAGGTGCTCGCGGCGGTGGGCGTGGAGTCGACGGCCGCTGCGGTCGCCGAGCACTACGGCTCGGGGCTGCTGGACGGCTGGCTGGTCGACACCGTGGACGCGGGTGTGGTGGAGCGGGTCGAGGCCGCCGGGATCCGGTGCCGGGCCGTGCCGCTGATGATGACCGACGTGGACGCGACCGCACAGATGGCGCGTGAGGCGCTGGCGCTGGCGGAGGAGGTGCGGGCGCTTTGAGCGGCGTACCTGTCGACGGTTACCGGGTCTGGGCATTGCCCGGGCTGCCCGAGGTGCAGCAGGGGGACGATCTCGGCAAGCTGATCGCCGCCGCCGAGCCGGGTCTGGTGGACGGTGACGTGCTGCTCGTCACCTCCAAGATCGTGTCCAAGGCGGAGGGGCGGATCGTCGAGGCGGTCGACCGGGAGGCCGCGATCGACGCCGAGACCGTACGGGTGGTGGCGAGACGCGGTGCGCTGCGGATCGTGGAGAACCGGCAGGGGCTCGTGATGGCCGCCGCCGGGGTGGACGCCTCCAACACGCCTTCCGGGACGGTGCTGTTGCTGCCCGAGGACCCGGACGCGTCGGCGCGCGCGATCCGGGACGGGCTGCGGGACGCCCTCGGGGTCGACGTCGGGGTCGTCGTGACGGACACGTTCGGGCGGCCCTGGCGCACGGGGCTCACGGATGTCGCGATCGGCGCCGCCGGCGTGCGGGTTCTGGACGACCTGCGCGGGGGCACGGACGCGTACGGCAATCCGCTCAGCGCGACGGTCGTCGCGACGGCGGACGAGCTGGCCTCGGCCGGTGATCTGGTCAAGGGCAAGGCCGCGGGGCTGCCCGTCGCCGTGGTGCGCGGGCTTTCGCACGTGCTGGCCGAGGACCACAGGGAGGGTGCACGGGCCATGGTGCGCGGCGCGCGCGACGACATGTTCCGGCTGGGGACCTCGGAGGCGGTACGGGAGGCGGTCACCCAGCGCCGTACCGTACGGGCCTTCACCGACGAGCCCGTCGACCCGGGGGCCGTACGACGGGCCGTGGCCGCGGCGGTCACGGCGCCGGCGCCGCACCACACGACGCCGTGGCGGTTCGTGCTGCTGGAGTCGGAGTCCGCGCGGACCGGGCTGTTGGACGCCATGCGTGATGCGTGGGTCGCGGATCTTCGGCGGGACGGGAAGAGCGAGGAGTCCATCGGCAAGCGGGTGCGACGGGGGGATGTGCTGCGGAATGCGCCGTACCTGGTGGTGCCCTGCCTTGTGATGGACGGGTCGCACACCTACGGCGATGCGCGGCGGGACGCTGCCGAGCGGGAGATGTTCGTGGTCGCCGCGGGGGCCGGTGTGCAGAACTTCCTCGTCGCGCTGGCCGGGGAGCGGCTGGGGTCGGCGTGGGTGTCGTCCACGATGTTCTGCCGGGATGTGGTGCGGGAGGTGCTGGGGCTGCCGGAGGGGTGGGATCCGATGGGGGCCGTGGCGGTGGGGCATCCGGCGGAGGAGCCTCGGGCTCGGGCGGAGCGGGAGGCGGGGGCGTTCATCGAGGTGCGGTGACGCGCCCGCTGGGTGGTGCCCGCTTCCGGTGACCTCTGGTTTCGTGACCTCTGGTTCCGGTGACCTCTGGTTCCGGTGGCGTCCGGTTCCGGTGGTCTCCGGTTTCCGTGCCCTCTGGTTCCGGTGGCCTCCGGTTTTCCGTGACCTCCGGTTTCCCGGGGCTCTACTCTCGTAGGGCTTCTCTCTCTCGTATCCCTGGGACTCATTCGTGGCAGGACGGTTCGCTCCTCGGCCCACGCGTACGACCGTGCGCGGTGGGGAGGTCGTCGTGCCCGCGGGTGTGCCGCGGCAGGCGCAGGCGCCCGGGCTCGTGCGGACGTATGTGCCGGACGGGCCGCTCGATCTCGGGCTGGTGCTTGGGCCGCTGCGGCGTGGGCCTGGGGATCCGACGTTCCGGGCGATGCCGGACGGGTCCGTGTGGCGCGCCGCCCTTACTCCTGCCGGGCCGGGGACGCTGCGGATCGCCGCGATGGGTGGCGCCGTGCGCGGGGAGGCGTGGGGGCCGGGGGCCGACTGGCTGTTGGAGCGGCTGCCGGGGATGTTGGGGGCAGATGACGATCCGGCCGTGTTCGCGCCTCGGCACCGGGTGGTGGCGAGGGCCTGGCATCGGCGGCCGGGGTTGCGGCTGACGCGGACCGGGCTGGTGCTGGAGTCGTTGATTCCGTCGGTTCTGGAGCAGAAGGTCACGACCGATGAGGCGTATCGGGCGTGGCGGTTGCTGGTGCGGAAGTTCGGGGAGCCGGCGCCGGGGCCTGCGGCCGGCGGGCGGCTGTGGGTGATGCCGGCGCCTCGGACATGGGCGTTGATTCCGTCGTGGGAGTGGCATCGGGCCGGCGTGGACAACAAACGGGCGTCGACGATCTTGCGGGCTGTCCGGGTTGCTGCACGGCTCGAGGAGGCCGTGGGGATGGAGCCGGTGGCTGCGCAGGCTCGGCTGGAGGTTGTGCCGGGGATCGGGCCGTGGACCTCGGCGGAGGTTGTGCAGCGGAGTCACGGGGCGGCGGATGCCGTGACGGTGGGCGATCTGCATCTGCCGGGGATCGTGGGGTGGGCGCTGGCCGGGGACCGGGATGCGGATGATGACGTGATGCTGGAGCTGCTGGAGCCTTATGCCGGGCAGCGGCATCGGGCGGCTCGGTTGATCTTGCTGAGTGGGGCGGTGCCGGCGAGGCGGGCGCCGCGGATGCCTCGGGGGGACATCGGGCGGTTGTGACGTGGGCGGCGTCTCGGTGGCCGTCCCCGGGGGCTCCGCCCCGAGCCCCCCGGCCTGTGCCCACCCCTCCACCCGACTCGGTCGGCCAAGAGGTGAACCTCGCCCTGAGAGCTGCGCCCCCGACCCCGCTTCGGCCATGAACGGGCCTCGTCGTCGAGCGCCGGAGGGACACCCCCCTCAACGCCGGGCCGGCCCGGATCGGGCGCCCGGTGTTGAGTAGGCAAACCTGGCTCGGCCGCCCAGCGTCAGGCGGGCAAACCTGGCTCGGCCGCCCGGTGTTGAGCAGGTCGGCTACTGGTCCGAGGAGAAGCGGACCGCGCCCGCCGGGATTTGGGCGTCGCACCAGATGCGCATGCCGTCGCGGAGCTCGTTGTCGGGACCGATGATCGCGCCGTCGCCGATGACCGTGCCGGTGAGGATCGAACGTTCGCCGACGCGGGCCCGGGTGCCGATGAGGGAGTCGGTGATGACGGCGCCGGGTTCGATGACGGCGCCGGGGAGGATCGTCGAACCGAAGACCCTCGCGCCCTCTGCCACGAACGCGCCCTCGCCGACCACCGTGCCGCCCGTGAGTTTCGCGTCGGGGGCGACTCGTGCCGTGGGGAGAACGAGGCGGTCGCCGCAGCGGCCGGGGATCGCGGGGGACGGGGCGCGGCCCAGGACGAGGTCGGCGGAGCCGCGGACGAAGGCGGCCGGGGTGCCGAGGTCCAGCCAGTACGTCGAGTCGACCATGCCCTGGAGGTGGGCTCCCGCGGCGAGGAGGTCGGGGAAGGTCTCCCTTTCCACCGAGACCGGGCGGCCTTGCGGGATGGTGTCGATGACGGAGCGGCGGAAGACGTACGCCCCCGCGTTGATCTGGTCGGTGACGATCTCCTCGGGGGTCTGCGGCTTCTCCAGGAACGCCAGGACCTTGCCCGTCTCGTCGGTGGGGACCAGGCCGTAGGCGCGCGGGTCCGTGACCTGCGTGAGGTGGAGGGAGACGTCAGCGGTCGTCCTCTCGTGCGTCTCCACCAGCGCCCTGATGTCCAGGCCCGTCAGGATGTCGCCGTTGAAGACGAGGACCGGCTCGTCCGGGGCGGAGTGCAGGCGGGAGGCCACGTTGCGGATCGCGCCGCCCGTGCCGAGGGGCTCGTCCTCGGTGACGTACTCGATGTGGAGTCCGAGGGAGGAGCCGTCGCCGAAGTACGGTTCGAAGACCTCGGCCAGGTAGGAGGTGGCGAGGACGATGTGGTCGACGCCCGCCGCTCTCGCCCGCGCGAGTTGGTGCGTGAGGAACGGGACCCCGGCCGCGCGGACCATGGGCTTCGGTGTGTGCACCGTGAGCGGGCGCAGCCGGGTGCCCTTGCCGCCGACCAGGAGTATCGCTTCTGTCACCTGTCGTCTCTGCTTCCTGCCGGGACCGGCCGAACTGTCTTTCGGCCGGCCAGTGTATGCAGACCGTTGTGCGGCGCCTTCGACGGCGTGCGGCATCCCGCCCCTGCCCCCCGACGGCGGTGAACGTGTCCTCCTGACGGACAGACTCCGGTGGTGTCCGGACGGTTCCCGAGCCTGCCCCGACCTGCCCCGAGCCGCCCGGATCCACCCCGACCCGACCCGATCCGTCTCGATCCGTCCTCCGACCAGGGCCCCCTGCCCCGGGTTCCGCCCTAGCGACCCTGTAGGCGGGCCGCAGTCGAGCGGGTCGTGCCGAGCTTGAGGTAGAGCTGCCAGCCGGGGCATGTGGTGGCGAAGCCGTCCCGGTGGCCGGAGATCACGTTCAGTCGTACGTTCTTTCCCTTGGCGTAGAGATTGCCACCGCCGGACTTCAGGTATGTCTTGCCGCGTGGATTGGCGCCGTGCAGGCCGAGCTTCCACGCGGTGAGACGGGCGACGGCCTTCACCGCGGCGGCGGACGGCTTGGCGGAGCCGTAGCTGCCGAGGACGGCGATCCCCATGCTGTTGGAGTTGAAACCCAGCGTGTGGGCGCCCATGACCGGCTTCGCCACACCCCCGGCGCGCCCCTCGTAGATGTTTCCGCACTTGTCGACGAGGAAGTTGTAGCCGATGTCGCGCCAGCCCATGCTCACGACGTGGTAGCGGTAGATACCGCGAATGACTGAGGGAGCCTCGGCGCAGCGGTATCCGTTGCCGGAAGCCGTGTGATGCACGAAGGCCGCCTTGACCTTGTTCGTGTAGACGAACTGCCCTTTCCGCAGGCTCTCGTTCGCGCCCCACCCGTGCCGGGTGACGATGCGCGGACGCGGGCCGATCTTCGGCTGTGCCCGCTGTTCCCGGGTCAGTTCGGCGGTCCGGAGGGTGACCAGCTCCCGCTCGGTCTCGCTCCGGGTGAGTTCCGGGATCTCGGTGGCGCCGCGGGGGGCGAGTCCGGCGTTGGCGGCGGACGCGTCCACGGCGCCGAGGGCTTCGACCGGTTCGGCGCTCGAGGCGAGAGCGCGGGGGGCGCCGGCGGCGTCCGGACCGGGCGGGGCACCCGGGTCGACCAGTTCGAGGCGCATACCGGAGGGGAGCGGGGAGCCGGCCGTCGCCGTGCGCGGGCCGCGGGCGGTCTCGTCGACGCGTTGCGCCTGGGTCTCGGCGACCGCGCGGACGCGTACCTCCACGCCGTCCGAGTCACCCACCCACCGCGGTGCCGTCGCTCCGCGCACCCGCCCGGAGGTGCGCTCGGCGGTGTCCGGGTCGGCCGCGTGCTCGGCGTTGTGGGTCTCGACGTCCTGCCAGCCGGACCAGGTGCCGGTGCCGGCCGCGCGGGTACGGACCTGGACTCGGCCGTGGAGTTCGACGTCCGGGTCGTCCCAGACCACGCCGACGAGCGAGAAGTGCCGTACGTCCCGGCGGGACAGGCCCTGTTCGGCGGTGGGGGCGAGGGTTCGGTCGCGGGAGGCGAGGGGGGCGAGGGGCAGTGACTGGGTGCCGCCGGGCGCTTCCGCGGTCGGCGCCGGCCTCCCGGTCGCCCTGGCCGGAGCGCTCAACGCCGGCGGTCTCGCCGACAACAGGGTCGCCGTGGCCGGCAGGTTCGCCGCGGCCGCGGGCGGGGTCAGTGGAAGGGCCAGTGCGGCCGCGCAAGTGACGCCGATCGAGGAAGCAAGGAATCCATGCATGCCCCTGATCTTGGACATAGTCATACATATCTGTCCATCGGGGAATTGACGGGCTGTCGGGGGGTGTTCCGCCGAACCGGTGGCGATCCGCGGCGCCCACCGGCCGGTGCACGTACGCGGGCCCGCGTACGCTTCTGCGGGTGAACGCCACCGATCGCACCCCTGCCGACCTGCTGCGTTCCGCGCTCGCCGCGGATCCCGCACGCCCCCTGGTGACCTTCTACGACGACGCCACGGGCGAACGTGTCGAATTGTCCGTGGCCACTTTCGCCAATTGGGTGGCCAAGACCTCGAACCTCCTCCAGGGCGATCTCGCCGCGGGGCCCGGCGACCGGGTCGCGCTGCTGCTGCCCGCGCACTGGCAGACGGCGGTGTGGCTGCTGGCGTGTGCGTCGGTGGGGGCGATCGCCGATGTCGGCGGCGATCCGGCGGCCGCCGACGTGGTGGTGAGCGGGCCCGATGCGCTGGAGGCCGCGCGGGCGTGCTCCGGAGAGCGGGTCGCGCTGGCCCTGCGGCCGCTCGGCGGGCGGTTTCCGCAGCCGCCGGCGGGCTTCGCCGACTACGCCGTCGAGGTGCCGGGTCAGGGGGACCGGTTCGTGCCGTTCGCGCCGGTGGATCCCGAGGAGCCGGCGCTGATCGTGGCCGGGCGGGAGTTCAGCGCGGCCGAGGTCGTCGAGCGGGCGCGGGCGGAGGCGACGGAGGTCGGACTCATGGGGCCCGGGTCCCGGCTGCTGTCGGGGCTGCCGTACGACACCTGGGAGGGGCTGAACGCGGGGCTGTACGCGCCGCTGGCCACCGGGGGGTCCGTGGTGCTGTGCCGGAACCTGGATCAGCTGGGCGAGGAGGCGCTGGCCAAGCGCATCGAGAGTGAGCGGGTGACGGCCACGGCTCGGTAGGCGCCGGGCGTGCGACCGCACCCGGCGTCGGTGCGGGCCGCGCCCCGGCGTCGGTGCGGGCCTCGCTGGGGGCTCCGCCACCAGCCCCCGACCCATGCGCCCCCGACCCGTGCCCACCCTGCCACCAGACCCGGTCGGTCGAGAGGTGCCCGCCACCTGAGGGCTGCCGCCCCCAGACCCCAACACCCCCGCCCCCCACGCCCCAG
>NZ_LGDG01000021.1 GCF_001279775.1 Streptomyces sp. MMG1533 | reverse complement strand
CTCATGATCCACCGCCCACACCCCTCGCGTGTTCGTTTTTGTGTTCGATGACGTGGGGTGTGGGAGGTGGGTGTCGTGACGGACGGGACAGCGGCGGGTCGGAGCACGGTGATGCATGTGCGCTGCCCGGACCGGCTGCCGGAGGAGCGCTACCGGCAGGTCCTGGAGCTGCTGGCGGAACTGTCCCCGGTGGTGCAGGCCCTGCCGCCCACCGCGGCGCTGGTGGAGCTGAAGGGCGCGCTGCGCTATCACGGCACCGATGCCCGCCGCCTGGGCGAGGTGCTGCGGGTGCGCAGCTTGTCCCGGCTCGGGGTCGACGTTCGGGTGGGCATCGGACCGTCGATCACCGTTGCGGCGACCGCCTCCGGCCAGATCGATGGGACCGGCGGTGTCCTGACCGTCGCCCCCGACCAGGTGGCCGGCTGGCTGGGGCCGCTGCCGGTCGAGGCGCTGCACGGGATCGGCCCTCGGCAGGCGGCAGTGCTGCGCGATTACGGCATCCACTGCGTCGGCCTGCTCGCCGCCATCCCGGCCGAGACCGTGCAGCGCCTGCTCGGCGGCCGCGCCGGCCGCACCGCTGCCGACCGGGCTCGCGGTATCGACCCGCGCCCCGTCGTCCCCCGCACCCTGCCCGCCGCCGCGACCGTCCGCCGCGCCTTCGACCGGCACGTCCTGGACGGCGCCGACGCCCGCGCCGCCCTGCTCGATCTCGTGGTCCGCCTCGGATTCCTGCTGCGCCGCCGTGGCCAGGTGGCCCGTGCGCTGACGCTGACCCTGAAGTTCGGCGGCGGCACGTCGTGGGAGAAGACCCGCCGCCTGCCTGAGCCGTCCGCGCACGACGACGATCTGCGCGTCCTCGCCTACCAGCTGATGGACGCTGCCGGACTGCAGCGCGGCCGCCTGACCGCACTCGCTCTCAAGGGCGACGATCTGGTCGACGCGGACCAGGCCGCGGAGCAGATCAGCTTCGACGGCGCCCGCGAGGCCCGGCTGGTGGCAGAGGCGGCCATCGACCGGGTCCGGGACAAGTTCGGCCCCGGCGTCATCGGCCCGGCGGCCGTTTTGGGGCGCGCCTCATGACCCGACCCGCTCGTGCTCTTCCTGTGGTGTGGAGGTGAGGCGTGTGCTGCTTGACCCGCCGGGATGGCCGGGGATGCCGCAGGGGCTGCCGCACTGGCCCTACGTCCAGGCCGTCGATGAGGCCCTCGCGGGGCGGGGTGTCCCGCCGGGCACGGTGCGGGCCGACTGCCACGGCCTCGAGCGGGGCTTTTCCTCGTACATGCGGCTGACGTGGGATGCCAGCCGCACCAGCGGCCGCGGCGGGATCCGGCTGCACTGGGAGGAACGCACCGGCTGGGCGTATGCCCTGCTCGGGCTGAGCCCCGCCGATGTCCTCTTCTACAGCGTGCTCCCCACCTTCCGCACCGTCTTCCCGACGCCCCAGGCGGTGGCCGACGTCGCGGAGGACCTGGTGCACCGCCGGCAGCTGCCCGAGGTGGAGTACCGCACCGAGTGGGACGGCGCGCGGGCCGTACGCGCCGCCGCCCGCGACTACCGCCGTGCCCGCCTGGGCCTGCCGCCGGTCGGGCGACAGGGAGCCGGGGGCGATGGCGGGATGGGGTCGGAGATCGTTGAGGGGGCGGGTGTGCAGCTGACCATCGACACGCATACCGACACGTACGAGCAGGCGATCGCGGCCGTGCGCGCCGCGTACGGACGCAACCTCACCGCCGGGGATGCCCCCGCCCGCGACCGCCGTACGACCACCTGAAAACGGACAGCGGCTGTCGGGCGCCGCGCCCTCACCTGGAGCCGGGGTGCGTGTTCACTCGGATGGCCTACGGCCCGACGGCGGCCGCGTGCAGCCCCCTTGACGCTGATCAGCTCACGGGCGGATCGTGGCCGTTCGCGTCACGCTCCACCCCGAAAGGGGGCCTTGCATGTCGTTCACTTGGCGCTACGTGGTGCGCCCCGACGGCTCCTTCTGCCGCGTCGGCAACCTCGACGGCAGCCTCGACACCGTCAGCGATGAAGAACTCGCCCGGCTGCACCCCGAGCGGGACGAAGACGAACAGCCGGACCGGCCCTGCTCCCGCTGCGGAGGCGCCCTCCTGCTGCACTGGCACGGCCCGCTGATGACCGGCGTCTGGATGGAACTCTGCCCGGCCTGCGACGCCCGCCGTCCCGCCGCCCGCGCGTTCATCCAGTGGCACCGCGACGCGGACCGTGATCCGAAGGCACTGCCCCAGCTCTTCGAAGACTGGGAGACCGAGACCATGCACGCCCACGGCTGGGCCCGAGCCCCGCAGCCCGAACCGCCGGCCAGCCCACCGCCTCACCTGAGCCTCGTACCGCGCGGAGAGGGCTGAAAACGCGGAGTCCTCGCTGGGGGCAGGGTCGGCCTCAAGGTCCCCGGGAGCTTCGAGGCCGATGGCGCGGCGGGTGCGACGGGTTTCGAAGTTCGGGGTTTCCGTTCGCCTCTGCACCGCACTGCTGGCGACCCTCACGCAGGCCAGTCACAACCACGTCACGAGCTCTTCGTCAGGGCCAGCCGCACGCCACAATGCGGCGTATGGGAGACCATCATGACGTCGCGACGCCGTAAGCAGTTCATGCGCGAGGCCTATCAACGCCAGGCCCAGCGCGAGCGTGCCCAACGAGAACTCGAGGAGCCAGCGCAGCTCCGCGAGGAGTACCCGGCCTTTCTCCGCAGCATGGAGGAACTGAAGTACAAGCGGCCAGACCCGCTGCCCCCCGCTTCAATGTCCAAGAACGCCGACCGACTACCACTCTTCTGGTTGGCTTACTTCACCGTCCCCATCGCCGGGACCTGGTTGCTGATCCAAATTCTCGACTGGTGGGAGCGCCTCTGATCGGTAGCTGAACCGCTCGGAGGTAACGACCGGCAAGGGCGGTGAGACGGGCAACTTCGTCGCTGATCGTCATGCGTATTGCCACACTCTGTTACTCGGTGGTGTACTTGGCCGCCTTGGATGATCTAGGGGGTGTGGGTGCGAGCCACAGGGTCGTCAGTCAGTTTTGTGTCGCCTTACGGGCGCAAGACGCATCGGGGCGCGGATGTCTGCAGCGCCGGCTGACGGCGGACGCCGAAGTCGGCGCGGCTTCGCCTACCAAGACGCAGTGACGCTTCTGGACTGCCTCGACATGCATGAGGGCATGTGGACTCAGGTCTCCTGGGAGGACCTGGAAGACATCGTCTGTAGTAACGGTGACGCGCCCGCATACCGATCGAAGAAGCCGGCAAGCGGCACAGTGTCGCCAACGTGTGCGCACCGGACATTCCGAAGAAGCCAGAGACGAGCTACCTGGGAAAGCTGTTCCTCGGGAAGCCACTTCCAGCCGAGACTCGGTTCACCTTCATCGTCAACGAGAGTCCGCACGTCGACTTCCATGCCTTCGTCATCGATCGCGGACAGCAGCGTGGCCCTGTCCCGTTGAAGATCCGTGATGACATCATTGTTCGGCTCAAAGGCGTGGATCTTCCCGAAGGCCGCGACATCGGCTGGTGCGTCGACCGTCTAGAGGTCCTTGTTGAGGGCCGCACGATCGAGCAGGTTGAGGACAGGGCTCTACGTCGGCTCGGACCGATCGTGACCAAGATCTTGGGTCAGCCGCCCTTGACCACTGACATCGAAGACGTCCTGGTCTGGCTCGGAGTTCGGATCGCACGCGACGCGCTTGCTCCAGTGCCACGCAAGGTGGGCAGCCGTGACTTCCAAGACATGCTCAATGAAGCGATCACACGGGCCACCGGGCGAAGGCCGGACGGAAGCACTGCGCCTCTCACGAAACTCACTGACAAGCTCGCGGTCGCCGGGGTCCCGTCAGACGAAGCGGCAGGGCACCTGGACAACGCGCTGAAGTACCGTCGTGCCTGGCGTGCCAGCCTCGGTCCAGCCCGCGAGGCGATGGACGCCTTCGCCGACGAAGTCCACGCCATCTGCTCACGCGTCATGGCTGAACGACGCGCCGGACGCATCCCCGCTGGCTCAGAGGCATACTTCGAGACGCTGACCCGCGTAGAAGGCCTCCCCGCGGTGAGTAGCGGCACCGTGTCCCTCGCTCGAGCTCACGCCGTACTTGCGGACATCACCGCTCGCTGTCAGAACCGGTACGCCGATGCTTCATAGCATCGGCGCGAGCGCCGTCCCGCCGCCCCACCGGCCATGGGACCCCGACGACTCGCCAGCCTTTCACGCCTCTCGGCTACTGCTCCTGGTTGCCGAGTGCGGCAGTGCCCCCGGTCCTCATATCGCCGGCCGCACCAAGCTCGCGAAGCTCGACTTCTTTCTGCGCTACCCGGCCTTCCTCGAGCGCGCGCACACGGAACTAGCCGACACCCTGAGCGGCCAGGGCGCTTTTCGCGCATCGATGCCCGAGGAAGTAGAGGCCCCGATGATCCGGTACCGGTTCGGTCCCTGGGACCCCCGCTACCGCCAGTTTCTGGCCTTCCTCATGGCCCGCGGTCTCATCACTATCACCTCCAGTCACAGACCAGAGCGCGTCCGCTTGACCCCGGCAGGAAAGCGAGCGGCCGCAGCGCTGGCGGACATGGACGAATTCCACCCCATCGTCACTCGATGCCGCGCCATGAGGGACAACCTGGCGCAGTGGTCCGGGACCGACCTGAAGAACCTTGTCTACCAACTCTTCCCCGAGGAAGTGGCGGACCTCGCCTACAACCAGGAGATCAGGCCATGACGACCCCGACACCCTTCCGCAAAGGGCTGAGAGTCAAGTCGGTCACGCTGGTGCACACGTCGGGCGAGATGGATACGTACGCGTTCAACACCGCCGGCCTCAGCGTTCTGTCTGGCGTCAGGAACAGCTCGAAGACCACCACGCTCAAGGCCATCGACTACTGTCTCGGCAACCGGGACAGCCCGACCGAGGCCCTGAAGGCGGCCGTGGCCGACGAGTACGTAGAGGTCAGCATCGAACTGGCCCTGGACGGCGCTCAAACGGAGATCCGGCGCAGCCTCCAGTACGGGCGCCAGAACAAGGTCGTACTGGACGGCGACGAATTCCCTGTCGGCGAGTTCTCCGACCGTATCCTGCACAAGCTTGGCTGGCCGATCCTTAGTATTCCCAAAGGCATCCAGGCAACCACCGCCACCGAGCTCACACCTCTGACGTTCCGCAGCGTGCTGCGCCACATCTACCGCAACGAGGACTCGTGGACTCAGTTCGCTGACAAGGAACAAGAGTTTCTGAGGCGAGCCGTCATCAGCTACCTCTTGGGTTTCGCCCCGACCAGGTACAGCAACCACGACTTCGAGCTTGCGGCAGCACAACGCCGACTCGCGCAGGCGCAGGCGGCCGAACGAGAGGTGCATGACAGCACAGACCGAGCCGTCGCAGCCGTCTGCCAGAACCTGCAGCTTCCAACACCCAGGAGCGAGCAGCAGGTCAACTCCATCAGAACCGACTTGCGGGCCGAGCTCGACGCGGTTGTCAGGCAACGTTCCCAGCTGACCCGCGAAGTGGAGCAGGTTGTTGCCGGAGGACGCCAAGAAGGCGATGCCGGAGCAGTGAGCCATGGCTACGACGCCACTCTGTCGCAGCAGTACGAGCACGCGACCCAGAGCCTCACAAGCACCGCCGAGACCGCCGCCGGCCTCGAGCAGGTCCTGACTGCCCACATGCAGTCTCACAACACGGTTCGGGCAGAGATCGCCCGCATGGAACGCCTTCTAGCCTCCGTCGACATCTTCGACAGCCTGCCGGTGCGCCTGTGTCCTGCCTGCGAGCAGAAGATCGACATCCATCGCGATCACCCAGCGGGCACTTGCTACGTCTGCACCCAGCCAGTGACCGAGGACCAGCGCAGACGACGCGGGGAACTGGAGAAGCGGTCCCTGGCCGCAGAGGCCGACGACCTACAGGAAGTCATCGCCCGAACCAGCCGCGACCTCGACCAAGCAAAAGCCGACCACCGGCACGCCCAGAGCACCCATCAAGACATCGCCAGGCAGCTGAACGTCGACCGGGCCGCCCGCCTCGCACCGTTCATGGCCAGACTCGAAGAGATGGCCGCCCAGACCGCCACCTTGGAGCAAAAACTCATGGCGCTGCCCGCCATCGAGCAGATGCTCACCCGCAAGACTGTCGCCACGCAGACGAGCCAAGCGGCCCAAGACAGACTGAACCGACTGAAGCAGCAACTCGATGAAACCCCCACCACAGGGAGAACACCCATCGACCGCTGCGCCCTGTTCGCTGATCGGATGAACGAATTCCTCAACCGCCACCGCGATGATGTCTGGGTAGCAGGGAATGTGGCGATCAGCGCGGACGACCTGACCTTCTACGTCGGGACCCGCCCCTGGAACCAAGTTCTCGGAGCCGAAGCGCGAGTGTTGTTCTTCCTCGCCTATAGCAGGGCCCTACTATTCCTGGCCAGGGACCTGGGGGACGACTGCCCGTACCCGGGACTTCTCATGCTCGACAACCCCTTCCAGCAGGGAATCGCAAGCGACGTCGTTCACGAAGTTCTCCGTGACATTGCCGATGCCGCCCAAGCCACCGGCGCACAGGTGATTTCTACGCAGGCCGTACCAGTACCACTTCTCTCCCCTGATATTGAACAGATCATTATGCCGAACACCTACATCGGCGAACCCGAGAGCTGACGGCCACGTCTGGACACGGAGGGGCAGGCCGCCTGGCGCTCCCCGACCGGCTTCCTCCTGTCCTGTCTTACGCCCATTTGACGCCCAACTTCCGGAGCGCGACTGTCCAGAAAGGTGACGCACCCCCCTCGCGAGGCGCCGGATGCCGTCTCGGACGGCTTCGCGGGCGCCACATAGCCGCAGGGGGAGCGGCCCGGATACCAGCGCCTACACGCACTCCAGTGCGATGCCGCAGGCCCGGGACAGCGAAGACCCCGGGCGCACACAGCACCCGGGGCCCGCCCGACAGCGTCAGGATGCCGCCCACTCCAACCCGAGCGCGGCCAGCGCAGCGAGCTTGTCCGCGGTTAGCTTCCCCCGCCTGCTTTTGCTGTTACTCAGGAACACCCCAAGTCGAACCTCAGTTCCGTCCTCCAGCCGCTCTGTGTGGCCTCTGGCGGGCGCCAGGGAGCCCGTACGCGCCTTGTATTGCGCCAGGGCCGAAATGCCCCGCTCGAACGCGCCAGAGGCCGCCTTGGGGGCCTTGGCGGGGGCTTCCTGCTCTGGCGGCAGCGGCATGACGCCGATCGCCTCCAGGAGCTCGCGCTGCCCCTCCATCAGCCCCTGCCAGACGGCGTGCTGACGGTTCTTCTGGAGCCACCGTCCGACGTCCATTCCGTGGCAGGTGATCCCCGGCTGCAGCTCGGTCACGCCGGCCTCTTCACGCAGCAGCTCGCGTACGGCGGCGTAGTGCCGCTGCCAGTCCACCGGCCACGCCGGATTCCAGTGCTCATCGACCTCGTGCAGGGCTGTCTCCCACTCCGGGTGCCTGTCCAGCGCACCGGGGCGGCGCAAATTGCTCAACCACTGTCCTACCGGCCTGGACAGGGCCACTGCGGACCTCGGAGCACAGAGGGTCCAGTGTTCGGCGTAGTACGCCTTCGCGGCTTCCAGGTTCTCCTGGAACCGCTCATCCGCCACGGACCAGACCATGCCGAGCTGCTCCAGCCGTCGGGCGCGCTGGCCGCTCATCTCCCCCGCCCCGTACGCCCGTCGCTGTTCTGCCACCCATTGTCCAAGCGGTGTCGCGCCCTCCCGGTGTCCGTAGGGCACGCGGGCGTGGTGCTCGCGCTCCGCGAACTTCTTGAGTGCTGCCCAGCCGCGCGCCCAGTCCTGCTTCTCGGTGTCGATGACGTTGAAGGACACCCAGTCCGCGACCATCACCGGATCCCTGGGGGCCGCGAAACGGAGCAACAGCCTGGATTCCTCTTCCCCGTCCTCGGGTGCCGTGCCGATACTCTCGGACGGCTGCACCATGTCCTTCTGGGGCTCCTGAGGGATCGCCAGCAATTCCACGGCCTCTTCATCATGAGCCCGAAGACCTTCGAGAACCTTCACCAACGGCCGATACGATCCGGAAGTGAACATGTCCTCCGGTCGTTCTCCTGGCTGCAAGAAAACCGGCACAATCAGAGACGCGAGTTTCCCCTGTCCTGGCTTCTGCCGCAGAGCACGACCGATGGCCTGCACGATATCGTGCGGCGCGCCCTTCGGGTCCAACAGGGCAACGGAATCCACGGCGCGAATGTCGATTATCTAGAGGTGGGGAGAGCGTGAGCCATGTTTGTTCTGGGTGCTAGGAAGTGCGTCTGGCAGGGGACGATGCGGTGAGGTTCCCCAGCCCTGACGAGGCTGTGCGGGAGGCAGGCAGGTTTGCGTGCGCGAGCCTGGCCCGAGGGGCGGCTCAGGTGCCTGCGGTTCGCGGCCGCGGGTATAGCCCGACTGTGTCCGTGGTGAATCTTTCCAGGCCGGTGACCTTGCTCGCATAACTGATGGAGACTTGGAGCCCATTGATCCGGCTCAGGGGAGTGATGTCGATTGTTTCGGATTGCGTTCCTCGGCAGTTGATGAAGAAGCGTTCGAGGTTGGGGAAGAGGTCTGGCACCAGGTCCAGTTGTGGGTCGGAATCGGGCGCTAGGCGGAGATATGTGACGCTGTTCATGGGAACGGCGCGGTTGAGGTCGTAGTCCGAAATGTAGAGTTCTGTCAGATGGGGGAGCACGGCAATTTCTTGCCATTCTGTGTTGTCGGGCGCGGAGTTGATCATTAGTTCTTGTAGTTGCTGCCATTTGGAGACGCCGGCCAGGCGTGTGCCGATCCAGCCGCCTAGGGCTATTGAGGTGAGGCTTTTTGGTGCGGGCAGATCCGCCAGGCTCGCCCAGGGCAGGCGGGTGTAGAGGGCAAGGGCGGTAAGCTCGGGCAGAGAATCCAGTGCGTTGAAGGAGAATTCGTCCGGAAGGTGAAGGAGACGCAATTTTGGAAGCGGTAGCCCCGCAAGGTCTTCTACGTGCGCCATTTGGATGCATTCGGAGACGGCGAGCTCATTCAAAGCAGGAAATTCGCGGACGAACTTCAAGTCTGTCAGCAGTTGGCCTGAGTAGATCTCCAGCCTATGGGTGTGTTCGGGTGAGAGGTACTCAACGATCTCGTCTTCGGTGAACGCTTCTCGAAAAGCGATGCTGGTGACGGGCTTGAGGAGGCGGAGCGCGTTGCGCTGGTCACGGGTGTGTACCTCCAAAGGCAGACGATCCCGGAAGGGGAGCAGGATGTCGCGGGCGTATTCGTCAGCGCCGAAGTGCTCCCAGCCCCGGGATAGCGCGAAGGGTGCTGAGTCAGCAGTCAGGGACTGTATGAAGCGGTGGAGGAAGGCGTATGCATGGTCGCCGCCGATGGCAGCGGCAGTTTCAACTACGGGGCCCACTTCATCCTTTTCCAGGTCTTGGGGTCCCGGTAGCAGGTCCAGGATGCCTGGCCCGAGCGCGGCAAGTTCCTCCGCTTCCTCCTGGGAGCGGGGAGGCATCAGGACGCGTGCACGCTGTTCGACCAGTCTGCGGACGGCAGGTTCGATTTCGGTGGCGTACTGCAGGCTGGCGGCCGCCAGGAGATGGAGTCGTCACCGCGTTCGACGAGGCGGCGGAGCAGATCAGCGCTTTCAGTCGGCCTGGCATGGGCGATGGCCATCCGTACGACGTCCTCCCACTGGTCGTCATGGGCGTTGTTGACCAGCAGCGGGAAGTCGTGGGCTTCGATGGCGGCTTTGGCCCCGAGGTAGTCCTGGAAGGTGCGGTGGACGAAGTCGATGGTGTCCGCGGTGGGCTGGCGCAGGAGCCCGCTGCGGCCGACCAGGTGCGTCAGGACTTGGTCGGCCGTGCCCTGGTCTGCCACGGCCTGCATGGCCGGCAGTGCATCGTCGACCAGGGCCAGCGAGGTGGCACGTTCCATCTCGGTCTGGCGGTTGCGGATGAGCCAGTAGGCCAGACGCTGCAGTAGCTGGACGCTCTGGTGTTCGGTGAGCTGAATGCCTTCAGGGACGTCGATGCTGCGCTCCAGGTCACGGCGTACGAGCAGCATCGACAGCGCCGCCTCGTACAACTCCATGCGGCTGTGAGGCAGATGACCGCGGCGGTCCCGGTGCAGCGCGCAGATCAACGCACACATCAGGGGTGTGCTGGACAACTGCGCAAGGTCACGCTGAGCACGCACCGTGACCTGGAGGGCCGCTTCGAGATCGTGCACCTGTGAGCGTTCGACGTCGGTCGCTGCATGGTGTCGCGCTGCGGTGTGCCACCGGTGAACGAAGACTCCGGTGTCGGAGGCACTCATGGGCCGTACCGACAGTTCGGTGAAGTGCGACGAAGCAAGCCAGCGTTCAGGCACAGCGGACGGACGCGTGGTGACCACGAAGAGCGCGTCCCTGTAAGCCGCCAAGAGCCGCTCGAGCCAGTCCCGCGTGGCGCCCCGATGCTCTTGAGGAACCTCGTCGATGCCGTCGACCAGGACCAGCGCCTCGCCCCTGTCGAGTACGGCATCGGCCCAGCCCTCAGGTTGTGAGGCGGCCAGGGGTGTGCCGACCGCAGACAGGAAATCGTGTGGCTCCGGAAGGGGCCCACGCCTCACCAGCGTCCGCAGCGGCAGGACGAACGGAATCCGCCCCCGCCAGTCCGCCAGTTCCTCAGGCAATTCATCGCGCGCCGTGGCGACAGCCAGCCACTGCAGCAGTGTCGTCTTTCCACTGCCGGCGAGCCCCCGCAGAAGAACCCGTCGACAGTTGGCCAACGCGTGCTCGGCACGCTTCACCACGACGGATGGCCGGTCCGCTTCCTCACCGCCTGCAGGCCAGTCCTCTGGCCGCTCCGCCAGTTCCAAGCTCAAGTACGCCGCGTCCAGCGGCCAGTGCGCACGTTCCGGTCGGCTCAGATCCAGCCCTACGACAGTCAGCTGTGAATGCCGTTCCGCCACGTAGCTGAGGTACCGCTCCTCGAACGAAGATTGTGCTCTCGGCCGCACAGGCCTGCGGACAACTCTCTGCGGATAGTTATCACGCACCTGCGGTATGCGCGCGGCGGCGTGGCGTAAGACCAGCAATGGCTCCGCGTCCGTGCCCAGGGCCTTCGCCAAGGCCACCAGCGTGGCCTCGGAGGGCACCACTTGACCGTTCAGCGCCTGGCTGACCGTTGTCCGCCCCAGCCCGGTCCGCTGCTGCAACCCGCCCATCTGCAGACCCCGCTGCGCCCTGAGGGTGCGCAGCCGCAGCGCGAGCTCCGCCAACGGATCCTCGTGCCCGTCCCCCATGTCCTGCTTCTCCATCTCTCGGGCGACCGTCTTCGTTCATCTTTGTTCGCCCTGAACCCCGGTGAACACCGGAACCGCGAAATTCCTTGGAGTCGTCGTTATCGATCACTTGGGGAAGAAGGCATGAACACTCCATCCATCCACCTGATGCTCCTGGTCCTGCTCCTGGCGGTCGTCGCGCTCTTCTGCACCCTTGTAGGAGCCGCAGCTGGCCTGCTTGCTCGCATCGACGGAGCCACCTACGCCAGCGCCCTGATACGGGGCGCCGTGGCCTTCGCGGGCAGTGCCACCCTCTCTCTGGCACTGCTGACCTTCGTCCTGGCAACACTGTGAAGGACGTATGCGTTGCCGCACTTCGACGGCGCTGGTGGTGCCCGGTACGGCGGCGCTGTCGGGATCGTGGAAGCCGGGGATGCCCCGGTCAGGGCCAGGGTGTCGGCTGCAGGGTCTCTGTTTATCTAGGGGTGCGCGGGGGTGTGGGGCACGTAGGGTACGCGCCCCGGCCTGCAGCGGAGGGGTGTTCCGGGAAGCCTGAAACTGGTGGCCTGGGCGGGAGTTACGTTCGGCACGTGTCCTCCTGTTTCCTCGCTTTCCGGTCGGTCTCTGCTGGTGGTGGGGTGCGGTGGGTGGTGGTCGATGCCGGCACCTACGCTCTGCACCTGCAGGCCACGGCCTACCTCGCCTCGCTGCGGTCCCGGGGCTGTTCGCTGAACACCGAACGCGCGTATGCGGGCCGTGTGGCTTTGTACTTGAACTACTGCCAGGACCGGGGCATCGACTGGACTGCTCCGGGGTTTCTTCAGCTCGCGGGCCTGCAGCGGTGGCTGATCTCCGAGCCCCTCGCCCCGCGTTCTCGCCAACGGCCACCGCTTGAGCCGCGGTTCCGCTCGCCGGGGACGGCGAACGCGGTGATGACCGTGGTGAGCGGCTTCCTCCGGTTCGGTGCGGTGCACGGCTGGGTCACGGCCGAGACGGTGGCGGTGCTGTCGGAGCCGAAGCAGCTGTTCCATCTGCCGCCGGGCTACGACCCGGGCGAGACGGGGCAGCTGCGGACCGTGGAGGCGGCCGCGTTCCGCTTCGCGCTGACCGATCCGGGCTACCAGGACCTCAGCCATGAGCAGATCGCCGCGATGATCGCTCTGGCTGGGCGGGCGAGGGACCGGTTCCTGATCGCTCTGCTGGCCTGTACCGGGCTGCGGATCGGCGAGGCGCTGGGGCTGCGACGCAGTGATATGCACCTCTTGGCCTCCTCCCGCCTGCTGGGCTGCGGCACCGACGGCCCGCACCTGCACGTTCACCGCCGCACCGACAACCCCAACGGCGCGCTGGCCAAGTCCCGCCGCTCCCGCACCGTCCCCGTCACCGCCGACCTGGTCGCCCTCTACGCCGACTACCAGTACGAACGCGACACCGCCGGCCCCGCGGCCGACAACGAGATGGTGTTCGTCAATCTCTTCCGCGCGCCCCTCGGACGCGCGATGTCCTATCCCAACACCAAAGACCTCTTCGACCGCCTGGCCCGCGCCGCCACCCACCCCTTCCGCCCCCACATGCTGCGCCACTCCGCCGCCACGGCCTGGCTGCGCGGCGGCGTGGACCGCGATGTGGTCCAGCGTCTGCTGGGGCATGCCTCACCGTTATCGATGGAGCGCTACCGGCACGTCGACGACACCGAGACACGCGAGGCCGTCGAACGTGTCCAGGCCCTGCGGGAGCACTCATGAGCCTGGCACTGCGGGTGCCGGCGCCCGCAGGCGCGCCGGACCACCTTGCCTGGGACACCGGGGCGTGGAGCGCCTGGCTTCAGGAGCATCTCGACCCGGGTTGGCGGGCGGGGGAGTGGGACATACAGCACTGGCTGTTCACCGGCGACCTTGACGACCCGCGTACCTCCTCCTCCACCTGCCGGACCCACAAGTGCGATCTCATCGTCAACAGCCGCAACATTTTCTGCTCGCTGTGCGCCGAGCATCTGAAGGCCTCCAGCCTGGAGGCGGACCAGTTCGCCGCGACTCACCAGCCGGTACGCGAGCGAAGCGCCCGCGGCATGGTGACGGCCCGGTGCTCGATCACCCGTGACGGCGTGCATTGCGTGCGTCCCCGCCACTGCAAGGGCATGTGCTGCACCCACTGCAACGCCTGGAAGTACCACGCTGTCAAAGGCACCGAAGAGGCGTGGCTGCGCGACCGTGCCCGGCCCTACACCGAGGTGATTCCCTGCCTGGTGCCCGCCTGCCCCAGCCCCTCCTACAACTCCCGCGGCCTGTGTAATTACCACGCCCGCCAGTGGAGCCAGGACAACCGCACCCAACCCGTCGACGCCCGCCAGTGGGCACCGGGCCAGAGCCCCTACCTGGGCACCCACCAGTTCAGCCTGCTGCCCCTGGGCGACCTGCTGCGCCACGAAATGCTCTACGCACTTCAGCAGGCCGACCGGTGGACCCGGATGCTGGAACCCCACCGCATCCGCCACCTCGTACGCGACCTGTCCGGCGCCACCACCCTCCTGGCTGACGACGTCGGCCCCGACCGCCTCAGCAGCCGTGACGCCGGCGCGGCCTGGATCCTGCAGCGGCTGTGCACCGCCGTCCGGGCCGGCTTCGAGGACTTTACCGGCCGCCCCCTGGCCGATCCCGGCATCCTGGACCTGTGCACCATCGGTCTGCGCACCACGACAGGGTCCGCACCTCGCCACATGTCCGGAACCGCGGACCTGCGCACCCTTCACCAGGTGGCTGCGCCACCTGGTACGGCACTGGGCGACCACCAGTTCCCCCCGCACCGACGTCTTCTCCAACACGATGCGCGCGGTCACCATCGCCTCCCGTGCCCTGGCCCAGCGGCCGGGACAAGGACTGGACCCCACCGCCCTGACCTTCGCCGACGCCTCCGCGGTCGTCGATGCCATCCGCACCGCCGTCCGCAAGGACGGCACCCTCTACCGGTCCTCCCAACGGCGTACCCTCGCCGGCTGCTTCTTCCAGCTCATCGACTACGGCCGCCGTTCCGGACATCTCGACACCCTCGCCGGATCCTTCACCCGCGACCCGGTCGAGCACCGCATCCGCGTGGAAGAAGTCGACGAGGACGGCATCGGCAAAGCCGTCCCCGAATCCGTGATCCGACAGCTCGACACCCACCTGCACGCCCTCGGCCGCGGGGACGTCCAAGGCCGCCGCGACATCCCCGCCGCCGACCTCCAACTGCTGTACCAGACCGTCTACGTCCTTCTGCGGGACACCGGCCGCCGCCCCCTGGAAATCGCCTCCCTGCCCCGCGACTGCCTGGAGACCGACCACGGCCAAATCTCCTTGATCTGGGACAACCGCAAACGGCGACGCCACCGCCGCCG
The DNA here is from genome assembly GCF_001279775.1 of Streptomyces sp. MMG1533. Lineage (GTDB taxonomy): Bacteria > Actinomycetota > Actinomycetes > Streptomycetales > Streptomycetaceae > Streptomyces. The sequence continues at coordinate 5,475 of NZ_LGDG01000021.1, read as the reverse complement.
ACTGCCGATCACTACCTCCACCGCCGAAGAAATCCGCCGGTGGCAGGCCCGCCGCGACCGCCTCCAGCTCCCCACCAGCGGCGACGCCTACCTCTTCCCCGCCCTCAGCGACCAAAGCGCCGAGCGGCACCTCAGCGCGAGCTACATCAGCGAAACCCTGCGCGTCTGGATCGACTCCCTGCCCGAACTCCACGCCGAAGGCACCGACGCCAGCGGCCGCCGTATCCCCTTCGACCGCTCCCTGATCTACCCCTACGCCTTCCGCCACTCCTACGCCCAGCGCCACGCGGACGCCGGAACCCCCGTCGACGTGCTCCGCGAACTCATGGACCATCACTCCGTCGCCATGACGCAGCGTTACTACCAGGTCTCCCTCAAACGCAAACGCACAGCGGTCGCCGCCCTCACCGCCCACGTCGTCGACCGCCACGGACACCCCACGCCCAACTCACCCAGCAGCTACGACCTGCGCTCGGTCGCCGTCCCCTACGGCGGATGCACCGAACCGTCGAACGTCAAAGCCGGAGGCGACGCATGCCCGATCCGCTTCCAGTGCGCCGGCTGCGGCTACTACCGCCCCGACCCCTCCTACCTCCCCGCCATCGAGCAGCACATCAACGAACTGCGCGCCGACCGCGAAACCGCCCATGCGATGGACGCCGCCGACTTCGTCATCACCGCTCTCACCGCGCAGATCACCGCATTCGAGCAGATCGTCGACCGCATGCGCCGACGCCTGTCCGCCCTGCCCGCAGCCGAGCAGGAAGAACGCGAACAGGCCAGCGCCATCCTGCGCAAAACACGAGCCGGCACCACCCGCCCCCACCTGCCGCTCACCGTCCTCAATCCATCCCGGACAAACCCACGATGAACCCGAACGGCAACCCGACTCCGCTGGCGCAGGCCCGTCGTCGCGACAGCATCGACAAACGCCGCCGCGTCCTGACCGCCATCCAAAGCCTCGAACGCGACGGCAACTCCATCACCCACACCGCCGTGGCCCGCACCGCCGGAGTCTCCACCTGGCTCACCTACGCCGAAGGCGTCCGAGAACACATCCGCGCCGCACAAGCCCGCCAAAACGCCCGACCCACAACCGGCCATCCCCACAGCCCTTTGAGCTCCGCCGCCCTGCGGACGGACCTGGAACTCGCCCGCCAAGAAGTCACCACGCTCCGAGAAGAACGAGACCGGCTCCGCACCGCCATGAGCCACCACCTCGGACAACAGCTCGACGCCATCAGCGGCCAGAACCTGACCACCCGCGTCGAGGAGCTCACTCAGCACAACCACCAACTGGCCGACCAGCTCCAGCAGGCCACCACCGAGAACACCGCACTCCACGCCCGCGTCACCGAACTGGAAGACGACCTCGCTGCCGCCCGCACCAGCCTGCGCCGCATGATCCGCGAAGAAAACCTCGACCTATAGCCCTTTGCTCCGCCATCAAACGAACCGCGCCATGATGACGCGCCTCCCACCGCAGCAGCAATGAGCTCTAGTCCCCCATGCGCCTTGCCACAGCAGCTCTGCTTCCACATGGCACGCGCTGAGTCCCACGGGTGTCAGTGCTCCTCACTACCCTTCGAGGAAGACATCACGAAGGGGGACGAGATGGCCAACATGGACATAGACCATCGAGCGATCGAGAAGCACGTGAAGGAGATCAACAAGGCCTACCAGCGTGCTGCCAAGAAATACCCGGTCACCGTGCCAGTCACCGGCAAGGGCTTCACCATCTCTGCCGGAATCGTCGGGGTCGGCATTGAGCAGGACCCGCAACTGGTCCGACTTTTGATCTGGTTGGGTGAGCAGCCACGCCACGGATTCGCAGAACAAGCCGCCTACGCCGAGCGATCAGGAGTGCCCCTCGAGGACGTCCAGGTCCTGGCGCACGCCCTTGAGAGGGACGGCCTGATCGATTCGATGGGATCGTTCGATCAGGCCAACGACTACAGGATCACCGACGACGGGCGGGTGGAGCTAAGGCGGCTTGCCCAACTGCGCACCGACCCCGCTGCCCGGCACCGCTACGCAACCGACGCCTTCCTGCGCTGGCTCTACACCACAGCCCACGACCAGCGCCCCACCGACCCAACGGTCTTCCTGACCACCAGCGCATCTCACTTCGCCGGAGACGAACTCTCAGCTACGGAACTGCACTACGCCCTGGCACGCCTGATTCACCCTGGGCTTGTTGCAGACGTCGGCACCGAGCCCAAGACCGTCGCCATCACCATCGACGGCATCGACTGCGTACTTTCTGGAGCGACCGTGAGCGACTACCTCAACCGAACCCGCCCCGGCGACTACTACAGCATCACCGGCACGAACGTCGTCGCTGGCTCTCAAGGCAAGGTCGAGCAGCACAACCACAACCACGCCTTCGACCCCAGCCCCATGCGCGAATTCGCGGCACTGGTCCAGCAGCTCGCCCCGACCTACGGCATGGAACCCGCGCAGCAAGCCGAACTCATCCGCGAAGCCGAAGTCCTCGCCGAGGAGGCCAGCAGCGAGACAGCGCAGCCAGGCCGTATCCGCGCCGCCTTCGACACTGTGATGGGCGGACTCGCGCAGATCGGCGCAGCATCCGCCGGCCTGGACCTCACAATTCAGCACGGCCAACAGGCCCTCAACACGGTCTTCGGCAGCTAGACCACAACAACGCCCGCGACGGGTGGCCGCCCACGGCCAGACTGCCACCCGTACCGCCTACGCCGCTGCCCATTCCAGTCCGAGGTCGGCGAGTGCCTGGAGCTTGTCGGCGCTCAGCTTGGCGCGCCTGGTCTTTGTGTTGGTCAGCCATACCCCGAGCCGGACCTCGCTCCCGTCGTCCAGCCGTTCTACGTGCCCCCTAGGCACTGTCAGGTGCCCTTCCCGGGTCTTGTACTGCACGAGGGCCTCAATGCCGCGCTCGAAGGCGCTCACGGGCGCCGTGGACGGCTTGGTGGGCGTCTCTGGCTCCGGGGCGATCGGCGTGATGCCGAGCCGCTGCAGGCGTTCGCGCTGCCCGTCGTGAAGGGTCTGCCAGACCTCCGGCTTGCGCTGCCGGGCCAGCCACTTCCCGATGTCCATGCCATGGACCGTGAACCCGGGCAGCACCTCGGTCTCACCGGCCTGTCCGTCCTCGTCGGCCACCATCTCGCGCAGCGCGGCCCAGTGCCGCTGCCAGTCCGCCGGCCAGGACGGGTTCCAGTCCTCGTCCACGGCTTCCAGCGCGGTCTTCCATTCGGGGTGTCCGTCGAGGGCGCCGGGGCGGCGGAGGTTGCTCAACCACTGCCCCACGGGCCTGTCCAGGGCCACGGCGGACCTTGGAGCGCAGAGGGCCCAGTGGTCCTCGTAGTACGCCTTGGCGGCTTCGAGGTTTTCCTGGAACCGCTCATCCGCGAGGCTCCAGACCATGCCGAGCTGTTCGAGTCGCCTCGCGCGTTGGCCGGTCATCTGTCCGGCTGTGTAGGCGCGTCGTTGTTCTGCGACCCATTGGCCTAGTGGTGTGGCGCCTTCGCGGTGTCCGTAGGGGACTCGGGCGTTCCCGACCCGTTCGACGTATGTCTTCAGTTTCGCCCAGGCGCGGGCCCAGTCCTGGCGTTCGGTGTCGATCACGTTGAAGGAGACCCAGTCGGCGACCATCACGGGATCCCTGGGGGCGGCAAAACGGAGCAGCAGCCGTGATTCTTCTTCGCCGTCTTCTGGTGCGACCCCGATGTTCACGGACGGCTGGGCGATGTCCTTCTGAGGCTCCTGGGGAATCGCGAGCAATTCGACGGCCTCTTCATCGTGAGCGCGCAGCCCTTCCAGGACTTTCACCAGGGGCCGGTAGGAGCCGGAGGTGAACATGTCCTCGGGCTGCTCTCCGGGCTGGAGGAAGACGGGCACGATCAGGGAGGCCAACTTCCCCTGTCCGGGCTTCTGGCGGAGCGCCCGGCCGATGGCTTGGACGATGTCGTGCGGCGCGCCCTTGGGGTCCAGGAGGGCAACTGAATCCACGCTTCGAATATCGACGCCCTCGCCCAGGACCCGGCAGTTGGAGAGCACGGCCCGCTGCGCCGTGGTCCCGAACGAACCCAGGACCTCTCGCCGGCGTTCGGGGACGTGCTCGCCGCACAGCCAGTCCGCCCAGATCCGCTTCGGGTAGGTCTCGGGCTGGTCGGCGTGCAGCTTGGCCGCGACGCGCTCCAGGCCCTCCGCGTAGGCCTGTGCCTCGATGGTGCGGTGGTGGAAGGTGATGCACGTCGACAGGTCGTGCTGCGCCATGGTGTGCAGGAGCGCGGCCTGCAAGGCTCCCAGCCGCTGCCCGCGGACCTCTTCGGTGTGCCGCTCCTCACCCATGAGCCGCTCCGGGGTGACGACCGGGTCTTTCAGCTCCAGGACGATGATCTGGTACCGCGCCAGCAAGCCCCGGGAGACGGCAGAGGCGAGCGAGAGCTTGTAGAGGACGGGCCCGAAGACCTTCTCGTCATCCATGGAAGCCGCCATCTCCCGCGGCAGCGGATCCCGCACCCCCTCGGCAACCTCGCGGTTCAGCCGCTCCTCCCAGATCCGCGGTGTGGCCGTCAGGTACAGCCGCCGGTAGGCAGGGATGACGCTCTGGTCGTGGATGTCGGTCCACGCCTTACCCATCGAGCCACTTGTCCTGTGGGCCTCATCAACCACCGCGAGGTCTACTGGATCAAGCTTCTGACCGTAGACGCCCTCGAACGCCTCCGCCAGGACACCCAGAGACGCGTAGGTGGCGTAGATGGTCACGGGCCCGGAGCCGTGCCACAGCGCCAACTGGATCGGGTTCGTCGTGGAGCGCACCTTCAACGACCACAGCCCCGGATCGTCCTGGAGCGAACACACCGCCACCGCCGGCCCCTTGTGGCCGGCCTCGTGCCACGCCCTCACCGTCTGCGCCAGCAGATCCAGCGTCGGCACCAGCACGAGCACACGCCCCCTGGGCACAAGCCGCTTCGCCGACGCGGCAGCCATGATGGTCTTCCCCGTCCCACACGCGGCGTGCACCTGCCCGCGAAGACCATTCCAGGGAATACCACCCGGCGGAAAATCAAGACCGCGCACAATGGCGGCAACGGCCTCGATCTGGTGATCACGCAGCTTCACGGCCATGCCCCGTGTTCTCCTTTTCGCGGAATGCAGCGCGTAATAGCAAATGGAATCCAGGCGCAAGGTGCGCGGCGGCAGGGTGTAGCATCTGATACCAGACTCTACACAGTGATGACTCGTGATGCATCACCCGCACACCAACTTTGCACCCGAGGGTGGCACAGTGACTCAATCTCACCCACGAACGACTGGTTGCCCTGTATGCTGACAGGCCATTGGTGAACATGTCGGGACAGGCTAGACAGTGGGGGAGGGGTTCAGGGTGGAGCGCAGCGGAACCCGTCACTACAACGAGGCCGGCACTCTGTCAGGCTGATGGTCCGTCATGTTCGTTGCTGAGGTGGTAGCTGGGGATCCCAAGCCCTACAC
>NZ_LGDG01000020.1 GCF_001279775.1 Streptomyces sp. MMG1533 | reverse complement strand
GTCGAGGCGGGTGGGGGAACGCACTCCTAACTCCAGGGGGAGCACCCCGCCGCCGCACCACACACGGCGCCGCGTGTGGGGGTGGGCGGGGCCCGCCCCCACACCCCGCCCCCGCCACATGCCAAAGGGCCGGGCCACCCTCAGGTGACCCGGCCCTTCAAGCCGCTACAGCGCCGCAGACACAGGCACCGTCACTTCTTACGACGCCGCCCGCCACGGGACTGCTTGCGCCGCTCCGCGCGCGTGAGTCCGTCGGACTCCGAACGGACCGGCTCGTCGTCATCGGCGAAGTCACCCTCGATGACGCCGCCCTCGCCGTCCACCGTCGGCGCGGAGAAGTGCAGTTCCCTGCGCTGCGGGACGTCGAGCCCCTTGGCGCGGATCTCGGGGCGCGCGCCCGCCTGCGCCGGCACCGCCTCCTGCTTGTCGAGAGACGGCTTGTCCTCGACCGGGACCTCCTCGACCTGCTGCTCGACCTGGACCTCCAGGTTGAACAGGTAGCCGACGGACTCCTCCTTGATGCCCTCCATCATGGCGGTGAACATGTCGAAGCCCTCACGCTGGTACTCGACCAGCGGGTCCTTCTGCGCCATCGCGCGCAGACCGATGCCCTCCTGGAGGTAGTCCATCTCGTAGAGGTGCTCGCGCCACTTTCGGTCCAGGACCGACAGCACGACCCGGCGCTCCAGCTCACGCATGATCTCGGAGCCGAGCTGCGTTTCACGCGACTCGTACTGCTCGTGGATGTCGTCCTTGATGGACTCGCCGATGAACTCGGCGGTCAGACCGGCCCGGTCGCCGGCCGCCTCCTCCAGCTCCTCGACGGTGACCTTCACCGGGTAGAGCTGCTTGAACGCGCCCCACAGCCGGTCGAGGTCCCAGTCCTCCGGGAAGCCCTCGGCGGTCTCGGCGGTGACGTACGCGTCGATCGTGTCGTCCATGAAGTGCTGCACCTGCTCGTGCAGGTCCTCACCCTCCAGGACGCGGCGGCGCTCGCCGTAGATGACCTCGCGCTGCCGGTTGAGGACCTCGTCGTACTTCAGGACGTTCTTACGGGTCTCGAAGTTCTGCTGCTCGACCTGCGACTGCGCGGACGCGATCGCACGCGTGACCATCTTGTTCTCGATCGGCACGTCGTCCGGGACGTTCGCCATCGACATCACGCGCTCGACCATCTGGGCCTTGAACAGGCGCATCAGGTCATCGCCCAGGGAGAGGTAGAAGCGGGACTCGCCCGGGTCGCCCTGACGCCCGGAACGGCCGCGCAGCTGGTTGTCGATACGCCGCGACTCGTGCCGCTCGGTGCCGAGGACGTAGAGCCCGCCGAGGTCCTTGACCTCCTCGAACTCCGCCTTGACGGCCTTCTCGGCCTTCTCCAGGGCGTTGGGCAGGGCCGCGGCCCATTCCTCGATGTGCTCCTCGGGGTCGAGGCCGCGCTGGCGCAGCTCCGCCTCGGCGAGGTCGTCGGGGTTGCCGCCGAGCTTGATGTCGGTACCACGGCCGGCCATGTTGGTGGCGACCGTGACGGCGCCCTTGCGGCCTGCCTGGGCGACGATCGTGGCCTCACGGTCGTGCTGCTTCGCGTTCAGCACCTCGTGCTGGATGCCGCGCTTGGAGAGCTGCTGCGAGAGGTACTCGGACTTCTCGACCGACGTCGTACCGACGAGGATCGGCTGGCCCTTCTCGTGCTTCTCGGCGATGTCGTCGACGACCGCCTCGAACTTCGCGACCTCGGTGCGGTAGATCAGGTCGGACTGGTCCATGCGGACCATGGGCCGGTTGGTCGGGATCGGGACGACGCCGAGCTTGTAGATCTGGTGGAACTCGGCGGCCTCGGTCATCGCCGTACCGGTCATGCCGCAGAGGCCGGCCATTTCCTTGCCGTCGTGGTCGTGGCGCTTGTAGAGGCGGAAGAAGTTCTGGAGGGTGATCGTGGCGAGCGTCTGGTTCTCGTCCTTGATGTCCACCCCTTCCTTCGCCTCGATCGCCTGGTGCATGCCCTCGTTGTAGCGGCGGCCGGCGAGGATACGGCCGGTGTGCTCGTCGACGATCATGACCTCGCCGTCGATGACGACGTAGTCCTTGTCCGCCTTGAAGAGCTCCTTGGCCTTGATGGCGTTGTTCAGGTAGCCCACCAGCGGGGTGTTCACCGACTCGTAGAGGTTGTCGATGCCCAGCCAGTCCTCGACCTTCGCGACACCGGACTCGTGGATGGCGACCGTGCGCTTCTTCTCGTCGACGTCGTAGTCGCCCGTCTCCTCGAGGCCCTTGAGGGGGTTGCCGGCCTCGCCCTTCTTCAGCCGGGTGACCAGCTTGGCGAAATCGCCGTACCACTTGGTGGCCTGGTCGGCCGGGCCGGAGATGATCAGCGGCGTACGGGCCTCGTCGACGAGGATGGAGTCGACCTCGTCGACGATGGCGAAGTTGTGGCCGCGCTGGACGAGTTCGTCCTTGGACCACGCCATGTTGTCGCGCAGGTAGTCGAAGCCGAACTCGTTGTTCGTGCCGTAGGTGATGTCGCACCGGTACTGCTCGCGGCGCTGGGCCGGCGTCATGTTGGCGAGGATGCAGCCGACGTCCAGGCCCAGGAACTTGTGGACGCGGCCCATCATCTCGGAGTCGCGCTCGGCCAGGTAGTCGTTGACCGTGATCAGGTGAACGCCTTCTCCGGAGAGGGCGTTCAGATAGGCGGGCAGGGTGCCGACCAGGGTCTTGCCCTCACCGGTCTTCATCTCGGCGACATAGCCGAGGTGGAGGGCGGCGCCACCCATCATCTGGACGTCGTAGTGCCGCTGCCCGAGGACGCGCTTGGCGGCCTCGCGCACGGTCGCGAATGCCTCGGGAAGCAGGTCGTCCAGGCTCTCACCATCAGCGTAGCGCTGCTTGTACTCATCGGTGAGGGCCCGCAGCTCGGCGTCGGAGAGGTCGACGAAGTCCTCTTCGATGGAGTTGACCTGGTCCGCGATGCGGTGCAGCTTGCGCAGGATCTTGCCTTCGCCTGCACGCATGATCTTGGAGAGGACGGACACGGGGGTTGGTCTCCTTGCCGGTCGGGCCTGGGACGGTCGGTTTCCATTGGACTACTGAGCAACGGCCATCGTATGCGAGGACCCCGCCACGCCGGGAGGCCTGCCGGGGGGCTGACCGCCCACTGCTTCACATCTCTTCAAAAGGACAACGCCCGGGCCCCGCGGATGGTGCCGCGCCGCTCCGACGAATTGCGTGAATTGTGATCACCCGCTCACGCACGGCAAAGAGATGGTGTCGCTGCCCGACGCCGAGCAGAATCGGCCGATGGACCCCGTCACGCTCACCACCGACCGTCTCCTGCTGCGCACGGTCGACCCGCAGGACACCGACGCCGTGTACGCGGCCGCCCAGGACCCCGACATCCGGCGCTGGACCTCGATCCCCTCGCCCTACCTCCCCGAACACGCCCAAAGCTTCACGGAGCAACTGGTCCACGAGGGCTGGTCGGACGGTTCGATGCTCACCTGGGGCATCTTCCTCCCCGAAGGGGAGGACCTGGTGGGCATGCTCAGTCTCACGATGCGCTCCCTGAGCGCGGCCGAGATCGGTTTCTGGGGCACGAAGGAGCACCGCGGCAACGGCTACGTCACCGAAGCCGCCCGGGCAGCCGTCCGCTGGGCCTTCACCCACCTGTCGATCGACCGTGTGGAATGGCGCGCGGAGGTCGGCAACGAGCCCTCCCGCGCGGTGGCGGAACGCGCCGGCTTCACCTTCGAGGGCACCCTGCGCTCCGCGATCATCCACCAGGGCGTACGCCGGGACAGCTGGGTGGGTTCGCTGCTGCCGTCGGACCTGGACCTGCCGTCGACGGCGCCGTATCTGCCGGCGCCGTCACGGTCGTAGCGGCGAAGTCGCAGCTCACCCCGCATTGTCAGTGCCACCCCCTATCGTGCGGCCCATGACGACCCCGCGCCCGAGCACCACCCTCTCGGCAGACGAAGCCCGCCGTATCGCCCTCCGGGCCCAAGGCTTCCTTGGCGCCCCGGACCGCCGCTCAGGCGTCCGCGGCATCCTCCGCCACCTGGGCGCGGTCCAGCTCGACACCATCTCGGTCCTCGCCCGCTCCCACGAGCTCATCCCGTACGCCCGCCTCGGCGCCATGGGCCGCAAGACGGTCGAGAACGCCTACTGGGCCGACACCCACGCCTTCGAGTACTGGTCGCACGCGGCGTGCATCCTCCCCATCGAGGAGTGGCCCCACTTCGCCTTCCGCCGCCGCGCCTACCGCAACCGCCCGCACTGGAACCACGCACTCCCCGACGGCACCTACGACCAGGTCATCAAACAGCTCCGCGCCGAAGGACCCCTCACCGCCACGGATTTGGGCGGCGCGAAGAAGACCAGCGAGTGGTGGGACTGGTCCGGCACCAAGGTGGCCGTCGAGCGCGCCCTCATGTACGGCGAGGTGGTGTGCGTCGAACGCCGCGGCTGGAAGCGCGTGTACGACCTCGCCGAACGCGCCGTCCCGGACACCCTGCTGCACGACGACCTGGACGACCCCGAGTGCCTGCGCCGTCTGGTCCGCCTCGCAGGTCAGTCCCTGGGCGTAGGCACGCGCGCGGACATCGCCGACTACCACCGCCTCAAGGCGGAGCAGGTCGACGCGGTGATCGCCGACTCGGGCCTGGTCCCGGTCACGGTCGAGGGCTGGGGCAAGCCCGCCTGGGCCGACCCGGCGGCCCTGGAGACACCCCCGCGCGGCCGCCACCGCACCACGCTCCTGTCCCCCTTCGACTCCCTCATCTGGGAACGGGCGCGCACGGAGCGGATCTTCGGCTTCACCCACCGCCTGGAGGCCTACGTCCCCAAGCAGAAGCGGGTGTACGGCTATTTCGCGATGCCGGTGCTGGCCGGCGGCCACCTGGTCGGCCGCGTCGACCCGGCCCGCGAGGGCAGCACCCTGGTCGCCAGGCAGGTCACCCTGGACGGCCCGAAGGCGGTCCCGGCGGTCGCACAGGCCCTGGTCGAGGCGGCAAGCTGGGTGAACTGCACGAACGTACGAGTGGAACGGGTGGACGCACCGGAACTGCGCGAGCCCCTCGCGAGGGAACTCACCCGCACGACCCTCTGACTCCCCCGACTCCCCGGCCCCCTACCGGATTTCGAGGATCTTCTCCCGCATCGCGTACACCACCGCCTCCATCCTGGAGTGCAGCTGCAGCTTCTCCAGGATGTTGCGCACATGGTTCTTCACGGTGTTCTCCGAGATGAACAACTCCTTGGCGATATCCCGGTTGTTCATCCCCGTGGCGACCAGCTTCAGCACCTCCAGCTCACGGTCCGTGAGCCGAGGCGCCGGCACAAGGCGGCGCTCGTCGGTCCGCTGGATCATCGACTTGAACTCGGTGAGCAGTTTCGACGCCATGGAAGGGCTGATCTGCGACTGCCCGTCGGCCACCGCGCGAATGGCGGTGGCCACCTCGTCCGTGGAGATCTCCTTGAGGAGATATCCGGTCGCGCCCGCCTTGATCGCTTCGTAGAGGTCGGCCTCCTCGTCGCTGATCGTCAGCATGATGATCTTGGCGCTGGGGGCGACCTCCTTGATGGAGGTGCAGGCCTCGATCCCGCCGCGCTTGGGCATCCGTACGTCCATCAGCACGATGTCCGGCAGCAGGTCGGCGGCCTTGTCGACAGCCTCCGCGCCGTCGCCTGCCTCTCCCACGACCTGGATGTCCTCCTCGGCCGCGAGCACGATCTCCAGACCACGGCGGAAGAGGGCATGGTCGTCCACGACCAGGACACGGATCGGCTCCTTGCGTGGAGAGCCCGCGTCCGGGCCCGTGGCGACGACGCCCTCCCCGGCGTCCTCGTCCTGCATCGGTCCGAAGCTGTCCGCCATCGTTCCTCCCCCTGAAGGCTGTGGCCTGTGGTTCTGTGCCATCGCCAACCCAAGGCAACGGCCCAGCGGTTGGGCCGGTGCGGCCATGATTTCATGCCCGGACGACACTGCGGTGACAGAGCGGGGCGCGAAGTGGTCGCACACCGGTGCCCCTGGGGGCGCACACGCGCACCAGGGGCACCGGCTCAGCTGTCCGCCGGGTGATCAGCCGCCCAGCGTGCCACCCGCCGCGGGGGCATGCGCCTGGGCGACCATCGGGTCCGTGCTGAGGTGGATGACGCCGTAGTCGTAGGCGTGCCGTCGGTAGACGACACTCGGTTCCTTGGTCTCGGAGTCGATGAACAGGTAGAAGTCGTGCCCGACCAGTTCCATCTCGTAGAGGGCCTGGTCGAGGGTCATCGGGGAGGCGACATGGGTCTTCTCGCGGACGACGAGGGGGCCGTCACCCTTCACTTCCAGCGAGCCGATCTTCTTGGTGGGCACGCCGTCCGGCTCTTCGTCGTGGACGGTGTGGCCGTTCCCGTTGAGCGTCGCCGCGCCCGGAACGTGGTCGGGGACCTCTGCCGCCGTGAGCCGACGTGCACCTCGGCGCGTGTGACGCTTGTCGTGCTGCTTGCGCAGCCGGGCGTCCAGCTTCTCCGCCGCCAGGTCGAGTGCCGCGTACGGGTCGCTGGCTGCCGCTTCCGCCCGGATCACGGGACCGCGGGAGCGGAGCGTGATCTCCACTCGGTCACAGCGGTCGGCCTGTCGGGGGTTGGGCTCCTTGGACACCTCGACGTCGAGGCTGATCACCTTGCCATCGAGCTTCTGGATCTTCTCCAGCTTCAGCTTCTCGGCCACGTGCTTGCGGAACCGCTCGGGCACCTCGGTCTTGCGGCCCTTGACGACGATGTCCACGCAGAACTCCGTTCCCGGATCGCTCCGCTTCGGTGCGGAGCATCTCCCTTTTGCACCAGGCTCCGGTGAGCCCCGGAACCTCGGACTCGGTGACTTCCACCTCCTCCCCCGCGGGCAAGATCTCCACTCCACCGGTGTGGGTGATAGTGAAAAACCCACGGCACGGCATTCGGATACGAGAGGTGTGGCCTGCGCCTTTCTCTCACAACCGAACATATCTCGCCCGGACGGATGTCGTCACCCTCTACTGCGGCGTACCTCCGTTCAGGTGAATTGACCCTCTCATTACCTGCAACGATGCAAGTTCGCAGTCAGTTCCGGTTTATTTCGAAAGTATCCGGCGTGGCAGCGACCACGGCCGCGCAGATCACGTCACCGCCGGCGTCGGCGCCCGCCATTCCCGACGGGGCGGCCACCCGGCCCGTCTCCTCCTCCGTCGCGCCACCCATCCGTTCCCCTCTGCCTTCCCGAGCTACCGCGCCATACACCGCCGTTGCACCCTCTCCACACACATCCGCCCCACTCGCCCACCAGGACGCACCACCGCCGGACGTCGCCGCGCCCCCGCCCGACGCCGCCCCCTGCGCCGACGCCGCCCGCACCGCACGCGCCGCCTCCGTCAGGGACGCGCCCGTAGTCATCAGGTCGTCGACGAGCACGACCGGACCGCCGCACAGCAGCCGCCCGCCTCCGGGAACCACCACCAGCGCACCGGCGAGATTCTCCAGCCGCTGCCGTGAGTTGAGCCCCGCCTGGTCTGCCACGGCACGCCTCTGCCGCAGTACGGACGCCACCCGCGCCGGCGTCCCCGCCCGCCGCAGCTCCCCGGCCGCCGCAAGCGCGATCCGCCGCGCCGGATCATGCCCTCGCGCCCGAACCACCCCACGCGAGGACGGCACCGGAACAAGCGACACGGCCCCGCCGACCCTGCCCACACCCTCCAGGCCCTCAGCCGGTCCCCAGGCCTCCCGCAGCCCCGCCCGCACAGCTCCCGCCAGGGCCGTACCGAGCGGTGCCGACAGCGCCAGCGCACCCCGTTCCTTGTGGGCCAGCAGCACGGCCCGCACCTCGTCCGCGTACCGGGCCACCGCGTGCACGACCGGCAGACCCGGCGGCTCCGGCACTGGTCGCACCCGGCGCGGTACGGCCCCGCTCAGGACGGCACGGCACTCCGGACAGAGCACCGTGCGAGGCCTCCCGCAGCCTCCGCACTCGGCCGGCAGCACCAGATCGGTGAGGTCCTGCCACCACCCCCGCATGCCCACCACTGTGCCAACGCCGACGCCACCCTGCCACCCCTGTGGACAACGCCCTGTGGATAACTCGACGAGCCGGTGCAGACAGCCGTGACCGCCACGAACCCGCCGCTCTCCCGCAGCGAAAACGCCTGCCCTCACCCCCGAACGACAACGACTGCCCCCGCCGGAGCAACCCCGGCGGAGACAGTCGCCTCACCTCACCAGCGGACCGACGCTCACCCCGGGTAAACCGGCGCCGTCCCGTCCGTGTACACCTTCTGCCACTGCGTCCCGGACGGCAGCCGTACGATCCCGTCCTCCGAGTACGCCACCAACGGCAACCCGTCGTCCTCGGACGAGGCGATCTCCTTCACACCCGTCAGGGCCGCCGGCCCGGGCCCCTCCGGCGTGGAACCGTCGACCTGGACGTACCGCATCTGCTGCACGCCGCCCTGCTCGCGCCCGACCACCACGAGCCGGCTGTCACCGGCCCACGACATGGTCGTGAGCTCCTCCATCTCCGGTGTCGCGGAACGCAGTTCGTGAACGGAGGGCGCCTCCCCGGCCTTCTCGCCCCGCTCGATCCGCCCGACGAACAGGGACTGCTTGCCGTCCTTCTCCACGACGAGCGCGATGCGCACCCCGTCGGCGGCCACCCGGATGTCCTTGATGCGTCCGTCCAGCCCCGGCATGTCCACCGTCAGCGGCTTACCCGCGCCCTCCTCCAGCAACAGCAGCCGCGGGTCGTCCAGGTCGCGGTCGGCCACCCACAGGTCGCCCTCCGCATCCCAACTGGGCGCGGTCAGCCGGTCGTTCGCCGTCGCGCCCTTGCTGGTCAGCACGGGCTCCCCGAGCGACCCGCCCGACACGAGCGAACCTACGTACAGCGCCTTGCCGTCGATGCCGACCCCGGCCGCGCTGTGCTCGTCGCGTGACACGGCGACCGACCGCAGTTCCTTGTCGCCCTCGCCCAGCGCTCCCGGCACCGGATCCGGGTTCGTACTGTCGTTGTCCGCCGGCAGCCGCACGAGCCGGTGCTCGCCGTCGAGGAAGTACAGGTACCCGGGGCTCCGCACCGAGCCGCGCGCTGCGACGGCATCGGCCCCGCCCTCCTTGAGCCCGCACAACTGCTTGCCGCCCGCCTGCAGTTCGACCTCGTCCACCGCGGGGGTGAGGTTCTGCAGGGTGAACAGAAGCTGGGCCGCCATCTCCTCGCACTTGGCCGAACCGACCCGCGCCGCCCGGTCGTTGAGCGGCACAGTCAGCTTGCTCTGGTCGTCCGGCGTCAGCGACGTGACGCCGCTCTTCAGCTTCGTACCGGTGGGAAAACTGGACCTGACGACGGGGTCGAGCCAGCTCGTGGGCCCGGTGAGCAGGGAACGCACCATCTGCGTCATGGGGTCGACGCGCTCACGCACGTACACGGGATCGGCGACGGCCACGGTCTCCGGACTCGTTCCGGCCGTCGTGTTCGAGCCGAAGTAGTACTTGTTGACGGACATGTAGTTGCGCTGGAAGTCCGACTTCCCCATGACGACGCCCTGCGGCAGCCCGTCGATGCGCCACTGCTTGGTCTTCCGGTCCCGTGTGAGGTACACCGACTGCCGGTAGTCCCCCTCCACGGGCGCGTACGACTGCTGCGCGTCCACCGTGGCGACCTTGTCGCCGGTGAGCGGGTACGAGACGACGTCGGCGTCCTCCCGGTCCGCGACCTGCTCGGACCCGACGGTCGCCCCGTCCGCGAGCACCGTGGTGGACAGCTCCGGCTGCCACTTCTTCGCGGCATCCGGGGTCAGGTACTTTTTCGCCGTCTCATACTGCGGATCATCGCTGGTCAGCGCCTCCAGGAAGCCCTGGACGATGTCCGAGGCGGACGCGTCCTCCTGGGGTGGCATCGCGAACACCCGCACCTGTGTGTCCTGACGCGGCGTGGACTCGACGCCGCGCAGGTCCCCGCTGTCGGGCATGGACGCACATCCCGCCAGCAGTACGACGCCACACGCGGCGTACACCGCCGCGCGCCCCGGCGTGCGCCTGGCGCCCCCCTCGCGGTCAGCGCCCACGAAATGCCTCCCCTTGCTCGTACGAGCCCTCCGAACCGGCGTCCGGGCGGCTCACGGCCTCACTCCGTGACCCGTCGGCCTCGCTGCTCCCCGCCCCGCTTCCTGCGGGAGTGTCGTCCTGCCGCCGCGCCCCCGAAGCGGGCCGGGGCACCACGCGCGCGCCGCTGCCGGGCAGCGCCGTCGGGTCGGCCGTGGGCGCCGCGGCGGACGGCCGGGCCGCGATCGGGCCCCGCGACGGCCCCTGGTCACCCGTCGGCTGGGCGGGCACGGTGGCGGTCTTCTCCCCGCCCCCACGGGGCAGACCGGCGTCGTCGAGGCCACGATGGCGCCGCGAGTCCTTGGGCTCCAGCGGTATCGGCGAGCCGCGCAGCGGCTCGTCCGCGGTCCGCGGCAGCGTCAGCCGGAACTGCGAGCCGCCGCCCGGCTCGCCCCACGCCTGCAGCCAGCCGCCGTGCAGCCGCGCGTCCTCCAGGGCGATGGACAGCCCCAGGCCCGTACCACCGGTGGTACGCGCGCGTGCCGGGTCCGCCCGCCAGAAGCGGCTGAAGACGCGGGTGGCCTCGCCGGGCTTGAGCCCGACGCCGTAGTCGCGCACCGCCACCGCCACCGCCCCGCCCGCCGCGGCGAGCTTGACGATCACGTCCTTGCCCTCGCCGTGCTCCACGGCGTTGACGACGAGGTTGCGCAGCACCCGCTCCACCCGCCGGGCGTCCGCCTCGGCCACGACGGGCTGCTGGTCGCCCACGACGCGTACCTGAGTGCCCTTGCGCTCGGCGAGCGGTTCGGCCCCGCTGACGACCCGCCGTACGACCTCACGCAGATCGATCGGCTCGGCCTCCAGGGCTGCCGCGCCCGCGTCGAAGCGGCTGATCTCCAGCAGGTCCGCGAGCAGCGTCTCGAAGCGGTCCAGCTGGTCGGCGAGCAACTCGGCCGACCGGGCGGTCACCGGGTCGAAGTCCACGCGCGCGTCGTGGATGACGTCGGCCGCCATCCGCACGGTCGTCAGCGGCGTACGCAGCTCGTGCGACACGTCCGACACGAACCTCCGCTGCATCCGCGACAGGTCCTCCAGCTGTTGGATCTTCAACTGCAGGTTCTGCGCCATCTTGTTGAAGGCCTCACCCAGCCGGGCGATGTCGTCCTCGCCGGTGACCTTCATCCGCTCCTGAAGCCGCCCTGCGGACAACCGCTCGGCGATCCCGGCCGCCATCCGCACCGGGGTGACGACCTGCCGCACCACGAGCCAGGCGATGGCCCCGAGGAGTACGACGACGAAGAGGCCGGCCGTCGCGAGCGTCCCCTTGACCAGGCTCAGCGACTTCTCCTCCTGGGTGAGCGGGAAGAGGTAGTACAGCTGGTACGGATCGCCGTTCGGGTCGTTGACCTGCTTGCCGATGACAAGGGCCGGCTGGGACTCCTTGTCGGCGTCGTAGACGATCCGGGTATAGCTCTGGGCGGCCGTCGGATTCTTGTCGATCCGCTCGCGCAGCGCCTCGGGCACGCTGGACGACGCGACGACGTTGCCGGAAGCGCGCGGACCGCGCCCGCTGCCGCTGTCGTTGCCGGCCGGGAGCGTCACCACGTCGAAGGCGCCCTGGCCGCCGCTGGACAGGGACTCCACCAGGTCGCTCATCCACTGGATGACGTTCTGTGCGGGACGGCCGTCCACCGTGGTGCTTTCGTCGCCGGTGCCGCTCGCCGCCTCGTCGGCCTTCTGGTTGGCCACCGCGAAGCCGCCGGTGGCCTGGCTCTGCGAGGCCTTCACCTTGGCGTCCAGCAGGCCGTTGCGCACCTGTCCGATGACGACGAAACCGAGCAGCAGAACGACACCCAGCGACATCAGCAGGGTCGTGACGACGACCTTGAGCTGGATGTTGCGCCGCCACAGCCGCATGACGGGCAGCAGCGGCCGACGCACCCAGCGCACGAAAAGGCGCAGGACCGGGCTGCCCTGCACGCCGCCCTGCAGCAACCCGCCGTCGAAGAAGCGGCCCCAGCGGGAGCCTGCCGTCTTCCGGCCGACAGGCCGCCCCGCGCTGGCCCCGGACCTGCCGGGCGCCGGAGCGGCACTGTCACCGGGCATGTCAGCTCGGTCCCGCCTTGTAACCGACGCCACGGACGGTCACCACGATCTCCGGCCGCTCCGGGTCCTTCTCGACCTTGGAGCGCAGCCGCTGCACATGCACGTTGACCAGGCGGGTGTCGGCCGCGTGCCGGTAACCCCACACCTGCTCGAGCAGCACCTCACGCGTGAACACCTGCCACGGCTTGCGTGCGAGCGCCACGAGCAGGTCGAACTCCAGCGGCGTCAGCGCGATCGACTGCCCGTCCCGCTTCACGGAGTGCCCTGCCACGTCGATGACCAGGTCACCGATGGCGAGCTGCTCGGGCGCCGGCTCCTCGGACCTCCTGAGCCGCGCCCGGATGCGGGCAACGAGCTCCTTCGGCTTGAACGGCTTCACGATGTAGTCGTCGGCACCCGACTCGAGGCCCACGACGACGTCGACGGTGTCGCTCTTCGCCGTGAGCATCACGATCGGCACCCCGGACTCCGCCCTGATCAGGCGGCACACCTCGATACCGTCCCGCCCGGGCAGCATCAGATCCAGCAGCACCAGATCGGGCTTGGACTCACGGAAAGCGGCCAGCGCCTTGTCGCCGTCGGCTACGAAAGACGGCTCAAAACCTTCACCACGCAGCACAATCCCGAGCATCTCGGCCAGTGCGGTGTCGTCGTCGACGACAAGGACTCGTCCCTTCATAAACGACATCATCCCATTCTCGTAACAGTGACCGGGGCGCTGGTGAGAGAGGTCACTGGCCTGTGACGATAGTCGTACGGCGTCGCTACTGTCTGCCCTCGCCGACTGGTGTTGATGTCCCCGAGGATGCCAGGCGGGGCCGGACGCGGCAGCCAGGGGTGCCACGCCCGGCAAACCCGAGGCGGATTCCCTCAGCCGATCGTCACCTGCCGCGCCCTCTCACACAGCTCAGCAAGCGCCTCAGCCGTCACCGGCGAAACGACACCCTCCTCGGTGACGATCGCCGTCACCAGCTCGGGCGGCGTCACATCGAACGCCGGGTTGTACGCCTGAGTCCCCAGCGGCGCCACCGGGACCCCACCGCCCGCCTCCGCTCCCGCCACCGGCACCTGGGGCGCTGTGATCTCGGTCACCTCATGGCCAGGACGCTGCTCGACCTCGATCGACGCTCCGTCCGGCGTGTCCGCATCCACCGTCGTCACCGGCGCCACCACGATGAACGGCACATGGTGGTACCGCGCCAACACCGCGAGCGGATAACTCCCCACCTTGTTCGCCACCGACCCGTCCGCCGCGATGCGGTCCGCCCCGATCAGCACCGCGTCCACCTCCCCGGCCGCGAACAGCGAACCCGCCGCGTTGTCGGTCAGCAAGGTGTACGCCATACCGCTGCGCGCCGCCTCGTACGCCGTCAGCCGAGCTCCCTGCAGCAACGGGCGCGTCTCGTCCACCCACAGCCGCCGAAGCTGCCCCGCCCGGTGTGCCGCGAGCGCCACCGCGAACGCCGTCCCCTCACCGCCGGACACCAGCGACCCGGTGTTGCAGTGGGTCAGGATCCGGTGCCCGCCGCCAGGCAGCAGCTCGTCCAGCAGCGCCAGCCCCCGCTCTGCCATCCGGCCACTGGCCTCGGCGTCCTCCTGGTGCAGCCGGCGCGCCGCGGCCAGCGCCGCGTCGGCGGCCTGCCGGGCGTCACCGCCCTTGGCGAGCTCCGCCCGGTACGCGGACTCGGCCCTGCGCACCCCGACGGCGAGGTTCACCGCCGTGGGGCGGGCACCCGCCAGGGCGTTCGCCGCGTCGTCCACGTCGAACCCACGCACGGCGGCGAGCGCGACGCCGTACGCCCCCGCGATGCCGAGCAACGGCGCCCCGCGCACGGCGAGCGAACGGATCGCCTCCACCAGCGCCGACGCATCCGTACAAACGAGTTCGACCTCCTCGGCCGGCAGTCTCGTCTGGTCGAGAAGCACCAGTACGGGGCCTTCGGGTGGCTCTTCCCAACGGATCGCCGGTATCTCGGTGGGCCTGCTGTCCTCGCCGGTTTGCGCGTACTGATCAGCCATGCGGTCAGTCTGCCCCTTATCCCGCGGACAATTGAAGGTGGCCGGCCCATACCGCGGCTGGTCCGTCGACGACCACCCCATGGCACGATGGCTGCCAACCTGCCGCCGCGACCGCGGACGGGCACCGTGAAGGAGCGACGATGAAGGACACTCCGGGCTGGGCGTCGCCCGGATCCGCCCCCTCCGACGGGCACGAGCCCGGCGCGTCCGGCCCCGCCGACCGGCCCGACGCCGCGAATCCTGCGGAGCAGCCGGGAACGGACCCGCAGAGCCCCGGCTCGAAGTGGTCCAAGGAGCAGCCTCCGTCCGGCCAGTGGTCCGCGCCCACCGGCCACCCGGCTCCCGGCCAGACGCCGCCACCCCCACCGCCCGGCCCGGGCTGGGGCGCCCAACCCCCCGCCGGCCCCGGCGGACACGGAGGCTACGGCCCTCCCGGCGGCGGCGGATACGGAGGCTGGGGCGGCGGATACGGCACTCCCGGGTACAGCGGCTGGGGCGGCCCGCCGCCCGCGGCCAAGCCCGGCGTGATCCCCCTCCGCCCCCTCGGCGTGGGCGAAATCCTCGACGGCGCGGTCTCCACCATGCGCACCTACTGGCGCACGGTCTTGGGCATCTCGCTGACCGTCGCGGTCGTCACGGAGATCGTGGTCATCCTGCTCCAGGGGCTCGTCCTCAAGGACACCACCGACGCCGAGGCCCTCAACGACCCGAGCGCCACGCTCGACGAAGTGACCCGCGCCATGGGCGGCGCCATGCTCGGCAGCGTTGTCGTCTTCGCGATCACCCTGATCGGCACGGTCATCGCGACCGCCCTGCTCACCACCGTCACCAGCCGCGCGGTGCTCGGCCGCCCCGTCACCACCGGCGAGGCCTGGCGCGACGCCCGCCCCCAGGTGCTGAAGCTGCTGGGCCTGATCCTCCTGCTGATGCTCATCGCCGTCGGAATCGTCCTCGTGGGCGTGCTGCCCGGCATCCTCGTGGCCGTCTCGGGCGAGGCCGGGGCAGGCGCTGCGGTCGCGGTCCTCGGCGGCCTCGGCGCCGGCGTCGTCGCCGTATGGCTGATGATGCGCTTCTCCCTGGCCTCGCCCGCGCTGATGCTGGAGAAGCAGGGCATCGTGAAGTCGATGAGCCGCTCCGCGAAGCTGGTCCGCGGCTCCTGGTGGCGGGTGTTCGGCATCCAGCTCCTCGCGGGGATCATCGCGAACATCATGGCGGCGATCGTCGTCCTCCCCTTCACCTTCCTCGCCGCCGCGTTCAGCGGTGACGGCTTCACCGGCTTCATGGAGGGCACCGGCGATCTCGGCTGGACGTTCCTCATCATCAGCGGGATCGGCTCGGTGATCGGCTCCATGATCACGTTCCCGATCACGGCGGGCGTCACCGTGCTCCTCTACATCGACCAGCGCATCCGCCGCGAAGGCCTCGACCTCGAACTGGCCCGCGCCGCAGGCGTCCAGGGCTACGGCACCACCCCCGCACCCGGGAGCTGATGCGGTGAGCCTGGCGGGGGGAGTTCTCACAGCGGTACCGGCACTGCCGAACGCCGCCGACACGGCCGTACGCACCGCGCGCCGCGTCGGCGACACATCAGTACAGGCCCTGCTGCGCGTCCGCGGCACATCGGTGGGTGCCGTGCTGCCCGCCGACCACACATCCGTGCTGTGGCTCTCCCGCTCCAGCGACGAACCACCCCTGACGATCCCGCGCGACCCCGCGCGAGAGGCGGCCCGGCGCGAACTGTCCAAGCGGATGTACCACGAGAACGACCCCAGTTGGTTCCAGCGCGCCCTGGACGCCTTCTGGGACTGGGTCGACAAGCTGTTCAACACCGCCTCGGCCGCGACCCCCGGCGGAGCGCTCGGCCTGGTGGTCGTCATCGTGGCCGTCCTCGCGGTCCTGGGCGCCCTCTGGTGGCGCCTGGGCACCCCGCGCCGCGAACCCACGTCCTCCGCCGCACTGTTCGACGATCGCCCCCGCAGCGCCGCCGAGCACCGCGCGGCCGCCGAGGCCCACGCGACCCAGGGCCACTGGAGCCAGGCCGTCCAGGAGCACATGCGCGCCATCGTCCGCTCCCTCGAGGAACGCGCCCTTCTCGACGCCCGGCCCGGCCGAACCGCCGACGAGGCGGCCGCCGAGGCGGGTCGCGCACTGCCCTCGCAGGCAGACCGACTGCGCGCCGCCGCCCGGGACTTCGACGACGTGACATACGGCGGACGCGCGGGGACCGAGCAGTCGTACCACCGCATCGCCGAACTCGACCGCGACCTGGAGCGCACCAAGCCTCTGCTCGCGAGCAGCAGCCCCAGCACGGTCCACAGCGCGGCCCACGACACCCGCCGGGGAGCCGCCGAATGACCACCGAGGCCACGCTTCCGTCCACCTCGGCCTCGCCCACCGCACGCCAGGTGTGGACCCGCGCACGAGGCGTCGTCCTTGCTCTCGTGGTGCTGCTGGTGGCGGCCGTCGCGATCGCCGCCATCCGCTCCGACGCCCGGCACGGCACCCTCGATCCACGCTCCGCCGACCCCTACGGCAGCCGCGCCGTCGCCGAACTCCTCGCCGACCGGGGCGTCTCCACCCGCGTGGTCACCACCCTCGCCGAGGCGCACGCCGCGGCCGGCCCGGACACCACCCTCCTGGTCGCCGTCCCCGACCTCCTGACGCACGGCCAACAGAGCGAACTGCGCTCCGGGACCGCCGACTCCGGCGGCCGCACCGTCCTCGTCGCCCCCGGCAGCTTGTCCGTCGAACGACTCGCCCCCGGCGTCGTCGCCAGCCCCGCCACCAGCCTCGACTCGACACTCTCCCCCGACTGCACCCTGCCCGCCGCCCAGCGCGCGGGCGCCGCCGACACGGGCGGCATCCGCTACACCGCCACCCGGCCCGACGCCGACGAGTGCTACCCCAGCGAGCGCCTGGCCACCCTGGTGCGCGTCCCGGACACCTCCGGAGGCGGCGACACCGTCGCACTCGGCGCACCCGACATCCTCTACAACGACACCCTCGACGAGCAGGGCAACGCCTCGCTCGCCCTCCAACTCCTCGGCTCCCGCCCCCATCTGGTCTGGTACCTCCCCTCACTCTCCGACAGCGCCGCCACCGACCCGGACGACGAAAAGGGCTTCTTCGACCTGCTCCCGTCGGGCTGGCTCTGGGGCACACTGCAGCTCTTCATCGCCGCGGCCCTCGCCGCCCTCTGGCGGGCACGCCGACTCGGCCCTCTCGTGCCCGAAAAACTCCCCGTGGCGATCCGCGCCTCCGAAACCGTCGAAGGCCGCGCCCGCCTCTACCGCAAGGCCAACGCCCGAGACCGCGCGGCCACCGCTCTTCGCTCCACCACCCGCACTCGCCTCGCCCCCCTCGTAGGCGTCCCCGTCACCCAGGCGCACACGCCCGAAGTACTGCTCCCCGCCCTGTCCGCCCACCTCCACAGCCCTGGAGACGGACAGGCCATGCACTCTCTCCTCTTCGGCCCGCCGCCCAGCGACGACGCGGCCCTCGTCTCCCTCGCCGACCAACTCGACGCCCTCGAAAGAGAGGTACGCCGTCCATGATGGACCCGACCACTGACAACGCCGTGCACGCCGGGGATCCGGGCACCGCCCGAGCCGCCCTGGAAGCCCTGCGCGCCGAGATCGCCAAGGCCGTGGTCGGCCAGGACCCCGCCGTGACCGGTCTCGTCGTCGCCCTCCTCTGCCGCGGACACGTTCTCCTTGAAGGAGTCCCTGGAGTCGCCAAAACGTTGCTCGTCCGCGCCCTCGCATCCGCACTCGAACTCGACACCAAGCGCGTCCAGTTCACCCCCGACCTGATGCCGAGCGACGTGACGGGCTCCCTGGTCTACGACACCCGCAGCGCCGAGTTCTCCTTCCAGCCCGGCCCGGTCTTCACCAACCTCCTCCTGGCCGACGAGATCAACCGCACCCCGCCCAAAACCCAGTCGTCCCTCCTCGAAGCCATGGAGGAACGCCAGGTCACGGTCGACGGCACCCCCCGCCCGCTCCCCGACCCGTTCCTGGTCGCCGCGACCCAGAACCCGGTGGAGTACGAGGGCACCTACCCCCTCCCCGAAGCCCAGCTGGACCGGTTCCTCCTCAAGCTGACGATCCCGCTCCCCTCCCGCGAGGACGAGATCAACGTCCTCACCCGGCACGCCGAGGGCTTCAACCCGCGCGACCTGCACGCCGCCGGCGTACGCCCCGTCGCAGGCCCGGCCGACCTGGAAGCCGCCCGCGCCGCGGTCGCCAAGACGACGGTCTCCCCGGAAATCACCGCCTACGTGGTCGACATCTGCCGAGCCACCCGCGAATCGCCGTCCCTCACCCTCGGCGTCTCCCCGCGCGGTGCGACCGCCCTGCTCGCCACGGCCCGCGCCTGGGCCTGGCTGACCGGCCGCGACTACGTGACCCCCGACGACGTCAAGGCCCTCGCCCTCCCTACTCTCCGCCACCGCGTACAACTCCGCCCGGAGGCCGAAATGGAAGGCGTGACGGCCGACTCCGTCATCAACGCGATCCTCGCCCACGTCCCCGTCCCCCGCTGATGGCACTCACCGGACGCGCCGCGCTCCTCGCGGCCCTGGGCTCCCTCCCGGTCGGCATCTGGGAGCCCGGCTGGACAGGCATCCTCGCGGTCAACGCCCCCCTGGCCGTCGCCTGTGCCTGCGACTTCGCACTCGCGGCACCGGTACGACGCCTCGGCCTGACCCGCTCGGGCGACACGTCGGTCCGCCTGGGCGACACCGCCGACGTCACCCTCACCGTCACCAACCCGTCCCGCCGCCCACTCCGCGCCCACCTGCGCGACGCCTGGCCCCCCAGCGCCTGGCAGCCCGGTACAGAAGTGGCGGACTCCCGCCACCGTCTGACGGTCCCGGCCGGCGAACGCCGCCGCGTGACCACTCGTCTACGGCCGACCCGCCGAGGTGACCGCCAGTCCGACCGCGTCACGATCCGCTCGTACGGCCCCCTCGGCCTCTTCTCCCGCCAGGGCACCCACAAGATCCCCTGGACGGTACGCGTCCTGCCCCCGTTCACCAGCCGAAAGCACCTGCCCTCCAAGCTGGCCCGCCTGCGCGAACTGGACGGACGCACCAGTGTGCTCACCCGCGGCGAGGGCACGGAATTCGACAGCCTGCGCGAGTACGTCCCCGGCGACGACACCCGTTCCATCGACTGGCGCGCCACAGCCCGCCAGACCACGGTCGCCGTACGTACCTGGCGCCCCGAACGCGACCGCCACATCCTCCTGGTCCTTGACACCGGCCGCACGTCAGCGGGCCGTGTCGGCGACGCTCCCCGCCTGGACGCCTCCATGGACGCGGCACTGCTCCTGGCAGCCCTGGCATCCCGCGCCGGCGACCGCGTCGACCTGCTCGCATACGACCGTCGCGTACGTGCCCTCGTCCAGGGCCGTGCGGCAGGCGACGTGCTCCCGTCCCTGGTCAACGCCATGGCAACCCTGGAACCCAAGCTCGTCGAAACGGACTCGAGAGGTCTTACGGCAACGGCACTCAGGGCGGCCCCTCGACGCTCCCTGATCGTCCTGCTCACGACCCTCGACGCGGCCCCGGTCGAGGAGGGCCTGCTGCCCGTCCTCTCCCAGCTGACCCAGCGCCACACGATCCTGCTGGCATCGGTGGCCGACCCGCACATCGCCGGCATGGCCACGGCCCGCGGAAACACCGAGGCCGTCTACGAGGCCGCAGCCGCCGCCCAGGCCCAGGCCGAACGCCATCGCATCGCGGACCAACTCCGCCGTCATGGCGTCACGGTCGTGGATGCCACGCCTGATGACCTGGCCCCCGCACTGGCAGACGCATATCTGGCCCTGAAGGCCGCAGGGCGCCTATGACGTATCGCTGTGGGAGGGCGGGGGCGGCCGGCCCCCTGAACGGAAACACAAAAAAGGCCCACACCATAAGGTGTGGGCCTTTCTCAAAATTTGTTCGGCGGCGTCCTACTCTCCCACAGGGTCCC
>NZ_LGDG01000019.1 GCF_001279775.1 Streptomyces sp. MMG1533 | reverse complement strand
CATACCGCCCCGCCAACTCCCGCACCGAACCCAGCCGAGCCCGCTCGACCTCCTCCCGCGCCACCCCGAGCAGCGCGGCGGCCTCCCCGGCATGCGGAGTCATCAGGGTCGGCGCGGTACGGGCCCGCACCGCATCCGCGTCCGCCAGCCGCAGCCCGTCGGCATCGATCAGCACGGGTCCGTCCGCCGCCAGCACCTCCGCCACCGTCGCGGCGTCGTCCCCCGCCCCCGGCCCGACGACCCAGGCCTGTACCCGCCCCGCCTTCCGCGGACCCCGGTCCGACACGAGGGTCTCGGGGAAGCGGGCGATGACCGCGTCCGCGGCCGGCCCGACGTACCGTACGGCCCCGGCCCCGCCCCGCAGCGCCCCCGAGACCGCGAGCACCGCGGCCCCCGGATAGCGCGCGGATCCGGCGGCGATCCCGACGACCCCCCGCCGGTACTTGTCGCTCTCGGCACCCGGCATCGGCAGCAGCCGCGCCACGTCGACGTGCTGCAACGCCCGCAACGCGGGCTCTCCGGGCAACGACAGCCCGATGTCGACGAGCCGCACCGAACCGGCGTACTCCCGCCCCGGATCGACCAGCAGCCCCGGCTTGTGCGTCCCGAAGGTGACCGTCAGGTCGGCCCGGATCGCCGCCCCGCCGACCTCACCCGTGTCGGCGTCGACGCCACTCGGCAGGTCGACGGCGACGACGGCGGCCCGCGACCGCTCGGCGGCGGCGGCAAGCGGCACGGCGTCCGGCCGCAGTCCCCCCTTCCCCCCGATCCCGACGATCCCGTCGACCACCAGATCGGCCCGCGCGACGAGTTCCTCGGCGGCAGCCGGAGTCACGGTCCGGCCCCCAGCCCGCCGCAACGCCGCCAGTCCCCCGGCATGCGCCCGCTCGGGCGCGAGCAGCACCGCCGTGACCCCCGCTCCCCGACGGGCCAGCCGGGCACCGGCGTACAGCGCGTCGCCGCCGTTGTCGCCGCTGCCGACCAGCAGCACGACCCGGCTGCCGTACACCCGCCCCAGCAAGTCCGCGCAGGCCACGGCGAGTCCGGCCGCCGCCCGCTGCATCAACGCCCCGTCGGGGAGCCGTGCCATCAGCTCCCGCTCGGCGGTCCTGACCGTCTCCACGTTGTACGCAGTACGCATGCCGTCGAGTCTCCCCCGTACCGCACGAACCTCGTCGCAGCCATTGACCCTTTGCCACCCCTTTGCCAAACTCACCGGCCCCCACAGGATGAATCGATTCAGTCGAATCGATTCGACGAGAGCTGTACGAGAGCTCTACGAGAGGACGCATCCCCATGGGACGCAGAGCCGCACTCGTCGCCGCCTCCGGCGCCGCCGCCCTCCTGACCTCCGTCGGCACCCTCACCGCGCCCGCCACCGCGGTCCCCTCACAGACCACCGCGGCCGCCGCGGCCGCCGCCTGCGGCGAAGGCTCCTACCAGGCCGAGGCCGTACTCAACGGCAGCACCTGGACCGCCCGCCGCGGCAGCACGACCGTCCACACGGGCACCGACCTGCGAGCCGCGGTCCAGGCAGCGGTCAACAGCCTCACCGCAGGCCGAACAGCGAAGGAACGGGTCGTCGTCCGCGGCTCGGGCTCGATGTCCGCCGGCTCCCGCATCTCGCTCCCGAGCTACACCGCCCTCGACGTCTGCGGCACCATCAACGTCACCGGCACCGGCTCGGGCGACCAGGCCCCGGTCTACTCCCGCGGCACCCGCGACATAGAGGTCCAGCACCTCAACCTCACCGGCAGCCCGCTCTACGGCATCTTCCTGCGCAACGTCCAGAACGTGGTCCTCGGCCGGCTCGACATGCGCCTCTCCGCCGGCCTCGGCGTCCGCATCGACAACCGCGGCGACACCAGCCAGTGGACGCGCAACGTCCGTATCGACAGCGCGTACGTCTCCGGTGCCTCCAGCCACGCGGTCGAGACGTACGGCGTCGACGGCCTCACCATCGGCACGGTCACGGCACGCGACGTGGGCGAGTCGGGCCTCCTCCTGAACCAGACCATCAACGCGACGGTCACGAAGGTCGACGCGGACAACGCGGGCGCGGGCACCGGATACGCGGCCTTCCGCATGGCCAACCGCAACGGCCGCGTCGGCAGCGGCTACCCCACCAACATCCGCGTGGGCGAAGTGGTCGCGCGCGGCGGCGGACGCGGCGTGTTCTGCGTGTCGGAGAGCGGCGGAGCGGTCATCGACAAGGTGACCCTCTCCAACACCGGCAACAACGCGGTCCTGATCGAGAACTGCTACAACGTGAACCTCGCCGCCCAGAGCGGCACCGTCACCGGCGGCGGCGAGATCCGGCTCGCGGCCCGCTCGGAGTTCCCCAACAACTCGGACATCACCGTCCAGAACCTGACGGTGACCAACTCCGCGATCCGGGAGAGCCCCTGCGGCACGAACACCACGTTCCGCAACAACACCCTGGTCAACAGCAGCCAGTCGATCTGCTGACGGCCCGCTCGGCGGTCGTTGTCGTCCCTCCGCGTCACCCCTCCGCGACGACGACCGCCGAGGCCACCCCCGCGTCATGGCTCAACGACACGTGCCACGACCGCACGCCGAGCTCCGCCGCCCGCGCCGCCACCGTCCCCGTCACCCGCAGCCGCGGCTGCCCGCTGTCCTCGACGAAGACCTCGGCGTCGGTCCAGTGCAGCCCGGCCGGAGCGCCGAGCGCCTTGGCCAGCGCCTCCTTCGCCGCGAACCGCGCCGCGAGCGAGGCGATGCCCCGCCGCTCCCCGCTGGGCAACAGCAACTCGCTCTCCAGGAACAGACGTTCGGCCATATGAGGCGTACGCTCCAGCGCCGCCGCGAACCGGTCGATCTCGGCCACGTCGATTCCGACCCCGATGATGCTCATGCCGAGCACCCTACGACCGGTACCTCCGCCTGCACGTGTGTCACAGCCGACTGTCGGCCTGCGGCGGCTTCGACACATCGACATCACATACGTCCGGCTGGACGTCAGGATCCCCACCCACATGTGTCACTGCTCACCGGACGACAGCAACTCCCCCTCCCGGAACAGCCGTTCAGCTCTTACGCTGGAACCGCATCACGGGCGCAGCGCGTCAATTGATACGGATGGTCGAGTCGGCAAAGTCTGGGTGTAACGGGGGGCGAGGGGCGAGTGCTCAAACCGGGGGAGATACCGCAGTTCACAGGCGATCTGCCACAGTTGGAGATCGACTACGCGGACCTGAAGAAGGACGCGGGCAACGTCCGCAAGACCGGCGGGGACGTGCATTCGCAGTTCCAGGGGCTGTCGGCGTACTACACGGCTCCGGAGGCGGAGCAGCTGTTCGCGACGACCAAGCCGGTCAAGGACCGCGCGGACGCGTTCGGGGACGACCTCGAAACCGTGTCCGGCGCGCTGTCCTCGTACGCCACCGAGATCCGGCCTCTCGTCGACAAGTTGAAGGAACTGAAGACCAAGGCCGTGACGTTCGTCGACTCCGTCAAGGACGACGACGAGTGGGAGTACGACGAGGACAAGGTCGACGAGCACAACCAGATCCGGGACGACATCACCGCGACGGTGGCGGCCTTCTGGGCTGCCGAGCGGACCGCCCACAACAAGATCACCGCTCTGTGGGGCGGCACGCAGATGGTGCCCGGGGACGGCACCGAGCGCACGGACCAGTACGGCTTCGCAGCCGACGACATGAAGAACGCCAAGGTGCCCTGGGGCGATCCGGTCGAGGAGAAGCACCACTGGTACGAGGTCGGCCACTGGGTGAAGTCGTTCGTGTGGGACGGCCTGATCGTGGACGGCATCTGGGGCACCATCAAGGGCCTGGGCACGCTCGTCGGCTTCGGCGGCTGGGATGCGATGGGGCAGGCCTGGAAGGGCCTGGCCCAACTCGCCACGGGTCTGGCGATCTCCTCCATTCCCGGTGCGGGCGCGCTGTTCTGGACGCTCCCGGACGACAAGTTGCCGTCCTGGATCCGTGATTCGCGTACGGCGATGAAGGAGACCGGCAAGGCCCTGGTCGCCTGGGACGAGTGGGGCAAGAACCCCGGTCGTGCCGCCGGTGCCGTCACCTTCAACGTCCTGACCACCGTCTTCACGGGTGGCGCGGGCGCCGGTGTCTCAGGTGCAGGCAAGGCCGGTGCGGTGGCGAAGGTACTGTCGGCCGCCGGCAAGGCGGGCAAGATCATCGACCCGATGACCTACATCGCCAAGGGCGCGGGCGCGGGTCTGTCGAAGATCGGCGACATCAGCGCGGCGTTGAAGGGCGTCGGCAACATCGACATCCCCGCCCTGCCGGAGAACGCGATCACCCTGCCGGAGGGCGCGCTGAAACTTCCGGACGGGACGGTGCAGTTGCCGGAGGGGGCGGCGATCCCTGCGGGCGCCACGGAGCTGCCGGGCGGGAACATCAAGCTGCCCGACGACGCCCCGGTACTGCCGGAGGGCTCGACGAAGCTGCCCACCGAGGACGGTGCCCCGGCGCGCTACTACGACCCCGACGGCAACCTCCTCGACGAGAACGGCAACGTCCTTCAGCAGGCCAAGGACGGCCCCGGCGATGTCGTCGACCAGCCCGGCAGCCCGGGCTCCCCGGCCGCCGGCGCCGACAACCCCAACACGCCCACCCCGGTCAGGGAACCCGCCATGGCGGGCGCCCCCGCCCATGCCGCCGACAATGCAGCCGACAATGCCGCCCAGAACATCAACCTGGGCAACAGCCTCGACAACGTCGGCGACGTCGGCCGCGTCGGCGACGATCTGAGCACTCCTGGCAGCCATGTCGAGGGTCCGGGCGGAGTCGCCGGCAACACCCCGGGCGGCGTGGCGAGCAACCTGCCGACCAACAGCGTGGACAACGCGATTCCCGGCACCCAGGCGGGCAACAACGTTCCCGGCGGACCGGGTGATCACGTCCCGTCCAACAGCGTGGACAACGCCGCCTCCGGCACCGCGGACACCGGGCTGCGCCCCGGCGGCCCCGGCGGTCCGATCTCCCCCGGCGCCCTGGACGACCTGGCCGCCCGGTTCGGCGACGACGCGCTCCCCGGAATCGGCGACGACCTGGGCGACGTGGGCAGGACCGGCGACGACGCGGGCACGCCCGCGAACACCGCGGACGAGGGCGCGGGTGACGCCGACGAGTCACAGCCGGCGCGGACGCCCGAAGAACAGCAGAAGATCATCGACGACCAGCTCCACAAGGCCAACACCGACCCGGACTGGTTCAAGGACCACTACCGCGCGGACGGCCACCGGCACAGTATCGACGGGGTCGACGGGAACGGCGACGCCCTGCCCGTCCTCGCCAAGGACGCGGACGGCAACTGGATAGCCCGGGATTCGATGCCCTCCAAGCAGCCGCCGCCGCGCATGACCCCGGAGCCGATCAGCCCCAACTCCCTCGACAAGCCCCAGGTCGACCATCTCGACGGTGTGGCGAAGGACCGCCAGGTCGCCGCGGACCTCACCGCGGCGGAGAAAGCGGCCAAGGCGCACCCAGGCGACCAGGCACTTCAGGACGCTCTCGCTCAGGCCCAGAAGGACTACGACGCACGGCTCCCCGATACGCCCAACAACAGCGCCATCCCCGAGCGCCTCGGCGAGGAGGCGGCCCGCGTCCACGTCGTGCCGGAGCGGTACGCGGACTACTCGCCGGTGACCCTGCCGAAGACGCCCAACGGCGCCAACATGTTCGACCAGTTGTACAAGCGGGACGACGGCAGCTATCTGATCGTCGAGGCGAAGGCGCCGAAGAGCGACCTGATCTGGCGTCAGGGTGCCGGCCCCGCGAAGGGCTGGATGGTCCGGCAGGGCACCTCGGAGTACGTCCACACGATCATCGCCGAGATGCTGAGCCGCAAGGCCGCGGACGTCCGCATCGCGGGCGACCTTCTGCGGGCCTGGGAGAATGGCAAGCTGGACTACGTCCTGGTGAAGGCCAACGAGAACACCGGCAGCTACGCCGGGGCCACCCTGGAGCAGTTCCCGATCAACTACAAGCTCGACTAGAGGAGGGCGTCAGTGGCCACGACCGTTCCCCGCCACGAGTACCCCACGGACGACGTGCCGGAGACTCTCGACGCCCTCGGCGGGACGGCGAACTGGATCCTCGACAAGTTCGCCGACTCGCCGGTCCTGCGGCCCCAGGCGCTGAGCACGGCGCTCAGCCTGGCACAGCAGCACTGTGCGATCGACCCGCAGGCGGTGAAGTTCGAGACCTGGGAGGCCTGGGTCACCGCCATGCAGACCGGGTCCGCACTGTTCGCCGCGGCGACCGCCCCCGAGGGCACCACCGTCACCTGCCGGATCAAGGAGCGGGAGCGCATGCTCCCCGCCACCGGCCCCGAGTCCCATCTGAACGCCGGCACCTGGGTCACCGCCTTCTACCTGGCGATGATCTGCCGAGACAACGACCGCCTGCGTGCCCTGGCCGAGGTGCCCGTCTCGTTGCTGCGTGACTCCGGCGCCGTGTTCGACGAGTACATCTACTCCTGGGTGGAGACGCTGCAGGGCTTCTGGCTCGGCCGCCAGGACGTGGGCGACAAGCTCGTCGCGGCAGTCGACGGCACCGCCCCGCAGGCGCTGCGGTACGCGGACGCGGACCTGATGGCGAAGGTCCTGTATCCGCCGCTCATCCTGCTGTACCGCGTCATCCGCCGGGACTCCGCGGAGTTCGACAAGGCGCTGGGGGACGCGCTGCGCTGGCACAAGGAGTACTGGACCGCCGACGAGGACCGGGCGACCAGCGCCGACAGCCTGGTCGCCCTCGGTCCGCTGGCCATGGCCTGTCTGGCCCGGGACCAGGGCCTCTCCGTGGAGGTCGAGTCCGAGTACCTGCCGAAGGCGCTCCTGGACTACGCCTGGATCGGCGAGATCGAGTACTGAGCGGACGGCGGGACAGCGTCTGCTCGACCGTGAACGGGGCGAGGACATCCCGTGAGTGATGTCCTCGCCGTAGGCCCCGCGCGGACGACGCGGCACGCCATCGGACGACGCGGCACAGCGCGCGGAGTACGAGGCCGCCCGCGAGAAGCCGACCGACGAGCGACGCCCGTCAAGCGGGAGGCGATCACCCGCGACCACGTCCGGCTCACCGGCGAGGATCCGGCCTGCCGCGCGCAGCACTACGCCTGGATCGACACCCTCCAGAGTCTTCGCCGACCTCGGGAGCGCCATGGTGTACGCGGGCGGCGCCGTCCCGAGGCTGGACACCGTGGTGCGCGATGCCCCGCATGGAACGGTCTTCATCGACTCCGAAGCCCAACTCGGCGTATTCCGAACACACTTCCGTAGAGTGGAGGGGGTATCACTCACACCCGCACGATCGCGTGACCTCGTCCACAGGCTGGCAAAGGAGCTGTGAGGCACCCATGGTGAACCCTGAGCACTGGCAGAAGTCGTCCTACTCCGGCGGCGGCGGCAACGCCTGCGTGGAGGTCGCCACCCTCCCCACCCACATAGCTGTCCGCGACTCAAAGGCCCCGGCCAGGACACCCCTCACCATCCCGACCGGAGCCTTCAGCACCTTCATCGAGGCCCTCAAGCCGCCCTACTCCACCGTCACCGACTTCGCCAGGTTCCGAGGCTGATCCACCTCGTTGCCCCGTGCCGTCGCCAACTCACACGCGAACACCTGCAACGGCACCGTCGCCACCAGCGGCTGAAGCAACGTCGGCGTGGCCGGAATCCGAATCAGGTGGTCCGCATACGGCACCACCGCCTCGTCCCCCTCCTCCGCGATGACGATCGTCCGCGCCCCCCGCGCCCGGATCTCCTGGATGTTGGAGACGATCTTGTCGTGCAACACAGATCGCCCCCGAGGCGAAGGCGCGACGACGACCACAGGCAGGTCGTCCTCGATCAAGGCGATCGGCCCGTGCTTCAACTCACCCGCCGCAAAGCCCTCGGCGTGCATGTAGGCGAGTTCCTTGAGCTTCAACGCGCCCTCAAGGGCCACCGGATACCCCACATGCCGCCCCAGGAACAGCACCGTGTTCTTGTCGGCCAAGGACTGCGCCAGCGTCCGCACCGGCTCCATCGTCTCCAGCACCCGATCGACCTCACCGGAGATCTGCGACAGGTCGCGGATCACCGCAGAGATCTCGTCCCCCCACTTGGTGCCCCGCACCTGCCCCAGATACAGGGCGACCAGATAACACGCCACCAGCTGCGTCAGAAACGCCTTGGTCGAAGCAACGGCCACCTCCGGCCCCGCATGCGTGTACAGCACCGCATCCGACTCGCGCGGGATCGTCGACCCGTTCGTGTTGCAGATCGCCAGCACCTTGGAGCCCTGCGCGCGGGCGTGCCGTAGGGCCATCAGCGTGTCCATGGTCTCGCCGGACTGGGAGATGGCGATGACCAACGACCGCGCGTCCAGAATCGGGTCCCGGTAACGGAACTCGCTCGCCAGCTCGACCTCGCAGGGGATGCGGGTCCAGTGCTCGATGGCGTACTTGGCGATCAGGCCGGCGTGAAAGGCCGTACCGCATGCGACGACGACGACCTTGTCGATCTCCCGCAGCTCACCCGCGGGGATCCGGACCTCGTCCAGCGTCAGCGACCCGGACGCGTCGATGCGTCCCAGCAACGTATCGGCGACCGCCTTGGGCTGCTCGGCGATCTCCTTGAGCATGAAGTAGTCATAGCCCCCCTTTTCCGCGGCCGAAGCATCCCAGTCGACGTGATACGACCTGACCTCCGCGGGCCGTCCGTCGAAGCCGGTCACCATCACCCCGTCGCGGCGCAGCTCCACCACCTGGTCCTGACCCAGCTCGATCGCCGACCGCGTGTGGGCGATGAACGCGGCGACGTCCGAGGCGAGAAAGGCCTCGCCCTCCCCAACGCCCACCACGAGCGGCGAGTTCCGCCGCGCGCCGACCACCACATCCGGCGCGTCGGCATGCACCGCGACCAACGTGAACGCGCCTTCCAGCCGCCGGCACACGAGCCGCATGGACTCCGCCAGATCGGAGGTCACGGAGAACTCCTCGGCGAGCAGATGGGCGACGACCTCGGTGTCGGTCTCGGAGAGCAACTGGTGCCCGCGCTCGGCCAGTTCGGCGCGCAGCCCGGCGAAGTTCTCGATGATCCCGTTGTGGACGACGGCGACGCGACCGGCGTTGTCGAGGTGCGGATGCGCATTGGCATCGGTGGGTCCCCCATGGGTGGCCCACCGCGTGTGCCCGACGCCTGTCGTCCCGGTCGGCAGCGGCCGCTCCGTCAGCTCCTTCTCCAGATTGGCGAGCTTGCCCGCCTTCTTCGCGGCGGCCAGCCCTCCGTCCGCCGGCACGGCGACACCCGCCGAGTCGTACCCCCGGTACTCCAGCCGCTTCAAACCGGCCATGACGACATCGAGCGCCGACTGAGACCCCACGTATCCCACGATTCCGCACATGAGCGGCAGCGTACGGCGAAAGCACGTCCCGAAAGAGCCTCCGCGTGCCCGATTTCGGAAATTCCCACCGGGGTACGAACGCCCCGGAGATGCTCGGCAGTCACCCGAAATCCCTTGTCGCATCGAACGTGTGTCCATACACCGGCTTCGCGCCTGGCCGATCCCGACCACATCGGCCTCGCGCACGCCGGTCAGCGACCGGGGACCGGCCGTAGTCGGTGATGTTGCCGCAAAGCGAGGTACGCCGATGCCCGCCTCCCTGGTGCCGGGAAGCGGGCATCGGCGCGTACGAGGACGGGACC
This sequence comes from Streptomyces sp. MMG1533, assembly GCF_001279775.1. Classification (GTDB taxonomy): domain Bacteria; phylum Actinomycetota; class Actinomycetes; order Streptomycetales; family Streptomycetaceae; genus Streptomyces. Next base: position 10,617 of record NZ_LGDG01000019.1, on the reverse strand, counting down.
GCGGAGGCGGTGCGTGACGCAGCCCACCCGCCATCCCGTTCAAACTCCGTTAACAATGGACTGTGATCTCTCCGGTCTCCCCGATGCCCCGGAGCGCCCACCGGCACAGGCCGGAGGCGACTCCCTACGTCGACCTCACCCGAGCCGAATGGAGTGTGCTGCGCGAAAAGACGCCGCTGCCGCTCACCGCCGAGGAGGTCGAGAAGCTGCGCGGCCTCGGCGATGTCATCGACCTCGACGAGGTGCGGGACATCTACCTCCCGCTGTCGCGGCTCCTGAATCTCTACGTCGGCGCCACGGACGGCCTGCGTGGTGCCCTGAACACCTTCCTCGGCGAACAGGGCTCCCAGTCCGGCACCCCGTTCGTCATAGGGGTCGCCGGCTCGGTCGCCGTGGGAAAGTCCACGGTCGCCCGTCTCCTCCAGGCCCTGCTCTCCCGCTGGCCCGAACACCCGCGCGTCGAGCTGGTCACCACCGACGGCTTCCTGCTGCCCACCAAGGAGCTCCAGGCCCGCGGTCTGATGTCGCGGAAAGGTTTCCCCGAGTCGTACGACCGCCGCGCCCTGACCCGTTTCGTCGCCGACATCAAGGCGGGCAAGGACGAGGTGACGGCCCCGGTCTACTCCCACCTCATCTACGACATCGTCCCGGACCAGCGGCTCACGGTCCGCCGCCCCGACATCCTGATCGTCGAGGGCCTGAACGTCCTGCAGCCCGCCCTGCCCGGCAAGGACGGCCGCACCCGGGTCGGCCTCGCCGACTACTTCGACTTCAGCGTGTACGTCGACGCCCGCGTCGAGGACATCGAGCACTGGTACCTGAACCGCTTCAAGAAGCTGCGCGCGACCGCCTTCCAGAACCCCTCCTCGTACTTCCGCAAGTACACCCAGGTGTCCGAGGAGGAGGCCCTCGACTACGCACGCACGACCTGGCGGACCATCAACCGGCCCAACCTGGTCGAGAACGTGGCCCCCACCCGCGGTCGTGCCGCCCTCATCATCCGCAAGGGCCCGGATCACAAGGTCCAGCGTCTGAGCCTGCGCAAGCTGTAAAGCCGGTAGCGAGGTCCCCCGCGAAACGTCGGCCTGTTAAAAAGGCGTCATGCTGCATCTGCGCCTGATCACCCCGTCCGGCAAGACCGACGAAGTGGTCCGCCTGATCGAGAAGACGGTCGGCACCACCCACCTCGTCGTCCTGCCGGGGGCCGCCCGCAACCCGGCCGGAGACGTGGTGATGTGCGACGTCGCCCGCGAGGCAGGTGACGAACTCCTCACCGCCCTCCAGGAGTTGGGCCTCGACTCCACCGGCTCCATCGCCGTCGAGAACATCGACCTGTCCCTGTCCAAGCGCGCCGACCAGGCCGAGGCGGATGCACCGGGCGAGGGCGCGGACGCGGTCCTGTGGGAGCACCTGACGGACGCGACGCACGAGGAGTCGACCCTCTCCGTCACCTACCTCTCGTTCATCACGCTCGCCACGATGATCGCGGCGTGCGGTGTGGTCCTGGACAACGCGATCCTGATCGTCGGCGCGATGGCGGTCGGCCCGGAGTTCGGCCCGCTGGCGGGCATCTGCACCGCGGTGGTACAGCGCGCGCCGCGGCTGGCCCTGCGCTCCTTGATCGCGCTGCTGGTGGGCTTCGCCGCGGCGATGGCCGTGACCGTGGGATTCAGCCTCTTCATGGACGCGGTCGGTCTGTTCACCAAAGCCCAGTTGGAGGCCGAGCGCCCCAACACCGGCTTCATCTACGCCCCGGACTGGTTCTCGTTCGTCGTGGCCGTCCTCGCCGGAGCCGCGGGCACCCTGTCACTGACGTCCGCCAAGTCCGGCGCCCTGGTCGGAGTCGCCATCTCCGTGACGACCGTCCCGGCGGCCGCCAACGCGGCCGTGGCCCTGATCTACAGCGACACCAACCAGGCCTGGCGCTCCTCGGAGCAGCTGCTGCTGAACCTGTTCGGCATCATCCTGGCCGGCACCCTCACCCTGCTGACCCAGAAATGGCTCTGGAACACCCAGCGGAAGCGCTCAGCTCATTAGGTGCCGGTACTGCAGCTTGCCCAGGGCGCGGGGCTCTGCCCAGCGGGGCTCTGCCTGACGGGGCTCCGCCCCTGTGCGGCTCCGCCCCTGTGCGGCTCCGCCGCGTGGGCGCGACCGGCCACGACGCGGCAGCAGCCCGCACACAACAGCCCCCACCCCGGACTGCCCCCTCCGAACTGCCCTATCCCAGCGCCGACTTCACCGAATCGGCAAGCCGCCCGGCCACGGACCGAGCCTGATCGATATCGGCCGCCTCGACCATCACCCGGACCAACGGCTCGGTCCCCGAGGGACGCAACAGCACCCGCCCGGTCGATCCGAGCTCCCGCTCGGCGTCGGCGACAGCCGCCGCGAGCTCCGCGGACGTGCCCACCCGGGACCGGTCGACGTCCGGCACATTGATCAGCACCTGCGGCAACCGCTCCATCACAGCCGCCAGGTCCCGCAACGACCGCCCGCTCTCCGCGACCCGAGCCGCCAGCAGCAACCCGGTCAGCGTGCCGTCCCCGGTGGTCGCGTGATCAAGGATGATCACGTGCCCGGACTGCTCGCCGCCCAGCGCGTAGCCGTGCTCTTTCATCTCCTCCAGCACATAGCGGTCCCCCACCGCCGTCTGGACGATCGTCAGCCCCTCCCGCTCCAGCGCCAGCTTGAACCCGAGGTTCGACATGACCGTCGCGACAACGGTGCCGGAGCGCAGTGCGGAACGCTCCCGCATCGCCAGCGCGAGTACGGCCATGATCTGGTCGCCGTCCACCTCCTCGCCGGTGTGGTCCACGGCGAGGCACCGGTCCGCGTCCCCGTCGTGCGCGATACCGAACGCGGCCCCGTGCTCGACGACCGCGGCCTTGAGGAGACCGAGGTGGGTGGAGCCGCAGCCCTCGTTGATGTTGAGTCCGGTCGGCTCGGCACCGATCGTGATGATCTCGGCGCCGGCCCGGGTGAACGCCTCGGGCGAGACCTGGGCGGCCGCGCCGTGCGCCTCGTCAAGGACGATCTTCAGCCCGTCGAGCCGGTTCGGGAGGACGCCGACGAGGTGGGAGACGTACCGCTCGGCCCCTTCCTCGTATGTCCGCACGCGCCCCACGCCCGAGCCGGTCGGCCGGTCCCAGGGGGCGCCGGTGCGGTGCTCCTCGTAGACGGCCTCGATGCGTTCCTCCAGCTCGTCGTCGAGCTTGTGCCCGCCGCGCGCGAGGAACTTGATGCCGTTGTCGGGCATGGCGTTGTGGCTGGCGGAGAGCATGACGCCGAGGTCGGCGCCGAGGTCGGCCGTGAGATACGCGACCGCCGGGGTCGGCAGCACGCCCACCTTCAGAACGTCGACACCCGCGCTGGCGAGGCCCGCGACCACGGCGGCCTCCAGGAACTCCCCGGACGCTCGCGGGTCCCGTCCGACCACGGCGGTAGGCCGGTGGCCCTCGAAGGTGCCCGCCTCGGCGAGTACGTGCGCCGCGGCGACGGAGAGGCCCAGCGCCATCTCAGCCGTCAGGTCCGCGTTGGCGACACCGCGCACGCCGTCCGTGCCGAAGAGTCGTCCCACTTGTCCTCCTGAGGAAACGTCGGTTTCGCAAGGCGCGCTCACACGGATAGCGGCATCCGATCACACAAGCCTTAGAGCGTCTTGTGCCGTTATACGCCCCTGGCGGTGATAAACGAACGCCCCGACAGCACTGTGGCGTGCCGCCGGGGCGTTCGTACGAGCAGGCAGCGAAGCTTAGCGCTTGCTGTACTGCGGGGCCTTGCGGGCCTTCTTGAGACCGGCCTTCTTGCGCTCGACCGCACGGTCGTCGCGCTTGAGGAAGCCGGCCTTCTTCAGCGGGCCGCGGTTGTTGTCGACGTCGGCCTCGTTCAGCGCACGGGCGACACCGAGACGGAGCGCACCGGCCTGACCGGAGACACCGCCACCCGCGATGCGGGCGATGACGTCGTAGCGGCCTTCGAGCTCGAGCACCTTGAAGGGCTCGTTGACTTCCTGCTGGTGCACCTTGTTCGGGAAGTAGTCCTCGAGGGTGCGACCGTTGATCTTCCACTTGCCGGAGCCCGGGACGATCCGGACGCGGGCGATGGCGTTCTTGCGACGGCCCAGGCCGGCGGCCGGCTGCGGGTCGCCGAAGCGGGACGCCATGGACTCGGAGGTGTACTCGCCCTCGACGGGGACGTCCGACTCCGTGGTGTAGCTGTCGATGTCGACGAGCTCGGTCTCTTCGACCGGCTGCTCAACGGTGGTCTCGGCCACGATTCTCCTCAGATTCTGTTCAGTCTTAGGGGGTGGCCGGACTTACTGCGCGACCTGGGTGATCTCGAACGGCACCGGCTGCTGGGCAGCGTGCGGGTGCTGGTCACCCTTGTAGACCTTCAGCTTCGAGAGCATCTGACGGCCCAGAGTGTTCTTGGGGAGCATGCCCTTGACGGCCTTCTCGATGGCCTTCTCGGGGTTCTTGTCGAGCAGCTCGTCGTAACGGACGGAACGCAGACCACCCGGGTAGCCGGAGTGGCGGTACGCCATCTTCTGAGTGCGCTTGTTGCCGGAGAGGTGCACCTTGTCGGCGTTGATGATGACGACGAAGTCACCGGTGTCGACGTGGGGCGCGTAGATCGGCTTGTGCTTGCCCCGCAGAAGGGACGCGGCGGTGGTGGCGAGACGACCCAGGACAATGTCCTGAGCGTCGATGACGTGCCACTGGCGCGTCACATCGCCGGGCTTGGGGCTGTACGTACGCACGGTTCGTAGCCTTCGCTTCGAGTGAATGGTCCTAAACAAGGTCACCGAAACGATCACGACAGCCTGGGCCCACGGCGGCGACGCATACCGCGTGCGTGGGGTCGCTGGTCATCGGCCCGGTGGACCGGTGTAAGGGCCCGTCCCGTGAGAATGAGCAAGCCAATACACAACGAAGAAGCAGGATACCTGCGCTGGCCCGTACGGGTCAAAACGAGGCGACTGCTGCCGTCCGAGCCGATTCTACCCGCCCCACACGCCCCTGCGACCTCCCGTGGTGCACCACCGTGAACGCCAGTGCACACAGCGTGAAGGCGTCCTTGAAGGCCCTGCGCTGAACCACTTCGAGATACGGCCACGTCACCCCCGGCACCTGGGGCGCCAGCGCGAGCCAGAACCAGGGACTGCGGGCGACGGAACCCGCGCAGGGCAGTCCGGCGAGCAGCAGCGGGACCACGACCAGGAGGTAGTGGTCGTACGACGGCCTGGACACGAGGAAAGCCGACAGCATCAGGGCCGCCGCCGTCTCGGGCAGCCGCAGCGGACCGGGACCGGGACGGCACCAGCGGCGGTACGCGCAGAGCACCACCACCGCGGCGGCCGACAGCGCGACGGCCTCGGCCACCGGCTGCGGCACCCCGAGGCGCGGGAGCACGGCCGCCGGGGACGCCTCGTAGAGCCGTACGAAGGTGTCGTCGCCACGGAGCAGGAAGGGCAGGGTGCGGGTGAAGAAGCCGACCGGGTCGGGCATCAGGAGTCCGGCGGCGGCGGACGTGAGCGCCGGTACGACGATCATCGCCGCCAGCGCCCGCCACCGGCGCGCGAAGAGGAACAGCAGCGCCATCGGGGCGAGCAGCGGCTTCAGCGCGACCGCGAGGCCGACGACCACGCCCGCCGCCACCCAACGGCCCCGGCTCGCGAGCAGCAGGGCGAGCGGCAGGGCCAGGGCCGCCGTCGCCGTCCAGTTGGACAGGAGGACCAAGTGCCCGAAGGGCGCGAAGCCCACCGCGAGCGCGATGAGACCGAGGGACGCGAAGCGGCTGCGCAGCGGGATGCCGTGGAGACGAAGGGCACAGACCCAGCCGCCGACGAGGCAGCCGGTCACCACCAGCGGCACCAGCACGCGCAGCGCGGTCGGCGGCAGCAGGGCCTGCGGGGCCGCCGCGAGCACCGCGCTCGGGAGATAAAGGAAGTGCGGATCGTCATACGGCGATCCGCCGGCCAGCCAGGTGCGTGCGGCCCGGACGACGATGGCGTTGTCCATCCCGCCGTCCGAGGTCAGCCGTGCCGTACGGGCCGCAGTGGCACCCAGCACCGCCGCCACCACCACCCACAGATGCCGGTTCGCCCTTCGCACCAACCACCCGGAGATGTCGCTTTTGCACTGGCTCACCGAGCGAACGCTAGGTGTTGCAGAGCTCCTTGGGGCGGACCGGCACACCGCTTCCCCCGTCTAAGATGCGCCCCATGAGCTATGGGCAGCAGGGGGGACCCCAGTCCCAGTGGGATCCCTGGACACCGCATTCCCAGCAGCCGTGGAACGGCGGGGACACTGACGAGACTCCGGACTGGGCCGCGCTCGCCGAGGCGTCCGAGACGCGCAACAAGCGGCGCCGGCTGCTGTTCATCGGCGGCGGCGCACTGGCCACGCTGGCGATCGGCACGGCCGTGGCGATGGCCGTGGTGTCGGCGAACGGCGACCCCGAGGGATCGGACAAACCGTCATCCCTCCCCGCCAGCGCGGACATCCCGAGCGGGACCGGAACCGCGGAGCCGTCGTTCGCGCCGACCAGCGCCCCGCCGCCGCTGGACCCGAAGGACTTCGTCTCCAGCAAGACCAAGGACACGGCCCCGATCAGCCCGAACATCCTGTTCCCGGGCACGCAGCTGACCATGGGTTCGACCGTCTACAAGAAGGGCCCGACGGCCGACACCAAGAGCTGCGCCACGGCCGCCAAGGGCACCCTCGCGAAGGTCCTCAACGACAACGACTGCACCCGCCTGATGCGCGTCACCTACACCAAGGACGGCGTCGCGGTGACGGTCGGCGTCGCGGTCTTCGACACCGAGGCCAAGGCGACCAAGGCCAAGGGGCAGGCCGACAAGGACAGCATCGTCGCGTCGCTGGCCGGGGACGGCGTCAAGTCGTTCTGCAACTCCGCCGTCTGCCGCTCGACCACCAACTCCTACGGCCGTTACGCCTACTTCACGATCGCCGGCTTCACCAACGGCAAGGACGTGACGACGAAGGACACCGCCGTGTTCACGACCGGCGACGACCTCGGCGAGTTCACGTTCCGCCAGATCCGCCGCCGGGGCGAGGCCCAGGCGTCTGCCGCGGCGAGCGAGTAGCCTCCCCGCCCGCCCGGGAACGACCGGGCGGGTCACGCCGCTCGGGGCCGGGAGCAGGGATCGCACGTGGGCCGGAAATCCCTGCGCAGGGAATGACTTCGTTAACTTCTGAGCACATCTCTCTCACAACTGCCCCATCAATCATGCACAGATGCCAGCATCGGACTCCCCTTCGGTCAGCGGTCGGGGCCCCGGGGGACATCTGACCGAAGACCGGCAGCGCAACCGAGTACCCGGGCAAGAGATCCCCCCACGCCACCGTCACCCGTCCCGCAATCCAAGGCGGACACACATGACTGAAGCGATCCTTCTCGTCGGCGGACAGGGGACCCGGCTCCGGCCCCTGACCAGCCACATCCCCAAGCCGCTGCTCCCCGTGGCCGGAGTGCCTTTCCTCACACACCAGTTGGCCCGCGCGGCCGCGGCCGGAGTCACCCGGATCGTCCTCGCCACCTCATATCTGGCGGAGCTCTTCGAGGCGGAGTTCGGGGACGGCAGTCGCCTCGGCCTGGAACTGGAGTACGTCACCGAGCAGACCGCGCTGGGCACCGGCGGCGCCATCCGCAACGCCGCCGAATGGCTGCGCGGCGGCCCCGACGAGCCGGTGCTGGTCTTCAACGGCGACATCCTCTCCGGCGCGGACATCGCCGCCCTGCGCGACGGCCACCGGGCGTCCGGGGCCGACGTCACCCTGCACCTGAAGCGGGTCGCCGACCCGCGCGCGTTCGGCCTCGTCCCCACCGACACCGAGGGCCGGGTCCAGGCCTTCCTGGAGAAGCCGCAGACCCCGCAGGACATCACCACCGACCAGATCAACGCCGGCTGCTACGTCTTCACCCGCTCCGTCATCGACCGCATACCGGCCGGGCGGGTCGTCTCCGTGGAGCGCGAGACCTTCCCCGAGCTGCTGTCGGCGGGCGCCCATGTACGAGGCGTGGTCGACGACTCCTACTGGCTCGACCTGGGCACCCCTGCCGCGTTCGTCCAGGGCTCGGCCGACCTCGTGCGCGGCCGGGTCGCCTCTCCCGCGCTGCCCGGCCCGGTGGGCGACGCCCTGGTGCTGCCCGGCGCCGAGGTCCACCCCAGTGCCGTGCTCAGCGGCGGCACGGTCGTGGCCGCCGGTGCCGTGATCGGCGAAGGAGCGGTCGTCGAGGGCAGCGTGCTGCTGGCCGGCGCGGAGATCGCGGCCCGGGTCACGCTGTACCGCTCCCTGGTCGGACGGCACGCCCGGATCGGCGAGGGCAGTTTCCTGGACGCCGTGGTCGTCGGTGACGGCGCCCACGTGGCCGAGGGCAACGAACTCCCGCCGGGCCTGCGCATCGCCTGCGGCGTCCACCTGCCGGCCCACAGCGTCCGCACCTCGGCCTCCCCCACCCACTGCACGGCGCCGGACGTGACCCACTCGGGAGCCTCTCGGACGTCCAGGGCAACCCACTGACTGCGCCGAGAAGCCCCTGAAGTGATGGCCGCCCGGGGCCGGTTCAGCAGCAGCCGGCCCCGGGCAACGACCGCTTGTTCCGCGCCTCCTTGTTCCGCGCCGCGAGCAACTCGTCGGCGGGGTAACCGACTTCTTCGAGCGTCAGCCCGTGCGGCCGTACGACATGCACGGCCGAGTCCCGTACGCCGGCCGCCAGCACCTTCCCCGGCCAGTCGGGCCCGCGATGCCCGTCTCCCACGAACAGCAGCGCCCCGATGAGCGAGCGCACCATGTTGTGGCAGAAGGCGTCGGCCCGGACGGTGGCGGTGACGATGCCGTCGTCGCCGCGCACGAGGCTCAGCTCCTGGAGCGTACGGATGGTGGTCGCGCCTTCGCGCCGCTTGCAGTAGGCGGCGAAGTCGTGCTCGCCCAGCAGCCGCCCGGCGGCTTCGTTCATGGCGTCGACATCGAGTGGCCAGTCGTGCCAGAGGACGTGGTTGCGCAGCAGCGGGTCCACACCGCCGGGGCTGTCGGTCACCCGATACGCGTAACGCCGCCAGATCGCCGAGAAACGGGCGTTGAAGCCCACGGGGGCCTCGGTGAGGGACCAGACCCGTACGTCCTTGGAGAGCCGCCCTGCGAGCCGCTTGAGCAGCTTCTCCCGGTGCTCGGCCCAGAGCTCCTCCGGCAGATCCACGTGCGCCACCTGCCCGCGCGCGTGCACACCGGCGTCGGTCCGCCCGGCCACCGTCAGCTCGTACGTGGTGTCCCGCGACCGCGTCACGGTCCGCAGGGCGTCCTCGATCTCACCCTGTACGGTCCGTCGCCCCCCGGCCTGCTTGGCCCACCCGGAGAACTCGGTCCCGTCGTACGAGAGCTCCATGCGCACCCGTACGAACCCGGGCTGTACTTCGTCACTCACCCCTAGATCCTCTCAGCAACGCAAGAGCGGGCCCGCCCCGCAGGGGGCGGACCCGCTCAACGCGAGGTTTCAGCCTCAGGCGTCCTTCGACTCCTCGGCCGGAGCCGCGTCCTCGGCCTCGTCGGCCTTGGTCACGTCGACCTTGGCGTCCTCGACGGCCGGAGCCTCGGCGTCCTTGGCGGCACGCTTGGTGGCGGCCTCGGCCTCACCGGTCGCCTGCTGCGCGACCGTCAGCGCCTCGACCAGCTCGATGACAGCCATGGGCGCGTTGTCGCCACGACGGTTACCGATCTTGGTGATGCGCGTGTAACCACCGGGACGGTTCTCGTAGCGCGGGCCGATCTCGGTGAAGAGCGTGTGCACGATGCTCTTGTCCGTGATCACCTGGAGCACCTGACGGCGGTTGTGAAGGTCGCCCTTCTTCGCCTTGGTGACCAGACGCTCGGCGTACGGACGCAGCTTGCGCGCCTTCGCCTCGGTGGTGGTGATACGGCCGTGCTCGAACAGCGACTTCGCAAGGTTCGCGAGGAGCAGCTTCTCGTGCGCGGCGCTGCCGCCCAGACGGGCACCCTTGGTGGGCTTCGGCATGGTGTTTCTCCTAGGTGTCTGCCCCGGCCGTATCAGGTACCGGAGTCAGTATCCGAGCGGGCGGCTGCCCGTCGGAGATCCAGGCCCCCGCAGGGGCCTGGAAGGGGCGCGGGGCGGTGTCGATATGCGACTCCTCGCGTGGGCGCGACAAGCCACAGCGCACCCGCACCCGAGCACGGACCGGAAGGCCCGAGCTCTCAGTACTGCTCGGTCTCCACGAACCCGGCGTCCGCGTCGTCGTCGGCACCGAAGGCGTCGGCGGCGGCGGTCGGGTCGAATCCGGGCGGGCTGTCCTTGAGGGCCAGGCCCATGCCGGCCAGCTTCGCCTTGACCTCGTCGATCGACTTCGCACCGAAGTTGCGGATGTCGAGCAGGTCGGCCTCGGAACGAGCCACGAGCTCACCCACGGAGTGGATGCCCTCGCGCTTGAGGCAGTTGTACGACCGAACGGTGAGCTCCAGCTCCTCGATCGGCAGTGCCAGATCGGCGGCAAGGGCGGCGTCCGTGGGGGACGGGCCCATGTCGATGCCCTCGGCGTCGATGTTGAGCTCGCGGGCCAGACCGAACAGCTCGACCAGGGTC
>NZ_LGDG01000018.1 GCF_001279775.1 Streptomyces sp. MMG1533 | reverse complement strand
CCCGCATACGGCCCACACGGCTCCTCTTCCTCCCCCCACCGCACCCGCCCCACCCCCGACTCCCGAGCCGTCGTCCTCGCCGCCGCCGACCCTGCGAACGCATACGGCGCCGCCCTCCCCTGGCCGGATCCCCCGACCGACGCCGGCCACAAGCCGGGCCGGAAGGCGGGCTCGCTGGTGGTTCTCGTCGACGGCGAGCTGACGCTCTACATGGAGCGGGGCGGCAAGACCCTGCTGGCCTGGCCCTCCGACCCGGCCGGCACGGCCACCGACGACCCACGTCTCCAAACCGCCGCGCAGGCCCTCGCCTCGGCGGCCAAAGCAGGCTCCCTCGGCACCGTCACCGTCGAGCGCGTCAACGGCGCCTCGGCCCTGACGTCCCCCATCGGTGCCCTCCTGGAAAGAGCAGGCTTCATCGCCACCCCACGCGGCCTGCGCCTCCGCGCATGAACCCGACAAACCACGCCGCACAACGCGCACCACGCGCCGCGTGCCACCCTTGACCCATGCCCGAAGGAGACACGGTCTGGCAGGCCGCGAGGCGGCTGCACACCGCCCTCGCGGGCAAGGTCCTGACCCGCAGCGACCTCCGGGTGCCGAAGTACGCCACGGCCGACCTCACGGGCCGCACCGTCCTGGAAGTCGCCCCGCGCGGCAAACACCTCCTCACCCGTATCGAGGGCGGCCTCACCCTCCACTCGCACCTGCGCATGGACGGCTCCTGGAAGGTGTACGACAACCACCAGCGCTGGACCGGCGGCCCGACCCACCAGATCCGCGCCATCCTCGGCACCGCCGACCGCACGGCCGTCGGCTACCGCCTCCCCGTGCTCGAACTCCTGCGCACCACCGACGAACACCGCGCCGTCGGCCATCTCGGCCCCGACCTCCTGGGCCCGGACTGGAACCCGGACCAGGCCCTGGCCAACCTCCTCGCCGACCCCAGCCGCCCCCTCGGCGAAGCACTGCTCGACCAGCGCAACCTCGCCGGCATCGGCAATGTCTACAAGAGCGAGCTCTGCTTCCTCCTCGGCGTCACCCCCTGGCTGCCCGTCGGTGCCCTCCCCGCCGACCGAGCCGCGCAACTGCCCGCGTTCGCCAAGAAGCTCCTGGAAGCCAACCGCGACCGCCCGGTCCGCACCACGACGGGCCGCCGAGGCCAGGACCTGTTCGTGTACGGCCGCGCACCCCGCCCCTGCCTCCGCTGCCACACCCCCGTCCGCGTGGCCGACCAGGGCGACGGCTCCCGCGAACGCCCCACGTACTGGTGCCCCACCTGCCAGCGGGGCCCGGCCCCGACCACCACCCCGCTCCGCAGAACACAGCGCCGTACGACTAATTGACGACCCGTCAGAACTCCTCGTACCGTCCCCACCATGCCCCTCAAGGCGTACGACCTCACCGGCCGCACCGCATTCGTCACCGGCGCCGCCAGTGGCATCGGCCGCGCCTCGGCCGTCCTGCTCGCCGCGGCCGGCGCCACCGTGCACTGCGCGGACCTCGACGCACCGGGTCTCGACGCGACCGCGAGAGCCATCAAGGACACCGGTGGCACGGCCCTCACCCACCACCTCGACGTCACCGACCGCGAACAGCTGCACGAGGCCGTCGCCTCCTGCGAGCAGCTGGACGTAATGGCCGCGGTCGCCGGCATCATGCACAGCAGCCCGGTCCTGGAGACCCGGGACGAGGACCTCGACCGGGTGCTGAACGTCAACTTCAGGGGAGTGCTGTACGCCTGCCAGGAGGCGGCCCGTCTGATGCTCGCCCGGCGCACCAGGGGCAGCATCGTCACGATGGCCTCGGGCGCCGTGGACACCGGCGGCCCCGGCCTGCTCTGTTACGGCGCGGCCAAGGCGGCCGTCGTCCAGCTGACGAAGACACTCGCGACCGAGGTCGGCCGGCACGGCATCCGGGTCAACGCCGTGGCGCCGGGCTGGATCCGCACCCCCATGACCGACCGCCACGACACGGAGGCGCAGTCGCACACCGAGTCCCTCATGGCCCGGATGTCACCACTGGGCCGGGTGGGCGAACCGGAGGACGTCGCCCAGGCCGTGCTCTACCTGGCATGCGACGCCTCGTCCTTCACGACAGGCCAGATTCTGCGTCCGAACGGCGGTGTGGCGATGCCGTGGTAGCTGCCGCGGTGGCCTGAGCCCGTGGCGATGCCGCGGTGGCCTGAGCGTGTGGCGATGCCACAGTGGCCCGGGCCGGCCGCCAGGCCGCCGCCCACCGCCCCGAGGCCACGGCGCCCGCGGCCCGGTCTTTCGGCACGCAGTGCACCGGCAGCAGACTCAGCCCCCACCCCCCGGCCGCGACCGCCCCCTCCAGCGCCCCCGCGTCCGACGCCAGCGCGAGCCGCAGCACGGCCCACCACCACAGGGCCCCGAGCCCGAGAACCGCCCCCCAGCGCGCTATCGGCCCTGCCATGGACCCTCACCTCCAGCCCCGACCAGCCCGACGCTAGGCCGCCGCCTCACCCACGGGGAGGGCGCACCGGCGGCACACGGGAGCACCGCCCGTCACTCGGTCCCGGCCGGGCACAACCCAGCTCCACCATGACCGCCACGGACCCCACCGGCAAACGGACCCGAGGCCCCGCCGCCCCGAACCAGAAAAGACCCCCGACCGATCCCCGGCCCCGAAAACACCCGCACAACGCGAAAAACCCCGACCGCTCTCCTCCAGGTCTCCCTGGAGAAGCCCCGGCCGGGGCCTCACACACTTCCTCAGCGCATTCGAGCGCGATCAGCGCACGTCAGCGCAAGCACTTCAGCGTGAGCGTCACGCGGCGACCACGTCGACCGCTTCGGCGGGCGCCTTGATCGTCACCCGTTCCGGTGGCACACCGGTCACCGAGACGGAGCCCAGCATCGGGCGAACCGGCGTCGGCACAGGCTCGCTGGGGGTGGCCGCAGCAGACTGGGCCAGCTCGGCGAGGGCGAGCTCGTCGCTCACTTCTCGCATGAGCTCGGACATCCGTACGTCCAGCGCGTCGCAGATGGCGGAGAGCAGCTCGGAGGAAGCCTCCTTCTGCCCCCGCTCCACCTCGGAGAGATAGCCGAGTGAGACTCGGGCGGACGAGGAGACTTCGCGCAGAGTACGGCCCTGGCGTTGGCGCTGCCGACGCAGCACGTCACCCAACAGGCGACGGAGCAGAATCATCGGTGGCTCCCTCCTCGGACCGCGTAGCCGCATCCTTCTCGCCCCACCGTACCGCCTTGCGCCGCGGCCGTGCGGGGAGCGATGTCGTGTTCACTCAGGGCTGCAAACATCAAAACCCCCCGTTCCGTTCCGTATCCTGTGCCCGCTCATTCTCAGTTCGTTCGCTCGCAAGCCCCTCCAGGAGCAGTGCGAGTACGCTCCGTACACTCTCCATACGAATTTCCGCACGGTCGCCGTTCAACCGCAGCGCGGTCACTTTCCCGCCACCGGTTGCGCCGGAAGACCCCGCGAGGGGCCCGTCGACGGCCACGAAAACCGTCCCGACGGGCTTGCCGTCCTGCGGTTCCGGACCGGCGACTCCGGTGGTCGCTATGCCCCAGTCGGCACCGAGCGCCTTGCGCACTCCGGCCGCCATCAGGCCCGCGACCTGCGGATCCACCGCCCCTCGCGCCGCCAGCAGAGTGGCGTCGACACCCAGCAGTTCACGCTTGAGGTCGGTGGCGTAAGCGGTCACCGACCCCAGGAAGGCCTTGGACGCCCCGGGGACCGCTGTGATTTCCGCCGCAACCAGTCCGCCCGTGAGCGACTCGGCAACGGCGAGCGTCTCACCCTTCACCGTGAGTAGTCGTACCACTTCTACGGCTACGTCGGCGGCTGGGGAACTCACGCTTCCGTCTCCTCCAACGCCGCCTTGCGCTCGGCGATTCCCTGCCGGCGCAGCACAATGGCCTGTCTCACATAGTCCAGCCCGGTCACGACGGTCAGCACGACCGCGGCCGCCATCACCCAGAACCTCAGGGTGGCCAGCCATCCCGTCAGTGCCAGGACGTACATCCCCACGGCCACGCCCTGCGTGAGGGTCTTGAGCTTGCCGCCGCGGCTCGCGGGAATGACGCCGTACCGGATGACGAGGAAACGCAGCAGCGTGATCCCGAGTTCCCGGCCGAGGATGACGGCCGTCACCCACCACGGCAGGTCCCCGAGCGCGGACAGACAGATCAGCGCCGCCCCCATGATCGCCTTGTCGGCGATGGGGTCGGCGATCTTCCCGAAGTCGGTGACGAGGTTGTACGTGCGCGCCAGATGCCCGTCGAACAGGTCGGTGATCATGGCGACGGCGAACGCCGCCCAGGCAAACGAGCGCCAGGCCGGGTCGTACCCGCCGTCGGCGAGCATCAGCGCGACGAAGCCGGGCACGAGGAGCAGTCGGAGCATGGTCAGCAGATTGGCGATGTTCCAGACACTGGCCTGGTTGACGGCGGCGGCCGTCAGCTTGCCGCCACGCGCGGACTTCGAACCGGAATCAGAACCAGAGGCGGCAGGGGCGACAGAAGCGGCAGAGGCACCGGAGACGACACCGGGCTTGGAGGCGGCACCCGAGGCCGCCGTGCCCGCGGCCGCGGGCTTCGCGGCGGAGGAGCCACCCGCAGCGGACGCCGGGACTCCGGTCATCTGTCCGCCTCCTCGCTACACGCGAGCGAGCCCTGCAGCGGCTCGGCCACCAGGTCGACACCTTCCGTACCGACCACCTTCGCCTCGACCATACGACCGACACTCAGTCCCTCGCCGCTCGTGAGCAGCACCTGGCCGTCGGTCTCGGGCGCCTGGTGCGCTCCACGGCCGTACACACCCTCGACGGAGTCCACCGACTCCACGAGCACGTGCATGGTCTCGCCCACGCGCTCCTCGGCCCGCTGCGAGACGAGTTCCTCGGCGAGTCGGGAGACGCGGGCCAGCCGCTCGGCGACGACATCCTCGTCGAGCTTGTTCTCGTACGTCGCCGCTTCCGTGCCCTCCTCGTCGGAGTACCCGAAGACGCCGATGGCGTCCAGCCTCGCGCCGTTCAGGAAGCGCTCCAGCTCGGCCAGGTCGGCCTCGCTCTCGCCGGGGAAGCCCACGATGAAGTTGGAGCGGACGCCGGCCTGGGGGGCCTTGCCCCGGATGGTGTCGAGCAGCTCCAGGAAGCGGTCCGTGTCGCCGAAGCGGCGCATCGCGCGCAGCACGCCGGGCGCGGAGTGCTGGAAGGACAGGTCGAAGTAGGGCACGACCTTGGGCGTGGAAGTCAGGACGTCGATGAGCCCGGGCCGCATCTCGGCGGGCTGGAGGTAGCTGACGCGCACCCGCTCGATGCCGTCGACCTCGGCGAGCTCGGGCAGCAGGGACTCGAGGAGGCGGATGTCGCCCAGGTCCTTGCCGTACGACGTGTTGTTCTCGGAGACCAGCATGATCTCCTTGACGCCCTGCTCGCCCAGCCACCGCGTCTCGTTCAGCACGTCGCTGGGGCGGCGCGAGATGAAGGAGCCGCGGAAGGACGGGATGGCGCAGAAGGAGCAGCGCCGGTCGCAGCCGGAGGCGAGCTTCACCGAGGCGACAGGGGAACCGTCCAGGCGGCGGCGCAGGGGCGCCCGCGGCCCGGAGGCCGGAGCGAGCCCCTCCGGCAGGTCGGACGCGGCGCCGTGCCCGGGGAGCGCTACGTCGGAGGCCGACTGCCGCTCGGCAGGGCTGATCGGCAGCAGCTTGCGCCGGTCGCGCGGGGTGTGGGAGGCGTGGATGCCGCCGTTCAGGATGGTCTGCAGCCGGTCGGAGATGTCGGCGTAGTCGTCGAAGCCGAGTACGCCGTCGGCCTCGGGGAGAGCCTCGGCGAGGTCCTTGCCGTACCGCTCGGCCATGCAGCCCACCGCCACGACGGCCTGGGTTCTGCCGTGCCCCTTGAGGTCGTTGGCCTCCAGGAGGGCGTCGACGGAGTCCTTCTTGGCGGCGTCGACGAAGCCGCACGTGTTGACGACGGCGACGTCAGCGTCCGAGGCGTCCTCCACGAGGGCCCAGCCGTCCGCCTCCAAGCGGCCTGCGAGCTCCTCCGAGTCCACCTCGTTACGGGCGCAGCCAAGAGTGACGAGTGCGACGGTACGGCGTTCAGGCATGGGCTCAAGACTACTTCGTCCCACTGACACCCCACGTCGACGGGGTTGGCCGATCTTGGCCAACCCCGTCCGTACACGCCGCGTCTCAACCGACCTGGGGGTCACCCTTCGTATACGTGAGCCGCTCCACGGCCCCCGGCTGCCAGTCGTCGTCGATCTTTTTGCCGTTCACGTACAGCTGGATGGCCCCGGCGTCGCCGAGGACGAGGTTGACCTTCTCGTTGTCCTGGAAGGTCTTGGACTCGCCCTGCTTGAGCAGCCCGTCGAACAGGAGCCGGCCGTTGTGGTCCTTGGCGGAGATCCAGCTCTTTCCGTCGGCGGCGCTGACCTGGACCGTCACCTTGTCGTGGGGCGCGGCGGCGATGGCGCTGTCCGAGGGGTCCGGCTTCGGATCCTCGGGCTTGTCGTTCTTCGGCGTGGGCGAGGCGGCCTTGCTGGTCGCCGGCTTGGAGCCATCGGCGACCTGCGTCGTCGAGCCGCCGTCGTCGTCACCGCCCCGGAACGCGGTGAACCCGACGAAGCCGACCACGGCGACGATCGCGGCGACCATGGCTGCCGTCCAATTGGGCCCGCGCCGCTCGGGACGGATGCGTTCCGCCTCGAACAGCGGAGCCGCCGGGGTCGGCGCCGGACGCCCGCCGTGATCGTCGTCGTACTGGGCGAGCAGCGGGGCGGGATCCAGACGAACGGCCTTGGCCAGGGTTCGGATGTGACCGCGGGCGTAGACGTCGCCGCCACAGGCGTCGAAGTCGTCCGCCTCGATGGCGTGCACGATGGTGATGCGGACCCGGGTGGCGGAACTGACGTCGTCGACGGTCAGTCCGGCAGCGATACGTGCCTGCTGTAGGGCACGGCCGATCGAGGGGCGGGCTTCCTCACGGTCGTCTTCGAACGGACGCTCGTCTTCAGGGGAGTTGCCGAGGGACACGGGGGCGCCTTTCGAGCGTTTTAGCCGCCTGTGCTGGAGGTTCAGTCTATGGGGGGTACGAAAGGGTGGGGCAACCGGGCGGTCACACTTTGTACGCCATCGGTATGGCCGGACACGCCGAGGGCGGGGCAGGAGCTTTTCGCTTCCCTCAACTTGACGTACGCCGAAGGGAAACGGTTGCTCAATGATCCCTTACGGGTTAGTCACGATCGAACCGCGGCCTTGGGACTCCCTTTAAGCCTCCCCGCGGATCACCGCGAGCACTCCGTCCAGCTCATCAGCCTTCACAAGAACGTCACGAGCCTTTGAGCCTTCGCTCGGCCCGACGATGTTCCGGGACTCCATGAGGTCCATGAGCCGCCCCGCCTTGGCGAAGCCGACCCGCAGCTTCCGCTGCAGCATGGAGGTCGACCCGAACTGCGTGGAGACGACCAGTTCGGCGGCCTGGCAGAGCAGGTCGAGGTCGTCGCCGATCTCCTCGTCGATCTCCTTCTTCTGCTTGGTGCCCACGGTGACGTCGTCCCGGAAGACCGGCGCCATCTGGTCCTTGCAGTGCTGGACGACCGTCGCGACCTCGTCCTCGGTGACGAAGGCACCCTGCATACGGGTGGGCTTGTTCTGCCCCATCGGCAGGTACAGGCCGTCGCCCTTGCCGATCAGCTTCTCGGCACCGGGCTGGTCGAGGATGACCCGCGAGTCGGCGAGCGAGGAGGTGGCGAAGGCGAGCCGGGAGGGCACGTTCGCCTTGATCAGACCGGTGACGACGTCGACCGACGGCCGCTGAGTGGCGAGCACCAGATGGATGCCGGCCGCGCGCGCGAGCTGCGTGATCCGAACGATCGAGTCCTCGACGTCGCGCGGGGCGACCATCATCAGGTCGGCGAGCTCGTCGACGATCACCAGCAGGTACGGATACGGCTGGAGCTCGCGCTCACTGCCCTCCGGCGACTTCACCTTGCCGTTGCGCACGGCTTCGTTGAAGTCGTCGATGTGCCGGTAGCCGTACGCCGCCAGGTCGTCGTACCGGAGATCCATCTCTCGTACGACCCACTGGAGCGCCTCGGCGGCCCGCTTCGGGTTGGTGATGATGGGCGTGATCAGGTGCGGGATGCCCTCGTACGCGGTCAGCTCGACGCGCTTGGGGTCGACGAGGACCATGCGGACGTCCTCGGGGGTCGCGCGGACCATGATCGACGTGATCAGGCAGTTGATGCAGGACGACTTACCGGAACCGGTGGCTCCGGCGACGAGGACGTGCGGCATCTTCGCCAGGTTGGCCATCACATAGCCGCCCTCGACGTCCTTGCCGAGCGCCACCAGCATCGGGTGGTCGTCCTCGGCCGCCGCCGCCAGACGGAGGACGTCACCGAGGTTGACCATCTCCCGGTCGGTGTTCGGGATCTCGATGCCGACCGCCGACTTGCCGGGGATCGGGCTGATGATCCGTACGTCCGGGCTGGCGACGGCGTACGCGATGTTCTTGGTCAGGGCGGTGATCCGCTCGACCTTCACGGCGGGGCCGAGCTCGACCTCGTAGCGCGTGACCGTCGGCCCGCGCGTGAAGCCGGTGACGGCGGCGTCGACCTTGAACTCGGAGAAGACGGTCGTGAGTGAGGCGACGACCGCGTCGTTCGCGGCGCTGCGGGACTTGCCGGGCCCTCCGCGCGTGAGGAGGTCGAGCGAGGGCAGCGAATAGGTGATGTCGCCGGACAGCTGGAGCTGCTCGGCGCGTGACGGCAGGTCGCGGGGCACGTCGGGAGCGGCCTTGGTGAGGTCCGCGACCCCCGCGTCGAGCTTCTCCTGCTTGGGCCGCGCGGCCGGCGCCGGTACGGGAGTCGGCGTCGGAGTCGACTCCTCGCGCTCCCCCACGCTCACGCCCTGGGTGAGGTCGGCGACGATCGGCGAGGGCGGCATCCCGTGCAGCACGGCACCGTCCAGCGCGGCGGCAGCGGCCGCGGCGACGTCCACGGCGTCCAGGGGACGGTCCGGGTCGGGCTGCGGCACCGCGGAGCGCCGGGGGCGGCCACGACGCCGTGAGAGGGCCTCCTGCTCCGCTCCGTCGGGGTCGTACGCCGCGGGGGCCGGGCCGCGCCTGCGGGGGCGCGCGGGGAGCGCGTCGCGCCACTGGTCGTCGTAGCGCTCGTCGTCCTCCCCCAGCTCGACCTCGGCGGGGTCGTGCACGATGCCGAGCCGCACCCCGAGCAGCCGCAGCCGCTGCGGGATGGCATTGACCGGGGTGGCCGTGACGACCAGCAGCCCGAAGATCGTCAGCAGCACGAGCAGCGGTACGGCCAGGACCTCGCCCATGGTGTACGTCAACGGCGTCGCCGCTCCCCAGCCGATCAGGCCGCCGGCATCCCTTATCGCCTGCATGCCCTCACTGCGGGCGGGCGAGCCGCAGGCGATGTGGACCTGGCCGAGCACGCCGATGACGAGCGCGGACAGGCCGATCACGATGCGGCCGTTTGCCTCGGGCTGCTCGGGGTGGCGGATGAACCGGACGGCGATGACCGCGAGCAGTATCGGCACGAGCAGGTCGAGACGGCCGAAGGCGCCG
The DNA here is from genome assembly GCF_001279775.1 of Streptomyces sp. MMG1533. GTDB lineage: Bacteria > Actinomycetota > Actinomycetes > Streptomycetales > Streptomycetaceae > Streptomyces. The sequence continues at coordinate 11,232 of NZ_LGDG01000018.1, read as the reverse complement.
GTCACCAGCATCTCGACGAGGTCTCCGACGGGACCGCGCAGGTTCGACCAGGTACCGGCGGCGACGATCAGGCCGAGGCCGAGCAGCAACAGCGCGATGCCGTCCTTGCGGTGGGCGGGGTCGAGGTTCTTCGCGCCCTGCCCTATCCCGCGGAACACCGCGCCGACGGCGTGTGCGACGCCGAGCCAGAGGGCGCGCACAAGCCGATAGATGCCCCCGGTCGGGCTGGGCGCCGGCTTCGGCGGCGCGGCTTTCTTCGCCGCGGCCTTCTTGGCGGGCGCTTTCTTGGCGGGCGCCTTTTTCGCAGCGGCCTTCTTCGCCGGAGCCTTCGCCGGAGCGGCCGCCTTCTTGGCGGGCTTCTTGGCTGCGGAGGGACGTGAGGCCATAGGTGTGAGGTTACCGGTGGAGACGACAGCGGACACGTGTGCCCACTGCTTCACCCGTTCGTGTCGCCTTTGAAAAGGAGCTGAACTGACGCCCGCTCACGGTCAACGGGTCCCGCGGCACGCGTCAGTTCTGCGACGGCACCGTGGGAGAACTCCCCGTGCCCGGTTCCAGGGCGTCCAGCGCCCGCCGCAAACCCGTGAGTTTGCGTTCGAGATGAGCTGCTGTGGCGACCGCCGCCGCGTCGGCGGACTCGTCGTCCAGCTGCTTCGACAGTGCCTCCGCCTGCTCTTCGACCGCTGCCAGCCGCGCCGACAGCTCGGCGAGCAGCCCCGCGGGCTCCTTCGCCTCCCCGGCCGCCGCCTTGCCGCCGCCACCCTCCAACTGGAGCCGCAGCAGCGCCGCCTGCTCCCTCAGCTGACAGTTCTTCATGTACAGCTCGACGAAGACGGAGACCTTGGCGCGCAGCACCCAGGGGTCGAACGGCTTGGAGATGTAGTCGACCGCGCCCGCCGCGTACCCGCGGAACGTGTGATGCGGTCCGTGGTTGATCGCGGTGAGGAAGATGATCGGGATGTCCCGGGTCCGTTCTCGCCGCTTGATGTGCGCGGCCGTTTCGAAACCGTCCATGCCCGGCATCTGGACGTCCAGCAGAATGACCGCGAAGTCGTCCGTGAGCAGTGCTTTGAGCGCTTCCTCCCCGGACGATGCCCGCACCAGTGTCTGATCGAGCGCGGAGAGGATGGCCTCCAGCGCGAGCAGATTCTCCGGCCGGTCATCGACCAGGAGGATCTTGGCCTTCTGCACCATGGCCCGCCCTCCTCGCCCCGGCGTGGGGCCTCCCCTGTCCGCAGGACTTGGGGTGACGCCCACCGGCGCCGCCCCAGGGGACGACTCCCTTTCGCCGCCCGTCCTTGTGCCGGTCATCGTAGCCGCACCCCGCCCGTCGCCACACCCTGTCACCGTGATGTCACTGTGCACGTAGCAGAAACGCGGCGGGAGACCAGAAGGTTCCCCGAATCCCGTACTTCTACACGGCTTCGGCCACCGAGTGTCAGCAACTCCGGGTACCCGCCGAAGGTTCCCGCCACATCCGCACGAAGCCCCCGCAAAGCCCGACCGATCCCGTCACTCGATTCCGTCACTCGCCACGCATCCACTGCTCCATCACCGTCAACAGATGATCCGGGTCGACCGGCTTGGTCACGTAGTCGGAGGCGCCCGACTCGATCGCCTTCTCCCGGTCGCCCTTCATCGCCTTCGCGGTCAGCGCGATGATCGGCAGTCCGGCGAACTGCGGCATCCTGCGGATCGCCGTGGTCGTCGCATATCCGTCCATCTCGGGCATCATGATGTCCATCAGGACGACCGCCACGTCGTCGTGCTGCTCCAGGACCTCGATGCCCTCACGCCCGTTCTCGGCGTACAGGACGGACAGTCCGTGCTGTTCGAGGACGCTGGTCAGCGCGAAGACGTTGCGGATGTCGTCGTCGACGATCAGCACCTTCTCCCCGCCGAACCGGATGCCGCGGCGCGACTTCGGCACCACCTGCTGCTCCGCCGCCACGGGCCACTGCTCCTGCTGCGCGAGACGCTGCTCGATCTCCGGCACAGGCCGACGACGGCGCCTGAAGAGCGCGGCGGCGCCGTTCTGCGTCTCCCGGTACGACCTCACCTCGGCCGGCGTCTCGATCTCCACGTCGGACAGCTCGGACGGCTCGGGCCGACCCGAGGCCACCAGGTCTCCGGCCTCCAGGGCGGGCGCGAGCTGCTGATAGCCCTGCGGCGGCAGTTCGCTCGGGTGCAGCGGCAAATACAGCGTGAACGTCGATCCGCGCCCGGTCTCGCTCTGCGCGTGGATCTCACCGCCCAGCAACTGCGCGATCTCCCGCGAGATCGACAGTCCGAGACCGGTACCGCCGTACTTGCGGCTCGTCGTGCCGTCCGCCTGCTTGAACGCCTCGAAGATCACCCGCATCTTGCTGCCCGCGATCCCGATCCCCGTGTCCGTCACGGAGAACGCGATCAGGTCGGCGTCCGCGTCACGCAGCGAACCGGCCTCCAGGAGCTGCTCCCGGATCGCCACCGGCACATCCCGGCCGGCGGGCCGGATGACCAGCTCGACGGCCCCGGAGTCGGTGAACTTCACCGCGTTGGACAGCAGGTTGCGCAGCACCTGAAGGAGCCGCTGTTCGTCGGTGTGCAGCGTGGCCGGCAGCTCGGGCGACACCCGTACGGACAGGTCGAGGCCCTTCTCCGCGGTCAGCGGCCGGAAGGTGGCCTCCACGTAGTCGACTAGCTGGACGAGCGCGATGCGCGTCGGGGAGACGTCCATCTTGCCCGCCTCGACCTTCGACAGGTCGAGGATGTCGTTGATCAGCTGGAGCAGGTCGGAACCGGCTCCGTGGATCGTCTCGGCGAACTCGACCTGCTTCGGCGAGAGGTTGCCCTCCGCGTTGTCCGCGAGCAGCTTGGCTAGGATCAGCAGCGAGTTGAGCGGCGTACGCAGCTCGTGCGACATGTTCGCCAGGAACTCGCTCTTGTAGCGCATCGACACGGCGAGCTGCTCGGCGCGCTCCTCCAGGACCTGCCGTGCCTCCTCGATCTCGGTGTTCTTCACCTCGATGTCGCGGTTCTGCTGGGCCAGCAGCTCCGCCTTCTCCTCGAGTTCGGCGTTGGACGCCTGGAGGGCCTTCTGCCGGTTCTCCAACTCCTCCGACCGCTCGCGGAGTTGTTCGGTCAGCTCCTGGGACTGCTTCAGCAGCACCTCCGTCTTGGTGTTGACGGAGATGGTGTTGACGCTGGTCGCGATCATCTCGGCGATCTGGTTGAGGAAGTCCTTCTGAATCTGCGTAAAGGGAGTGAAGGAGGCCAGCTCGATGACACCGAGCACCTTGCCCTCGAACAGCACCGGAAGGACGATCACTTGCGCGGGCGGCGCCTCTCCGAGCCCGGAGGAGATCTTCAGATAGCCGCTGGGCGCGTTCTCCACGAGGATCGTGCGCTTCTCCTCGGCGGCCGTCCCGATCAGCGCCTCACCCGGCCTGAACGACGTCGGCATGGAGCCCATCGAGTAGCCGTACGAGCCGAGCATCCGCAGCTCGTACTGGTCCTCCGCCTCGGCGCTCAGGTCCTTGCCGTCCAGGAGCGGCATGGCGACGAAGAACGCACCGTGCTGCGCGGTCACCACCGGCGTCAGCTCGCTCATGATCAGCGAGGCCACGTCGGCCAGGTCGCGTCGGCCCTGCATCAGCGCGGAGATACGGGCCAGGTTGCCCTTGAGCCAGTCCTGCTCCTTGTTGGCGATCGTGGTGTCGCGCAGGTTGGCGATCATCTTGTTGATGTAGTCCTGGAGTTCCTGGATCTCGCCGGACGCGTCCACGTCGATCTTCAGGTTCAGGTCGCCGCGGGTCACCGCGGTCGCCACGCGCGCGATGGCACGCACCTGCCGGGTCAGGTTCCCGGCCATCTCGTTCACCGACTCGGTGAGGTCGCGCCAGGTTCCGTCGACGTCACGCACGCGTGCCTGACCGCCCAGCTGGCCCTCCGTGCCCACCTCGCGGGCGACTCGGGTGACCTCCTCGGCGAAGGACGACAGCTGGTCGACCATCGTGTTGATCGTCGTCTTGAGCTCGAGGATCTCGCCGCGAGCGTCGATGTCGATCTTCTTGGTCAGATCGCCCTTGGCGATGGCCGTGGTCACCATGGCGATGTTCCGCACCTGACCGGTCAGGTTGGACGCCATCTGGTTCACCGATTCGGTGAGGTCCTTCCACGTGCCGGCCACACCCGGCACCCGCGCCTGTCCGCCCAGGATGCCGTCCGTGCCCACCTCTCGGGCCACCTTGGTGACCTGGTCGGCGAACGAACTCAGCGTCTTCACCATGGTGTTGAAGGTGTCCGCGAGCTGCGCGACCTCGCCGCGCGCCTCGATCGTCACCGTGCGGGTCAAGTCACCGTTGGCGACCGCCGACGCGACCTGGGAGATGTTCCGCACCTGCATGGTCAGGTTGTTGGCCATCAGGTTGACGTTGTCGCTCAGGTCCTTCCAGATGCCCACGACGCCGGGCACATGCGCCTGACCGCCCAGGATGCCCTCGGTACCCACCTCACGGGCCACCCGGGTCACCTGCTCGGCGAAGGAGGACAGCTGGTCGACCATCGTGTTGACGGTGCTGACGAGCTCGAGGATCTCGCCCTTCGCGTCCACGGTGATCTTCTTCGACAGGTCGCCCTTGGCGACCGCGGTCGTGACCTCGGCGATCTGGCGCACCTGGATGGTCAGGTTGTTCGCCATGAAGTTCACGGACTGCGTGAGGTCCTTCCAGGTGCCGGAGACGCCCTGCACCTCGGCCTGACCGCCGAGGATGCCCTCCGTACCCACCTCACGGGCCACGCGCGTGACCTCCTCGGCGAACGACGACAGCTGGTCGACCATCGTGTTCAGGGTGTTCTTGAGCTCCTGGATCTCACCGCGCGCGTCCACCGTGATCTTCTGGGAGAGGTCACCACGGGCCACCGCGGTGGCCACCTGCGCGATGTTGCGCACCTGGGCGGTGAGGTTGCCCGCCATGCCGTTCACGGAGTCGGTCAGGTCACGCCACACACCGGCGACGCCGGGCACCTGTGCCTGCCCGCCGAGGCGGCCCTCCGTACCCACCTCACGGGCGACTCGGGTCACCTGGTCGGCGAAGGCGGAGAGCTGGTCGACCATCGTGTTGATGGTGTTCTTCAGCTCCAGGATCTCGCCCCGCGCGTCGACGTCGATCTTCTGCGACAGGTCGCCCCGGGCCACCGCCGTCGTCACCTGGGCGATCTGCCGCACCTGCGAGGTGAGGTTGCCGCCCATGAAGTTGACGGAGTCGGTGAGCTCCTTCCACGTGCCGGACACTCCCGGCACCACGGCCTGACCGCCCAGCCGTCCCTCGGTGCCCACGTCCCGGGCCATCCGCGTCACCTGGTCGGCGAAGGCGGAGAGCTGGTCCACCATCGTGTTCACGGTGTTCTTCAGCTGGAGCATCTCGCCGGAGACGTCCACGGTGACCTTCTGCGACAGGTCACCGTTGGCCACAGCCGTCGTCACCTGCGCGATGTTCCTCACCTGTCCGGTGAGATTCCGGAACGCGGTGTTGACGGAGTCGGTCAGGTCCTTCCACGTACCGGCGGCCCCCGACACCTGCGCCTGACCGCCCAGTTCACCCTCGACACCGACCTCGCGCGCCACCCGCGTGACCTCGGCACCGAACGCGGACAGCTGGTCCACCATCCCGTTGACGGTGTTCTTCAGCTCCAGCATCTCGCCGGCCACGTCCACGGTGACCTTCTGCGACAGGTCACCGCTGGCCACGGCCGTCGTCACGGCGGCGATGTCCCGCACCTGGATGGTGAGGTTCCGGAAGACCGTGTTCACCGAATCGGTGAGGTCCTTCCACGTCCCCGCCGCACCCGGCACGTTCGCCTGTCCGCCGAGTCGCCCCTCGGCCCCGACCTCGTTCGCCACCCGCGTGACCTCGTCTGCGAACGTCCGCAGCGTCTCGGTCATCTGGTTGATCGTGTCGGCGAGCTGCGCGACCTCGCCGCGTGCCGAGACCGTCACCTTCTGCGACAGGTCACCGCTGGCGACCGCGGTGGTCACCTGTGAGATGCCGCGCACCTGGGCCGTCAGGTTGCCGGCCATCAGGTTCACCGAATCGGTGAGGTCCTTCCACACACCGGCCACACCGGGCACCTGCGCCTGACCGCCCAGCTCGCCCTCCACACCGACCTCGCGCGCCACGCGGGTCACCTCGGAGGAGAAGGACGACAACTGGTCCACCATCGTGTTGACGGTGTTCTTCAGCTCCAGCATCTCGCCGGCCACGTGAACCGTGACCTTCCGGGACAGGTCCCCCTTGGCGACCGCCGTCGTCACCAGGGCGATGTCCCGCACCTGCGCCGTCAGCCGGTACGCCATCGTGTTGACGGACTCGGTCAGGTCCTTCCACGAACCGGACATGCCGCGCACCCGGGCCTGACCGCCCAGTTTGCCCTCGGTGCCCACCTCGCTGGCCACCCGCGTGACCTCGTCGGTGAACGTCGACAGCTGGTCGACCAGATTGTTGACGGTCCGCCCGACCTTCAGGAACTCCCCGCGCAGCGGATGCCCGCTCCCGTCCGGCGCCTGCGTCCGCAACTCCATACGCGGCGACAGATCGCCCTCCGCCACCGCGGACAGCACCCGGCTGACCTCTGAGACAGGCCGTACGAGATCATCGACCAACGCGTTCGAAGCGTCGATGGCGGCCGCCCAAGAGCCCTCGCAGGCACCTGTTTCCAGCCGTTCCGTGAGCTTTCCTTCACGCCCCACCATGCGCCGGACACGCGACAATTCACCCGTCAGATGGAGATTCCGGTCGGCCACCTCGTTGAAGACCGCCGCGATCTCCGACATCACGCCGTCACCGGACACGGTGAGCCGCTTACGGAAGTTCCCGTCCCGCATCGACACGAGTGCCGCCAGCAGCCTGTTCAGGGCGGCCGTGTCCACCGCGGTGGTGCCACTGCGCGGTTTGCGCTGGTTACTCAGGGACTGTCCGCCTTTCGCGCGCGTCTTAGTGCCCCGCGTCGCTGCGCCAGACTCCACTGTGTCCCTCCCGCAGGGGTCGACCGTTACTGCTGTGCTCAGGTATTACTGCTCGGCTTATCGGTTACTGCTGCCTATCCATGCCCGCTGTATCAGGCCACACCCCGGGCTGCTGCCCACCGTGTGCGCGTCACACTCAGCCTGCCAGTACCTTCACCAGAAGCTTGCCCAGTGTTTCACCCTGGCTGAACCAGGCCATAACAGTTCGGCAGCTTCGCACATCGTCCGCACACCCTCCGGACGGAAACACTGCAGACCGGCATCCGCATGGACGGGGAAGGTAAGTAACCTTGCATTCGGCTGTCCAGCCGCGCCGGTTCGTCCGGCCTGGGCGGTGGCACGAGAACGAGCGGGCATCGGAGGGGCGGCCGCACACATGACCACCGGACTGATCCCTGGGGAACAGCCCCCGGACCCCCGGCCGTCCAGCGGACTGCCGCATCAGCGGCACGAGCTTGCCGGCCAGGGAGCCCTGTACGTCGACAACCGGTCGAGGAGTTCTGTGATCACCGCGCGCGCGGCCGCCAGCTTCGAGCCCGTGGGGCGCTCGGTCGCGAGCGCCCGCTCCTTCGTCCGCGACACCCTCCAGGGCTGGGGCTTCGCCGACATCATCGACGACGCCGTGGTCCTCACCAGCGAACTGGTGACCAACGCCGTGGTGCACGCGGGCACCTCCGCGGACGTGTTGTGTCTACGGAGTGACGAAGGCGTACGGATCGAGGTCGCCGACCGCTATCCGGAGCGCGAGATCCCCATGCAGGGCCAGGCCGTCAACATGGGCAGCCCCGACCGCGAGGGCGGCCGCGGCCTCCAGCTGTGCGCGGCGCTCGCCGGCCACTGGGGCGTGGAGTACACGCCCACGCACAAGCAGGTCTGGTTCCAACTCGACCTCCCCGAACGCCCGGTGGGCACCCGCGCCGCAGGCCCCTCGCTGCCCGCCGACCTCCTCCCGCTCGCCGACGGCCGCGTCCGCGTCGCCGTGGTCCAGATCGACCGCACGGGCGCCCTCACGTCCTGGAACGAGGACGCCGAGGAACTCTTCGGCTACGCCGCCGAACAGGTACTCGGCAAACCGCTGACCGACCTCGCCGCCTGGCCGCACACCCCGGGCACCAGCACCGGCATCGCCGAGGCTCTCCAACTCTCTCGCTGGGAGGGCAGTTACGGCATCAGAGCCTCCAACGGCCGCGTCAGTTCCGTGTACGCCTCCCACCTCCGCGTCCGTGACACCGGCGGCGAGCCCTCCACGGTCTGCCTCCTGGTCCGCGACCACGAACGGGCCGTCCTGCAGACCCCGTTGCGCGTCCCGGCCTCCGACACCGGATCCGCGTCCGACGGCCAGAGCACCGATCCCTTCGAGGTGTTCATCGGTTCCCCGGCCCCGGACGACCTCGACGGCCTCCTCCAGCGCACGGTCGAGCGCGCCCGCGACATGCTCGACGGCGACTCCGCCTTCCTGCTCCTCGCGACCGACGACGAAACGGAATTGGAGGTCCGCGCCTCCACCGGCCTGCCCTCCGCCCGCCAGCGCTTCGCCCGCGTCCCGGTCGAGGCGGGCCCCGGCCGCTACGGCTCTGCCCGCATGCCGGCCGTCCACGACGACCTCACGGCCGTACCGGGCGCCGTACCGCTGCTGAGCGGCACCGGCATGCGCTCGGTCGTCACGGTCCCCCTGAAGGTGGAGGGCCGCCTCACCGGCTCCCTGGGCGTCGCCGCCGAGTCTCCCGGCAGATACTCGAACGAAGAGGCTTTGCGCCTCCAATTCGCCGCCGACCGGATCGCGTTGGCGGTCGAGTCCGCCCGACTCGGCGAACTCGAACGCCTGCGCCGAGGCTCCCTGAGCTTCCTCGTGGAGGCCTCCGACCTCCTCGCCGGCACCCTGGACCGCGACCAGACGCTGGCCCTGATGGCCCAGATGACGGTCCCGACCCTGGCCACCTGGTGCGCCGTCTACACGATCGCCGACCAGGCCTCCGAGCCATATCTGTCGTACGTCCTGCACGAGGACGAGGAACTGATCGACGGCATCAAGTCGTTGTTGTCGAAGATCTCCCCGCCCGACCCGGTCCCCACCCCCGGCGCCCGCGTCTGGTCGGCCCCCGGCGAAGCGGCCCACCAAGCCGCGCTGCGCAGCTCCATGCGCAGCCTCGGCATGAGCGGCGGCCCGCCGCACCAGGTCACGTCGGGCATCGGCCCCACCCTCGCCACGGCCTCCGCCGTCGGCGGCGAAACCGTGGTCCTCCCCTTGGTGGCCCGCAACCGAGTCATCGGCATGCTCACCCTCGGCAAGCCCACGGACGAACACTTCCGCCAGGAAATCCTGGAACTGGCCGAGGACTTGTCCCGCCGAGCCGCCCTCGCACTCGACAACGCCCGCCTCTACTCCGAGCGCACGGCCATCAGCCAATCCCTCCAGCGCAGCCTCCTGCCGCCCGAACTCCCCGAGATCGACGGCGTCGAGGTCGAGGTCATCTACCGCGCGGCCGGCGAGGGCAACGAGGTCGGCGGCGACTTCTACGACCTCTTCCCGATCCGCGACGGAGCGTACGGCTTCGCCATCGGTGACGTCTGCGGTACGGGCCCGAACGCGGCGGCGGTCACGGGCCTGGCCCGCCACGCCCTGCGGCTGCTGGCACGAGAGGGCCTCAGCGGCCCCGCCGTCCTGGAGCGCCTGAACTCCGCGATCCTCGACGAGGGCGCCCGCAGCCGCTTCCTCACCCTTCTCTACGGCGAGTTGTGGCCCCAGGAGGACGGGAGCGCCCAGCTGAAGGTGGTCTGCGCCGGCCATCCCCTCCCGCTCCGTCTCCGCCAGGACGGCACGGTCGAACCGGCCGCCGAACCCCAGCCGCTTCTCGGCGTCATGGAAGACCTGGAGCTCTACGAGCAGTCGGTCACCCTCGACCCGGGCGACGTCCTCCTCTGCGTCACGGACGGCGTCACGGAACGCCGTGAAGGCACCCGCATGCTGGGCGACGACGGCCTCGCCGACGTCCTCACGACCTGCACAGGGCTCACGGCGGGCGCGGTCGCCGCCCGCATCATGCGCGCCGTGGAACGCTTCGCGCAGGACGCCCCGTCCGACGACATGGCGATCCTCGCGATGCGCGTACCGGGCCTCCACAAGGACTGAATGAACCGAACAGGGCATGCGAAAGGCCCCCGCCCGGAAGGGCGAGGGCCTTTTCTTCTGGAGCCCCCAAACGGAATCGAACCGTTGACCTTCTCCTTACCATGGAGACGCTCTACCGACTGAGCTATAGGGGCCAGTCACCTTTTCGGGGGTTTTCCCCCGCGGCAACGGAATAGATCATACCCCGAACAGATGCGTGCTCCCAACCGCACTCACGGGCCCTCAGAACGCCGGCTGGAGCAATCCCCCAAGGGCATTGCACGCACCCACGATCCGTTGCATGTCCCGCTTGGTCAACGCGGCATCCACCGGCAGGGCGAGCGTCTCGTCGGCAGCCCGCTCGGTCTCCGGCAGGGACACACACCGACGGTATTCGGGCAGCCGATGCACAGGCGTCTTCACCGGCACCCAGCACTCAACGCCCTTGGCCCGCACGGCCCGGGCAAAGGCATCCCGGTCCGGCCGCCCGTTCCCCGGCACCCGCACGACGTACTGCTGATAGGTGTGCCCGTCCCCGCCATCAGGCGTACGCACGCCCCTCAACTTCGCATCGAGATAACCGGCCCGCTGCCTCCGCTGGGCTATCTCGCCGTACGGCGCCTCGGACTCTCCCTCCTGAAGCACCAGCAGCCCGTGCCGCTCCCCCACCCCGAGCAGCCGCGCCATGTCGGCCGGCCGACCGAAGCGGTGTACGACAACTATGGCCGCCGTCCGCGCAGTTACGGCCGCTTCGACAGCGGACGGGGCGAGGCAGTACGTCACCGGATCTATGTCGGCGAACACCGGAAGCGCACCGGCCAGAACCACGGCCTCGGCGACTTCCACGTTCCCGAAGGCCGGCACGACAACCTCGTCACCGACTCCGACACCGGCGGCCCTGAGCATTGCAGCAGTACCCATGCCGTCGATCGTGGTTGCGCAACGTGAACTTCAAGTGACGCACAACAAAAAAGGGTTGGACCCCGAACCGAAGTTCAGGATCCAACCCTTTGAAGAATTGTTCGGCGGCGTCCTACTCTCCCACAGGGTCCCCCCTGCAGTACCATCGGCGCTGTAAGGCTTAGCTTCCGGGTTCGGAATGTAACCGGGCGTTTCC
>NZ_LGDG01000017.1 GCF_001279775.1 Streptomyces sp. MMG1533 | reverse complement strand
AGTCGTAGTGGTGGGGGCTGGGGGTGCGCCGGATTGGCAGGGTGGGTGGGGGTGGGAGCCGGGTCTCTCGCGCCCGCCGCCCCTTCCCGTCCCATCCCCAGGGGGCTACACCCCCTGGACCCCCGGCCTTCGCCCACCCACCGCCCGACTCGGTCGGTCGAGAGGTGCACCACAACGAGGGCCACCTCTCGACCGCGCGAGACGGGTGGGGTCGGTCGGGCGAACGGGGTCTGGGGCCGAGCCCCCTGCACACGCCCCGAGCGGCTACTCCGCCGACGTCGCCTTCAACGCCAGCCACAACTCCATCCGCACATCCGGGTCGTCCAGCGACCGCCCGAGGATCTCCTCCACCCGCCTCATCCGGTACCGGAGCGTGTGCCGGTGGACGCCGAGATCAGCGGCCGCCGCATCCCACTGCCCGTGCCGCGACAACCACGCCCGGAGGGACGCCTCCAGGTCTCCCCGCCCGGTCGCGTCGTGCTCGTACAGCGGCCGCAGCAGCCCGTCCGCGAACGCCTTCACCGCGTCATCGGCCAGCAACGGCAGCACGGACCCCGCCGCCATCTGCTCGTGCTCGACGAACACCCGCCCCCGCCGCCGAGCCACCGACAGCGCCTGCTCGGCCTGCTTGTAGGCGGCCGCCGCGGCGATCGGCCCGACCGGCGCCGACAGTCCCACGACCAGCTCGTCCTCGTCGCTGTCGGCGGCCTGCTCGCGTACCCCCGCCCGCGCGGCCTCCAGCGCCGCCGCGTACTCCCCGCACGCGGCCACCGCGGCACCGCCGTCCGCGGCCAGCACCACCAGCCGCTCCCCCTCGCCGCCCCCGTTCTCCGGCACGACCAGGACGGCCTCGCCGGACCGGGCGGCAGCCGACTCCAGGACCTCGGTGAGCGCACCCAGCGGATCGCCGTTCGTGTCGGCGGCGGCAAGCGTCGCGGCCGTCGGCTTCGCGGGCGCCACGCGCGCGTGGTCGTCGGTCTGCACCCGCGCGGCCGACGCGGCGGAGGCCGCCTCGGCGACGATCATGCGGAAGGGGGCGTCCAGCAGGGCGCCGTACAGATCCCCGGCGACCGTCCGCGCATGGTCCGGCTCCCCGGCGAGCAGCATGCGCAGCACCGCCGCGCCGAGCCGCTGCTCGGCCGCGTGCAGGGAGCGTGACCGTTCCGTCGTGAGGGTCAGCAGGGCGATGGCCGAGTGGACGGCGTACCGCTCGGCCGTGCCGAGGGCCGCGGCCGTCCCCACGGCCAGGGCCGCCCGCGCCCGCCTCCCCGTGCCCAGCGAGTGCAGTTCGACCCGGTCCTCGTGCTCGGGGCCGCCCACGACCGACGAGGCGGGCGCGGGCCGCTCCCGCAGCCGCTCGACGTCCGCCGTGAGCCGTGCGGCCCGTCGCCCCGCCCACTCCGGCGCGGTGGCGACGACGGCGCCCGAGGCGTCGTAGAGCGCCGCCCACCCGTCGACCTGCGAGGCGAGCGCACTCAGCAACCCCTCAGGACCGTCCGTCAGCGCCTGCCTGGTCAGTTCGCGCTGGGCGGCGAAGCCCGCCGTCACCGCCCGGTACTGGTCCGCGGCGATCGCCGCGGACACGGCCTTGCTGATGGCGAGGAAGGGGGTGCGGCGCGGTACCTCCAGCAGGGGCAGCCCTTCCTGCTCGGCCGCGTCGACGAGCGCCTTGGGGGTCTCCTCGTAGTTGACCCCGACGGCGAACCCGAGCCCGACGACCCCCGCCTCGACCAGCCGCTTCACATAGCGCGCCATCTCCTGCGGATCCTCCGCGTCCAGCTTCAGCGCGGTGATCAGCAGCAGTTCCCCGCCCTCCATGTAGGGCACGGGGTCGGCGAGCTCGCTGACGTGCGCCCAGCGGACCGGCACGTCCAGGCGGTCCTCGCCCGCCCGCACGGTCAGCTTCAGCGCGGAGTGGTGGACGAGCGAGGAGAGCGTGGGGGGCATGAGGCCTTCAGGTATACGAGACAGGTATGTGTGACCGTCGTGATCTTTGTGATCTTTTGGCCGCAACGTATGAACGGCCTGTGCCGATTCTGCCTCACCGTACGGTCGCAACTCACCTCAACCGCGCAGATCGACCAGCAGCGGCGGCGCGTGCTCCCCCTTCACGTTCGTCAGTGACAGCACCGCATGCCCCGGCGGCACCCCGTGCGCCAGCTCGGACGCGGACCACCGCTCCCGCTCGACCTGCCGTACGGTCACCGCTCGCGCGGTCGGCGCCTTGCCGGTGATCACCCGCCGCACCGCGTGCAGTGCCTTGCCCGCCGGCGTCTCGGCGATGATCTGCCGGTCGGTCACGTCCCGCGCCTCGATCCACTCCTTGCCCCACACCTCGGCGAAGTCCTGGCCGTCCCACGGCGTGAGCCCGGACAGCGCCATCCGGCATCCGGTGGCCCCGAGCAGCGGCCCGCGCAGCGGCCTCGGTACGTCGTCCAGGGTGCGCAGCGTCAGCACGACCCCGGCGTTGCCCGAGCGCAGCCGCTGAATGCCCCGTACGGCCTCGGGTGTCACCACGCCCGTCGCGTCGTCCAGCACCAGGCAGGCGAACAGCGACCGGTCCTCCCGTACCGCCACGCTCGCCGTGAACTGGGCCAGCACCAGCCGCGCCAGCATCCGCGAGGCGTCGGCGTGCCCACGCTGGGGCAGGTCGACGCGCACCCGCACCGGGTGGTCCAGCGCCTTCAGCGAGAAGGGCCGCGACTGCCCGGACGTGTCGAAGAAGCTCGCGAAGGCCGGCCGGTCGAGCAGCGCCACCCGGTCCGCGAGCACTCCGCCCGCGTCCCCCGGGTGCCCCATCTGCCGCTCCCGCGCGTCCAGTTCGCGCAGCAGCGACTCCTGCCCTGAGTCCTCCAGGCCCTTGCGCAGCGCGGCCAGCGGCGCGGGCGACCCGTCGAGCAGCTGCCGCAGCTCCGGTACGGAGGGGAACCGCCCGTGGACCGCCCGGAACGGCCCGAGGAGCTGGGCCAGGACGGTGGTGGAGCGGCGGGTGTCGCCACCCTGGTGCGGCTCGGCGAGATCGCCGACGAGCGCCTCGGCGAGCACGGCCGCCGCCTCGTCCGGATCCGTCGTCCCGCCGTACAGGTCGAGGTCGTACACCGATTCCGGATTCCCGATGCGTACGACGACGTCGTAGGCATCGGCCGGACCGAGCCCGGCGCCCGCCGCGCCGACCACCACGACGGCGGCCCGCCCGGCGAGCGCGTGCAGGCCCAGCGACTCGGCGATCGGGTTCACCACGGTCCCGGTCTTGCCGGATCCGGGCGGCCCGACGGCGAGGAGGGAGGTGCCGAGCAGGTCGGGGCCGAGGCCGAGGCCGGTGCCGCGGTAGGCGTACGGGTTGCGGGCGTCGTCGGCCGTGGTGCCGAGGCGCACCTGGCCGGTGACCAGGTCGTGCCGGGCGATCCGGGTCGGCAGGTCGCGCTCGCCGGAGGGGTGCAGACAGGCGGCGGCGCCCTCCTGGAGCACGGCGCCGGTGAAGGTGGCGAGGCTGTGCCGGCCGCTGCGCACGCCCTGCCAGGCGCGGTCGATCCGGGCGTGGTCGACGTCCCGCATCAGCCCGGCCCGGGCCTCGGCGGCCAGCCGCTCGGCGGCGTCGACGGCTCCGGCGGCCCGCAGCTGGGGCCACGCGGCGGGGTCCTGCTCGGGGGTGGGCGGCCGTTCGGTCACCGGCGCGGACCGGCGCCAGGCGGGCGGGCCGTAGCGGCGCCAGACCTCGCCCCAGCGCCCGAGACGGCCTACGGCGAGCATGATCGCGAGGGCGATCAGCGTGTAGTAGCTGTACCAGAGGACGGCGTTGCCGACGCGGTCGTTGCTGTGGCGCCAGGAGTCCGGGGTGAACAGTTCGAGGGGCAGGACCCACCAGCCGCCGAGGTAGCCGTTCCACAGGAGCGACCAGATCAGCCAGCCGACGAGGAACGCGATCACCGCGCCGCTGAGCAGCTGCCGCGTCGGGATCTGCTCGGGCTCCTCCTCCGGCCGGGCCTGGTGCCCGAACCGCCACACGCCGGGGGCCGCCTCCGGCCGTGGCGCCCGCAGCCACGCGAGGAAGGCCGACCCGTCCGGCATCGGCGGCACACCCGGGGCCGCGGAGGGCCGCGGCGGCGTCGCCGGGACCTCGGGAGGTCCCGCCGGACGTGGCACCGGGTTCGCATGCGTACCCCGCGTGTCCCGCGTCCCGTCGCTGTCCATCGCCCTCGCCCCTTGACCAGCCGTTCCGTCCATCGTCAGCGAGTCAATCTAACGCCCCCGCCTGGGTAGTTCACCGCTTACGCGGCCGGGCCCGCACCGACCGGGCCGTACACCTCTATGTCCAAGACGGACAAGCGGTGCAGGCGAGAACGCCCACATGGAGCATGCCCACCCCCCGAGCCCCGTCCTAGCCTGCGAGAAAAGAGAAGGCAATTGTCGGCAGAAGCAAAACCCCAGGAGTCCCCCATGACCGCACTTCCGCAGGAGCGCCGCGTCGTCACCGCCATCCCCGGCCCGAAGTCGCAGGAACTGCAGGCCCGCCGTGTCGCCGCGGTCGCGCAGGGGGTGGGCTCCGTGCTGCCCGTGTTCACCGCGCGCGCGGGCGGCGGGATCATCGAGGACGTCGACGGCAACCGCCTGATCGACTTCGGCTCCGGCATCGCGGTCACGTCCGTCGGCGCCTCCGCCGAGGCCGTCGTACGCCGGGCCTCCGCCCAGCTCGCCGACTTCACCCACACCTGTTTCATGGTCACGCCGTACGAGGGCTACGTCGAGGTCGCCGAGGCCCTTGCCGAGCTGACCCCGGGCGACCACGCCAAGAAGTCGGCGCTGTTCAACTCCGGCGCCGAGGCCGTCGAGAACGCCGTGAAGATCGCCCGCGCTTACACCAAGCGCCAGGCCGTCGTCGTCTTCGACCACGGCTACCACGGCCGCACGAACCTGACGATGGCGCTGACCTCGAAGAACATGCCGTACAAGCACGGCTTCGGCCCGTTCGCGCCCGAGGTCTACCGCGTCCCGGTGGCTTACGGCTACCGCTGGCCGACCGGCCCGGAGAACGCGGGCCCGGAGGCCGCCGCGCAGGCCATCGACCAGATCACCAAGCAGGTCGGCCCGGACAACGTGGCCGCGATCATCATCGAGCCGGTGCTCGGCGAGGGCGGCTTCATCGAGCCGGCGAAGGGCTTCCTGCCCGCGCTGAGGAAGTTCGCCTCGGACAACGGCATCGTCTTCGTCGCGGACGAGATCCAGTCCGGCTTCTGCCGTACCGGCCAGTGGTTCGCCTGCGAGGACGAGGGCATCGTCCCCGACCTGATCACCACCGCGAAGGGCATCGCGGGCGGTCTGCCGCTGGCCGCCGTCACGGGCCGTGCCGAGATCATGGACGCCGCGCACGCGGGCGGCCTGGGCGGCACCTACGGCGGCAACCCGGTGGCCTGCGCCGGTGCGCTCGGCTCCATCGAGACGATGAAGGAGCTCGACCTCAACGCCCGGGCGAAGACGATCGAGGCGATCATGAAGGCCCGCCTGTCCGCCATGGCCGAGAAGTTCGCCCACAACGATCGATGCAGCATCGGCGAGGTCCGCGGCCGCGGCGCGATGATCGCCATCGAGCTGGTCAAGGACCGCGCCACCAAGGAGCCGAACCCGGAGGCGACCGCCGCCCTCGCCAAGGCCTGCCACCAGGAGGGCCTGCTGGTCCTGACCTGTGGCACCTACGGCAACGTGCTGCGCTTCCTGCCCCCGCTGGTCATCGGCGAGGACCTGCTGAACGAGGGCCTCGACATCATCGAGCAGGCCTTCGCACGCATCTGACGCCATGGAAGAGAGCCCCTGACGTCACAGGAAACCCACTGGTCGGCCGCCGGGCCACGCCACGGGAGCCCCACCCGCCCCAGCCCCGGAATTCACAGCGGATTCCGGGGCTGGGGCGGCCAGCGGCAGAGCGTGTGAAGAAGGTGTGCGGGGTGCATGGCAGGACTCGATTCCGCCTGTCTTAGACCCATCCCCTGACGTAGGTTCTACCCAGATGAGAGATACACCCCGCCCACAGGGGACTGTGGGCGACATCAGGCCGGGGCCTCCCCAGCTTCGACCTGGTCGTGCCCTCGCGCACACAACCGGTGCCTCCGGCTCCGGATCTCCTCACCGATCGGACAGTCGCCCGCCCCAAACCCCCCGGGGCGCGCGACGATCCGATCTGATCGGCCGCCCCGGAACCACCCCCCCTGTTCCGGGGCGGCCGGCCTCCTTCTTTCTCTTCGGGCTTCCGGCCCTCCTCTTCGCGCTGATCACCTGGCAGGTCGTGGCCGACGGCCCACTGCTGAGCATGGACGAACGCGTCAGCCACACCCTGGTCCATCCGGACCGCTTCTCCGACTTTCTCGCCGACCTGGGTAATTCCCAGGTCGCGGTCCCCGTCCTCGCCGGCGTCCTGGCCTACGTCGCCTGGCGAGCCCGGCACAGTGGTGCAGACCGCTGGTGGCTCCCGCCCACCGCTGCGGCCCTCCTCATGGCCCTGGTGCCGGCGCTGATCATCCCGCTCAAGGAACTCACGGCCCGCCACGGCACCCCCGCCATGCCTCCCGGCATCGGCTACTACCCCTCCGGCCACACCGCCACGGCCGCCGTCGCGTACGGCTCCGCGACCCTGCTCCTCTTCCCGTGGCTGCGCACGGCCTACGCCCGCAGGGAACTCCTGATCGGCTGTGCGGCCGTCAACGTCGGCGTCGGTTTCGGCCTGATCCGCTGCGGCTACCACTGGCCACTGGATGTGGTGGCCAGTTGGTGTCTGTGTGCGGTGCTGCTCTCGTCCTTGTGGCTGTTCCTCGGGCGGATGACGCCGGACGACGAGCCGGAGTAGCCGGTGGGGAAAGGCCTTCCGCGTCGGCCGCACGCGCGCCCGACGAGTCGCCGGAAGCGGTGGACGACCGCCTGATCGTTCCTGGTCGTCCTCGTCTGGTCGTCCTCGTCCGGTCGTTCTCGTCTGGTCGCTCTCGTCTAGTCGTTCTCGTCTAGTCGTTCTCGTGCATCGCCAGACCCGCCGCAGCCTCGTGCATCGCCAGTTCGAGGAGTGCCGGGTCGGTGAGGGTGCCGGAGCCGTCCGGGGGGACCAGCCAGCGGACTCCACGGGCGGCACGGCCCGGGTACGGCACCACGATCCAGGTACCGGCGCCCGCCGTACGGATGCCCGTGCCGAGCCAGCGGGCCGCGGTGCCCGGCGGTACGAAGAAGCCCAGGCGGGCGTCGCCGGAGTCGAGCAGCACCGGTCCCGGCAGGTCGAGGATGCGGGTGAGGACGTCGAGCGTGGGGTAGCCGAGCACACCCGGCACGATCAGTACGTCCCAGGCCTTGCCTGCGGGCAGAAGCGCGATCCCGAGGGGGTTGCGTTCCCACTCCCAGCGGCAGGCCTCGGGATCCGGAGCCACGGATGCGAGCCAGTCGACCGCCGTCTTCGCCCCAGTCATGAGGGACCTCCCTGTTCTGTCGTCGACGCGAGTCGCGTCACGAGAGAGAGGGAGGTCTCCTGGCAGCATTACGCGGGTTTTGGCCCCTCGTCGGAGTGAACCGGATCACATCTCGCCGGATCACGGCTCAGCTGTCGAAGCCGAGCCCCAGCCGGTCCATCGTCCGCAGCCACAGGTTGCGCCGCCCGCCGTGTGCGTCCGCCCGAGCCAGCGACCACTTGGTGAGGGCGATGCCCGTCCACGCGAAGGGCTCCGGCGGGAAGGGCAGCGGCTTCTTGCGGACCATTTCCAGCGAGGTGCGCTCCGTGGTCTCCCCCGCCAGCAGGTCCAGCATCACGTCGGCGCCGAAGCGAGTGGCCCCGACCCCGAGGCCCGTATAGCCCGCCGCGTACGCCACCTTGCCGTGGTGGGCCGTGCCGTAGAACGCCGAGAAGCGCGAGCAGGTGTCGATCGCGCCGCCCCACGCGTGCGTGAAGCGGACGCCCTCCAACTGCGGGAAGCAGGTGAAGAAGTGCCCGGCGAGCTTGGCGTACGTCTCCGGGCGGTCGTCGTACTCGGCGCGCATCCGGCCGCCGTACGGGTAGATCGCGTCGTAGCCGCCCCAGAGGATGCGGTTGTCCGCGGACAGGCGGAAGTAGTGAAACTGGTTGGCGCTGTCCCCCAGCCCCTGTCTGTTCTTCCAGCCGATCGACGCCAGTTGGCCGGCCGTCAGCGGCTCGGTCATCAGCGCGTAGTCGTAGACCGGGACCGTGTAGGCCCGGACGCGCTTGACCAGGTTCGGGAAGATGTTCGTGCCGAGCGCGACCTTGCGGGCGCGGACCGAGCCGTACGGAGTGCGTACGGCCATGCCGGCGCCGTACGGCTTCAGAGTGAGCGCGGGCGTGTGCTCGTGGACGCGGACGCCGAGCCGGACGCACGCCCGCTTCAGGTTCCAGGCGAGCTTCGCCGGGTTGAGCATGGCGACGCCGCGGCGGTCGTGGAGGCCGGCCTGGAAGGTCGGGGACGCCACCTGTTCCCGTACGGCTTCCGCATCCAGGAACTCCACCCCGTCGGCGAGGCCCTCGCGCTCCATCTCCTCGTACCAGTCGCGCAGTTCCCACGCCTGGTACGTCTCGGTGGCCACGTCGATCTCGCCGGTGCGCTCGAAGTCGCAGTCGAGATCGTGCCGGGCGACCGCCTTCTCGATCTCGTCGAGGTTGCGGGCGCCCAGCTCCTGAAGCTTGTGGATCTCGTCCGGCCAGCGGGTGAGCCCGTTGGCCGGACCGTGGGTGATCGAGGCGGCGCAGAAGCCGCCGTTGCGGCCCGAGGCGGCCCAGCCCACCTCGCGGCCTTCCAGCAGGACGACATCCCGCTGCGGATCGCGCTCCTTGGCGATGAGCGCGGTCCACAGTCCGCTGTAGCCGCCGCCGACGACCAGCAGGTCGCAGGTCTCGGCACCGGTGAGGGCGGGCTCGGGACGGGGCTTGCCGGGGTCGTCCAGCCAGTACGGGACCGGCTGGGCGTCGGAAAGAGACTTGGTCCAACGGCTCATGGCGCTCGGGGCCATGATTTCAACTCCCCACAGGATGTTTCCGGTTACGCCTTTTGCTTGGTGCGGCGATTTCCGATGACCATCGAGGTCAGGACGAGCAGTACGGCGACCAGGAACATGGCCGTACCGATGACATTGATCTGAACGGGTGTTCCGCGCTGTGCCGAACCCCAGACGAACATGGGGAAGGTGACGGTCGAGCCCGCGTTGAAATTCGTGATGATGAAATCGTCGAAGGAGAGCGCGAAGGCGAGCAGCGCGCCCGCCGCGATGCCCGGGGCCGCGATCGGCAGGGTGACCCTGACGAACGTCTGGAACGGGCCGGCGTACAGGTCCTGGGCCGCCTGCTCCAGCCGCGGGTCCATCGACATCACGCGCGCCTTGACCGCCGTCACGACGAAGCTGAGGCAGAACATGATGTGGGCGATGAGGATGGTCCAGAAGCCCAGCTGCGCGCCCATGTTGAGGAACAGGGTGAGCAGCGAGGCCGCCATGACGACCTCGGGCATCGCCATCGGCAGGAAGATCAGCGAGTTGACGGCACCCCGCGCGCGGAAGCGGTAGCGGACCAGCGCGAAGGCGATCGCCGTGCCGAGGGCGGTCGCTCCGAGCGTCGCCCAGAAGGCGATCTGGAGGCTGAGCGACAGCGAGCCGCACAGGTCGGAGACCCCGCACGGATCCTTCCAGGCGTCCGTGGAGAACTGCTGCCATTCGTAATTGAAGCGCCCCTTCGGCTTGTTGAAGGAGAACACCGTGACGACGACGTTCGGCAGCAGGAGGTATCCGAGCGTCAGCAGTCCCGCGATGACGACGAGATGGCGCTTGAGCCAGTTGACGCTCGTGCCGAATTTGCGACTCCGTCGCGTGTCCATTTAAACCAGATCCTCCGTGCCGGACTTGCGGATGTAGACC
This sequence comes from Streptomyces sp. MMG1533, assembly GCF_001279775.1. Classification (GTDB taxonomy): domain Bacteria; phylum Actinomycetota; class Actinomycetes; order Streptomycetales; family Streptomycetaceae; genus Streptomyces. The sequence continues at coordinate 146,836 of NZ_LGDG01000017.1, read as the reverse complement.
GTGACCATGGCGAGAATCCCGGCCATGAGGATGAAGGAGAGCGCCGCGGCTGTCGGGTAGTCGAGGATGCGCAGGAACTGGCTCTGGATGACGTTTCCGACCATCCGCGTGTCCGTCGAGCCGAGCAGGTCCGCGTTGACGTAGTCGCCGGCCGCGGGGATGAAGGTCAGCAGCGTGCCGGAGACCACGCCCGGCATCGACAGCGGGAAGGTGACCTTGCGGAAGGTGGTCCAGGGCCGCGCGTACAGGTCGCCCGCCGCCTCGTGGAGGCGTCCGTCGATGCGCTCCAGCGAGGTGTACAGCGGCAGGATCATGAACGGCAGGAAGTTGTACGTCAGACCGCAGACGACGGCGAGTGGCGTGGCCAGCACGCGGTCGCCGGAGGTCCAGCCGAGCCAGCTGGTGACGTCCAGGACGTGCAGCGTGTTGAGGGCGCCGACGACCGGGCCGCCGTCCGCGAGGATCGTCTTCCAGGCGAGCGTACGGATCAGGAAGCTGGTGAAGAACGGCGCGATCACCAGGATCATGATCAGGTTCCGCCAGCGGCCCGCGCGGAAGGCGATGAGGTACGCGAGCGGGTAACCGAGCAGCAGACACAGGACGGTCGCGGCGGCGGCGTAGGCGATCGAGCGCAGGAACTGCGGCCAGTACTCGGACAGGGCGTCCCAGTAGGTGGCGAAGTGCCAGGTGACCTTGTAGCCCTCCTCCAGGGAGCCCGTCTGCACGGACGTGGAGGCCTGGTAGATCATCGGCAGCGCGAAGAAGACGATCAGCCAGAGGATCCCGGGCAGCAGCAGCCAGTACGGCACCAGGCGGCCGCGCTTGCGCGGGGGCTTCTTCTCGGGCGCGGTGGGCGCCAGAGGCGGGGGCGCCTCGGTGAGGGTCGACATCAGGCGGCCGCCTCTTCCTCGGTGCCCGCGTCAATGTCCTGGGCGGCGTCGAGACCGAAGGTGTGCGCCGGGCTCCAGTGCAGGACCACGTCGGCGCCGGGTACCAGCCGGGTGTCGCGGTCGACGTTCTGGACGTAGACCTCGAACTCGGGGCAGACGGCGCTGTCGATGACGTACTGCGTGGAGACGCCGATGAAGCTGCCGCCCGCGATCTTGCCGGTGATGCGGTTGCGGCCCTCGGGGATCTCGCCGGCGTCGTCGGCGTGGATGAGGGAGATCTTCTCCGGGCGGACGCCGACCAGTACCTTGCCGCCGGTCTGCGTCGGGGCGGAACACCGCGCCTCGGGGAGCACCAGCTTGCCGCCGCCCGCCTTCAGCACGATGTCGTCGCCGCTCTTGGCGTCGACCTCGGCCTCGATGAGGTTCGAGGTGCCGAGGAAGTTCGCGACGAACGTGGTGTTCGGGTTCTCGTAGAGGTCGGTGGGCGAGCCGAGCTGCTCGACGCGGCCCGCGTTCATCACGGCGACCGTGTCGGCCATGGTCATGGCCTCTTCCTGGTCGTGCGTGACGTGGACGAAGGTGATGCCGACCTCGGTCTGGATGCGCTTGAGCTCCAGCTGCATCTGACGGCGCAGCTTGAGGTCGAGGGCGCCGAGGGGCTCGTCGAGCAGGAGCACCTTGGGGTGGTTGATCAGCGCGCGGGCGACCGCGACGCGCTGCTGCTGGCCACCGGAGAGCTGGTGCGGCTTCTTGCGCGCCTGCTCGCCCAGCTGCACGAGGTCGAGCATGTCCTCGACCTGCTTCTTCACCGACTTGATGCCGCGGCGGCGCAGGCCGAAGGCGACGTTCTCGAAGATGTCGAGGTGCGGGAAGAGGGCGTACGACTGGAAGACCGTGTTCACCGGCCGCTTGTACGGCGGCAGGTTGGTGACCTCCTGGTCGCCGAGGAAGACGGTGCCGGAGGAAGGTTCCTCCAGGCCCGCGATCATGCGCAGGGTGGTGGTCTTGCCGCAGCCGGAGGCGCCGAGCAGGGCGAAGAAGGAGCCCTGCGGGACGGTCAGGTCGAGCGGGTGTACGGCGGTGAAGGAGCCGTAGGTCTTGCTGATGCCCGAGAGGCGGACGTCGCCTCCGTGGTCTGTCTTGTTCGTCGTCACGGTGATCACGCCCCAGTCAGCTTCGCGAACTTCTCTTCAAAGGCCGTCTCTTCCTTCGAGCTCAGTGAGCGGAAGGCGTGGGACTTCTCGGCCATGGCCTTGTCGGGGATGATCAGCGGGTTGTTCGCCGCATCCTTGTCGATCTTCTCCAGTTCGGGCTTCACACCGTCGACGGGACACACGTAGTTGATGTACGCGGCGAGTTCGGCGGCCGGCTTCGGCTCGTAGTAGTAGTCGATGAGCCGTTCGGCGTTCGTCTTGTGACGCGCCTTGTTGGGGACCAGCAGGTTGTCGGTCGACGTCATGTATCCGCTGTCCGGGATCAGGAAGTCGATGTCGGGGCTGTCCGCCTTCAGCTGGACGACGTCACCGGCCCAGGCTATGCAGGCAGCGAAGTCGCCGCTGGTCAGGTCGGACGTGTAGTCGTTGCCGGTGAAGCGACGGATCTGGCCCTTGTCGACGGCCTTCTGGAGGCGGGCGATCGCCGCGTCGTAGTCGTCGGCGGTGAAGTTCGCCGGGTCCTTGCCCATGTCGAGCAGCGTCATGCCGATGCTGTCGCGCATCTCCGACAGGAAGCCGACGCGGCCCTTGAGCTTGGGGTTGTCGAGCAGGTCGGAGACCGACTTCACCTCGACGCCGTCCAGCGCCTTCTTGTTGTAGGCGATGACCGTGGAGATGCCCTGCCAGACGTACGAGTAGGCGCGGCCGGGGTCCCAGTCGGGGTCGCGGAACTGCGCCGACAGGTTGGCGTAGGCGTGCGGGAGGTTGGACGGGTCGAGCTTCTGGACCCAGCCCAGGCGGATCAGGCGGGCAGCCAGCCAGTCGGTGAGGACGATGAGGTCGCGGCCGGTGTCCTGGCCCGCGGCGAGCTGCGGCTTGATCTTGCCGAAGAACTCGTTGTTGTCGTTGATGTCCTCGGTGTACTTGACCTTGATGCCGGTCCGCTCCGTGAACCGGTCGAGCGTGGGGTGGTGCTTCTCGCTGTCGTCCACGTCCATGTACTCGGTCCAGTTGGAGAAGTCGACGGTCTTCTCCTTCGCCGAGAGGTCGTCCGCGGAGACCCCGCCATGCGTCTTGCCCGCCGCGGGAATGCCGCAGGCGCTCAGCGCGCCCATTCCGCCGACCGCGAGCGCGCCGCCCGCGGAGGCGCGCAGCAGTGAACGGCGGGTGAGGGAGGCCCTGCCGTTCCTGAAGCTGCGCCGCACGGCGGCCACCTGGGCCGGGGACAGGCGGTCGGGCTCGTACTGCTCCATGCGCGTGGTGCCCTTTCGGGAGGATGGTGAGCGGCCGCGGGTCAGGCGGCCTGAATACGGCTATCGGTCCCCGAAGATCGTGCGGTGCCAGTCCTTGCGGGGCACCGCCGTGTTGTCGAACATGACGTGCTTGATCTGCGTGTACTCCTCGAACGAGTACGTGGACATGTCCTTGCCGAAGCCGGACGCCTGGTATCCGCCGTGGGGCATCTCGCTGATGATCGGGATGTGGTCGTTGATCCATACGCAGCCCGCCTTGATCTCGCGGGTGGCGCGGTTGGCGCGGTAGACGTCGCGGCTCCAGGCGGAGGCGGCGAGCCCGTACGGGGTGTCGTTGGCCAGCCGGATCCCCTCGTCGTCGCTGTCGAAGGGCAGGACGACGAGCACCGGCCCGAAGAGCTCGGACTGGACGATCTCGCTGTCCTGGGCGGCGTCCGCGACCAGGGTGGGGCGATAGTACGCGCCGTTCTTGAGATCTCCCTGAGGAGCCTCGCCGCCGGTCACCACGCGCGCGTAGGCACGCGCCCGGTCGACGAAAGCGGCGACCCGGTCGCGCTGGACGTGCGAGATGAGCGGCCCGAGATCGGTGCCCGGTGCGAAGGGATCGCCCAGCCGGACGGTCTCCATGAGCGCGGCCGTCTGCTCGACGAACGCCTCGTAGAGGGGCCGCTGTACGTACGCGCGCGTGGCGGCCGTGCAGTCCTGCCCGGTGTTGATGAGCGCGCCCGCGACCGCGCCGTTGACGGCCGCCTCCAGGTCGGCGTCGTCGAAGACCACGAAGGGCGCCTTGCCGCCCAGCTCCAGATGGAGTCGCTTGACGGTCGCGGTGGCGACCTCGGCGACGCGCTTGCCGACGCCGGTGGAGCCGGTGAAGGAGGTCATGGCCACGTCCGGGTGGCCGACGAGGTGCTCGCCGGCCTCCTTGCCCGTGCCGGTGACGATGTTGATGACGCCGTCGGGGATCCCGGCGTCGGTGGCCGCCCGGGCGAAGAGCAGCGAGGTGAGCGGGGTGAGCTCGGCGGGCTTCAGGACGATGGTGTTGCCCGCGGCGATCGCCGGGAGGATCTTCCAGGCGGCCATCTGGAGGGGGTAGTTCCAGGGCGCGATGGAGCCGACGACGCCGATGGGTTCACGGCGTACGTACGAGGTGTGGTCGCCGGAGTACTCGCCGGCCGACTGCCCCTGGAGGTGACGGGCGGCACCCGCGAAGAAGGCGGTGTTGTCGATGGTGCCCGGGACGTCGAACTCTCGGGTCAGCTTGAGCGGCTTGCCGCACTGGAGGGACTCGGCGCGGGCGAAGTCCTCCGCACGCTCGGCGAGCACGGCGGCGAAGCGGTGCAGGGCGTCGGAACGCTCGCCCGGGGTGGCCGAGGACCAGCCCGGGAAGGCCGCGCGGGCGGCGGCGACGGCCGCGTCCACGTCGGCGGCGCCCGCCAGTTCGTACGTGTACACCTCCTCGCCGGTCGACGGGTCGACGACCGCGTGCGTACGGCCGGAGGTGCCCTTGGTCAGGCGCCCCGCGACGAACTGCGCGCCGTCCGCGAAGCGGTCCTGGGCCGGAAATCGTTCCGGGGTGGCATTGCCCGGGTTGTGCATGTCGCTCTCGCTCTCCTCCGCCGTCGCCCCCGCGTTCGTCGGAGGCGGGCGGCGTAGCTCCAGCTCGATTTGAGTGCCGATCCTGACAGAGCAAAGGGCGTCCAACAAGTGATTCCGTTGTTGCCTTTTGGTTACGCGACGGAATCTGTCGACCAGGTGTCGAGTCGCCATGGAAAAGGGGGGACGGAGTGTCAGTGGCGGCTGCCAGACTCGCGTGCATGGAAGGGATCACGGGGAAGATCGACTCACGGGAAGCGCTGGTCAGGGCGGCCCGGGCGGGTGCGAGGATCAAGTATCTGCACTTCTGGGGGCACCGGCCGCGGCCCGACGGACGGGTCGGGGCGAGCTGCCTGAGCCAGTGGTGGCCGTCACCGTTCGTGGTGGACGGCGTGACCTACGCGACCGCCGAGCACTGGATGATGGCGGGCAAGGCGCGGCTTTTCGAAGACGCGGAGGCGGAGCGGCGCGTGCTGGCGGCGGAGCATCCCGCCGAGGCGAAGAAGGCCGGGCGGCTCGTGCGGGGCTTCGACGAGGCGAGATGGGAGCGCGAGCGCTTCGGGATCGTCGTCGAGGGCAGCGTGTGGAAGTTCGCCGCGCACGACGATCTGCGGGAGTTTCTGCTCGGTACCGGCGAGCGGGTGCTGGTGGAGGCGAGCCCGGTGGACCGCGTGTGGGGCATCGGCCTCGCCGCGGACGACGAGGCGGCCCAGGATCCGGAGCGGTGGCGGGGGCCGAATCTGCTGGGGTTCGCGCTGATGGAGGCGCGGGGGCGGTTGCGGGGGTAGGCGGTGAGCGGGTGCGGACTGGCGAGCGGGGGCGGACTGCGGGCGAGTGCCGGCAGTGAGCGGCGGCGGACGGGAGCGGGCGCCGGCAGTGAGGGAGTGCGGACTGCGGGCGGGCGCCGGCGGTGAGCAGGCGCGGACGGGAGCGGGCGCCGGCGGTGAGCGAGTGCGGATGGTGAGCGGGTCCGCCCTCTGACGACGGCCGACCCGCATCCCGTTCGGGCGGCGCTGTTACGCCCCTCCCGGTCGGCCGGCGCTGTCGCCCCTCCCGGTCGGCCGACGCTACGACGCGTAGACCAGCAGCGCGATCATCCCGACGGACAGTGCCAGCCCCACCGAGCCGCAGATGATCCCGGCCAGGGCCTGGCCGGCGTTCGTGGACTCGCCCCGCCGCGCCTTCTGACGGGCGAGCACACCCAGGACCACCGCGAGGATGCCGCCGATGATGGCGATCGGCCACATGCAGAAGCCGACGGCGGAGACGATGCCGATCACCAGCGCGGCCGTGCCCATCCCGTTGTTCGGCGCGGGCGCCATGCCGGGCCAGCCGTAGTAGCCGCCGACGCCGTGGGCCTGCGGACCGTGGGCGCCGTGGCCGGGCGGGGCCGGGTAGCCGTAGCCGCCGGGGTAGCCGTAGGGGGCCTGGCCGGGGCCGCCGGGGGCGATGGGCGGCGGAGGGACCTGCTCCTGCCCGTAGGGCGCGGCCGGGAAGGGGGCGACGGGGCCCGGGGGCGGGAAGGTGCCCGCCGGTCCGGGGTTCACGGGTGCCGTGGGGTTCGGCGCGGCGAAGGGGTTGTCCGAGCCGTCGGCCGGGGCCGACGGGTTCGGCGGCGCGAAGGGCGAGGTCCAGGGCTGGGGCGCCTCGGGGCCGCCGACCGGCGGCTTGCCGTCCACGCCCGGCATCGAGGTGACCGTCTGCTGGTCGTGCACGGAGGAGGACGGTGTGGAGGTCGGCGGTACCGTCGGCCGGGCCGTGGCCCCCGTGTCGGCGATGGTGGCACCGGGCCCGGCGGGGGTGTCCTGCGGCGGCGTCGGCCAGGTCTTCGACCCGGCGGCGGGCCGGTCGTGCCCCTCGTCCGACGGCGCGGCCCACGGGTCGCGGGGAGCGTCGGCCGGCTCACCGGTCCCGCCCGTCGGCCTCGGCCGGCCGGCCCCGTTTTCCTGCGCTTCCGGCGTCTGCGCGTCGTCGGACATGCGCGGGCCCCCCTCCGTTGAACGTGCCGTCATGCTAAGGCCCTGGCCCGTCCCGCGTGACCCCGGCCTACGATGATCCCCGAGTCACCGATCAGCCGATCACCCGCGTCCCGCCGCGCCCTGCACCGGCCGGGTACGCCGTTCCCGGGGAGGAACCTTGACCGAACATCTCGACGCCCTCGAAGCCCCCGCGCCACGCGATCTGCACGCCTTCATCGCGGCGCTGCCCAAGGCCGAACTGCACGTACACCACGTCGGCTCCGCCTCCCCGCGGATCGTGTCCGAACTGGCCGCCCGCCACCCCGACTCCAAGGTGCCCACCGACCCCGAGGCCCTGGCCGACTACTTCACGTTCACGGACTTCGCCCACTTCATCCAGGTGTACCTGTCCGTCGTCGACCTGATCCGGAACCCGGAGGACGTACGGCTGCTGACGTACGAGGTGGCCCGGGACCTGGCCCGGCAACAGGTGCGCTACGCCGAGCTGACCATCACGCCGTTCTCCTCGACCCGGCGCGGGATAGACGAGGGCGCCTTCATGGACGCGATCGAGGACGCCCGCAAGGCGGCCGAGGCCGACTTCGGGACCATGCTGCGCTGGTGCTTCGACATTCCCGGCGAGGCCGGTCTGGAGGCCGCCGAGGAGACGACACGGCTGGCCACCGAGGACCGGGTGCGTCCGGCGGGGCTGGTGTCCTTCGGGCTCGGCGGGCCCGAGATCGGCGTACCCAGGCCGCAGTTCAAGCCGCACTTCGACCGGGCCATCGCGGCCGGGCTGCGGTCGGTGCCGCACGCGGGCGAGACCACCGGTCCCGAGACGGTGTGGGACGCGCTGACCCACCTGCGTGCCGAGCGGATCGGGCACGGCACCAGCTCCGCGCAGGACGAGAAGCTCCTCGCCCACCTCGCCGAGCACCGGATCGCCCTGGAGGTGTGCCCGACCTCGAACATCGCCACCCGCGCGGTGCGCACCCTGGACGAGCACCCGATCAAGGAGTTCGTGAAGGCCGGCGTCCTGGTCACCATCAACTCCGACGACCCGCCGATGTTCGGCACCGACCTCAACAACGAGTACGCGGTCGCCGCCCGGCTGCTGGACCTGGACGAGCGGGGCCTGGCCGACCTCGCCAAGAACGCGGTGGAGGCGTCCTTCCTCGACGCGGCCGGCAAGACCCGCATCAAGGAAGAGATCGACAGCTACACCGCCGCCTGGCTCGCGCCCTGAGCCCAGCACAATGGGCGCATGCAGAAGCTGACCGCCGTGGCACACCGCGGCGACCCCTATCGCGTCCGTGAGAACACGATCGACTCGCTGCGTTCCGCGCTCCACATGGGCGCGGACGCGGTCGAGATCGACGTACGGCTCACCCGGGACGGCGTGCCCGTGCTGCTGCACGACGAGACGCTGAAGCGGCTGTGGGAGCACGACCGGCCGCTGCTGTCGCTGTCGGCCGACGAGGTGCGCGGACTCACGGACGACAAGGTGCCGACGCTGGCCCGGGCGCTCGCCGCGACCGGCGACAGCCGGGTGATGCTCGACCTGCCGGGCACGTCCGACGTGCGGGTGGCGCGCCGGGTCGTGGACGTCGTGCGCGAGTGCGGGGCCGCGGAGCGCGTGTACTACTGCGCGGACGCCACGGCCATGCTCGCCGTGCGCGCCGCCGACCCGGCCGCCGAGATCGCGCTGACCTGGACGACACTTGCGCCGCCGCGGCCCGCGCTGCTGGACGTGATCCGGCCGCGCTGGCTCAACTACCGCTTCGGACTGGTGGACCGCGCCCTCGCCGAACGCGTCCACACCGACGGCTACCTGCTCTCCGTCTGGACCCCGGACACCCGCCGCTCCATGCGCCGCCTCATCGACATCGGCGTCGACTCGATCACCACCAACCGCATCGCCGCGTTGTGTGCCCTGCGGGCGGACCACCAGCCGGGCCCTGCGCAGTGAGGGCCTGATCGAGGTCGCGCCTCCACTTTCGTGCGAAGTCGAGGCTGCAAGGGCTCCTACCGTTTTAGGGTCGGTGTCTGATTGAGGGGCGAAGCGGGGGGCGGGCGCAATGGCCCGCAAAGTGATCATCGCCCTGTCCGATCACTACCTCGCCACCGGCGACATGACCGACGCCGTCCTGGACGCGGCGCTCTCCGACGGCTCGTCCGACTGGCAACGCTTCTTCCCGGTCGTTCTGCTCCCCGGCCCGCAAGGAGCGCTGCCCGGCAGGATCCGGGAGATGTGCGACGTCCACATCGGCGGGCGGGACGAGGAGGCCTCCAGGGAGACCCTTCTCAGGGTCGCCGCCGCGCCGTCCCGGGAGACCCGGCGACGACCCGAATATCCCGGTCTCCCCGGCACGGCCGCGCACCCCGCCTATCCCGGGACGAGCACGCCGGCGGTGCGGGACCTGGTGGATGCGCTGGAGAAGACGATCTCGGTGAGGGAACCGTCGGTCCGCAGTGTCTGGCTCGCCGAGACCAGGCTCGACACGAGTTCTCTGAACCCGTCTCTGCCGACGCGTGTGCTCCTCTTCGAGATCGCCCGGATCTGCCGGCACCAGACCGGCGGCTACGAACGACTCGCCGATGCGCTGGAGAGCATCGAGGCTCACTCCGTGGCTGCTCGCGAGGTACGGCGCGTGGTGACGGGGATGATGCCGCCACCGACGGCAGCCGCCTCCTAGGCCTGGGCACGGACACCGGCGAACTCCACCGGCGGCGCGATCGCCTGTGCGTCGGCCCCCTCCCCCACCCACAGCCCGATCAGCAGCGCGGCCGTCGCCTCCACCAGACCGGCCCGGTCCAGTCCCCCGGCGTTCAGCGGCTCGCAGCCGAGGTCGTGGACGAGTCGTCGTACGACGGAGAGCGCCGACTCGTCGTCCCCGCACAGGGGGACGGCGAGCGGGCGGCCGTCGAAGACCGGCGGGGTCAGGCGCCAGACGTCGACGTGGCAGAGGTTGAAGGCCTTCACCACGTGGGCGGCGGGGGCGGCGTAGGCGACGCGCTCGGCCGCCGAGGGGCCGCCCGCGGTGAGCAGGCCGAAGCCCGGGCCGCCCACCGGATTCGTGCAGTCGACCAACACCCGCCCGCGCAGCACGTCTTCGAGCCCGGCGACGACATGGACCACGGCCTCGTACGGCAGCGCCAGCAGCACCGCGTCCGTCCCGGACTCCGCCGCCTCCCGCAGCCCCGTACCGCCCGACCGGCTTCCGGCGACCACCTCGTGTCCGGCGCGCGCCCACTGAGCGCCGAGCGCGTCCGCCATTCCCCCGTTGCCCAGGATTCCTATACGCATGAGCAGGACTGTAGGAAGCCGTTCGGGCACCATTCGGTACGTGGACCAGACGTTTCTCGCCGACTGCCGTGCCCGGCTCGCCTTCGACCTGCTCGCCAACACCTGGAACGCGGTGGTGCTGTGGGCGCTGCGCCAAGGACCCGTACGCCACGGCGAGTTGAGGGACCGCATCGGGGGCATCAGCCAGAAGGTGCTGACCGAGACGCTGCGGCGGCTGGAGTTCAACGGCCTCGTCGCGCGGCGGGCGTACGGCGGCTCGCCGCCCCGCGTCGAGTACGAACTCACCGCGCTGGGGCGGACCTTGCTCGCCCCCATCGACGCCTTCGGCGCCTGGGCGTTCGAGCACGGCGACGAGGTGATGGAGGCGCAGGAGCGCTACACGCGCGACTCCTGAGGGACGGTCGCGGGGTCGGCCGGGGTCGCGCGGGTGACGTACTGCGGCACGGGGGTGTCGTCCTTGCCGGTGTCGCGGACGAGGCCGTAGCGGATCGCACCCCGGGGAGGGCCTGCCTTGATGTCCTCGGTCGCCTTGTCCCAGGTCGTCGGGAAGACGGTCAGGCCGTAGTCGGCGCCCCGCTCGTTCACGGTGAGGGTGACGCTGCCGTCGACGTAGAAGTACTCGTTCTGCCACATCTGCTGGGTGCCGTCCGGCAGGACCGCGTATCCGATGTCCGGGCCGCCCATGCCGGTGGCCAAGTCGCCCGGGCTGCCCGCCATGGGGTCGTCCATGCGGCGGCCGCCGCCGGACGCGACGTGGAAGAGCTTGCCCTTCAGGCCGGTCCAGGTCGGCATGACCAGGGAGCCGGGCCGTGACTGCGGCGATATCTGCCAGCGGACCAGGACGTAGCCCTGGCCGCTGAGCGTGACGCTGTCGCCCCGGTGCTGCATCACGGCCTGACGGCCGCCGGTGCTGGTGATCCCGGCCTCGGGCCGGTGCGGCAGCGCCCTGGGCTCGGTGTCCGGGTCCGGTGCCCGGTCGACGGCGTCGACGACGGTGCCGTACAGGTCGGCCTTCTTCGTCGGCGACGGTGAGGGGGACGGGGAGGCCGAAACGGGCGGCGGGGCTGAGGCGACCGGCGGGGCGGAGCTGGTGACGGCCGCGCGCGGTGGCGGGGTCGCGTCCGGGGGCTGCGTGACGACGTAGGCGCCGCCCGCGACGATGGTCGCGCCCGCCGTCATGGCGACGGCCGGCTTGGTGAGCGCGCCCAGCACCTTGGCGGACCAGCCGACGGAGGTGCCGGCGACGGTGGCCGCCGCCGCGGTCTTGCCGCCGAAGGCCAGCGAGAGGGTGAAGCCGACGGGGATCGGGACGAGCGCGATCCCGACGAGCAGGCGCTCCGCCGGTACGACCGGCTCGCGGGCGTCGCCGCAGTAGCCGCAGCCCCGCTGGTGCCGGGCCAGGCGCTTGCGCCAGACCGAGTCGGGGCGGCCGTTCCAGCGGGCGGTCAGTTCGCGCAGGTCCGGGCAGGCGCCCTCCAGGGCGCGCACGATGCCGCGCGAGGTCTCCAGGCGTTCCTTCATCCGCTGGACGCGCACGGCGGCGTGCTGCCGGCTGATGCCGACGGCCGCGGCGAGCTCGCGTCGGCTCAGGTCGCCGGCGACCTCCAGCCACCACAGGGACAGCAGCTGGCGGTCCTCGTCGTCGAGCCAGCGCACCGCCTCCGCGACCTCGCGCCGCTGCCCCTCCAACTGGAGTTTGAGAACGGTCAGTTCGGCGAAGTCGGCGGCGTCCTGCGGTGCCGACTCGTCCAGCCGGTCGGGGGTCCTGCGGCGGGCCCGGTCCCGGATCTGCCGCATCGCGATCGCCACCAGCCAGGACCGGAAACTGTCCGGGTCACGCAGCGAACCGAGGTTGTCGACGGCCCGCAGCATCGTCTCCTGGACGACGTCGTCGACGTCGGCATGGCCGTTCAGGGCGCGGCCGACGATGTTGTACACCAGCGGCAGCCAGCCCGCGACGAGCTCGTCCAGCGCCTGCCGGTCGCCTGCCTGCGCGGCGGCGATGGTGGAGCGCCAGTGCTGAGTGTCCACGAGGCCCTTTCGGTGGCTGATGCGACGGCTGAGGTCAGTGGTCTTCTGCACGCACCCTCTCAGGCGGACCGGGGCTGTTGGCTATGTCCGGGATCACAGTGCGGAGACGGTGTGAAGGACGCCCGGATAACACTTTTTTGCCTGCCCTTAAGGGCTCACCCCGACAACACCCTTGCCGCACAAGGCACTTGCTAGGGGTTGCGCCAGGGTCCGGTGCCCTCCTCGCCGACGATCCGGGGGAACGTCGTACGGCCTGAGGATGATCACAGACACATACGTCGACCTCTGGAGCAGACGCATGCGCGCCCGACGCCGTACGACCGTCCTCGCCGCCTCCCTCGTCCTCGCCCTGGGCGCCGCCCCGCTGGCCGCCCCCGCGTTCGCCGCGTCCGGGCCGGCGGCGGCACACACAACGACCACGACCGGCCCGGACACCGAGGCCCTGGAGGCCGCCATCAAGGGCCTCCCGGACCAGGACGCCACCGCGGCCCTGGTGCGGGTGGGCGGCAGGGGGAGCTGGCACGGTGTCGCAGGGGTGCGCGACCTGAGAACCGGGGCGCCCGCGCTGGAGAACGCGCGGTTCCGGGCCGGATCGACGACGAAGATCGTGACCGCGGCGCTCGTGCTGCAACTCGCCGCCGAGGGCCGGATCTCCCTGGACGGCACGGTGCAGCGGTACCTGCCCGGCCTGCTCACCGAGGACTTCGCGCCCATCACCGTCCGGCAGCTGCTGAACTTCACCAGCGGTCTGCAGCCGGGCGCGTCCCTCGGCGAGGACGTCGACGACGGCTATGAACACCGCTTCGAGACGCTGACACCCGAGGAGGTCGTGGCGGCGTCGGTCGCCAAGGGTCCCGACCCCGAATACGCGCCCGGCGCCCGGCAGCGGTACGGCAACATCCACTACACCGTGCTCGGCATGCTGATCGAGAAGGTCACCGGCGACTCGTACGCGCACCAGGCGGCCGCACGGATCTTCCGCCCGCTCGGCATGCGGCACACGTCGTTCCCCGACGGCCCCGACCCCCGTATCCACGGCCCGCACAACCGCGGGTACGACTGGATCGACGGCAAGCTGGTGGACGTGACCGACTGGAACATGTCGGACCGGTTCGCGGCCGGCGACCTGATCTCGACGACGGCCGACCTGGAACAGCTGCTGTTCGCCCTGTTCCGCGGGCAGGTCGTGCCCGAGCCGCAGCTGACGGAGATGTTCACGGTCCCGGACATCGACGGGGCCACGATGGGCGCCGCGCTGCAGAGATTCGAGCTGAACGGCAAGGAGATCTGGGGCAAGACGGGCGCGCGCCCCGGCTACCACACGGTCGTCGCGGCCACCCGCGACCTGTCCCGGACGGTGGTCTACTCCGTCAACTCGACCGACGCGAAGGGCGACGGCCTGCCCATCGCCCAACGCTTCGCCTTCCCCGCGTTCAACCGCTGACGGCGGCACCGGCCGGCGCTGACGGCACCGGAGCCGTCAGCGCCTCCAGCCGCTTGATCTTCTTCCGTACGACATACAGCGGGATCACCCCGAAGACCCCGAACGACATGTCGATCACGCTCCACCAGAAGGGGATCCCCCGGACCGGTCCGCAGATCAGCGCCAGCGGCACGATCCCGGCGCAGGCGATCATCCCGAACTCGACGACCCAGATGTTGCGTACGGGGTCGCGATAGGGGCCGTAGAAGGCGACCGCGATGACGAGATGCGCGAAGGCCAGCCAGTCCGTGCCGTACAGCACGAAGGGGTATTCGGCGTCGACGACGTCGAGCCCCTGCCGGACCCGCTCGATCCAGTCCGTGAGCCCGGGCAGGTACTCCGGCACGGACAGCGCCCGCAACAGGTCCTCGGTCCAGCGCAGTTCGTGGACCAAGGGGAAGGCGGTGGCGCCGCTGAGCACGAGGCAGACGGCGAAGAGGACCAACCATGCGCGGATGCCCCTGAGCAGGGCGGCTCTGTCGCTCATGGGCAGCAGCGTACGCCGCTAATTGAACACGTTCAAAACATAATTCCCGTGTGGTGCGTCACCAGATGTTCCAGCCGGGAGTGATCTACGGCCCGGCACTGCTCGGGGGCGAGCCGGCTGCCCCGTCGCCGATCGCGGCCGACGGCTCGCTGGGCTGCGGGGTCGGAGTGACCGAGGGTGAGCGGTCGGGCTCGGTCGTGGGGGCCGTCGGGGAGGGGCTGGGGGACGCGGGCGTCGGGCCGGGCATGGTGGTGGCGGGCGCGGGCGCCGCCGTCGGGTCGGGCGGGACCGATGGACTGCTGCTCGCGGGCGGCGGGGCGAGGGGGACCGTCGGGGACAGGGGGGCCTCGTGCGCCGCCAGACGGAGCGGCAGCGCGACGAGGGCGGCGACGGCACACGTCGCACCCACCCCGGCCGCGGCGCGCAGCAGTCGGCGGCGGGCCGCGCGGCGGCGAATCACCTCGTAACGGCCGGCGGGCGGGCCGAGGTAGTCGGAGCCGGGCCGCAGGATGACGGCGAGGGGGTCGTCGGGCTCGAACTCCGGAGCATCGTCAGAGTGTGTGATCAAGGCTTCTCCCCAGATGGGCGCGGAGCAGTTCGCGGGCCGCGTGGAGATCGGCCTTGACGGTTCCTTCCTTGCGCCCGGTCAGCACGGACACCTCCCGGATCGGCATGTCAGCGTAGTAGTGCAGCAGGATCGGGACGCGCAGTCGTTCCGGCAGCGACTGCACGAGCAGGCGTACGGAGGGGTCGGCCTGCTCCGCCTGCGGGAGCAGGGCGGCCTCGGCGGTGGCCCGGCGCACGGCCCTGCGTTCGCGTTCCAGCTTGCGCCAGTGGTCCCGGACGAGGTTGGCCGCCGTGACGTAGAGGAACCCCCGGGGCTCGGTGACGGACGTCCAGCGGCCCCAGAGCCGGGTGAAGGCCTCCGAGGCGATCTCGTGGGCCGTCTCGTCGTCGTCGACCAGCCGGCGGCACCAGCCGGCGAGGCGCGGGTAGAGGGCGGCGAACAGCTCGGACGCCGCCCTCTCGCGGGACCGTTTCAACGTTCTCCTGCGGAGCTCGGCGCCGAACTCGACACGGCGAAGACGATCACGTTGTCGCGATAGCCGTCACCGGTACGGGGTCCACCGCAGGTGATGAGACGCAACTCCGGCCGGTTCACGTTCCCGTAGACGGCCTCGGCCGGGAACTCCGCCTTGGCGACCGTCCGTACGTCGGTGACGGCGAACTCGGCCGTCGTGCCGTTCTCCAGGCGCGCCGCGATCCGGTCACCCCGCCGCAGCCGGTCGAGGTGACGGAAGACGCCGTCCCCGTAGTCCCCGACCGTGACATGCCCGAGGATCACCGACGGACCGGTCTGCCCCGGCGTCGGCGAGTGCCGGTACCAGCCCGCCCGGTCGTGCGCCGTGATCGGGGGCACCTGCACGCTGCCGTCCGGGGCCAGCCCCAGCTGCATCACCGGTGTGTCGACCCCGAGAGCCGGGATCCGCAGCCCGACCGGGACCGAACGTCCCGGGGCGTGCACCGTCTTCGCGGAAGCCCGTGAGGCCGATGGCGTGCCGCTGCTCGTGTCCCGACCGGCCGGACGCCCCCCGCAGCTCACGAGCAGGGAGGCCGCCGCCGCGGTGACGAAGGCGCGCCTGGAGAGCGAGGTCATACCCCGGTCGCCCGCCGACGCCGTACGACGAAGAAGGCCGCGCCGCCCGCGGCGGCCGCCGCGGCGGCGCCCCCGCCGATCAGCCCGCCCGAGGGCCCGGACTGCGCCGGCTCCTCGGCGACACCGGTGTCGGGCGCGCCGCTCGGCACGACGGACACCTGGCTGCCCGGGGTGGGCGCCTCGGTCGGCGCGGCACTCGGATCTGTGGTCGGTTCGGCGCTCGGTGCGGCGCTCGGCGGGAGGGTCGCGGACGGCACCGGCGACGGTTCGTCGCCGACGGACGGCTGACTGGTCGGGGCCGCGCTCGGGCTCGTCCCGTCGGCGAACGCGGGCAGCGCGCTCGCCAGCACGGCGGTGCATGCAAGTGCCATGGCGCTCAAGACAGTTCGGCGCATGAATCGCTCTCTCTCGTCGGTCCCCCCGCCCGGTGGCTCGGCGGGGTGGGTTGCAGATCGACGGGAGAGACGAGGCAGTGGGGCAACGGGTTGTAAAGAGATGGCAAAGCCACCCTGGACGGCGGCTAGAGACCCACGATCGCGTTCCAGCGCTTCGCGTACTCCACGCGTTCCTTCGACGTGATGTCGCGCGCGACGGCGAGTCGCTTGCGCATCTCCGTGTCCGGGAAGATCAGCGGGTTCTCCGCCAGGGACGCGGTCTCCTCGTCCTTGGCGGAGGCGAGGACGTCCTGGGCCGCGGGGACCGGGCAGACGTAGTTGACCCAGGCGGCGAGTTCCGCGGCGACCTCGGGGTCGTAGTAGTAGTCGATCAGGCGCTCGGCGTTGGCCTTGTGCAGTGCGCGGTCCGGGATCATCAGGGAGTCGGACCACAGCTCCGCGCCCTCCTCGGGGACGACGAAGCGGATGTCGGGGTTGTCCGCCTGGAGTTGGATCACGTCGCCGGAGTACGCCTGGCAGGCCAGCACGTCACCGCTGACGAGGTCCTTGGTGTAGTCGTTGCCGGTGAAGCGGCGTATCCGGCCGTCGGCCACGTACCTCTCCACCTGGTCGCAGACCTTGTCGAAGTCGGCCGCCCTCCACCGGGTGATGTCGACGCCGTTGCCCTGCATGAGCAGCGCGAAGGCCTCGTCGAGGCCCGACAGCAGGGTCACGCGCCCCTTGAGGTCGCTCGCCCACAGGTCGCAGACGTGGCGTATCTCCCGGCCCAGCCTGCGGCGGTCGTACGCGATGCCGGTGATCCCGGACTGCCACGGCACGGTGGACCTGCGGCCGGGGTCGAAGGCGGGCGAGCGGAGCAGCGGGTCCAGATACTCGGTCACGTTCGGCTGGCTCGCGCGGTCCATCTCCTGGACCCAGCCCAGGCGCACGAACCGCGCGCACATCCAGTCGCTGATGACGATCAGGTCGCGGCCGGTCTGCTGGTGGTTCATCAGCGCCGGGCTGATCTTGCCGAAGAACTCGTCGTTGTCGTTGATCTCCTCGACGTAGTCGACGGAGATGCCCGTGTCCTTCTCGAACGCCTCGAGCGTCGGCCGCTTCGTCGTGTCGTCGTCGTCCGTGTCGATGTACAGCGGCCAGTTCGCCCAGTTCAGCCGCTTGTCGATGGCGGAACGGTCGGCGACGGCCCGGTCGCCGGCCGCCACGTACGCGGCGGGTACACCGCAGCCGGCGACGCCGCCGAGGAATGCGGCGCCACCGAACGCGCGCAGCAGGGAGCGTCGGGAGAACGGGGGCGTCTTCGGTGGGAGGGGCATGGGAGGCAGCATGCCGGTGCTGTCTGTGGGCGGACAACCGACGCCGCGTCGAGCGCAAACGCCTGTACCTGACACCCTGTCGATCGGCAGGCCCCTCGGAAAGGCCGCCCGGACCTTGCCCGATCGGCGGCCCCTCAGCAAGGCCGCCCGGCCGAGGGCAGGCTGACCTCCACGGTCAACCCGCCCTGGGGACGCGTCCGTGCCAGCACCCGTCCCCCGTGTGCGGCCACGACCGCAGCGACGATGGACAGGCCCAGGCCGACGCCGTCCCGCTTCCGCACACGTTCCGGGCCCAGTCGGCAAAACGGCTGGAACAGCCCCGGCGCCTGGTCCGGCGAGATCACCGGCCCGCTGTTCTCGATCCGCAGACCGGGCCGGCCCGTCGGGTCCACCCCCGTCCACACGCGCACCCAACTCCCCTGCCCCTCCGGGAGGTTGTGCCGTACGGCGTTGTCGGCGAGGTTGACCACCAGCCGCTCGATCAGCTGCGGATCGCCGAACACGGGCGCCGGATCCAGCCGGGCCTCCACACGAGGGCCACCGGTCGGCAGCCGATCCCGCACGATCGCCGTGAGATCGACGAACTCCCGCCGCTCCAGCCCGCGTTGGCTGTGGGCCAGAGTCAGCAGCGCGTCGATCAGCCGCTCCTGTTCCTCCCCCGCCGCCCGCGCCCGCAGCAGCGCGGCACGCAGGGTGTCCACGGACGCCTCGGGGTCGGCGGGGGCCACGTCCACGATCGTCTGCTGGAGGGTGAGCGGGGTGCGCAGTTCGTGCGAGGCGTTGGCGACGAAACGCCGCTGCGCCTCGAACGCGCCCTCCAGCCGGGCGAGTACGCCGTCGATGGTGTCCGCCATCGCCTTCAGCTCGTCGTCGGGTCCCGGCACGGCCAGCCGCTCGTGCAGGTTGTCGGCGGAGATACGGCGGGCCCTCGCCGTCATCGTGCGCAGCGGCGCCAGGACCCGCCCCGCCATCAGCCACCCCAGCGCCACCGACACCACGGTCATCACCGCGAGCGCGACCACCGACTCGACCAGGAGGTCGTGCAGTTGCTCGGCACGCAGCACCGACAGGCGCTCCTCGACGTACGAGGTGACGGTCGGCGCGCCCGGAGCGGTGAGGCTGTCGGCCTGACCGGTCACGCGAGGCGTGCTGCGGCCCCGGACGGGAGGTGTCCCGTCCGGGGCGGCGCGGGTGTCCGCCGAACCGCCGGAGCTCTACGCGTCCAGCGACGTCATCACGTGCTTGATCCGCGTGTAGTCGTCGAAGCCGTACGAGGAAAGGTCCTTGCCGTAGCCGGACTTCTTGAAGCCGCCGTGCGGCATCTCGGCGACCAGCGGGATGTGGGTGTTGATCCACACACAGCCGAAGTCGAGCTTCTTGGACATCCGCATCGCGCGGCCGTGGTCCTTGGTCCACACGGAGGAGGCGAGGGCGTACTCGACGCCGTTGGCCCACTCCACGGCCTGGTCCTCGTCGGTGAAGGACTGGACGGTGATGACCGGACCGAAGACCTCCTTCTGGATGATCTCGTCGTCCTGCTTGAGGCCGGAGACGACGGTCGGGGCGTAGAAGTAGCCCTTCTCGCCCACCTGGTGGCCACCGGTCTCGACCTTGGCGTGCGCGGGCAGCCGCTCGATGAAGCCGGAGACCTGCTTGAGCTGGTTCGGGTTGTTGAGCGGGCCGTACAGGACGTCCTCGTCGTCCGGCTGCCCCGTCTTCGTCTCGGCGGCGGCCTTCGCCAGCGCGGCCACGAACTCGTCGTGGATGGCCTCCTGGACGAGGACGCGGGTGGCGGCCGTACAGTCCTGCCCGGCGTTGAAGAAGCCCGCGACCGAGATGTCCTCGACGGCCTTCGCGATTTCGGTGTCGTCGAACACGACGACCGGCGCCTTGCCGCCCAGCTCCAGGTGGACCCGCTTGAGGTCCTTGGACGCGGACTCGGCGACCGACATGCCCGCCCGCACGGAACCGGTGATGGAGGCCATCGCCGGGGTCGGGTGCTCGACCATCAGGCGGCCGGTGTCACGGTCGCCGGTGATGACGTTGAAGACGCCCTTGGGCAGGATCGAGCCGATGATGTCGGCGATCAGGACCGTCGACGCCGGGGTGGTGTCCGACGGCTTCAGCACGACCGTGTTGCCGGCCGCGAGCGCCGGGGCGAACTTCCATACGGCCATCATCATCGGGTAGTTCCACGGCGCGACCTGCGCGCAGACACCGACCGGCTCGCGGCGGACGATCGAGGTCAACCCCTCCATGTACTCGCCGGCACTGCGCCCCTCCAGCATCCGGGCCGCGCCCGCGAAGAAGCGGATCTGGTCGACCATCGGAGGGATCTCCTCGGAGCGGGTCAGCCCGATCGGCTTGCCGGTGTTCTCCACCTCGGCCGCGATGAGCTCCTCGGCCCGCTCCTCGAACGCGTCCGCGATCTTCAGGAGAGCCTTCTGGCGCTCGGCGGGGGTGGTGTCGCGCCAGGCCGGGAAGGCGGCGGCGGCCGCCGCCATGGCGGCGTCCACGTCCGCCTGCCCGGACAGGGGCGCGGTCGCGTACGCCTCGCCCGTCGCGGGGTTGACGACCTCGGTGGTCCGTCCGTCGGCGGCGTCCCGGAACTCACCGGCGATGTAGTTCCGTAGTGTGCGCAGCCCACGCAGCTCGGTGCTCACTGCCGGCCTCCTGTCAGGTTCTTAACCGTTTTGACTGTCCAGTTGCTGAGACACCCACCCTAATCCGCCCGCCCACGTTTTCAACACCCCCGATCGCGCCATCGCTGCGAAATCCGCAGGTCTCAGTCACGTAAACAACGAATTTCATCGCCATGGCCTTGCGGAAGTGTCGAGACGTCGTGCACAGTGACGTCGTGGCCAGTCGAAGCGCAGACCCCAAGGACTCCCGCGAGTCCAGGCACGGCACCCCGCACCTGGATGCCGTCTCCCTCGGCATCATCGAGCAGCTCCAGGAGGACGGCCGACGTCCGTACGCCGCCATCGGCAAGGCCGTCGGCCTCTCCGAGGCGGCCGTGCGCCAGCGCGTGCAGAAGCTGCTCGACCAGGGCGTGATGCAGATCGTCGCCGTCACGGACCCGCTCACCGTGGGCTTCCGTCGGCAGGCAATGGTCGGCATTCACGTGGAAGGCGACGTGGAGTCCGTCGCCGACGCGGTCACCTCAATGTCCGAATGCGAGTACGTGGTGATGACCGCAGGCTCCTTCGACCTGATGGTGGAGGTCGTCTGCGAGGACGACGACCACCTCCTGGAAGTCATCAACAAACGCATCCGAGCCATCCCCGGAGTGCGCTCCACCGAGAGCTTCGTCTACCTCAAGCTCAAGAAGCAGACCTACATGTGGGGAACCCGATAGCCGTGAGCACCAAGGACCTCAGCCAGACCGCGTACGACCACCTGTGGATGCACTTCACCCGCATGTCCTCGTACGAGAACTCCCCCGTCCCGACCATCGTCCGGGGTGAGGGCACCTACATCTACGACGACAAGGGCAGGCGCTACCTCGACGGTCTCGCGGGTCTGTTCGTGGTCCAGGCCGGTCACGGCCGTACGGAACTCGCCGAGACCGCCTTCAAGCAGGCGCAGGAACTGGCGTTCTTCCCGGTGTGGTCCTACGCCCACCCGAAGGCCGTCGAGCTGGCCGAGCGCCTCGCGCACCACGCGCCGGGCGACCTGAACAAGGTCTTCTTCACCACCGGCGGCGGCGAGGCGGTCGAGACCGCCTGGAAGCTCGCCAAGCAGTACTTCAAGCTGACCGGGAAGCCCACCAAGTACAAGGTCATCTCCCGCGCGGTCGCCTACCACGGCACCCCGCAGGGCGCCCTGTCCATCACCGGCCTGCCGGCCCTGAAGGCCCCCTTCGAGCCTCTCGTCCCGGGCGCGCACAAGGTCCCGAACACCAACATCTACCGCGCCCCGCTCTTCGGCGACGACCCCGAGGCCTTCGGCCGCTGGGCCGCCGACCAGATCGAGCAGCAGATCCTCTTCGAGGGCCCGGACACGGTCGCGGCCGTCTTCCTGGAGCCGGTCCAGAACGCCGGCGGCTGCTTCCCGCCGCCGCCCGGCTACTTCCGGCGGGTCCGCGAGATCTGCGACAAGTACGACGTGCTGCTGGTGTCGGACGAGGTCATCTGCGCCTTCGGCCGCCTGGGCACGATGTTCGCCTGCGACAAGTTCGACTACGTCCCGGACATGATCACCTGCGCCAAGGGCATGACCTCGGGCTACTCCCCGATCGGCGCCTGCATCATCTCCGACCGCCTGGCCGAGCCGTTCTACAAGGGCGACAACACCTTCCTGCACGGCTACACCTTCGGCGGCCACCCCGTCTCCGCGGCGGTGGGCATCGCCAACCTCGACCTGTTCGAGCGCGAGAACCTCAACCAGCACGTCCTCGACAACGAGGGCGCCTTCCGCGCGACCCTGGAGAAGCTGCACGACCTGCCGATAGTCGGCGACGTCCGCGGCAACGGCTTCTTCTACGGCATCGAGCTGGTGAAGGACAAGCACACCAAGGAGTCCTTCAACGACGAGGAGACCGAGCGCGTCCTGTACGGCTTCCTCTCCAAGGCCCTCTTCGACAACGGCCTGTACTGCCGTGCCGACGACCGCGGCGACCCGGTCGTCCAGCTCGCCCCGCCGCTGATCTCCAACCAGGAGACGTTCGACGAGATCGAGCAGATCCTGCGCGCGACACTGACGGAGGCGTGGACGAAGCTGTGACCTCCGGCGGCTCAGCGGCCCGGGTGCACCCGTACGAGTGAGAAGGGTGCACCCGGGCCGCGTGCTGTCCTGCCTTTTGGCCCCGGATCCTTAGCGTGCCCTGTAACCGATCGGCCCTGCCTTCGTTCCCCCGCACGGGGGACTGGCAATGGGAATTACGGATCTGAACGAGGTGTACGCCCATGGTGGCCCCGCCGGACAACGACGTGCTCTGGGCACGGTCCCTGCACTTCACGCACCACGACGGCTCGCCCGCACTGGCCGGCGTCTCGCTCGGCGTCCGCGAGGGCGAGATCCTCGCCGTCAGCGGCCCGCGCGGCAGCGGCAAGTCGACCCTGCTGCGGTGTCTGTCCGGCCTCGTGTCCGCGCAGCGCGGCGAGGTCTGGTTCAACAGCGCGCCCGTGCACACCATGGGTCCGACGTCCCGCGAACGCCTGCGCCGCGACCGCTTCGGCTGGATCGACCCGGCCCCGGCCCTCGTCCCCGAGCTGAACGTCTGGGAGAACGCGGCCCTCCCCCTGATGCTGCGCGGCACCGGCCGCCGGCGCGCCAAGACCGCCGCCCTGGAGTGGCTGGAGCGCCTGGACATCGGCGACAGCACCCGCAAACGCCCGCACGAACTGCGCCAGTCCGAACGTCAGCGCGTCTGCATCGCGCGGGCACTGGCCCCCGCCCCCACGGTCCTGTTCGCCGACGAGCCGACGGCACCCCTGCACCGCGCCGACCGCGCCCACGTCCTGCGCACCCTCACCACGGCGGCCCGCTCGCACGGCATCACCGTGGTGCTGGCCACCCACGACGCGGACACGGCCGCCCTCGCGGACCGCACGGTGTCGCTGCTGGACGGACGGCGCGTGAACACCGTGCACCTGCCTCCGGTCACCGAGACGGAAGGCCGGGCCACGTGCTCGCTCTCCGTCTGACCCGCGGCGCCCGCCCGGCCCTCCAACTGCGCCGCATCCTGGTGGCGGCGGCCTCGGCAGGCACGGGCTTCCTCCTGCTCTGCACCCTCGGCTACGCGATGAGCCACCCGGACGAAACCACCGCCTCGCTCCTCCGCCTGGCCTGGTGCGCGACCCCCCTGGCCGCCACGGTCCACTTCGCCGTCGCGGTGGCCCGCACGGACCCCGCCGCCAGACCCCGCCCCGGCCTCTCGGCCATCGGCCTGGGCCCGACCCGCCTGATGGCCGTCGCGGCAACGACAACGGCCCTCTCCTGCACGCTGGGTTCGCTCCTCGCCCTCCTGTTCTTCCTCCACCTGCGAGGCGACCTGACGGGCATGCCCTTCGACGGCGCGGCGGCGGAGTTCCTGGCAGCGAAGGAGCCGATGCCCTTGCCGGCCGCCCTCACCTTGCTGACCCTGACGCCGGCGATCGCGTCGGTGACGGTGGGTTGGGTACTGCGGCCACAGGGCGTCAGGGCGGCATCGACACGCACCACGGCCAGGTCGTACGGCGGCTTCGGCGGGTACGGCAACTCGGCCGCACGGGAGACCTTCGGGGCGTACGGCCGCTTCGGCACCCGCCTGCGAGGTGCGGGCGGCCGACCCACGCAGCCCGCGACCGACCGGGCCACGCAGCCTGCAGCCACTCGTGCCGCCGGGACGGCTCCCGACCCGCTGAGAGGCGGCACCCCGCAAACGCGGGCGAGCGACACCCACCACTTCCCGGCACCGCCCCTGGACACCCCCGCCGCCGACCCGGACCCCGGCACCCTCCCCCCGCCTCCCCAAGAGGCCCCCCGCGGGCTCCCCTGGGGCATCGCCGTACTCGCCGCGGGCCTCGCGGTGGAGGCGTACGCCACCCGCACCGCGACCGGCACCCCTCTCACCATGCCCGGCGGCCTGGCAAGCACCGGCCCCGTCTCCGTCCTCCTCGGCTGGATCCTCACCGCCACCGGCCTCGCCCTCGCCGGCCCCGGCCTCACCCACCTCTGCGGCCACCTCCTCCAGACCGCCCGCCCCGGCGCCCTCCGCCTCCTCGCCGGCCGCGTCCTCATGGCGGAAGCCACCCGCATCGGCCGTCCCCTCGGCGTCGTCTGCGCGGTGGCGTCGGGCGCGTACGCCATGGCGGCGCTGTACGACACGGCGGAACCCTCCTTCGGCCCGCTGACCGCCCTCGGCCTGCTCCTGGTGACCGGCTGCACGGTGGCGACCCTCCTCACCGCCGCCGTCGAGGCCAAGCACGCCCGCGCCGACACCACGGCCGCGCTGCTGCGGCTCGGCGCCCCCGCCACGGTGCTGCGCAGTGCCGCCGCCCTCCGTGCCGGCGCGCTGCTGTCCGTGTTCGGCCCGCTCACGCTGATCGTCGCCGAGCTGGCGGCGCTGCCGCTGGCCCGCTGAACGGCGCACGAGAAAAGTCCCCGTCGGCCGATGAGTTCCGCGGCACCGCACCGTCTACCCCAACGAACACCACGCACCCGACGGGAGAGACCGATGACCTCGACGTACCAGCAGATGATCTTCGTGAACCTGGCCGTGAACGACCTCGACGCCTCGAAGAAGTTCTTCACGGAGCTGGGCTACTCGATCAACCCGCAGTTCAGCGACGACAACGCGGCCTCCGTGGTGATCAGCGACACCATCGTCGCCATGCTGCTCACCAAGCCCTTCTACGCGTCCTTCACCAAGAAGGAGATCGCCGACGCCACGAAGACCAGCGAGGTGCTCGTCGCCCTGAGCGCCGAGAGCCGCGAGAAGGTCGACGAGCTGGTCGAGAAGGCGCTCGCGGCGGGCGGCTCCCCGGCCGGCGAGACCCAGGACCACGGCTTCATGTACGGCCGCTCCTTCGACGACCTCGACGGCCACACCTGGGAGGTCGTGTGGATGGACCCGTCCGCCATCGAGAGCTGAACGCGCTGTGCCTAGCATGGGCGGGTGCAGACGATGCCCGCCCATGCGGCCCACCACAACGACCGTGAGATCGAGAGCCTCGACGAGTTCGACGCGACCGTCTCGGCCCGTGCCACGCTCGCCGGATTCCGGGTACAGGCCGTCGATCTGACGGACCGTACGCGGGAGTTGCTCACGACGGACACGGCGGGTGCGGTCTTTCTCGGCTGCCCCATGCGCCAGGACGCGGCGGCCAAGGTCCGGGCGGACGGCGCGATGGTCTTCCTGCCCGTCCCCGACCTGCCCTTCGATCCGTACCGGGGCCTGCTCTACTCCCCCGACGAGCTGTTCGCGTCCCTGCCGGACGGCTACGAGGCGACGCCCGACGCCCGCGCGTACGCCTGGTTCCAGCAGACCAAGGCCGACGGCGACATATTCGCCTCGATGCTGCGCTCCATCCACGACGACGCCGTCTCGGACGCCCTCGACGAACTCCTGCGCGGGACGCGCGTGGTGGGGGTGATGGGCGGCCACGCGATGGCCCGCGGCACGGAGGAGTACGCCGGCGCCGCGCGGCTCGGCCGGGAGCTGGCCCGCGCCGGCTACACGGTCGCCACCGGAGGCGGCCCGGGCGCGATGGAGGCGGCGAACCTCGGCGCGTACGCCGCCCCGTACGACAACGCGATGCTGACCGAGTCGCTCCGACTCCTCGCCAAGGCGCCGAAGTTCACCCCGTCGATCACCGACTGGGCGTCGGCCGCCTTCGAGGTGCGCACCAGGTGGCCGAAGGGCGGTACCTCCGTCGGCATCCCGACGTGGTTCTACGGCCACGAGCCGCCGAACGCCTTCGCCTCGCACATCGCCAAGTACTTCGCCAACGCCACCCGCGAGGACGGCCTGCTGGCCCGCTCCACCGCGGGTGTGGTCTTCCTGCCGGGCGCGGCCGGGACCGTTCAGGAGATCTTCGACAACGCGACGCCGAACTACTACGAGTCGCGCGGCGAGCCCACGCCGATGGTCCTCGTGGGCCGCGCCCACTGGACGGAGCGACTGCCCACGTGGCCGCTTCTTCAGGCGCTCGCGCGGGAGCGTTCAATGGAGGCCCGAATCGCCCTGGTTGACCGGATCGAGGAGGCGCCGGGGGCACTGAAACGTCTCGGCGGTTAAACAGACGGTAAAGCAAACGCTTGTAACCTGCATATGCGTTGACACTTCTTATGCAGCGCTTATAGACCTGTGAGCCTCCTGGGGATGTTGGTGTCCCAACATCCCATCAGCCCCCCGCAGTTGCTTAACTCGTGAAGGACAAACGTGTCCATAACTCGCCGTACCGTCGCACGTTCCGTGCGCATCCTCGGTGTCGCATCCGCCACGGCCGCGCTCACGCTCGGCGTCGCCGGCAACGCGCTCGCCTGCAACATCAAGGAGTTCTCCGCCGAAGCCAAGTGCGACGGCACCAAGGGCGTCATCACCGTCACCGACGTGGACCCCGGCGGTGTCCCGGCCACCGTCTCCGTGTTCCTCGAGAGCAACGGTGCCGACGTGAAGAAGATCGGCGAACAGGTCGTCAAGGGCTCGCGCGACGGCGTCACGATCACCTTCGAAGAGGACTGGCTGCCGAACGCCCAGTACCGCATCCACGTCAAGGCCGAGACCTACGTCGACGAGGACATCAAGCCCAACCTGAAGACCCCGTCCACGGCCTGCAAGACCGAGGACACGCCGACGCCGACGCCCACCCCGACGCCGTCGGAGTCCGCCTCGACCCCGGCCGAGGAGACCGACACCCCGACCCCGTCGGCGTCGGAGAGCAGCAGCACCGCCCCCGCGGACACCGCGAGCAGCGCTCCGTCGCCCGCGGCCGGTGAGTCCAACCTCGCCGAGACCGGCGCGAACTCCAACACCGGCATCATCGCCGGTATCGCGGCCGCCCTGGTCGCGATCGGTGGCGGCGCCGTGTTCTTCGGCATGCGCCGCCGCGGGGCGAACAGCAGCCGCTGACGCCTCACACACGCCGCCGTGGCCCGTCCCCTCGCACCAGAGGAGACGGGCCACAGCTGTCACTCCCAGCCGCGGTCATTCGTGCCATGCACACACAGCCACGCACAGTCATGCCGCTGGGGCGACACGGGTGCACGGGTGGGCGCAGTCATGCCGCACGCACACAGCTGCGGACAGTCGTGCCGCTGGGGCGGCACGGGTGGGCGCAGCGGCACCCCGCAGCGCGGGCGAGCGACCCAACGCGACCTCAGCCCCAACACCGGGCACCACACAGCCGGCAGACGCGGGGCCCGGGTCAACGCAGGGCGCCCCGCGGATCAGCCGAGCACCACGACATCGCCCGCGTCGAACTCCACCCCGACCACGTCACCGACCTCCGGCGCCACCCGCAGCGCACACGCCGCCTCCAGCCGCGGCGCGTCCTCCTCGGGCTGCAGATGTACGGCGACATGCGTGCCCCTGAACGTCCGCGCGGCCACCACACACCGCAGCCCCTCGTCCGCACCCACCACCCGTACGCCCGCAGGCCGCACCAACAGGGACCGCACCCCCTGAGCAGCCCCCGCAGGGACCGGCAGCTTGCCCCACGGCGTGTCCGCGGCCTCCCCGGCGACCGTGCCCTCGACCACGTTCTCGAAGCCGAGGAAGCGGGCCACGAACTCGTCCGCCGGCCGCTGCCACACCTCAAGGGGCGTGCCCGTCTGGGCGATCCGCCCGTCCCGCATCACCACGACCCGGTCGGCGAGCGCGAAGGCCTCACCCTGATCGTGGGTCACGGCCAGCACGGTGGTGCCCAACCGGCCGAAGAGCTCCCGCAGTTCGACGACGAGCCGCTCCCGCAGCGAGCGGTCGAGCTGCCCGAGCGGCTCGTCCAGCATCAGCAGCCGCGGCCGGGGCGCCAGGGCCCGGGCCAGCGCCACCCGCTGCTGCTCGCCGCCGGAGAGCGAGGCAACGGCCCGGCGGCCAGCCCCCGGCAGCCCGACGAGATCGAGCAACTCCCGCACTCGCTCGCCCTGTTGACCCTTCGACGCCCCGTGCATCCGCAGCCCGAACGCCACGTTCCCGCCCACGTCCCGCTGCGGGAACAGCTGGTGGTCCTGGAACATCAGCCCGACCCCGCGCTTGTGCGCGGGCACGCCCGCCTGGTCGCGTCCGTCGAGCAACACCCTCCCGCCGTCCAGGGGTTGGAGCCCCGCCACCGCCCGCAGCAGCGTCGACTTGCCGCTGCCGCTGGGCCCGAGCACGCACACGATCTCGTGCTCGGCGACGCCGAGGCCGACCTCGTCCAGCACGGCCCGCCCACCGAACCGTACGGTCGCGTCCTCAAGGCTCAGCAGCATCTAGAACTCCCCCATCCGGTCGGTCCGCAGCCGCTCGAGCACCAGCAGCGCCACCGCGCACACGATCATCAGAATCGTCGAAAGGGCCATCGCCTGGCCGTAGTTGAGCGCCCCGGCCCGCCCGAGCAGCCGCGCCACGGCGACCGGCAGGGTCGGGTTGTCGGGCCGCGCGATGAACACCGTCGCCCCGAACTCCCCGAGCGACACCGCGAAGGCGAACCCCGCCGCGATCAGCAGCGCCCGCCGCACCATCGGCAGATCCACCTCGCGCCACACCCGCCACGGCGACGCCCCGAGCACGGCCGCCGCCTCCCGCAGCCGTACGTCCACCGCCCGCAGCACCGGCAGCATGGTCCGTACGACGAAGGGGACGCCGACCAGCGCCTGCGCGAGCGGCACCAGGATCCACGAGGACCGCAGATCCAGCGGCGGCTCGTCCAGCGCGATCAGGAACCCGAACCCGACGGTCACCGCGGACACCCCCAGCGGCAGCATCAGCAGCGCGTCGAACCCGCGCACGAACCGCCCCGCGTCCCGGCGGGTGAGCGCCACCGCGGCCAGACCGCCGATCAGCACGGCGATGACGGTGGCCACGACGGCGTACTGCAGCGAATTGCCGATCGCCTCGATCGGCGGCACCAGGAAGATCCCGCCGTCCTCGCTGGTCAGCGCGCGGTAGTACGCGAAGTCGGGCGCGTCCAGCGACCGCTGCACCAGCACGGCGAGCGGCAGCAGGAGCAGGACGACGACGGAGACGAGGACGCCGCCGAGCAGCGCCCACTGCCCGGCCCCGCGCGGCCGGCGCGCGGTCACGGACGCGTCCACCAGCCGCAGGGCGGTCTCCCGCCGCCGTACGGTCCCCGCGTGCAGGGCGAGGATCGCGCCCACCGCCACGAACTGGATCAGCGTCAGCACGGCGGCCGTGGACAGGTCGAAGATCTCGGACGTCTGCCGGTAGATCTCCACTTCGAGCGTCGAGAAGGTCGGCCCGCCGAGGATCTGCACCACACCGAAGGAGGTGAAGGTGAACAGGAACACCATGAGCGCGGCGGCGGCCACGGCGGGCCCCAGCGCGGGCAGCGTCACCTGCCGCCAGGCCCGCATGCGGGACGCGCCCAGCATCCGCGCGGCCTCCTCCTGCCGCGGGTCGAGCTGGGACCAGAGCCCGCCGACCGTCCGTACGACCACCGCGTAGTTGAAGAAGACGTGCGCCAGCAGGATCGCCCACACGGTCGTGTCGAGGCGTACGCCCCACAGCTCGTCCAACAGCCCGCCGCGCCCGACGAGCGCCAGGAACGCCGTACCCACGACGACCGTCGGCAGCACGAACGGGACGGTGACGACAGCCCGCAGGATCTGCTTGCCGGGGAAGTCGAAGCGGGCGAAGACATACGCGCCGGGCAGCGCGATCAGCAGGGTGAGCACGGTGGAGGCGAGCGCCTGCCAGGTGGTGAACCACAGCACGTGCCGGACGTCGGACTGGGCGAGCACGTCCGCGATCCGGCCGAGGTGCCACTCGCCGTCGATCTTGAGTCCGCGGGCGACGATCGCGGCGACGGGGTAGGCGAAGAAGAGCGCGAAGAACGCGACGGGCACGGTGATGAGGCCGAGCCGCGCCGCGTTCCCCTTGAAGCGCGGGGTCACTTCAGTACGAGCGAGGTCCACGACTTGACCCACTGGTCACGGTGGTCGGCGATCTTGTCCGGGGCCAGGGTCTCGGGGTCCTCGGCCTGCGGACCGTACTCGGTGAACTCGGCCGGCACCCGGGCGCCGTCCCGCACCGGGTACACGAACATGTTCAGCGGCATGTCCTCCTGGAACTCCTTGGTGAGCAGGAAGTCGAGCAGCGCCTTGCCGCCCTTGGCGTTCTTCGCGTTGCTCAGCAGGCCGGCGTACTCGACCTGGCGGAAGCAGGTACCGGTGGCGACGCCGGTGGGAGCCGTCTTCGGCTTCGGGTCGGCGTAGATCACCTCGGCGGGCGGCGAGGACGCGTAGGAGACGACGAGCGGGCGGTCGGCCTTGGCCTGCTTGCCGCCGGCCGAGCCGGAGAACTCCTCGTTGTAGGCCTGCTCCCAGCCGTCGACGACCTTGACGCCGTTGGCCTTGAGCTTCTTCCAGTAGTCCTGCCATCCTCCCCCACTCTCGGCTTCGCTCGAGCGGGAGGTGCCCCCATCGCCGTACTCGGCGGCGGTCCCGAGCAGGAAGCCGAGGCCGGGCGAGGAGGTGGAGGCGTTCTCGGTGACGAGGAGGTTCTTGTACTCCGGCTTGATCAGGTCGTCGAACGAGTTCGGCGGGGTCAGCTTGTGCTCGCTGAAGTACGCCTTGTCGTAGTTGACGCAGATGTCGCCCGTGTCGATCGGCGTGACGCGGTGCTTGTCGCGGTCGGCCCGGTAGTCGGACAGGACCAGCTCGGAGCCCTTCGCCTCGTACGACTGGAAGAGCCCGTTGTCGAGCGCCCTCGACAGCAGGGTGTTGTCGACGCCGAAGAAGACGTCGCCCTGCGGGTTGTCCTTGGTCAGGATCGCCTTGTTCACGGCCTGCCCGGCATCGCCGTCCTTGAGGACCTTGACCTTGTAGCCGGACTGCTTCTCGAAGTCCGCCAGGACGTTCTTCGAGACGGCCCACGAGTCATGGCTGACGAGGGTCACGGTCTTGGAGCCGGAGCCGGAGCTGCCGGCGTCGGACGACGACCCGCACGCGGACAACGTGACGAGACCGAGTCCCACGGCCACAACCGTGGCCTTCTTGGTGATGCTCACTGGATTCCTCCTGGGGGTGACCAGGAAGAGACGCGGCCCTGCCCGGGCGCCTCGGGACATCCGAGGGCTCCCGGGCAGGGCGCAACAGCTCGAGTAGTGACCGAACTTCCTACCCAGAATGACCTGGGCGAGGTTCAGAGGGTCTGCGGCCGGTGCCGCACTCTCAGCGCTGTGGCGCTCCCCTGTCGGAATATGAAGATGTACGTACGGACGTCACACTACCGCTCGGTCGCGGCGAGCTGACCACACGCCCCGTCGATCTCCTGTCCACGGGTGTCCCGGACGGTGACCGGCACCCCATGGGCGGCGATGGCCTCGACGAACGCCTTCTCGTCCTCGGGACGGGAGGCGGTCCACTTCGAACCCGGCGTCGGGTTCAGCGGGATCAGGTTGACGTGCACGGGCTTGCCCCTGAGCAGCCGCCCGAGCCGGTCACCCCGCCATGCCTGGTCGTTGATGTCCCGGATCAGCGCGTACTCGATGGACAGCCGGCGCCCGGATCTCTCCACGTACTCGAAGCCGGCGTCGAGGACCTCACGCACCTTCCACCGCGTGTTCACGGGGACGAGGGTGTCGCGCAGCTCGTCGTCAGGCGCGTGCAGCGAGATGGCGAGACGACACTTGAAGCCCTCGTCGGCGAAGCGGTTGATCGCCGGGACGAGTCCGACCGTCGAGACGGTGATCCCGCGCTGCGAGAGCCCGAGTCCGTCCGGCTCGGGGTCGGTGAGCCGCCGGATGGCACCGACGACCCGGTTGTAGTTGGCCAGCGGCTCGCCCATACCCATGAACACGATGTTGCTGAGCCGCGCGGGACCACCGGGGATCTCGCCGTCCCTGAGGGCCCGCATCCCGTCCACGATCTGGTGCACGATCTCGGCGGTGGACAGGTTCCGGTCCAGGCCCGCCTGGCCGGTGGCGCAGAACGGGCAGTTCATCCCGCATCCCGCCTGGGAGCTGATGCACATGGTCACCCGGTCCGGGTAGCGCATCAGCACCGACTCGACGAGCGTCCCGTCGAACAGCCGCCACAGCGTCTTGCGGGTGGTGTCCTGGTCGGTCGACAGATGCCGGACGACCGACATCAGCTCCGGAAGCAGCGCCTCCTGGAGCCGGCCGCGGGAACCGGCCGGAATGTCGGTCCACTCCTGCGGGTCGTGCGCGTACCGCGCGAAGTAGTGCTGCGAGAGCTGCTTGGCTCGAAACGGCTTCTCACCGACCGCGGCCACCGCTTCCTTGCGCTCGGCGGGCGTGAGGTCGGCAAGGTGCCGCGGCGGCTTCTTGGCTCCGCGCGGGGCGACGAAAGTGAGTTCTCCGGGTGCAGGCATAACTCATCCAGTGTCGCAGATCGAATCGTGTGGCCTGGAGGCCGAGGCGTGCACGGTGGTCGTTGTCGGTCGTCCCTGGTCGTCCCTGGCCGTCCCTGGCCGTCCCTGGCCGTCGTGGGTCCCCTCGGACGGCCCGCAGACGGCCCGACCCGGCGGGCCTGCGGGGCCTGCGGCCTGCGGGCGCATCTGCGCAGGTCGGCTGGGGCTGGGGCTTGGTCCAGTCAGAAGGCCGTCGGTCCGCCACCAACCATGCGGTGGGTCGCCGTATGGCAGGGCGTCGGGACGTTTGAGGATCTTCAGATCGAGAGGCCGGACGATGCTGCGGAGCTCCCGCGACCAGCAGGCCTCGCTCGTCCGCCGGTTCGGGGCAGCACTCCGGGACGCCGCACCGGTCGCTGAACGGCGAAGGGAGCTGATCTCGTGGTGCCCTTGCGACGGCAGCCCACCGAACAAGAGCCTGCTGAATCAGGCCGGGCTGAAGGCGCGTTCGCTCCAACTGGATGATCTGTGCTTGAGCTGGGCCGGACAGCCGACCGATGTTCGAGTAGCTGCGGTGCGCAGCAAAGTGCCTGTTGTCCGCCCGGAGGCGTGAGGGGCGCCTACGCGGCACAGCCCTTTCGGTTGCGAGTCATGACCGGCAGGCTGACACCGCCCGACCCTCGTTCGCGGGAGTAATTGTCAAGCGCAGGCCTGGCTTTGGTGTTCTCAGGCGAGGCCCCGGAGGAAGTCCGAAAGTGCGGTGTGCAGGGTTTCAGGCTGTTCCAGGTGCAGGTCGTGGCCTGTGCCGGGGATGCTCATGGACATGGCTGCGGGT
Organism: Streptomyces sp. MMG1533; assembly: GCF_001279775.1. Classification (GTDB taxonomy): domain Bacteria; phylum Actinomycetota; class Actinomycetes; order Streptomycetales; family Streptomycetaceae; genus Streptomyces. Next base: position 113,518 of record NZ_LGDG01000017.1, on the reverse strand, counting down.
CGCTGCCGGAGCATCTCGTCGGCTTCCTGGGCAGGGATGAAGCTGGATTGGGCCAGGACGACCAGCGTGGGACAAGCGACCTGCCCCCACTCGTGCCGGAAGGATCGCTGGGCGTTCTCCGCCAGCGAGCGGACCATCACGTCCCGGTCGAAGCGAGGCCACCATCCGTCCTCGCGTTCCTCCAGCCCGGCCGCCCAGCCCGCGCCGACCGGTCCGCCTCCCAGGAACGCGGCTGCCGCCTCGCGTGAGGGGAACGGTGTCGGCCACGAGTCGAGCCATCCGCCGATGTCCACGGGACCGTTCGGGTTTGGACCCCCGGGGCCGGCCTCGATGAGCACGAGCGCGCGGACCAGCCCGGGATGCGCAGCGGCGGTGAGCATGGCCGTGTGCCCGCCCAGCGACTGGCCGACCAGGACAGGCCGCCGCAGCGCCAGCTGATCGGCAACGGCGATGACGTCGGCGACGTAGGCGGCGCGCGACACGTCCTGCGGGCGGCGCTCGCTGGCACCGTGCCCGCGCTGGTCGACCGCGACGACCCGGTACCGGGAGCTCAACCACCGTGCCGTCGTGTCCCATTCACCCGCGTGACCAGCCAGGCCGTGCAGCAACATGATGGGCTGTCCCGGCCCGCCCCAGTCCCGGCAGACAAGACGGATGCCGTCTCGCACCACCACGTGTTCGGACCATGCCACGTCGGACCTCCCGAGGGATGGGCTGGCCTTGATCATGCCGCGAGGATCTCGGGACGTTCGATGAGCTGCCCCCGTTCGAAGCGGGCTCCGGAGCGGGCGAGGGCGACCCGGTGGCGCGCGTTCACAGCCCGCCGACGGGCCTGGGCGGCCTCGACGAGCTTGCCGGGAAAGCCGTCCATCACACCGGGAAGAATCCCGAAGACCCCGCGTAAGGGGAAGACCCAGCACAGGCTGCCAGGCCGTGGCGCAGATCCGATCGGATGCCCCGGTCGGCTCAGAAGGCGCCGGTGATCACGACCACGACCCGAGTGACGTAGAGCCTTGTCCGGTGCCACCCCCCGCAGTACCGCCTCACCCGGCGCCGCCCGCCCTGGTCGATCAGCGCACCGCACCACTGGCACGGCAGATCACCGTGATACCTGCCGTCGTCACCCAGCCTCGCCTGCCCCATGGACGGACCCTAATGGCCCGCCCACCAGGTGGTCTACGCCGTCGGGTGCTCCAGCCGGTCCTTGAGCAGCTGCTCGTCGCGCGGCAGCTCCTTGCGGAGCTGTGGGCGGACGACGAGAGGTACGAGGACCCTGCCGAGGCCGTGGCCCTCGAAGTCGATGTCGATCGTGACACGGGAGCGTCGGCCCTCGTCGAGCGGCTCGATCTCACCGTGGACGCGCGGCCTGACGGGGCCGTCGACACCGTGCAGCCCCCAGCTGAGCGGCGGGACGACCTCGGTGAACTCCACGGTCATCGGCATCTCGCGGCTGCCGACACGCCGGGTGACCCGGACCCGGGAACCCTCGTGCAGCGGGCCCTCGTCGAGCCGCTGTGCGGAGACCGCGCTCAGCTGCCAGTCCGGCAGATGGGAGGGGTCCGTGACATACGTGTAGACCTCGCCGGGGCTGCAGTCGACGTCGATCACTTCTCGGATGGCGGACATCGCACCCTCCTTCCAGAGTGAACCCATTTGAGGGCTTACACCGGAATCGTCCCACTCGGCGGCCCGGGAGGCCATCGCCCGGAACACGTGGGGCCCCCGCCGAAGCGAGGGCCCCACGAAAACGACGTACAACTGCCAACGGACCCGAGGACGTGCGACGGTCAGCCGGACCCGACGAAGACCACCAGCAGCAGCCACACCACGGGAGCCGTCGGCAGGAGCGAGTCCAGACGGTCCATGATGCCGCCGTGCCCCGGCAGCAGCGTGCCCATGTCCTTGATGCCCAGGTCCCGCTTGATCATCGACTCGCCGAGGTCGCCCAGCGTGGCGCTGGCAGCGACGGCGAAGCCCAGCACCAGCCCCTGCCACCAGGTCCCGTCGTCGATCAGGAACTCCATGCACAGCGCGCCCGCCACCATGGCGAAGCTCACCGCGCCGAGCAGGCCCTCGCGGGTCTTGCCCGGGCTGATGCGCGGGGCGAGCTTGTGCTTGCCGAAGCGCCAGCCGATGGCGTACGCCCCGGTGTCGCTGACGACGGTCAGCAGCAGGAACGTCAGCACGCGACGCGAGCCGTCGTCGGCCGTGAGCATCATGGCGACGAACGTGGCCAGGAACGGGACGTAGAAGGCCGCGAAGACGCCCGCGGTGACGTCCTTGAGGTAGCCCTCCGGCGGCTCCGTCATCCGCCAGACCAGGACGGCCAGCGCGGTGAGCGCCATCGCCACCCACGCGCCCTCGGCACCCCGGACGTACCCCGAGACGACCATGGCCGCGCCGCCGAGCGCGAGCGGGACGAGGGGCGCCTTGATGCCCTTGCGCTCCTCCAGCCGCCTGGTCAGCTCCCACAGACCCACCACGACGGCGACCGCGATCACGCCGACGAAGGCGGCCTTGACGACGAACAGCGACGCGACGATCACCACACCAAGACCGACACCGACCCCTATGGCCGCACTCAGGTCACGACCCGCGCTCTTCTTCTGCGGCGCGGACGCCGGCTGCGAGGAGTCGGGCATGGGCTCCGGATTCTGCGGCGCCGCCCCGTAGGACGGCGTCTGCGGCATGTCGTCAGGGCCGTAGGACGAGGCCTGCGGCGGGTCGTACGGCGGCGACTGCCGTACGTCGTACGGCGGCTGCGGCGTCTCGTCGCGGAACAAGGGGCCGCTCAGCCGAGCGGCCCCCCGGTCGTCATCCTGGTCTCCGCCATGTGCGGGTACGTCGGGCACGATGGGCATGGGGCGAGTCTGTTGCGCGTCATGCGCATCGTACGTGGGACCCGCCGGGGCGGCCCCCTGGACAGGCCCCTGGTCGGTGGGCCCCCAGTACCCGGCTTGCGGCCCGGTGTGTGGCGGAGAGCCCCAGGAAGAGTCGTTCATCAGACCTCGAGCAGCTCCGCTTCCTTGTGCTTGAGGAGCTCGTCCACCTGGGCGACGTACTTCGCGGTGGTGTCGTCGAGCTCCTTCTCCGCACGACGGCCCTCGTCCTCGCCGACCTCGCCGTCCTTGATCAGCTTGTCGATGGCGTCCTTGGCCTTGCGGCGAACGGCGCGGATGGACACCTTGGCGTCCTCGCCCTTGCCCTTGGCGACCTTGATGTAGTCGCGGCGGCGCTCCTCGGTGAGCTCGGGGAACACCACACGGATGATGTTGCCGTCGTTGCTCGGGTTGACGCCCAGGTCGGAGTCGCGGATCGCCTGCTCGATGTTGCGCAGCGCGCTCTTGTCGAACGGGGTCACGACCGCCATGCGCGGCTCCGGCACGGAGAACGAAGCCAGCTGGTTGATCGGCGTCGGCGCGCCGTAGTAGTCGGCCACGATCTTGTTGAACATCGCCGGGTGCGCACGGCCGGTGCGGATCGCGGCGAAGTCCTCCTTGGCGACCACGACGGCCTTCTCCATCTTCTCCTCGGCCTCGAGGAGGGTCTCTTCGATCACCACTTGCTCCTGCGTGTCTTGAGTAGGCCCGGCTGCGGTTCCTTGGTGGGGGCGGCGGCCGGCTGCGTCGCGTCTTCTTCCTGCACGGTTCCCGACCGGCAGGACATTGTCCATCCCCCGGTCAGGGTCATCAGCCCTGGCTGACTTGGTCACCCACAAGCGTGCCGATCTTCTCACCCTTGACGGCGCGCGCGATATTGCCCTCGGCCAGAAGCTCGAACACCAGGATCGGGAGCTTGTTGTCGCGGCACAGTGTGACGGCCGTGGCGTCGGCGACCTTGAGGTCACGCGTGATGACCTCGCCGTAGCCGAGGGCGTCGAACTTGACCGCGTCGGGGTTGGTCTTCGGGTCGGAGTCGTAGACCCCGTCCACGCCGTTCTTGCCCATGAGCAGCGCCTCGGCGTCGATCTCCAGGGCGCGCTGGGCGGCGGTGGTGTCGGTGGAGAAGTACGGCATGCCCATACCGGCGCCGAAGATGACCACGCGGCCCTTCTCCAGGTGCCGGATGGCACGCAGCGGAATGTACGGCTCGGCGACCTGCCCCATGGTGATGGCGGTCTGCACCCGTGACTGGATGCCCTCCTTCTCCAGGAAGTCCTGGAGGGCGAGGCAGTTCATGACCGTGCCGAGCATGCCCATGTAGTCCGAGCGGGCCCGGTCCATGCCGCGCTGCTGCAGTTCGGCACCGCGGAAGAAGTTGCCGCCGCCGATGACGACGGCGATCTCCGCGCCGTCCCGCACGACCGCCGCGATCTCGCGGGCCATCTTGTGCACCACATCGGGGTCGACGCCCAGGCCCCCGCCACCGGCGAACGCCTCTCCGGACAGCTTCAGCAGAAACCGCCCGCGTACTTTGCCGTCGTCGCTCTTCTGGGCCTTGGTGGTCATGGCGTTCTCCTCATGGTGCACATACGAGGAGGCCATTGCCGGTGGGGTGTCGTTCGCAACCCATGCGCGGCAATGGCCTCCTCGTCAGATCTGCTGCCGTCCGCCACACATGTGACGGCGTACGCGGACGACTGCTGCCGACCCTATCGGGGTCGCGCGTCGGTCGCGGTACGGACTCAGATGCCGACCTTGATGCGCGTGAAGCGCTTCAGGGTGACACCCGCCTCGTCCAGAACCTTCTGGACGGACTTCTTGTTGTCGAGCGCGTACGGCTGGCCGAGCAGCGTGGCGTCCTTGAAGAAGCCGTTGAGGCGACCCTCGACGATCTTCGGCAGGGCGGCCTCGGGCTTGCCCTCGGCGCGGGTGGTCTCCTCGGCGACGCGGCGCTCGGACTCGACGACGTCGGCCGGCACGTCCTCCTTGGAGAGGTACTTCGGCGCGAACGCGGCGATGTGCTGGGCGATGCCCTTGGCGATCTCGGCGTTGGGCTTGTCGAGCTCGACGAGGACACCGATCTGCGGCGGCAGGTCGGGCATCGTGCGGTGCATGTACGCCGTCACGAAGCCGTCCGCGAACTGCGCGAAGCGGTCCAGGACGATCTTCTCGCCGAGGTTGGCGTTGGCCTCGTCCACGAACGCCTGGACGGTCTTGCCGGGCTCGATCTCGGAGGCGAGCAGCGCCTCGAGGTCGGCCGGGGAGCTCTTGGCGACGTGCTCGGCGATCGTGTTGGCGACGGCCTGGAACTTGTCACCCTTGGCGACGAAGTCCGTCTCGCACTTCAGCTCGACGAGGACGCCGGAGGAGTTGTCGTCGGCGATGATCGAGACCACGGCGCCGTTCTCGGCGGAGCGGCCCTCGCGCTTGGCGACGCCCTTCTGGCCCTTGATACGGAGCGCCTCGACGGCCTTCTCGACGTTGCCCTCGGCCTCGTCCAGCGCCTTCTTGCAGTCCATCATGCCAGCGCCGGTGAGCTCGCGGAGCTTCTTGACGTCGGCGGCGGTGTAGTTCGCCATGATTCTGGAATCTCTCTCGAAGTCCGAAGATCTACGGGCGCCGGACGGCGGGGGCTTCGTGGGCCCCCGCCGTCCAGAACCCGAAGATGGTGAGGGGTCAGGCCTGCTCGGCGTCCGCGGCGGGGGCCTCGGCGGCGGGGGCTTCGGCGGCAGCCTCGGCCGGAGCCTCAGCAGCGGCCTCGGCCGGAGCCTCAGCGGCGGGGGCCTCGGCGGCAGCCTCGGCAGCCGGAGCCTCAGCAGCGGGAGCCTCAGCAGCGGGGGCCTCGGCCTCGTCGGCCTTCTTCTCGCCCTCGAGCAGGTCGCGCTCCCACGCGGCCAGCGGCTCGCCCGCGGCCTTGTCGCCCTTGCCCTCGGTGGCGACACCGGAGCGGGAGATGAGGCCCTCGGCGACCGCGTCCGCGATCACACGGGTGAGCAGCGTGACGGAGCGGATCGCGTCGTCGTTGCCCGGGATCTTGTAGTCGACCTCGTCGGGGTCGCAGTTGGTGTCGAGGATGGCGACGACCGGGATGTTGAGCTTCCGGGCCTCACCGACCGCGATGTGCTCCTTCTTGGTGTCCACGATCCAGACGGCGCTGGGCACCTTCTGCATCTCGCGGATACCACCGAGGGTCTTCTCCAGCTTGGCCTTCTCGCGCGAGAGCACGAGAAGCTCCTTCTTGGTCAGACCGGACGCGGCGACGTCCTCGAAGTCGATCTGCTCGAGCTCCTTGAGGCGCTGCAGACGCTTGTAGACGGTCGAGAAGTTGGTGAGCATGCCGCCCAGCCAGCGCTGGTTGACGTAGGGCATGCCGACGCGGGTGGCCTGCTCGGCGATGGCCTCCTGCGCCTGCTTCTTCGTGCCGACGAACATGACCGTGCCGCCGTGGGCCACGGTCTCCTTGACGAACTCGTAGGCGCGGTCGATGTACGACAGCGACTGGAGCAGGTCGATGATGTAGATGCCGTTGCGCTCCGTGAAGATGAAGCGCTTCATCTTCGGGTTCCAACGACGGGTCTGGTGACCGAAGTGGACGCCGCTTTCCAGCAGCTCCCGCATCGTGACGACGGCCATGGCCGTTCTCCTTGAGTTTCTCGGTTGTGCCGCGGGTACCGGCGGTACCCGCGCCTGACGCCCGCGATGCGCCTTGCCGCTAGGGACCGAGAGGCGCTGACACCGGCTGTTTGATGGCCTGATGTCGGGGCGTGCGAAGTCGACCCGGTGACCCGGATCGCCAGAAGAAGTGTACGGGACCCGCGAGGCAGCGGGTGACGCCGCTGTCCACAACCGGGAAGTACTCCACAGGTCCCGACCGTGATCGGGCGGGTGCGGGACGGTTCTCGCATGCGAGCGATGCGATGTGCGGGTACGTGGACGGGATTGCTGTTACTTCTGACGGCGACGGTGCTGACCTGCGCCCCGCCGAACAGCCGGCCGATCCCTTTCGGCCCGGCGGCCACGGACACCTCCGTCCCGCCCCTCGGCCGCACCTGGCCCGTGGGCACCCGCCCACCGGTCCTGCGCGGCTGGGAACCCCCCGCGACACCGTACGGCCGCGGCCACCGAGGTATCGACCTGGCGGCCGCTCCCGGCACACCAGTACGAGCCGTCGCGGCGGGCCGGGTGTCCTTCGCGGGCCGGGTGGCGGGCAAGGGGGTCGTCTCGGTGGAACTGCCGGGAACGGGCGACCCGCCCCTCCGCACGACGTACGAGCCGGTACGGGCGTCCGTGAGGGAGGGGGACGAGGTGGCGGCGGGCGAGGTGGTGGGCACGGTGGAGCCGACGGGCTCGCACTGCACGAGTACGTGCGTGCACTGGGGTCTGCGGAGGGGCGAGACCTACCTCGACCCGCTCTCCTTGCTGCCTCCGTGGCTGCTGCGCAGGGCACCGTCGAGACTGCTGCCGGTGCTGGGAGTGCCGTTGCCTCCGCCGTCGTCCTAGGTGTGCTGCCCGGCGGATCATGCCGCAGACGCGGGGCCCGGCACGCCGATCTGCGGCGTTGCCGTCGGTTGCCGACTCCCCCATCGCGTCGACGCCCTCCTCCGCCTTGCAGCTCGACGCTCCCCCATGGCCCCGCTCACCTGCGTCGACGAGGCACCGCCGAATTCCTGCGACCTGATCCGCCGGACAGGCCTCAGCGGTGGGCAAACGTGCGGCTGGGGCGGCACCCGACCCGAAGAGGCGCGGCAGCCGCCGGCGCCGCACTGCACGGCCCACCCCGGCCGCAGCGGACGTCAGCCCCGCACACCCCGCAGAGCCATGCCCACGGCCGCCTCCGTAATCACCGAAGGCTCCTCCGCGGCACCCAGCTCAATCCGCCGCACAGCCGCGTCCACAACCCCCTGCAGCAGCATCGCCGCCATCCGAGGCTGCTCGTGCCCCATCTCCCCCAACGCCTCGACGATCATCGCGACGAGCCCCCCGTGCGCGGCCCGGATCTTCTCCCGGGCGCCCGCGTCCAGCTCACTCGCGGAGATCGCCACCACCGCCCGGTGGCGCCGGTCTCCGACGAGCGCCAGCTGCTGGCGCACATACGCCTCGACCTTGCCCTCGGGCGTCACGGCCCGCTCCATCGCCGCCGACACCTCCGCCGCCCAGACGGGAAAGTCGACCTCGCACAACTCCTCGACCACGGCGGCCCGCGAACGGAAGTACTCGTACACGGACGACCGCGCAAGCCCCGTCCGCTCGGCGAGAGCCGGGAAGGTCAGCGCCTCCGTCCCGCCCTCGGACAACAGGGAACGAGCCGCATCCAGCAGGGCGGCTCGCTGCATCGACCGGTGCTCGGCCACGGAGGCCGCTCGAATCCTTGGCACGTCAACCACTCTACGGACGGACCACCGCCGACGGGAGTGGCTCCGACCGCCTCGCCGCGTCAGCGACCGAAACTCGCCAGCTTGGCCCGCAACTGGAGCACGGACTTGGTGTGGATCTGGCTCACCCGGCTCTCCGTCACACCCAGCACGTTCCCGATCTCGGCGAGCGTGAGGCCCTCGTAGTAGTAGAGGGTGACCACGGTCTTCTCCCGCTCGGGCAACGTGTTGATCGCCCGCGCCAGGAACCGCCGCAGCTCCCGGTCCTCGGCCACCTCCACCGGATTGTCCGCGGCGGTGTCCTCCAGCGTGTCCATGAGGCTCAACCGGTCACCGCCCTCACCGCCGACGTGCAGCAGCTCCTCCAGGGCCACCACGTTCGCCAGCGACAACTGGCTGAAGACGGCGTGGAGTTCGTCGACCGCGATGCCCATCTCGGTGGCCACCTCCCCCTCGCTCGGTGTCCGCCGCAGCCGCGCCTCCAGGGTGGCGTACGCCCGCTCGACGTTGCGCGCCTTCTGCCGGACGGACCGCGGGATCCAGTCCAGCGCCCGCAGCTCGTCGATCATCGCGCCCCGGATCCGGGTGATCGCGTACGTCTCGAACTTGATCTCCCGGTCGACGTCGAACTTCTCGATCGCGTCGATGAGCCCGAAGACCCCCGACGACACGAAGTCCGCCTGCTCCACATTGGGCGGCAGACCGACGCTCACCCGTCCCGCCACGTACTTCACGAGCGGTGAGTAGTGCAGGATCAGCTGCTCGCGCAGCCGCTCGTCCCCCGTCGCCTTGTACGACCGCCACAGCTCGTCGAGCGTCGAGGGAGCGGGCGGCCGCACGCTGCCACCGTCACGGGCGGCTGGGGGGATCGCCGCCCGGTCGGACCCGGAGGTGTGCTGGGGCATTCGTCGCCTTGTGCCGTTCTGCCGTGAAGTGGGGATGCCTGGGGGAGCTGTCGGACTGATGTCGTTGTGATGCCGAGTCGCCTGTCTGTGGGGGAATCCACGTGAGCGTAGCGTGACTGAAGTGTCGCGGTGCGCGAAGGGCGTGGCTCGGACCATGCGCAGATACGTTCCGCTGGACGCCCCACCGAGTCACACCCGTCGCTCTACGTGATCATCGAATTGCGCCAACTGCGGGAATTCCCAAGGGCGTCAGGGTTCCCCCGGACGGCCGAACACGCTCGGTCAACGCCCGCGTCCACCACCGCCCACGGAGATCATTGCCTGGCGTGTCAACTTCCAGCCGTCGCCGTGTCGTTCGACGTAACCAAGTGATCGGAGCTCGTACAGCCTCGCGATCGCGTCGTCCCTGGTCGTCAGCGCGCCGCGCGCGATCTCGTCCGGTGTCGCCGCGCGACGCCCGGGCAGTGCCGCCAGGACCCGCCGGGCGGCGGCGTCGAGGAGATCACGCGGTAGCACGGGCCCGCGCCGGTCCGGGGCCAGCTCCCCCATGTCGCCGACGAGTTCGACGACTTCCGCGGCGTCCGTGACCAGCATCGCCTCCCCGCGCAGCAGCTCGTGCACACCGGCGGAGAGGCCGCTGGTGGCAGGCCCGGGCACGCCCATGGTGTGGCGGCCCAGACGCTGTGCCGCACGTGCCGTGACCAGCGAACCGCTGCGATGGGCGGCCTCGACGACGACCGTGCCCCGGGTGAGCGCGGCGATCACCCGGTTGCGCAGCACGAATCTGCTCGGCGTCGGGTGATCGCCGGGCGGCAACTCCCCGATCACCAGCCCCTGTTCCGCGATCCTGGTGATCAACTGGGTGTGTCCGCGCGGATAGGGCCGGTCCACTCCGCAGGCGAGTACGGCGACGGTGGCGCCGCCGGCGCCGAGAGCACCGCGGTGGGCGGCGCCGTCGACCCCGTAGGCACCGCCGGACACCACGACCCAGCCGCGTTCGGCGAGGTCTGCGGCGAGAGTGGCCGCCATGTGCGCGCCGTACTCGGTGCAGGCGCGGGCGCCCACGACGGCCACCGACCTCAGCGCCCACATCCGCAGACTGGGCCTTCCGCGCACCCACAGACCCAGGGGGCGTGCGTCCCCCAGGTCGTCGAGCTGTCCCGGCCACTCGGCGTCGCCCGGGCCCACGAACCGCACGCCCGCTTCCCGCGCGACGGCGAGATCCCGCGCGGGCTCGGCCGCCGCGACCCTGGCGAGCAACCCGGCCCACCGCTTGTCACCCACTCCGGGCAACGGGACCCCACCGTCCCGCAACCGCCGGACCACCTCCCCCACCCCGTACTCCCGCACCCACCGCCCGGCGACCTCGTCACCGGGTTCGATGACCCGAGCGAGAAAGACCCGCCCGATCAGTTCGCCGGCCGGATCCTCGCCGACGCTCACGTCAGCGCTCCGATGGCCATCGGGACGCCCCGTGGCACTCCCGTGCGCAGTTGCAGCGCCAGGGCGACGTCCGTCGCGTCGGGACGGTCGTGACCGACGAGGTCGGCGACGGTCCAGGCCACGCGCAGCACACGGTCGATCCCGCGAGCCGTCAGCACGCCCCGCTCCAGGTTCCGCTCCGCGTCGTCCATGGCACCGGATACGGCATGCCAGCGGCTGCGCAGCTCGCGTCCGGGGACCTCGCTGTTCGTACGCCACGGGGTGCCGGCCAACCGGGCCCCCGCTCGTTCCCTGGCCTCCCGGACCCGGTCGGCCACCGTGGCCGTGGACTCGCCTGGGGCACCGCGCTGGGTCAGCTGGGCGCGCGTGACCCGGTCCACCTCGACGCGCAGGTCGACCCGGTCCAGCAGGGGGCCGGACAGCCTGGCCTGGTAGCGCCGGATCGAGGAGGGCGGACACTCGCACAGGTCGTCCGTCCGGGAGAAGCGGCCGCACGGGCAGGGGTTGGCCGCCAGCTTATGGACAGGGTATTGAGCTGTCCGTTGTCCGCATCCTGACAGATCAAGTCCGCTGCATGGTGGCCCTGAAATTGGCGTGAACACGACGAGGAGGCAGCCATGGCGGCAAGCACATGATCTACCCCGCTACTTTGCGACTGGTGTCTGGTCTAGGACTGCGGGGCCGAAAGGGCTGAGGCGCTTTGCGCATTAAGCGGTATTGCTGCGAAATTGGAAGGGAAGGGTAGACCCGTCCCGTCAGCTGATCGGCGGGCATACCCGCAGGCGAGAAGGGAGCCTGGCATGACGCAGGGGTGGAAGATCACGATCATCGTGCTGGCGGCGGCAGGAATCGCGTCCACGCCGCTGATCTGGCTGCTGAGCAGTCCTGATGCGGGACAGATGGCCGGGGCCTCCATCCAAGCCGCCGTCGCCATCGCGGCATTGGTCTGGGCCTTGTTTCAACATCCGGAACGCCGCACGGAGGACACGGCGGAACGCACCGGAGAGGTGGACGCCCGCGACGGAGGTAAGGCCACCTCGGGCATCAGACGTCCCCAGGGGCGCGGCAGCGGTTCAGCCAGGGCGGAGCAGACCGGGAACGCCACGGCCACCGGCCAGGGCAGCGACGCCACCAGCGGCATCGACTACAGCTGACCGGCCCAGCCCTTGCAGCACGAGCAGGAAATGATCGCATGGGCCAGGAAGACAAGCGCCGACACGGCCCCGACGCCGCCGATGCAGCGGTCTCGGTGACCGGCAGCGGGGACGCTACTGCCGCATCCGGGGGTATGGCGGTAACCGGCTACCGGGGCCCGGCTCCCGGACCCGACGATGATCCCCACGCCCCGGTCCACCTGTCCGACACCGGGGACGCGACCAACAGTGGGGGCGGGGTCGTCAACACCGGTTACCTGAACATCGGCACTCTGACCATGCAGCAGCGCCCGCCCTCGGAACCGGCCCTCTGGCCGCACCAGGTCGGACTCATTCCGCCCGTGGCCCGTTCCTTCCAGCACCGCGCTTTGGCAGATCGGCTGCACACAGGGATCAACGGCAGCGGCACCGCAGTGCTGACCGGCATGGGCGGGGTGGGCAAGACGCAGCTCGCCGCCGAATACGCCCGCACCGCATGGGAACGCGCGGCTGAAACCGGCGGCTTGGATGTCCTGGTGTGGGTCACCGCGAGCGCCCGCTCCCTCATCGTGACCGAATACGCCCAGGCTGGCGTCGAGCTGTGGCGGGCTGACCCCAGCGACCCAGAGAAGGCTGCCCGCTCCTTCCTAGCCTGGCTCACCCCCAAGGCCGGAGCCAAGCCGTGCCGGTGGCTGATCGTTCTGGACGACGTCACTGACCCCGCTGACCTGCGCGGTCTGTGGCCGCCCGCCAGTCCCCACGGCCGCACCCTGGTCACTTCCCGCCGCCGGGATGCTGCCCTCGCCGCTCACGGTCGCCACACCGTGGAGGTCGGCCTGTTCACGAAGGACGAAGCCCTCGCCTACCTCACCTCATCCCTGCCCGGCCCCTGTGAATCCACCGACGAGCTGACATCACTGGCCGACGATCTCGGATACCTGCCCCTGGCCCTCGCGCAGGCCGGCGCCTACATCATCGACACCGGCGAGACCGTGGCCACCTACCGCCGCCTGCTGGCCGACCGGGCCAACGCCCTCTCCGAGATGGCCCCCGATGCCCTGCCCGACGACCAGGAACGCCCCCTGGCCGCTGCATGGTCCTTGTCCATAGACCGCGCCGATGCCCTGCGCCCGGCCGGCCTGGCCCGCCCATTGCTCCAGCTGACCTCCCTGCTTGATGCCAACGGCATTCCCAAGGAGGTCTTGACCAGCCAGCCCACACTGGCCTACCTCGCCGCACACCGCACCCGCACCGGCCCGTATCAGGCCCCGGCACCGGGCCAGGTCTCCCCCGAGGACGCCAAGCGAGCCCTGAGCGCCCTTCACCGGCTCAGCCTCATCGACCACAACTCTCCTACCGCGCACCAAGCCGTCCGCGTCCATCAGCTCATCCAGCGCGCCACCCGGGACAACCTCACACGCCACCAACGTGACCAGACCGCCCGCTCCGCCGCCGACGCACTCATGGCCGCCTGGCCTGCAATCGAACGCGATGCCGCCCTCGCCCAGATGCTGCGCGTCAACACGGCCGCCCTTGCCAACAGCACCGAGGGCGCCCTCTACTGGCCCAACGTGCATAAGGTGCTGCATCGCGTCGGCCGTAGCCTCGGCGAGTCCGGCCAGGCGAGCGCCGCCCGCGACCACTTCCAGCACCTCGCACAGACCACCCGCCAAGACCTGGGAGAGGACCACCCCGACACCCTCGCTGCCCGGCATGACTTCGCCTTCTGGCGGGGCCGGGCGGGGGAGGCGGCTGAAGCGGCGACCGCGTCCGCCGAGCTGCTGGAGGACCGGGTGCGGGTGCTGGGCCCCGACCACCCCGACACTCTGGACACCCGGCACAACCTCGCCCGCTGGCGGGGTTGGGCGGGCGATGCAGTCAGCGCTGCGACCGTGCTCGAAGAGCTGCTGGAGGACCGGGTGCGGGTGCTAGGCCCTGACCACCCCGACACCCTGGGCACCCGGCATGACATAAATTTCTGGCGGGCTCAAGCGGGGGAAGCTGCTGGCGCTGCGACCGTGCTCGAAGAACTGCTGGACGACCAGGTGCGGGTGCTCGGTGCGGACCACCCTGACACCCTCATCACTCGGAACAACCTCGCCACGTGGCGGGGGAGGGCGGGGGACGCAGCCGGAGCCGCCGCTGCGCTCGAAGAGCTACTCGAAGACAGGGTGCGGGTGCTCGGTGTGCACCATCCCAGCACCCTCACCACTCGGCACAACCTCGCCACGTGGCGGAGGACGGCGGGGGATGCAGCCGGAGCCGCCGCTGCGCTCGAAGAGCTACTCGAAGATCGGGTGCGGGTGCTAGGCCCCGACCACCCCGACACCCTCATCACCCGGCACGACCTCGCCTACATGCGGGGGGAGGCGGGGGACGCAGCCGGAGCCGCCGCTGGCCTCGAAGAGCTACTCGAAGACCAAATAAGGATGCTGCGCCCCGACCACCCCGACACCCTCATCACCCGGTACAACCTCGCCTACTGGCAGGGGAAGGCGGGGGACGCAGCCGAGGCCGCCGCTGCGTTCGAAGAGTTGCTGGACGACCAGGTGCGGGTGCTCGGTGCGGACCATCCCGACACCCTCAGAACCCGGCACAACCTCGCCTCATGGCGAGGGAAGGCGGGGGACCCAGCCGGAGCCGCCGCCGCGTTCGAAGAGCTGCTGGACGACCGAGTACGGGTTCTCGGTGCGGACCACCCCGACACTCTAGACATCCAGCGCCACATCGCCTACTGGCGAGGGAAGGCGCAGCCGGGGCCGCCGCTGCCGTTCCCGTTCCAGTAGGCCGAGGCTGTCATACATGCCGTGTACGGGCACGCAGAGTCCGCAGCGGGGTCGGCGTGACGCGTGGGCCGGATCCGTCGAGGGGTTATCCACAGGCCTGCGCGCGGTCGGCTTCCGAGCCCTACGGTAAGGATTTCGCTGATCACGAGCACGGGGGTGCACGGTGCCGTACGAGGTCGACCTGGCGGTCCGGGTGGAGGACGCATTGGATGAACTGCCGCAGGAGGGACGCAAGGAGGTGATGGAGACGATTGCCTCCGCTCTCGTGAGGCCGGGTGAGTGGCCGCAGCCCGGCGGGTGGCACGGGGCAGTTGTCTTCGGGCCTCGCTCGTGGGTCTGCTTCACCGCGTTCCTCGGCGGCATCGAGGTGATCGACGTCGGCTGGGCTGGCTGACGTCAGCCAGCACCCCGCAGGCCGACTCGGGTGCGGCCTACGGGGACCGGGCCGCACCCCCGCGGCCTGCCTGCGACACCGGACCCCTGGTCAGGGCTTCTGGAGTCACCCGCCCTTTGTCTGCCGTGCGGGGGTGTTCCGGGCCAGGCCACCGAGGTCGAGTCGGTGGCGAGCGCGAGTGACGGCGACGTAGGCGAGGCGGGCGTCCGAGTCGCTCACCGGCTCTTCCGCCTGGTGGGCCGCGCTCGCGCCGGGATCGATGTCCTTGGGCTGGGGAAAGTCGGTGCCGATCTTGACGGTCGACCATTCGCGGCCTTTGGCCTTGTGGGCGGTGGAGACGGTGACGTCGGCGTGTGCCTCATCGTCAAGTGCGGACACGGCAGCGAGGATGGCGTCGGGACCGTGGGTGTTAACGAGGTCGACGAAGGGCTGCAGGTCACGGCCGGCCGGATCGTGGGCGGCATAGTCCTGCAGGTCGCCCCAGGATGCGAACAGCACGAGTTCGGGGTGATGGGTGCGGCGTCCTCCTTTCAAGTCATGTGCCGCGAAAGCGAGTTGGGCAAGCTGTTGGCCTCCCCGGGTGAGGGCGACGCGGTGTCCCTCGTCGAGCAGGCGCATGACCTCCGTCATCGCGCCGATATTGGTCCGGCAGAGCACGGCGTCGGGGTGGTCGATGTTGCTGACCTCTGCGGGAATGCTGGTGGTTCCTGTTAGGCGGATGGGGGCGTCGGCGAGCGCGAGCCACCGGTTGGCTTCATCAGCGATCTGCGGCCCGAACCGGAACGAGCGTGTGAGGGTCAGCTGCTCGGCCTCGAAGCCGGTCATCACGTCCGTCGCGCCTCTCCATCCGTAGATGGCCTGCGCCGAGTCACCGACCATGACGAGCTGGGCGTGCTCCCGCTGCGCGGTGAACACCTGCTCCAGAACCGGGTTGGTGTCCTGGGCTTCGTCGAGGAAGAGGAAGTCGGCTTCGATCTTCGGTCTCGTCAGCGCCCACATCTTGAGGTAGTGGTCGTGTTCGAAGCGGACGACGCCGTGGTCGGGCCGTTGCAGATCCGCCCAGGCCTTGGCCGCGAAGGGGAGCACGGCATCGACGAACTGCCTGCGCTCGGCGGGCAGGTCGAGGCCTCGCAGGCGCGGCACGTGGTGGTGGGCCAGGGTGCCGTCGGCGGAGTAGCAGAAGCGGGTGACGGTGCGCAGCACGATGTGGGACAGGGTTCTCTGGTTGATTTCGCGGTCTGCGATCCGGACAGGGCGCTGGATTCCGAGGGCCTGACCGGTCCTCCAGGCTGGCTGGCGGGGGCTGTTGAGACGGTTGGCGTAGCGGTGGCCGAGGGCTGCGAAGGCGGTGGCGTGGGCGGTGCGGCACTGCACTGTGGACGGGAAGCGGGCCGCGGCATCGCGCGCGATGTCCTTGTTGAAGGCCAGGTAGCGGCCACGGCGTTTTGTGTCGGCTGCGAGCAGGCACAGCGTGCTGGTCTTTCCGGTTCCGGCTCCGGCCTGTAGCACGAGGTGCCGGCCGGAACGGAACGTGTCGGCCGCGTGGATCTGTTCAGGGGTGGGGGTGTGCAACAAGGGCTCCGTGGGACAAGGGCGCTAGGAGAGGGCACAGTTGGCGGCTGCGGCCGTCGTGGACGTCACAGTGGATTCAGTCGGGCGGACGCGCCCGGAGAAGTCGGTCTGCAGCACAGGTCAGGACTTCCTCCGGTGCGTGGTGGGTGAGCAAACGCTGCAGCTGCGCCTCCAGGCGGCGACGCCGTTGGCGTTGCTCGCGCGAGGTGGGCCGTGATCCGCTCGCCCAGGCCGTCCCGGGGTGGTAGGCCGCCGACGGCCACCTAGCGGATCTGTGCGTCGGCTCGGCGGCTGCGGACGACATTGAGCAGGACGCGGCCCTGACGGTCGAGGTAGTGCGTAGTCAGGCCGTCGATCGGCAGGACCGTATCCAGCCGGCGCCGAGGCCGGTGCAGGGCGTGACCTGGGCTGTTGCCCCTCCGTACCGCCATCAGCCGGATGGAATCGGCGCTCGCGGCGAACGTCAAGCAGTGCCGGGCCTGGTGACGCTCCCGGCTGTAGGCGGGCGAGTCAGGGAGATCTCAACGGCGTACTGATGCGTCACGACCGGGCCTGCCATCTTGCGTGGCTGCCGTGGTCGGGGCGGCGCCCATGCGTGGGCAGACGGGTGCGGATGTGCTCGTGGTGGCGGAACGGGTCGAAGGGCGCCCAGTCGGGGACGGCGAGGTCTCCGGCCGTGGGTGCAGCGGCATGCTGTTCACATCGCTGGGCGCGCCAGCGCAGCTGTTCTTGGTACGGCAGCGCGGAGAGGCTGTAGACGGCCATGACGTCTGACGGCAGGGCCAGCTGGCCGCGGTGCGCAGTCACGGGTACCAGGGTCCACCCGCCTTGCAAAACGCCGGGGCTCAAGATGTCGGCGGTGCAGCGGATTCGGCGCCGCGTCTGGGCGACGCACTGGATCTCGTCGACGGGACGGGAAGCCAGGTAGCGGACGTACAGCAGCTGCACGACGGGCCGGGCCGGACGGCAGGATGCCTCGCCCGGCGGCGGAGCGAGGACTCCGGCGTCGAGCAGACGGCGCGTGCGCAGGGCGAGAGACCGTCGCAGCTCGGACAACTGCGGCGCTGCTGATGGCGCCGGGCGGGCAGGGCACAGCAGGGCATGCGCCAGCCGGCACCAGCTGCTCCCGTCGCCCGCGGGGTGGGCGATGCCGCGGCTGACGTGCCACCGGCAGGTCTCCGGTACCAGGGCTGCGGGCAATTCGAGCGGATGCAGTTGTACCAGGCGGTCGTCGCCGCGCAGGTACCACTCGACTGGGTTGCCGCACGCGCGGCAGTAGGCGGTCTGGCCGCAGCGCAGCAGTCGGCTGGCGCTGTCGGGGGCGATACGCAAGGACCGCCGTTGCGGTCCGCTCGCGCGGCTGCCGTCCCAGCGCCGCGCAGAAGGAGAAGGTGAGGAGCACATGCGGGCGAACCTGCCAGCCGACACGCCGCGCTGGCAGCGCCCGGCCCGGTTGATACCCCGGGCAGAGCAGAGCGGGGCGATAACCGTGCGAATGGCTGCTCATGCATTCGATACCGCGTTGCCGGATCGAGTGAATCGCCTCTGGTGCCGGGTGCCCCGGATCAGCTGTTGGAGCGGTCGCCGGCTCCGGGCAGATCGTGCTTGTGGCAGAGGTTGGCGAAGAGCTCGTCGAACGGCGTGTCCAGGGCGTGCGCGAGGGCGTGCCACGTCTTGAGGGTGCCGATGGTGCGGCCCTGCTCGATCTCGATCACGGTGCGCCTGGCCAGGCCGCTGCGCGCCGCGAGCTCGTCGTAACTCCACCCACGGGCAGCCCGCAGACGCCCCAGCTCCAGCCTGAGCGCGTCGAGGTCGGGATCGGGCGGCAAGATCGTCACCCGACCATCCGACGGTGCAGACACCTGCCCTGTCAGTGCAGACCTCTGCCCTATTTCTCCTGGTGGCCCCCCGACGGGAGGGCAGAGGTCTGCACTACGGTGTCGGCCGCCCCGCCGTACAGCGCGGTGAGGCTTGGCGCGCCGGACCGGAAAGGGGAACAGGCACCCATGAGGCTGCGCACCGTGTGCCCTCAGGCGCCGCGGACCTGGACGGTGGAACTCAGGCGCCAGACCGGCGAGCTCGTCCTCGTCTGCCAGCAGTGCCCCCAAGACGGCCGACAGGTCTCCGCCGCGTCCGCGCGTTCGGCAGCCCTTGCCCACCTCGCCCGTCACGCCCGCGGCGACCTTCGCGCGCCTCATCTGCTCACCTGCCAGTGCCATGAAAGCGGCTGTATTTGGCATCGCCCCCACCGCGGGTGCGCCGGGCCCATCCGCCTGCTCCTGGCCTGCGAACGCGGTGGCCGCATCTGGCGCCTTGCCGACACCTGTGGTGCCTGTGCTGCGGCTACTGCGCAGGCCGCCATCGTGCCCGACACCGTGCTGGCCGCACCGCTCCATCCGCCATCCGCGAGGCCGCGCCGCAGCCGGCGCTCCAGAGGCCCAGGAGAGCGGGTCCGGGTGGGCGAGATCCTCGGCTACCTGGCTGTGGCCCTGCCCCAGGACATTTCCGCCGGGGCGAGGCTTCTCGCCCTGCAATGCGCGTTGCGCATGAACGCATCCATGCAGGTCGAGCTTCCCGCGGGTCTGCTGCGCGGTCTTCGCATCGAGACGATAGAGGCCTGCCGCGAGCTTGAGCAGGCACGTTGGCTGACCACGGCGGACAGTCCCCAGAGGGCCGGAGTCACCGCGCAGCTTCGCGATGCCACCCTGCTGGCACAGTCACCTGCCCGACCCGACCGGCGGCGCGCTGCCGACTGGGCAGTGCGTACCGGATGCCCCGCGCGGATCCGGACGGCAGAGCCCCGACTTCGGCTGTCGGGCCTCTATCTCGCGGCGCACAGCGATCCGTCCTCGGGAGAGGGTCGGAGCGAATGCGACCGGATCATCCGTGACTGCAGCATGCATCATCAAGGGTTCCACGGTGTACTCAGCCACCTGACGACGACCGGCATTCTGGAGGGGTGGCGGATCTGCCCTGGCTCAGGGGACGTGTACTGGACGCTTGCGCCAGAACGATGACGAAAGCCCTGACGGGCCGGCACGAAAGGAGGCCGTGAAAGATCACAGGGCGTGCTCGGGTTGATGGCGCTATTTGAGAACGGCTCTGTCCGCAGTCTCTGAATCCCCATCAGTGGTGATGCCGCTCCTTGAAAGGGGCTCTGCCTACAGTTCCGCGATGTTCATGGCTGAATGAGAAGCAGCGTCACATCCTTCTTACAATAACCGGCACGGCGAACTTTTCGCGCTAAGCTCTGTGCCCTGCCCAGCCAGCCTCACGTTTCTGAAGGATCTGCATCGCCCGAGTGAATCTCGACAGCGATCCCGCCACCAGGCATAGCAGGGCCGGTCATCGCTTTCTCCAACTCGTCGAAACTGGCCCCGCATCCTCGAAGGAAGGCGGAGATCAGGCGCCGCGAGCGCCCAAAAGTTTCCCTCGCCAGACCGAGACGCCCGACTACGGAGTTATCGATATACCTTTGGCGAGTCAGCCTTTCGAAGATAAGAATATCCATTTGTCGAGGAAGGACCCGGGCAACCGGTGCGTCGCTCTTCAGCCTCCAGCAGAGTTCTGCCAGGGAGGCGGAATAGTCCGGAGGCTCGGGCATGAAGGCGCCGATCGCCTCGGTGCGAATCTCGGGAGCAACCTTCGCAGCGGACAGAATCCCGGCAACAAACTTGTCAACCGAGCCTGAGATTTTCCTCATCTGATGCATCGGAACGGCACCCTCTGCAAGGCGTTCCGAAACGAGAGCGTCCCAGTCGCTTCTGTCGAGCGTGACGGCGGCCGAAGAAGCGGCAACCAATTTCAGGGTGAGGATGCTGACGCTTTCTGAGGCCAACCACCTAACGGCACGAGCCTCCTCGTCTTGGAGCCGAGGGGTCCAGTACTTGCTGATTCCCTGAAGGAGATCGATCAGCTGCTTGATCGCCAGAAATGGGTCAAGGAAAAGAACTTCGCCGCGCAGGAACCAGAACGCCCGCTCCAGGTCGGCTACCCTCTTGCATGTTTCTCGAACCTCGCGCTCCAAAGACAGTGCGCTGACGCCATGGGATCCAAGATCCGCCATCTTTCCAACGGCGTTGATTTCCCTGCGCTCGAAATCCTGGACGCTCTGGGCCGAGACATCCAGGCTGCGGCCCAGGTCGCGGATGCGGCCGCTGATGCCTCTGGCCATCGTCAGTTCTGCGGCGTCAGCACCCACGAGTTCACGCAGACCTCGGAGCCAGACCAGCCTGTCCAGCGGTTTCTCTGCGTTTTTCCCAGTACCCGACTTCACTTCGCCAATGTATTTGATAATGGAGAGGTGAGGGCTGAAGTCGAAGGCGAAAAGATCTAGATCTGTGACAAGGACCGGCTCCTGGTAGTAGCGCTGGAGATTGACCCCATACCGAGCATAGAACCCTTCCCAGAACCAGAGCTGGGCAACCCGGGCTTCCAACTGTTCACCGAGTGAAGGTGACTTAGGGGCAGATCCCCCGCTACCGCCCGAACGGGCTCTCGTGCCTGACTGCACGTTGGGCTTCCTTCCTCAGTTCGAGAATTGCCGCTGTCGTAATCTCATCGCTGGCCGCATCATCAGGCATCATAGACCGGTCCTCTTCCGGCGTCACGAACGAGCCCGGAATGTTTTCCATCTTCAGCGAAGAGGTGCCACCGGGAACGCTGCCTACACTTGCCTTGAGCCAGTCGAGGCCGTCGCGAACAATTTCTTCCTTAATGAGCTTCAGGAAAGCTCGCCCATTGGGAAGCTCCTCAACGCGCACGACTCCAGCAGACTCCAAGAGATGATAGTCCGTGCCGATGTTGGTGGCTGGACCGACGGACCCGGCGTTTAGGAGTTTCGAGACGAGGACGACGGGATCGCTGATCCGGCCCAGTCCGCTCTGAGCCTTTTCCTGCCCAAAGAGGATGTGAGCGAGGAACAGCTTGCGCAGGTGCAGTGCTTCTGTCGTCGTCGACTGGTCATCTTCAGTTTGAACCAGCGGGGAGAAGACATAGGTCTGTGAGAGCGGCTGACCCAGAGCGCTTGATTTCACGGTCGCGGCCTGAAGAAGGCCGACCTTGCGCGCGCTTCGGATGATCGCCGGATTGCCGCCCATTACGTCCAGAGTGGAACCAGGGCGAGCTGTTGCCTTCTCACAAATAGCGAGCAGGGCATCCCGTTCATTCGGTGGAAGGGACTGGAGGAAGGAGGCAATCTGGATCTGCCTAGTTCCCCAGACGTTCGGGTTGAAGACGACATCTTCGTTCAGGTCGCTGGAAAATACTCGGCGATTAACTGACGTAGCGAGGGAATAGTCCAGCCCCCGCGCGGCCGAGCTGTCTTTGATCCCTCGCTTGACGATCTGATCAAGGTGCTGAGTCTTGCTGAGCGGTGCCCACGAAGCAATCTCGATACTGTGAAGGAGGGCGAGTTCCTCCTCGGAAGGGCCCAGCATCCCCAAGACTTTGAAAGCTTGCTGGATTACGGTTCCTGAGACTCCGATGAACTCCTCGACATGCACAATGGTGCCGTCGGGGCTCAGTCCATACTCGATGACGTCCGCCTGCTTGAGAACCGGAAGGATCTGTGAGACCAGATCCATGTCGGCAATCCCGGCCTGCCTTGCGAATTGCCGAATAAGGTCGGAGCTGGATACCCGGCCGAATCCATGCAGGCGCGATGCAAAGTCCATGGCCTGACCGGCACGGAGCAATGTTGCGATATCGGCCCGGATGACGTTGTTCGTCACCAACGGAGCCTGCTGAAGAAGGAAAATGACTGCTCTTCCAAGCCGACGCTCAGCGGCGTCGGAACCGTCCTGGCCAGTCCCCGCCATGGCACCTGCCCCTAGATCATCAGTATGACTTGTCATCATAAGCCACCCGAGTGGTTGCACTCGGTTATATCTGGGGTGCCGTCGAGGAGACCAGGGGTGCGGCCGCCTTATCCGCGTGCTGCTTCCCGACACCCCGCTGAACGGCGGCTTCCTCGCCGCGAAGCTGCAGACCTCTACCTGTAGCCGGGCGCCGCGGAGATGCCACGCCCGGCAGGCCCGGACGCGGCATCTCCCTGATGCTCAGGTCAGCATGAGGAGACGGACATGTGGACCAGGTGGAGGAGCTCGCGGACCAGCCCGCTGGCCAACGTGGCGGAAGCGGCGTAGAACGCTGCTTGCCCAAGGCCCTGGACAAGACGGTGGCGGGCGCGTCGCCGCTTCGGGGCGGGGCGGTGCGTACGGTGGGACATGACGGTCTCCGTTCAGGGGATGAGTCGGCTGCCCCCGCACCGCGTGTTCCTGGCAGGGATACGGTGCGGGGCGCAGTTTCTGCTGGCCCCAAGCCTTATGGCTGACGTGCCCTGAATGCAGCTTCCGGGGCTCGAATCTCGATGTAAGTTCGGCGCCATGAACGGGAATCGGGCCACCACGTGGGTCGAGGGAACTTCGGCCGATCTGGTCGCCGACGCGCTCGCGCTGGGCGTGAAAGCCAGTCCCAGGATGGTGACCTCCTGGGTCGAGGACGGCATGCTCGCCAACCCCGAGCCGCGTAAGACCAGCGCGTACGGCAGCGATCCGCGGATCTTCTCGCCCGAGCAACGCGAGTTGTTCACAAGACTTCTCGAGGCTCGAGAGCGCTCCCCGCTGGGGCGCATCCCGCAACGCTCCCTGATCCGCGTCGTGCTGTACCTGTGGCTGATCGACGACACGATCGTGCTCACCCCGCAGGCGCGCCGAGCCTGGCGTACCCATGCGCGCGCCACCGGCCAGACGACCGCCGTCCGCCGAAGCCAGAACGTCCGCGCCATCGTCGAGCAACTTGCCCACCCCTCAGCCACCCTCAAGCAACGGCGCGCCGCCCAGCTCGTCCTCGAGGAGGGCGAGCGGACCGGGCGGATCGACATCGACAGACTGACCGCGGTCCTCACGGAGTTGTACTCGCCCTGGCCAGTCCAGCCGGGCATGCCGAGGATCGAGCGAGCCCTTCCCGGCCCGTTCGGGCCGGTCTCCGTCCAACACCACATCGCCATGTGGAAGGCCCGCCAGCAAACAATCCGCCGCCTCCGGCACGAGGAGATCGACGAAACCGAGCTCGAACGAGTGCGCGCCGTCTACAGACCGATGTGGGCCGACTATCAGGCCCGTCGGCCCGCCATGGCGACGATCGGCGACGGAGAGTTCGCGGCGTACTTCGCAGAGCCCGACACCATGGAGGGCCGCGCGAATGAGGCGGTCGATGCCTTTGTGGGAACACTCGCCGGCGAACTTGGGCTGATCGAAGCCGCGTCCCATGCCGCAGAGACGGCACGCCTCAGACTGGCGCGCTGACCGGGCCCGAGGCTGATCCACCGCATCCTCTCCGAGGAAGCCGACGGCATCGAATGATGCTGGATGCCCATCGGGCTTCGAGATCAACTCATTACCCCTTTGATCCGTATCTGGGTCACACGCTTCACGGGTTCATCCGATCGCGCCGGTCGTAGCGATCAGCCTCCGGGTCGGATGCGTCCTCGCCAGCGGGGAGCGGGAGGGGGGGTTGCCCTGTCGGCTGCCGTGGAGGCGGTACGGCAGCTGGACCGCCATTCAGCACCTCAATGCGCTGTCCGGGGCCTGCGTGCGCGGCGATGCGCCGCCGCTCCCTCTCGGAGGCAACGAACACCACCAGTGCCGCGAGGCGGTCCCGGATGGCAGCGACCCGACTGGCGACGGGGCAGATGACGCCGTACGGGATCATCCCCACGTACACCGGCACGCCCATGGCGAACTCGGCAGCGCCACCGTCTTCTACGAAGGGCTGGACGCCGGTTTCCCGACGGATGAACTCAAAGGCCAGCTTCTCCAGGGCGGTCTGCCGTTCGCGCAGCGCGTGGATGGCCGCCGCATGATCACCTTGCGCCGCAGCCCTCTCTCTGGCCTCCCGGCGCCAGTGCTCCCGCCGGACCCGCTCCTCGTCCGCGAGGCGGCGCTTCTCCTCCTGTTCCAGACGCTTCCGGCGTTCCTCCTTCTCCAGATGGGCGGCTTCTTGCTGGGCGTACTGCGGGGGCGTCCAGACCGAAAGCCGAGCCTGAAGGGGGCTGCGTACGGGGCCCCGCCGCCGGTGCAGCACTACCCGGCCGGTGAACACCCACCGCAGGAACTCTGCGAGCGGCACCTGCGGGCCCTCTTCCCACTGCCCACCGGAGAACTTAGCCAGGCCCTCCACCACGACCAGGCCGCCACCGTCGACGGCCTTCACCCGCACCGAGGGCACCTGTCCGAACCACGGCGGTCGGTACCGGTCGCTGAACCACACCGAGGACACGCCATCTGCCTGCATCCGCTCCGTACGGGTCCCGATGTCGTCCGCCGTGATGGGCGAGAGCTGTGCTTCCAGGGCCATTCGCCAAGCTCCGGCCGGATCGCTCGCCAGCACATCGGCCCGCCATGCGCCCTCCGGACCACGGACCTCTAACTCCGCATACACTCCGGCTTCTCGGGCGGCGGCTGCCAGCTCTAGCTTCAGCAGGTGGTGCGCCAACGTCTCCCCGGCGAGCGCGCATTCCGGGGCTCCTGGGGCGTGGGCGAAGAACCGCAGGCCGCTGGGGGACCGCTTGGCGTGCATCGGGTGCCGGCACTCGTCGCAGGTGATCGGTGCGAGCGGCCGGACTCTCCATACCGCCTCCCACGACCGCCCGCACCCGAGATCGGGTAAGTGCGCGAAGACCGTCCCCCACTGCGCGTGCACGGCCCGGAACGCCATCGGCCCCCCTGCTACATCGATGAGAAGGCCAGTGTGGCGGGCGCCACTGACAATGCATTAGAGCGCGATCCAGTTGTACGGGATCACCAGCGCAGCCGGGCGCGGTGTCCGCCATCTCCTCCAGTCACTCAGGCCGCGTCCGCGTGTCAGCGACGTCATCATGCGGGCTGCCGTTACCTGCCTTCCCCGAAGCCCGGGGAGATCCTTCCTCCTTGCAAACTACGAGAGCTCGGCCGAGTCTGTCTGAGAACGCCACATGGGCCCCGCACGGCGCGTGCGGGGCCCATGTGTGAAGCGGAGTCGGGTGCTACTTGATCGGGTGCTCGTCGAGCCAGTCGGCCAGATCGTGAGCAGAGCCGAAGACCGCCGGCCGGTTGGACGTCATCTCGTTAACGCCCAGGTCTTCGCCGGGCTCGAGGCCTTTCTCCATCTTGTCGATCAGAGCGTAGGCGTCGGTCCAGAACTCGGGGCCCACACTCTTCTCGCCGTTCATGGCCTTCCGCAGGACCCGGGCGGAGGCCACGATGTGCTTCATCTTGTCCCAGCACGTCCCAGCCTCCTTCGTGCACTCGTCGTCCAGGTAAGCGTTCGCGGCCTCGTCCTGGAAAGCCGCAGCCGCCTTACTGAAGCTGGGCGCCACGGCGGCAGGCTTGCTGTCGGCGGTCGAGGCTTTCGTGTCGCCGCCGCAGCCGCTCGTTGTCGCCATGGTCACCGTCAGGAGCGCTCCGACGGTTGCTGTCCCCCACCTGTATCTCCCCATGACGGGGGATCATCGCACGAACTTCTGACAGCACGTCGCCGGGCTTGAACCGAACTGGGCAGCCATGTCTGCCGCATCGGGCGGAAGTCACGCATTGCCGGGAGCTGATCATCAGCGCCGCGGATCTCTTTCCCGACGCCGGGTACGGTCACTCGACCGCTCTGCCCCATGCCTCATTCCCGCCCGCGCCAGTGGGCGAGGTTGTGCCGGGTAAGCAGGGCAGTTCGCCGTGGAAGGGGTGCGCTTCCAGGTTGCCGCTCTGGAAGCTACGAACTGGACTGTGGAGCCGACCACGATCTACGCAGACGAGCTGCGCGAGCGCCACCAGGGAGAGAACCGGTGCAGGTCGATGTACGCCGTCCACTCCGAGACGTGCCAGTACTGCACGCGGTGACACGGCCACTCCGACGAGCCAGAACGACCGGACACTGCTTGTGTCCAAGGTCGGCACCGTCCTTTGCTCGACTTCAGCTGGGTCTCAGTCCTTCCTGGCCGCAGCACATGGATCGCTGCCATGCAGGCGTGGGCGTGCCGTCCGGGTCCAAGCCGTACGGCCACAGTCTGCTGAACACCCCCCGGTGCACGGGCAGATGGTGCTGGGTACCGGTGCCGTGGTCGGCGGCCTTCTGGGCCAGGGCCACGGCAGCCTGGTGGTCCCCCGATGCGTCCCGCTTCTCGGCCAGGTCGATCAGGGCCTGGATGTTGCCGAGCTGAGCGGCCTGCCAGGCCAGTTCCTCGGCGGCCTTCCGGTGCCCCGCCGCCGCCCGGATCATGGCCAGGCGGGCCAGATCGTGGGCGTTGCCGGCGGCCTGCCGGGCCAGGGCATCGGCACCTGCCCGGTTCCCGATCCTCTCCCTCATTCCGGCCAGACGGACCAGGGCGTCGGAGTCGCCGTGGTCCGCCGCCCTCTGGAGAAGATCGTCGGTGCCCTTAGCGTCCCCTGCCGCCTCCCGCAGGTCGGCCAGGCGGGTCAGGGCCATGGTGTTGCCGTACCTGGCCGCCCGCTGGAGAAGAGCCTCGGCGGACTCCGGCTCCCCGACCCTCTCCCTCATTCTAGCTAGGCTGACCAGAGCGACGGCGGCGCCGTGCTCGGCGGCCTGCCCGGCCAGGGCTTCGGCTGCCTTCCGGTCCCCCGCCGCCTCCCGCATCATGGCCAGCTTGATCAGAGCCATGGCGCTGCCCTGATCGACGGCCTGTCCGGCCAGGGCTTCGGCTGCCTTCCGGTCCCCGGCCGCCTCCCGCATCATGGCCAACCGGGTCATGGCCATGGCGCTGCCGTGCTTGACTGCTTGCCGGTGAAGGGCCTCGGCGGCTTCGCGTTCGCCGGCCTTCTCCCGCTCCACGGCCATGCTGACCAGCGCGTCGGTGCTGCCGTGCTCGGCAGCCTGGCGGGCCAGGGCCTCGGAGGCCTTCCGGTCCCCTGCGGCCTCCCGCATCATGGCCAGGCGTCTCAGGGCGGTGATGCTGCCGTGCTGGGCCGCCCGCTGGTAAAGGGCCTCGGCCCTCTCTCGGTCCCCGGCCTCGTCCAGCATCCCGGCCAGGTGCTCCAGGGCGTCCGTGTCCCGGCGGTCGGCGGCCTGCTCGGACAGGGTATCGACGGCTTCCCGGTCCCCGGCCTCCTGCCGCATCCCGGCCAGGCGGACCAGGGCATCGGTGCTGCCGCGATCGGCAGCGTGTTGGAGGAGTGCCGCGGCGCCCTCCCGGTCCCCGGTCCTCTTTCGCAGCAGGGCCAGTCGGACCAGGGCAGCGGTGCTGCCATGGTCGACGGCGCGGTGGTCGAGGTGGTGGGCGACTTGCAGGCGGATCCGGGCTTCGGCTGCCGTAGCCAGGTTGTACAGGTCATCGGGGTGAGTGAGGAAGCTTTGCGCGGCGTGCCAGAAGGAGGCGGGCGGGCAGCAGTGGTTGCGTGTGGTGCGGCCGTGCTGTTCCAGGTAGTCGGCGAGCCGGAACACCGTTGCCGCGGGAGGCTGTACCGGTGCGGGCATGGTGCTGGAGAGGGTGGGCGGGCGGCGCGGGGGCCGGGGGATTGTGCAGCGCAGCGGGGCTTGTTTGCCGTGGACCTGTTCGGCGAGCTCGGCGTAGGCCCGTTGCGCCCAGTCGTCGGTGAGGTCGTCGTAGTCCGCCTGGCTGAGGTAATCGGGGGCGGCGGAGGTGAGGAAGGCCTGGGGAAGGTGGAGACCGACGCCGAGGCGGCGTGCGTCCATCGCCGCCTGAAGTAGTGCTCTGGCTGCGGGGCTGGCGTTCTCGTAGCGGCGCAGGAGTTCGGGGGCGCCGGCCAGGTCCTGGGTGACGCGCCCGTCGGCGCGGGTACGGGTCAGCGCGTCGCCCAGCAGCGCATCGCCGCCGCTGGCACGGGCGGCCGCGCCGGCCAGCGCCTCGGCATCGAACTCGTCAGGGACCTTCACGGTGCAGCCAGAGAGCAGTTCCCGGACCCGGCTGTGCCGGTCTACCTCGCCCGGCCTGGGCAGGGCCGTGTACTGCTTGAGGTAGTCGGACCAAAGCGTGCCCAGCACGAGAACGGGCCCGCGCTCCGGGCTGACCAGCAGATCGTGCACGTCCGCCGCGATCCGCTCACCAACTGTCCGGTCGCCCAGGTAGTGCTGGGCCTCGTTCAGCCACACCACTGTGCGCGGCCCGACCCGGTGTAGCGTCTCCAGCGCGGCCTCGGCCCGGGTCGGGGCAAAGGGATGCCACAACCGCCACCCCTCGGCCGCCAGCGGCTGGACGGCTTCCCAACACGCCCGTGTCTTCCCCGTCGACGAGGTTCCCACCAGCACCACGATCCGGCTGAAGCCGCCCGCGGCAACACGCACCGCATCGGCCAGCACCTCGTCATGCGGCCGGGGCACGTATCCGGGCAGCACCCGCCGTCCGAGCGGCCCGGAGCCGGGTCCGGCCGGGTGAACCTCCAGGGCATGGGGCTCCCAGTCACCGATCGGCCTGCCCAGGGCCGACCCACCCGCTTCGGCCGCGTCCAACTTCCCGGCCGCGACCCGCCGCAAGTCCAGCAGCTTCTGCACCGGGAGCTTCAGTACGCGGGCCAGCTCCACCACCGTCTGCGACGACGGCACAGGCATTTGGGGCGAGAACGCACCCGACACGACGGTACGCCCCAGCCCGGTGCGCTGGATGAGCTGTTTCTTGTTCAGCCCGGCCTGAGCCAAGCCGTCATCCAGTGTCCTGCGTAGTTCGCGCATAGCCGAGTCCGGAGTGTGACCGTTCTCTTCGTCGTGCACGTGCTCGCCCCCTGGGGCCGTGGTGTGTTCGCCGGTGTTCATCTTCGTCCGGGCGAACCACGGTGCACACCGTTTCCGCGACCTTCGACCACGTCAACACCCCACCATGTACAGGGAGTCCGTCGTGGCCGTCGTCCTGCTGACCACTGCACTCGTCATCGTCGTCGCGTTGCTCGCTGCGGCGGGCGCGGGCAAGCTCGCCCGCATGGACGGCGCCACCTACCCCGCCGCCCTCACTCGCGCCGCCATCACCTTCGCCGCGGTCCTCACCCTCGCCGCCTCCGTGACCGCAGCACTCGCTGCCCTGCTCACGTAGTCACAGGTACTCGCGTCTGGCCTGAATAGTGCAGGAGCCCCTCAATGCGGCGCGTCCCCGAAGGAGGCTCGGAGGTTGTTGAGGCGGACGATGCCGAGCACGGCGTGCTGAACGCCCTTTTGGAGACCTTCTTCGAACGGGTGCCCGGCCGTATACGCGCGGATCACATACGCGTCACGCGGGAGCTATCGATCGGCTCGTAAGAGCGGATTTCTCCTTCGGAGACTTCGATGATGAGCGAACTGATCACGCGTACGTCGTCTACGGGGTGCCAGCCCATCTCGACGCCGCCATCCACTGTGAGTTCATAGGTAGAGACGTTTAGGTCGGCACGGAACGCAACGGTCGCCTCCAGCGTGGCGTTTCGAGGGTCATCGCCGGCTTCCTCGCCCGTCGTCGCGTACTCAATGCGGATGTCCGACACATCGAGCACCTCATACACCTGGCGCAGGGTGACGTCATCCAGTTCGGGCTGGTGTTGGTGGCTGCCGGCCAGCAGGAGCGCCTCATCGGCCTCGAAGCCGCCGAGGTCCAAGTCCGGTTCGGCCCAGTCGTGATGAGTCCCCTTTGAGTCGCCCACCAGCGAGGAGAAGTAGTGGGTGATCCTGCGCTCCAGTACCTGCGGGCTCTTCACCAGCCTGAACAGCGCCTGGTTGAAGTCCTTCCAGTTCATCATCTGGGGAGGAGCCACTCCGAGAGCCTTGCAGGCGACCTGTACATCGCCGTCTTGGCTGAGCAGGGCGACACCGTCGAACGAGCCACCAGCCTTTACTAGGACGTCCCGCAGCCAGGCGGAGTCGGAACCCCCGGTCTTGACTCCCTGCTTTTTCCGGCCGGGCCCAGTCTGCATGATCTGGTCCCTCAGTCCAGCGCGTGCCGCGTCTCCGCTTAGCTCCACGATCGTGACGTCCGGCACGGCTTCCAGCTCCCTGAGAAAGTCCTCGGCGACACTCTGGCCGTCCGAAGGGAGTACTGGGGGCTGCACCTTGATGCCTGCCGCAGACATCGTCTTCACTGCGGACTTCGCTGCGACGCGGAATGTCTCGACCTCGCGGACGAGGTGCTCCGCCCACTCCAGGGCCACGAGCTCCGGAACCCATGTCTCGACTCCTGCGTCTGCTGCCAGGGCCGCGATCCGCCGCACCTTCCCTAGATGAGGGAGTCCGTTGCCGAGCGCGTTAGCGTCGAAGATGATCGCGCGGAGAAGATCCGGCAGAGCGGGTGAAGTGTCCATGCGCACATCCTGACAAGGCGAAGGCTTGCTCAGCAGGGGTTTTGAGAATCGCCCCGAGCGGCACCCACTAATGAGCTGTCCCGTAACCCCATGCGGCTGAGGGTCATGCTCCGTCAGGGCTGGCGCCGATGGCACCGACCGCGCGAAGCGAACGCCCGAGGTCTCCGGACATCGCTGGACCTACGTGCCTAACGTGCCAGAAGCCTGGTTAACGCCCTGACATGGGAGATTAGGTTGACAACCCTAGATAACGACGACTCTCAGGGGGTACGGCTGACTGACGCTCAGACGCATCTCTCCAGGGCGTGACCAGCACAGCGGAATGAGAACGGTGCTGGTTGGGGGGCCCGCCAGATGGCGAACCCCCCAACCGCTCTTTCACCTACTGGGTCGGCGTGCTGCCCGGCTCGCTGCAGCCAGGATCAGCCTCAGCTGCCGACTGGTCGTCCCCGGCATCGTCGCGAGCGTCGGTCCGCCGCTGCCGCCCCTCAATGATCTGGAGCGCGAGCGACCCAACGCTTGCGAGTGCAGAGATGGCGTTCAAAATGTCGTCGAGATTCAACTTCGGTCCTCAGGGTCGAGCAGGACCGTTCCGCCGCTACGCGGTCAGGCGCCCTCCACGCCCTCCGGCATGATGCAGCCGGCGGCGGCCCTGCACAGTGACTGCGCGAGGGACCGCAGGACCTGGTGCTCGCGGGACACGAGGTTCCGAGCGCAACAGCTCTCCTGGTGAACGGCGTGGCCGGAGCTGCACGTCCAGTTCCGCGACATGCAACGCCCGGAAATCTGCTGCAGCCTCAATCCAGGCCACGAGCGCTTCCAGGAGTACGTTCCACGCCGTTGGCTCGACACCGAGCAAGGCGAGAGCACGCAGGCGATCAAGTGCCCGTGCTGCCTCGCCCAGAGAGCTTTCACCGGAGTCGGCCCGGCTGACCAGGTCGCTGGGCGTCATCGAGTGGAGGTCGTCGAGGGAGATCTCGTCCAGTGCGCCCACGACCCACAGCGGGATGCGGGCAGACTTCAAGGCACGCGCGATGCGGTGGTGGCTTTCCCCCCAAGCCTTCTGGCGAGCTCGGAGTTCACCCATGACATCCGCGAGCCGCCAGAGTTGGACCACCCACTCCATCGGCATACCGAGCGCCATAGCCCGAACCGTGACCGCTTCCTCGGCTCTACCCTCTTCAGCCAGTCTCTCTTCGGCCACAACCAGGTGGTCAGCGTGAGTGCGGCACATCTCGGCGAACCTGGTGCCCTGGACGCACCTCGCCATGGACCGCAGCAGCCGTGCCTGTTTCTGAGCAGGCCGATGGACTACCGGGTGCTTGCTGAAGCTGTCAAAACCATCCCTGAAGTGGCCGTGCATGGCGGTGCACCTTGCCCGCCAGACGTTGTCGGCCACACCCTCCGGCACGGCGGCCATCAGCCGACTGGCCTCGGTCACCGAAAAGGACAGCGCGAGACCAGCTCTCAGCGCGAGATTGCCCCCGATTAGCTCCACGCTGACACTCTATCGGCTGAGGCGACACACCCCTTGTTCAGTCACCGGAGGCCGCGCCGCCCTCAGCAGGGAGGCCCGCCGCGCCTACGTGTCTTCGTCCAGTTCACTGTCGGGCGGAAGCTGGGACAGCTGGCCGGCCACCTCGATGAGCCGGTAACGCCGTTGGCTTCGCTTGCCCGCGGCGTTACGCAGGACGAAGCTCTCCAGCGCAACCTCAACCTCTTGGTCCAAGTGTTCCTTCACCACACCGACTAGGGACTCGTCGACGAACCCGTGGATCTCGGCACCGGCCGGAGTCTCGAAGTAGAAAATCTGCCGTCGAGTTCGCAGGCCGTCGAGACGTCCCTGCATCCGGATGATTTCCCGCTCCTCGCGGATGATCTGAAGACGATCTCGGAGCGACTCAGCCTGGAGTGCGGACAGACTGGAAACGATGCGTTCGCCTGTGCCTCGCTGCACCGCCAGGCTGATGTCGAGGTGCGGATTCGGCAGTTTGAAGATCAGGTCGGACACGGCCCGGCGCACCACTGGCGAGGCGCTGAACAGCGAGTCCAGCGATTCTTCGTCTTCTGGTCCTTCGGGCAGGGCACGGACCAGTTCCACCGCTCCGATCTCGGCCCACGAGACGCCCGCCGGGGCCAGCCGGTCTCGGTCCTCGTCGGCCGCCGGAACGTGAGGCTGCAGGTCGACGATGATCGAGCCGGCAGTGGAGGCGGCGACGTCGAGCCGGGCGACTTCGAAGTCCAGCGGCAGCAGCTTGACGACGTCTGCAAGGCGGGCACGCCGGGCTTTGGCGAGCCGCGCCACAGCCTTCTGCACGCGCTGGAGGAAGTCGCCTACCTCGCTGGCGGCGATGAGACCGCCACTGTCGGGATTAGCCAGCCGGAAGTTGAGGCCAGGACCGGCCGCGCTCTCCAGCAGGCCAAGGCCGCTGAACTTCTCAGCCGAGGCCTGCAGGCCAGCCCGGGCGAGCCGGGACAGCGGATCACCGCCCTCGGTCGTCCGAAGGGCCCGGACATACGTGTCGCGAAGATCGTTACTCACCAGCTCACCTCCAGATATCCCTTGATCGCCCCGGGGATCAGTTGCCCGTCAGACCCTTTCACCTTGGACCAGGTCGCATCCCAATGCTCCTCCTGCTCCGGAACACCGGCGACCACGGGGAAGCTGTCGATCAGTCCTCCCATGGGCTGGACACGGTTGGCCCAGCCTTGTGGTTGCCCAATCTGCACGCCCTGAAGTGTGAACAGAGGGATGAGCCGTTCATGATCCTTGTCTGTCAGCGGCAGCGTCGGGTCGATGAGGACGGCAAGATCCATATCGGCTGGCGGCGCCGCCTTATGAGAGCAGAAGCCACCATCCACCCAGAAGGTTCCCCGCTCAAGGACATCGCCGATCATGTCGGCGTACAGCTCGAAGGCGCGGAAGATGCGCCTTCGATGATCAGCATGCGGAGCCCGCTCCACAAAGATCTCTTCGATCTCGACCATCGTCGCAGCGTGACGACCAGGCGGCAAAAGGCCACTTTCCGTGAGTGCTGGAATCACATTCCCCCCTCGCGTCGGCCCCCACCGACTCGTTTCCCAAGCTCAAGGAGCCACCATAGCCACACCGCCTTACACCCGAAATAGGAACTTCACTCTCAGAGGGGACACGTGAAGCTAAATTCCCAGCGGCATCCTTGTTCCAGACCTGCCGCACGCTGACGCCCAGAGGCTCCCCGAGGGCGGATACTTCGCCTTCGAGGGTGGTCAGAGCGGGCTCTGCGAGCTGATCAGGAGCTTGTGGGCTCTTCCCACTACCTTCGCCTGGCAGCAAAGCGGCTGCCCGTGGCGAGACGGGCGGCCAGCGGATCGGCAGTGCAGGGGCGTGGATGAAGCGCCAGCGCCGGCTCGAGTTCCTGCTGGTGTGACCTTGAGAAGATCGCTGCCGACACCCAGACGGCTGCGTGCTACTGATCTTGGGATGCGCGGAACGCGCTCAGTCGGGGCACTGCTGTGAGCCGTTCGACCTCAGCGGTCAGTTTCGCATTCTCGATGGTCAGACGGCGAATGTGGTCTTCGTAGATGTGCAGGTGGCGGGTAAGTTCGTCCTTCTCCCTGCGGAGTCGGGCGACCGTCTCGCGGTCGCTAGCCGGGTCCTTTGGTGGTCGTGGTTGGCGGGTGCGCCGTACGGCGTCCTGTGAAAGGAAGTCGGTGACGGCAGCGTCAAAGTCTCGGTAGAGAGTCTGGCGTTTGACGCCGAGCCTGTTCGCGAGAGCAGTGACGGTGGCGGCCTTCCCTGCCTCTGCGGCCTGGGCCAAGAGTTCCTCGACGGCTTCCTGGACGGTCTCGGTGGTCAGCGTGTGTTTCCTCATGCCGAGGCTTCCCCGGGTTCGAGAGCGCCGACGCGGGCGAGGAAGCCCCGGATTTCAGCGCTGTCCTCTTCGAGGCGGACGCGGACCCGGGGCGCCAGCGCATCTGCGGCACGGAGCCGTGCGTCCTGTTCGGCTAGACGCTGGAGCCATGCCTGGATGTTGGAGTCGGTCAGGGCAACGTTGCGGCAGGCCAGGGGCTTGCACTGGCCGGGGTCCGGGGTCGTGTCGGCCTCGCCCGGCAGGCGGCAAAGGCGACGGTTGGCGTTGTCGGTGCAGGTGACGAACCGGCCGGGATAGATCTGGGGGTCGTTCCGTTCCATGAGCTTTCTCATCTGGCCGTCGTCGGGCGTCTTTCCGAGGAAGCGGACGCGGTCGCCGAACCTGTCCAGGCGGACGCGGGCTTCGTCGGCAGAGGGGCCGCGGAGGCGTTCGTGCTCGTGGCGGTCGACCATCAGGGAAAGTCCTTCGCCGCGGGCGAGGAGGGCCTCCTGCTGGGCTTCGGCCCGGAATCCTGCCTTGGAGGTGCCTGCGTATCCCTCGAACATCTGGACGCTGAGATGGCGATATTGGATGGCGCCGGCGATGCTGCCGCCGGGGCGGCGACCGATGAACCAGGCCAGAGTCCTGCGGAACTGGGCCGTACTCAGCCGCCAGGGACGTTTGCTGACGTCGGGGACATGGTCGGTGCGGCCGTGCCGGCGGCAGTAGTCGTTGATCCAGGTGACCAGCAGATTGAGGTCGTTGTTGGTGGCCTTGGTCGTCTTCGCCCCTGTGCTGCGGGGCTTGTTGTGGGTGTGGGAGCTGGGAGGGATCGCAAACAGCCAGCGCTGTCGCTTGGGTTGGAGCCGTTCGAGAACTTCGACGGCCCGGGCGACGGGGCGGCCGACGACCCAGGTGGCCTCGACTCCCAGCGGGGTGCCCTCGCCCTTGAAGGCCATGCTGGTGATCTTGCTGCGGGTGATCTTGCCAGTGCGGTCCGCGGCGATGGTCAGGCAACCGCGGCGAAGGTGCTTTACCTCGCTGTCTCTCATGCCAGAGAGATATGCGACGAGGGTATAGGAGGCCGCGGTCAGGATGCGTACGAGGACGGCCAGGTCCTCGTCGTAGGAGATCCTCCTCAGCCAGGACTCGCCGTCGAGCAGACCGCGGATCTCGGTCCGCAGGTAGGTGGAGTCGTCGACGCCGACGTCGCGGCGAGCTTGTTCGATCAACTCCCAGGATGCGGGTGCCATCAGGGTCTGCCGGTCGCAGTCGACCTCGCGGGCCAGGTGGCGAATATTGATCCCGTGCTGTCCGCCGGTGCCGCCGGGCAGCGGCCGCCGTTCTTCCCGATATCGGCGCATGAGGGCAGCGAGCCGGCGCCGGGCGCCCTGGCCAGTCTGCGAATCGCGGCGGGTCTTCTTCTGCAGGGCGAGCCATTCGTCCTGGGCGGCGAGGATGTCGTCGGCGAAGTCGTCGACGAACCTGAGCGACCAGATCACCAGGGGACTGACGACTTGCTCGGGGATGCGGGGGTTGGCATTCTCCCGTTTGCGGACGCGGGACTTTCCCTCGTGCCAGTCGTCCTCCAGCCGCTCCGGGTCGAGGGCGAGGTGATCGTCTGCGAGGTGTTCGCGCCAAGTCCAGAGCAGGCGGACGGAGCGGCGGTGGTTGGCCCGCTGGCCGGCCGAGGAGACCGTGGCCTGCAGGTGCCTCTGGAACTGCCGGAGGTCGTCGGGGGTGAGGGAGTTGAAGCGGCCGTAGGGCCGGGAGTCCAGCCAGTCGAGGAACTCCTTGAAGGCCTGGAAGTAGCCGTGGATCGTCACCATCTCGAGCCGCTGTTGCCCGGCCGGGGGCTTGGTGTTCAGCAGGGCATAGAACAGCAGTTTGACTGTGGGGCGGAAGCGGACCGGGATGGCCAGGAAGTTCAAGATCAGGGCAGATTGCTGGCGCTGGTGCAGCGCCGGTGACAGTCGCCAGACGTCATCGCGGAGGCGCGAGGTGTCGCTGCGGCGGACGCCACTGCGAAGGCGGCGGCGTCCTAGGACGAGGGCGTCCGGGCTGGCGGGTGTGTCGGGCAGAGGATGGTGAATCAGACCCATGCGGTGTCCTCCTCGCTGGGGCCGTCGAGGAGCGGAAGGACCCGGTCTGCAGGTTTGGCGGCCTCGGCGGCGGCCCGCTCCTGCGGAGTGAACCGGGGAAGGATGTCCTCGTTGATCGCCAGCCAGGCCTGTCCGAACCGGCGCCACCATGTCCCACGGTCGGTGCCCTCCCAGAGGGCGGCGAGTTCGTCGAGGAGGGCGAGCTGGGCGGGCAGGTGACTGGCTGTGGCGACCGCGTTGCGGCAGGCGAAGCAGGTCAGGAACGAGTCGCGGCAGTCGTCGGTGGTCTTGGTGCAGGCCGCGAATGGTGTGTCCCTCTCGCCGTCGAGGACCTCGCGGGCCGTGTCCGCGTCCAAGCCGATACCGGCGGTGGCCACATCACGGGCTTCGTCAACCGGGCCGGTGAGGACCTTCAGCTCACCGGTAGCCTTGCGGGTCCGCCGGTAGGCCGTGCGGGCAGCGTCCTCGGTGTCCTCCAACGCTTCGGTGATCACGTCCTCGGCCCAGTCCTGGACGTCCGGGTCGCCGGCGAGGTAGTTGCGGAAGAGGACGTCCTGCGTGTTCGACCGGATCGAGGACGGCAGGTGTCCGCCCGCGGCCCGCGTGTTGACCCGGTCCAGCGTGGTCTTGAGCCGGTTCAGATCCAGGACGAAGTCCGGAAGGTCGCACAGTTCAGGCTGTGTCTTCACCCAACCGGTCAACGTGGAGGTGAAGCTGAGCCGGATGTCGAAGGGGTTCTTGTGGCCGCTGGTGGCGTCCTTGCCGTTCATCTTCCCGTTCGTCCAGACCGACCAGATCAGTGCTGACCGGCTGAACTGTCGGCCACGGCGGGCCAGCCGTTCGCAGAACAGGTAGTAGCCGCCTGCGGTCTTCAGCCGTTCGCTCTGGCGGCCGACGTCCCAGGTCACCTCCTCGAACCAGCGATCGGCTCCGCGCCGGCGCTTGACGATCTCCAGGGCGACGGCCTGACCGTCGAGGAGACGATGCTCGACGGGGAGTTCTTTGATCGTTTCCGCGTTGCGTCCGGTAACGGCGACCCCGAACACGACCAGCGGGACAATGTCGTCGTGGGTGAGGAACAGCTGCCGCGCGGTCCGCAGCCGGGCCGCGGGGTCGGGCAGGTTCGTCGACCGCCAGTTCCCTCTGGCCCCCGGAACGTGCGGGATGCGGCCGGTGCGGGCTATCTCGGACAGTTCCACCCCGCGGTCGAGTTCCACCCCCGTCAGCTGGGTGGGATCGCCCTCGAAGCGGGCCAGCAGCCTCTCGCCCTCGCGGATGCGCTGGTAAATGTCGACGACCGAGCTACGTGCCGCGGTCACGATCTTGTGGAAGGTCGCGTCGTCGTAGCCGGGCTTGCTCCGAATCTTGCGCTTGTCGATCCTCGCGGCCTGCCAGATCGCGTCCAGGACCTCGGGCCGCAGCCGATCGGCAGGGACCTTCCGCAGCAAGGCGTGCACCAGCTTGAAGTGCGCGAACAGCGTCAGGTCGTTCATGCCCGCCTGAACGTGCATCCGGTAGCGCTTGAGTTGCGCGCCTGTGAGACGGGACAGGCTCCGCGGCGGGCGGGGCAGGGCGCCCAGGAACCGCACCAGCCTCTGGATGACATTCCACTGCCCGTAGGCGCTGGCGACGGTGTTGAGCTGGTTCTTCCCGAAGCGTGCCGCGAAGGCGCGGGCCAGGTCCTCGTGGAGTTCGGGCAGGGGAAGTCCCTCGAAAGAGAACATTGCCGTGCGATCGTCCTTGCCCGTGAAGTGGACGACGATCGCGGCGTCGGACGGAGCCTCGACAGCCAGGGGCGGCTCGTAGATGTCTTCCGGTTGAACGGTGCCGCGGCCGGGCGCCGTCCTGGGCACGGGCAGCGTCACAGTGTCCGGGCCGTTGTTCATGCCCACTCCTCTGCCAGGAAGCTGTCCTCGTTCCAGGCGTCCTCGAGGGTGCGGCATTCCTCGGCTTCCACCGCCTTTGCCATCTCCGCCAGGTATCGCCGGTCGGGGTGCTCCCAGAGGTCGGGAACCAACAGCAGACGCGTCTGCATCTCCAGTTCGCGCAGGGTGTGGAGGTATTGCTGTGTGGTCTCCAAGCTGGCGTGGCCGAGTCTGATGCGGACCCAGTCCAGCGGGTCGCCCCAGATCATCCGGTAATGGCGACGCTGAGCGGCCTCCATCTGTGCCAGCGACTCCAAATGGGCTCGCTGGAGCTGTTCCAAAGTCACAACGGCGAAACTGTGCCGCAGGGCATGCGGATGACAGTGGATCT
Source organism: Streptomyces sp. MMG1533 (assembly GCF_001279775.1). Taxonomy (GTDB): domain Bacteria; phylum Actinomycetota; class Actinomycetes; order Streptomycetales; family Streptomycetaceae; genus Streptomyces. The sequence goes on along the minus strand of NZ_LGDG01000017.1, from coordinate 74,576 downwards.
TCACCCCGAGTCGGCGGCAGCGGCGGCTGGCCTCCCGGAACACCCACTTCCACGTGTGCAGCGTCAGCGGCATGCCGTCCTCTGCGAGCCAGAGGGCGGCCGGCTCCAGGCCGTGCTCGGTACTGGTGAACAGCCGCAGTCTCTCCTCCGCGTCCAAGTCCGCGACCTGGTGCCACTCATCGCCTATGCGGACCCGGTCGGACCCCGGCTCCACGATCAGCTTGTCCTCGACCGCCTCGTAGAGGCCTGCGGCCTGGGCTCGGGCCACCGCGTCGGCCCGGTCGATCTCGACGTAGTCGACGATCGACCGCAGGCCGCCGTCGGGAATGTAGATGTCGCGGCAGGAGCCGCCCTTGGCGATCTCCTCCGGCAGCCAGAACCGGTAGTAGGCGCTCAACCCGTCGTGGTCAGGCAGCTCGAACAAGGTCAGGGCTGACTGCTCCTCCAGCCGTAACCCGGTGCGGACCATCAGATCGCTGTAGGCGGCATTTCGGGCCGTGAGCTTTCCCCTGAACGCCGGGTCCTTCACCCCTGTCGGTAAGTAGCCGCGGATCCCGGTGTCCCGCCAGGTGCGGTATTGCTCCGGAGTCAGCCAGACGACCTTCTTGCGGCGGGCGTTCGGCCGCTTGTTCGCCGCCGTCTCCCCGCCCTTGCTGCTACTCCGACCCGATTCGCCCTGCCGTCGCCGGCTGGGGCGTTGCTCGATGGGGTTCTCGTCCGCGTACTTGCGTAGGGGGTTGCAGGCCCACTTGTAGAAGCCGTCGGCCATCGTCACCGCGTGGTTCCAGGACGAGCCGACGAGCCTCGATCCCCTGGGGTCGTCGCACCGCCAGAACTCGTAGACCTCCCGGTCCCGGACCGTGGCGTCCCGCCAGCTGCGAGGCCGCATGATTGCCCCGTAACCTGTCCCTTCTGCCCCTGCCGGGACAGAAGGTCGGTGGTTCCAGAGGAAGTCGCAGAACGTACGCATCTCGCGCGCAGAGCCCCACTTGGTGTGTCGGGATGCGCCGGCCATCCGCGCCGAGATCCAGTGGCCGTTCATCTGGGCGTCGTATGTGGCGTCGGGCGCGATCAGGAACGGCGTGTTCTCATCGATCCCCTCGGCGTCCAGCCAAGCAGCCATCACCGCCGTGTCGCAGGATTCCAGCAGTTCCTGCAGGAGGGGCCGAGGTTCACGAGGAAGTCGACGCCTGCGCCGTGTCACTCCCATGCGCCACTTGAGTTGTTCCTGCTTCACATGGAGCAGAACGATGTTCGGCACGAGTGGACACTGTCCACCACGACATAGTGCTCGAGAGCCTCTCTATTAGGAGGCCAGGAGGTTGAGGCCGCGTGCCTTGATGGTCTTGATGCCCTCGTTGAGGAGAGGGTGCAGCGAGCGCTGGACGAAGTCGTTGATGGCCCAGGTCACGTTGTCAATTTCAGCAGCCTGGAGGGCTTCGAGGGCCACGAGGGCGGTCTCCGCGTCGCGGATGGGCTGCAGGATGTTGGCGAGTACGTCCTGGACGTGCCAGCGGTTGTGTGAACGGCCGAGTTCAGGCAGCGTGCGAACGGTAAGCCGCAGGATCTCGTTGTCGTTGGTCGTCTGAACCGTCCGTCGACAGAAGTCGGCTAGCACGTCGCAGTAGGCGAACGGGAAGTCACGGTGGTTGACGTAGGAACAAAAGTTCTCGTAGACGACGAGGAAGCCAGGGCTGTTGTTCTGCCAGGCGAAGACGATGGTCTCAGCCGTCATGCCCGTCAGCACTCGCTGGACCTCGCCCTGGGCCACATCGTCTTTTGGATCGACACGCTGAGCCCAACTCACGAATTCCTCGACAGCGATGGCGTCGACCCCGGGGGTCTGCATCCTGGCCATAAAGGTGTTGGCGACGTCCTCCGGTGACCGCCAAGTGATCTTGTCGGCTTCGAGAGCGCGCTCGATCGCATCCATGAACTTCGCCGGTGTCTCATACCGCTTGTCGTGCCGGGCGGTCGCGCGAAGGATCACCGGGCGGAGGGGCCCGTTCTTGAGCGAGTCGTCGGAGATGGGCAGTTCACCGGTGAGTAGATGCTGGAGGATCTTCCCCAGCGAGAACACATCCGCCCGGGCGTCAGCATCCTTCGGACGCATCAGTTGTTCAGGCGCGGCGTAGACACCCGTTCCGAGGCCCTGCCGGAGGGTAGAAGTAAGGGCTTGGCTCATCAGCTCGCTCTCGCGGGCGAGGCCGAAGTCGCTGATCGCCCACCCTCCACCGGCAGTCCGGAGGATGTTGGCAGGCTTCAGGTCACGATGGAGGATCCCGGTCTTGTGTACGTAGGTCAGACCCGCGCAGAGCTGACGCATCACATCGGCGATCGCGGCCGGATTGTCCTTGAATTCGGCGATGACGTCCAAGAGGCTGCCGGTCGCGAGGGGCATCGCGTACCAGATCTCGTCACGACCGCTGCAATCCCCCTGCGCAAGCACAGGGATCACGTTTTGGTGGGCCAGGCCGGTTTGGAACCGCAGCTCCCGCTTGAAACGGTGCACCTCTTCGGTGTCGATGTTATCGACATCCCGGAGCACCTTCACCGCGACGAGATCGCCCGTCTTGCGGTCGAGGGCTCGGAAGACATCGGCGAAGCCGCCGGTACCGATCCGATCCTCAAGTCCGAAACGATCGCCAAGGAGTCTCTGCGACTCCGCGGCAGACGGCCGGCCCGCAGAAGTCCGCCGGAGCCCTGAACTCATCCACGCAGCTATCTCGTCGAGGTCCCAGATCGGCCCGACCGCAAGATCCGCCACCGGATCCGGGAAGCTGCCGCCATTCCTCAAGATCCCCAGCCGCTGCCGACTAACGCCGAGCAGTTCAGCCACCTCGCTCACACCACCCAGACGCACCATGCCGACCTCCAGTCAATCGTTGCCCCAACCGCAACAATAGTTATTTCATTGCGGTCACGTCAACGTTTTCCCGTGGCGGCCCCTCGGCCCCGGTAGCGCCCCGGCCTCCTTCGGACACCGTCCACCAACGCATAACAGGCGACCATCAGGAACTTCGCCGGGAAGCGCACCACGCCCGCGCTGCGTGCGATCACGACATGCCCGGCCTCCAGGGGCTGCCGAAGGGCGTCCAGGGCTCGACTGCTGAATTCGGGGGTTTCATCCAGGAAGAGAACACCTCGGTGCGAGAGGGAGACCGCGCCGGGCCGGGCGACGCCGGGGCCCCCGCCGACCAGCGCCTGCATCGTCGCCGAATGGTGCGGGGCGCAGTAGGGGGCGACGGCGATCAGGGGCTTGCCCGGCGGCAGCAGGCCCGCCACCGAGTGCACCGCCGTGACCTCCAGCGAGTCCTGGCGGTCGAGCGGCGGCAGGATGGCGGGCAGCCGCTCCGCGAGCATCGTCTTCCCGGCGCCCGGCGGCCCCTCCAGGAACAGGTGATGTCCGCCCGCCGCGGCGACCTCCACGGCCGTGCGCGCCGAGGTCTGGCCCACGACGTCGGCGAGGTCATGGCCGTGGTCGAGCTGTGCGGCACCCACGCCGTGCATTCCGGTGGCCGCGCCGGTGCCCGGCACCCGCAGGCCGGCGAGGAGCGGGTCGGGGCGGCCCGCGTCGTCCGGTTCCTCGTCCGGCACGGGCTCGTCCGCGAGGACCGCGATCAGCTGCCGCAGGCTGCGTACCCCCAGCACCGACACACCGGGCACCAGGGAGGCCTCGGCGGCGGCGCACTCCGGCACCACCACCTGCTCATAGCCTGCGTCCGCCGCGGCCAGCACGGCCGGGAGGATGCCCCGCACCGGCCGCACCCGGCCGTCGAGGCCCACCTCTCCGATCATCACGATGTCGGCAAGCACCCGCGGATCGATCCGCTCGGCCGCCCCCAGCACCGCCGCCGCAACAGCCAGGTCGAACCCGCTGCCACTCTTCGGGACCGACGCCGGACTCAGCCCCACGGTCAGCTTCTTCTGGGGCCACGAGGCGCCCGAATTGACCACCGCCGCCCGGACCCGGTCCCGGCTCTCCGTCAGGCTCTTGTCCGGGAGGCCCACCAGAGTGAACGCCGCGACCCCGGGCTCCAGGTCGGCCTGGACCTCGACCACCACGCCCTCGACGCCCACCAGCGCCACGGAGCACGTACGTGCGAAACCCATCTCAGGCCACCCCTCGCACATGCTCGACCACGGGGGCGCCGCGGCTGGGCAGGACGATCCCCACCAGGTCGATGCGCACGCCTCCCGGCGGTGCCCCTCCATGGGCGTGGATCCAGCGTTCGGCGAGGCCTCGCAGGCGCTCCGCCTTGTCGGGGCTCACCGCGGCCATCGGATGCTCGAAGAGCCCGGCCCGCCGCGTCTTGACCTCGCAGACCACCAGGACGTCGCCGTCCCGCGCCACGATGTCGATCTCTCCGGTCCTCCCGCAGCGCCAGTTGCGCTCCAGGACCGTCATACCGGCCGCCACCAGCCGCCGCGCGGCCAGCGCCTCGCCATACCTGCCGAGTGCACTGCGTGCCTGTTGGTTGTTCATGTCGGCACCACCTCCGGCGCCAACCGTCGCGCAAACAGGCCGACCAAGTTGATCTTGGTGGACTACTCACCGGTTGTGGAAAACCCCGTCACCCCGACGGGGAACCTCGGCCAGCCCCTCACCCGCCGGGCATCTCCAGGTCGTTCTTGTTCAGCTCCTCGATGTTCACGTCCTTGAACGTGAGCACCCGTACCTGCTTCACGAACCGTGCCGGCCGGTACATGTCCCACACCCAGGCATCCGCCATGGACACCTCGAAGAACACCTCACCCTGGACCGAGTGCACCTGCATCTCGTAGTCGTTGGTCAGGTAGAAACGCCGCTCGGTCTCGATCACGTATTTGAACAGACCGACGACATCGCGGTACTCCCGGTAGAGCTTCAGCTCCATCTCGGTCTCGTACTTCTCGAGGTCCTCGGCGCTCATGGCATGTTCCCCTTCAGCCGTGCGATCCCACCATTGTGCGCCAGCCCCGCGAGCCCCTAGACGATTTCGGTGTCCAGGGTCACGGGCCCGGCCGGGGGACCTTCGTCGAGCAGCCTTCGCAGCAGCTCGGCGAGTCTGGTCGGATACACCGTCTCATGTGCCCGGGTCAGTTCCCGACACGTCCACCAGCGCGCTCCGGCGACACTGCGCCGCTCCAGCTCGGTCAGCCCCATCGCCGCGGGCACTACCTCAGGCGTACCGGTCGTCCGGGCCAGGTAGTACCACTCGTCCTGGTCCCAGCGGCGGCCGGCGAACGGGAATGAGCAGGTCCGCCGCCACAGCACCGGGCCGAGCTCGACCTCGGTGATGCCGGTCTCCTCGGCGAGTTCCCTGAGCGCGGCCTCTTCACGAGTCTCGTCGCCCTCCAGGCCGCCGCCGGGCGTGAACCACCAGTCGTCGGCCGGATCGTCCGGCTCGTGGCCGTGCAGCAGAAGGATGCGGTCTTCGGGATCGAGCAGCACGACCCGGGCCACTTTGCGCAGACCGCCCTCGTACGAGTCCCGGCCCGCGTCCGTCGCCTCAGCGGGCACCGGCGGGCTCCGTCCGCGTCCGGGAGCGGGTCCGCCTGCCGAGCAGCTTGGCGACCGGGCCGTACGCGCCACCGCCGAGGACGAGGACGGCCCCGCCGACGATCAGCGCGCCGATCGTGCGGAGCGGGCCCGGCGAGGACAGCGCGCCGAGCGCCTCGAAGCCGGTCGGCCGCTCCAGCATGCCGTTCATGGGCCAGACGACGGCGTCCACCCGGGCCGTCACCGCGCTCCGCGACACCGTGCCGCTCGCCGCGTCGGTGAGGTGGGCCGTGGAGTCCAGGGAGCCCGCTCGCTCGTCGCCGAGCAGGAACAGCCGGCCCTCCGGCACCGTCACGGTCGGAAAGCCCGTGATCTCGGCCGTGCTTCCCTCGGGCAGATACGGTTCGTCGACCTGCTTGCCGTTGACGGTCAGCTTGCCCTTGGTGCAGCAGGCGACGGTGTCGCCGCCGATCGCGACCACCCGCTTGACCACGGGGGCGTTGGTCACCCAGGTCTTGTCCGTGAAGACGACGACGTCGCCGCGGCGTATCTCGCCGCCGTCGACGCGCTGGGCCAGGACCCGGTCGCCGGCGTCGATCGTCGGCGTCATCGAGCCGGTGGGCACGGTGTACGGGCGGTAGACCACCGCGCCCCAGGCGAAGCCTCCGAGGAACAGCACAAGGCCCAGTGCGACAGCCAGTCCGGACAGTCGCTGTCCGGTCCGGCTGCCCACCGGGCCTGTGTCCGTGCCGCCGCTGCGCGGGGCCGTACGCGTCGTGCTCTCGCCACCCATGGGTCCGCACCCTACCCGGCGGTACCTGACCCGGTCAGCCCTTCGGCCCCGACCAAGGTCACAAGCTGTACGAGGGTTTGTCGAGGCTTGACCTCAGCGGGTCTCGGCGACGGCGATCTTCCGACGGCGCCACAGCGCCACCGGCACCACACCGACGAGGGCGAGCGCGTCCGGCGCGACCGTCAGGGCTGCGGACCCCGACGACTGGGTGTTCAGGCCGGACTGGTCGAAGGTGTCGGGGACCGGCAGGGTGCCCCAGCGGTTGATAGGCCAGGCCTTCACGATGGCGCGGCCGACGACCTCGCTCACCGGGACCATGCCGTGGTTCTTGTCGTTCTGGTTGTAGCGCGAGTCGCGCGAGTTCTGCCGGTGGTCGCCCATGACCCAGATGGAACCCTTGGGCACCTTCACCGTGAACTGGCCGCCCTGGTCGTCCTGGCTGCACGGGGTGTTGCCGGGATAGACGTACGCGGCCTCGTCGAGCGCCTTGCCGTTGACCTTCAGCGGGCCGGTGCCCGAGCACGAGACGGTGTCGCCGCCGACGCCGACGACCCGCTTGATGAGGTCCTTCTCCTCGGCGGACGGCATCAGGCCGATCCAGCTGAGGAACGTCTGCACCGCGTTCGGGTCCGTCGTCGGCTCGCCCGCCAGCCAGTTGTCCGGGTCGTGGAAGACGACGACCTCACCGCGCTCGGGCTCGGACCCGAACCACGGGGTGAGCTTGTCGACCAGAACGCGGTCACCCACCTGCAGGGTGTTCTGCATCGAGTCTGAGGGGATCGAGAAGGCCTGCACCAGGAACGTCTTGATCAGCAGCGCGAGTACCAGCGCGATGCCGATCAGAATGGGCAGCTCCTTCCAGAAGGAGCGCTGCTTCTTCGCCTTGGGGGCCGAGCCACCCGACCCTTGGTCGTCCGTCCTGATCTCCTCGGTCCTCGTGTCGTCCTCGGTCGCCCCGGAGTCACTCCCGGAGGTCACGGCGCTGTTCGCGGCCGGGACGGCTGATTCCACGGGGCGCCCGCGGTGCTCCTCGCCGTCGTGCCCGGACCGTGCGCCAACCGCCACATCCCCCACGCCAACTCCTTACTCTGTGCCGCTGCCTGCCCCAAGTTCGGCGCAGGCCTACCACTCCCATAACGAGCGGGAGTTCCGCAGGGCTCGGGAGTTGGATCGATGCGTTCGGATCGTCGGGTGCAACCCTAAGCGACAGCTGGGGAGCCGCGGTCGACCCGGACCCCGAGTCGGACACGGAAGCATAGGTTTTCGGCTCCTCGAGCGTGGTCCAGTGGCCGAAGGGCCAGGCGATGACCATGGCCCGTCCCACCACCGAGTCCTCGGAGACCGTGCCGCCGTAGTCCGTGTCCTGGTGCGCGCGGGAGTCCGCGGAGTTGGCCCGGTGGTCACCCATCACCCACAGCCGCCCCTGCGGGACGGTGATGTCGAACGCCGTCGTGGACGGGGTGTTCCCGGGATACAGGTATTCCTCCGTCAGGGGAACGCCGTTGACGGTGACTCGCCCTTGCGTGTCACAGCACTTGACGCGGTCGCCGCCGACGCCGACGACCCGCTTGATGAGGTCCTTCTCGTCGTCGGACGGCAGCAGGCCGATGAAGGTGAGCCCCTCCTTGACCTGCTTGACGACGATGGGGTCGTCCTTCTTCGTGGTGGTCTGCTCGTCCTGCAGCCAGCCTCCGGGGTCCTTGAACACGACCACGTCCCCGCGCGCGGGCTTGGAGCCGAACCACGGGGTGAACTTGTCGACCAGGACCCGGTCGCCGATCTGGATCGTCTGCTCCATGGAGCCGGACGGGATGACGAACGCCTGGACGAGGAAGGTCTTCAGAACGAGGGCTATGAGGACGGCGACGCCGACGAGGAGGGGAATCTCCTTGACCGCGCCACGCCTGCGACGCCGCTTGACCTTGCGCTGGAGCTTGCGCCGCTCGGCGCGGGTACGACCGCCGCCGGCCGAGCCGGAGGAGCGTCGGGAGCCGGTGGGCAGCAGGTTGTCGGCCGCGCTCTCGGGCGCACCGCGCGGTTTGCCGCGGTTACCCATGGGCGCCGTCCGCTTGCTTCGACTCGCTCGCCTCCGGGGCGGGCACGCGCGCGTAGGCACCCGGGCGGTGCAGGCGGGTGAAGTGGCCGGCGGGCCAGAGGATCCAGTCGGCCCGTCCGATGACGACGTCTACGGGGATCATGCCGCCGCCCGGTGAGCCCAGGTGGTCGCGGGAGTCGCTGGAGTCGCTGCGGTGGTCGCCGAGGACGAAGAGGGTGCCCGCGGGCACCTGGACGTCGAAGGACACCGTGGAGGGGCTGTCACCGGGGTACAGGAACGTCGACTCGTCGACCGACCGGCCGTTCACCTCGATCTTCCCCTCCTTGTCGCAGCAGACCACGTGGTCTCCTCCTACCCCCACAACGCGCTTGACGTAGTCCCCGTCCCCGAAATACCCGGTTCCGTCGAACACGACGACATCGCCGCGCTGCGGCTCGGCACCGAAACGGTACGCCAACTTATTTACGAGAACGCGGTCCCCGATCCTCAATCCGCTTTCCATGGATCCGCTGGGAATCTGGAAGGGCTGCAGTACGAAGTTGCTGAGCAGCAGCAGGAACAACAGACAGAACAGCAGGGTGAGGGTGATCCGCCCGCCGGGTAGCCACTCGACGGCCCGCGACACCAACACGAAACGCGACCGGTCCTCCGGTCCCCCTGTGTCCGAGATCTCCTCGGCATCGGAAGGGCGGGAGGAGCGGTCGCGCTCCGTCTGCTGTGCTTCGGTGTCCATCGGGGCCAGATGCTATCCGGCCCTTCTGTGGGACCCCGCGCGCGATCAGTTGTCGCGCTTCTCCTTGATCTTCGCGGCCTTACCGCGCAGCTCGCGCAGGTAGTAAAGCTTGGCGCGACGCACGTCACCGCGGGTGACGAGCTCGATCTTCTCGACGATCGGAGTGTGCACCGGGAAGGTGCGCTCGACGCCGACGGAGAAGGAGACCTTGCGAACCGTGAAGGTCTCGCGGACCCCGGCACCCTGGCGACGGATGACTACGCCCTTGAACTGCTGCACACGGGAGCGGTTGCCCTCGATGACGCGGACGTGGACGTTGACGGTGTCACCCGGGCGGAAGGCCGGGACGTCGCTGCGCAGCGACGCGGAGTCGACGGAGTCGAGCAGGTGAGACATTTCGTCTGCTTTCCTCGCTGATGCCACAGGTCATCAACGGAAACTAGGTTTCTGGATGGAGCCGTACGGGTCGGGGCGGGCGTCGTGTCCCCCTGTGGCAGGGGCGCACGCCGGACGACGCACAACAGCGACCTATTCTTCCACGCCCTCCGGCCTGCGCCAAAATCGGCCGTACGGCTCCCCGTCGGGGTCCGGCGCCCAGCCAAGGATGGAGAGCATCTCGCGGTCTTTCTTGTCGAAGACCTTGGGATCGCAGCGCTCGATGAGGTCGGGCCGGTTGGCCGCCGTACGCTTCAGGGCCTCGTCCCGGCGCCAGCGGGCGATCTTGCCGTGGTGGCCGCTGAGCAGCACGTCCGGGATCCCGCGGTCGCGCCACCGGGGCGGCTTGGTGTAGACGGGGCCCTCCAGGAGGTTGGCCATGGCCCCGGGCGCGAAGGAGTCGTCCTGGTGCGACTCGGCGTTGCCCAGGACACCCGGCAACAGCCGCGCCACGGCCTCGGTGATGACGAGTACGGCCGCCTCGCCGCCGGCGAGGACGTAGTCGCCGATGGAGACCTCGTAGACGGGTATCCGGGTCGCGTACTCGTCGATGACCCGGCGGTCGATGCCCTCGTAACGAGCCGGCGTGAAGATCAGCCAGGGGCGCTCTGAGAGCTCGACGGCGAGTTCCTGGGTGAAGGGGCTGCCGCTGGGGGTGGGGACGATCAGTGCGGGCGCGTGGGAGCCCGTCTCGTAGCCGTCGGCGAGGACGGAATCCAGCGCGGCCCCCCACGGGCCGGTCTTCATCACCATCCCCGGGCCGCCGCCGTACGGGGTGTCGTCGACGGTGTTGTGCCGGTCGTACGTCCAGGAGCGCAGGTCGTGCACATGGACGTTCAGCTGTCCACGCGCGCGTGCCTTGCCCACGAGGGAGACGTTCAGGGGGTCCAGGTACTCCGGGAAGATCGTGACGACGTCGAGCCTCATGCGCTGTCTTCCCTGGAGGACGCGATCTCCGCCTGGTCGTCGATCAGACCCGGCGGCGGGGCGATGACCGCCCGCTGCTCCTCCAGGTCGATCTCGGTGACGATCTCCTCGACGAAGGGGATCATCACCTCGCTCCCGTCGGGGCGCTCGACGATGAAGAGGTCCTGCGAGGGCAGGTGGGAGATCTCGGTGATCCGGCCGACCTCCATGCCGTCCTCGGTGACCACGTCGAGGTCGATCAGCTGGTGGTCGTAGAACTCGTCCTCGTCCTCGGGCAGTACTTCCGGGTCGATCTCGGCGATCAGGAGGATGTTGCGCAGGGCCTCGGCAGCGTTGCGGTCGCGGACGCCCTCGAAGCGCAGCAGGAGCCGGCCGCTGTGGACGCGGCCGGTCTCGATGGTGAGCGGACCCGCCGAGGCGGGGTCGGTCGCCAGTACGGCGCCGGGTGCGAGCCGCAGTTCGGGCTCGTCTGTACGGACCTCGACGGTGACCTCGCCCTTGATGCCGTGGGCACGGCCGATCCGTGCGACTACGAGCTGCACTTTTCGAAGATCTCCTGTCGTAACGACCCGTAACGACTACGGGCCGGGGACGGCCCAGTGGCCCTCCCCGGCCCGAGCCGGTGCTGCTTTTGGCGTCAGCGGACGTGGTCGACGTCGACAAGGTCGACGCGGACACCGCGGCCGCCGATGGCACCCACGACGGTGCGCAGGGCGCGTGCGGTACGGCCGTTGCGGCCGATCACCTTGCCGAGGTCGTCGGGGTGGACCCGGACCTCCAGCACCCGCCCGCGACGCAGGTTGCGCGAGGCGACCTGCACATCGTCAGGGTTGTCGACGATGCCCTTCACGAGGTGCTCGAGAGCCTCCTCGAGCATGCTCAGGCCTCGGTCGACGCGGACTCGGCCGGGGCGTCGTCCTTCTTCTCAGCCTTCTTCTTCTGGGTGATGGCCTCACCCTTGCCCTCGTCGTCGCCGCCGAGAGCCTCGAACAGCGGACGAGCGGCCTTCTCGGCCGGCTGGAGCAGCGGAGCCGGGGCGGGCTCGCCCTTGAACTTCTGCCAGTCGCCGGTCTTCTTCAGGATGGCGAGCACGGGCTCGGTCGGCTGGGCGCCGACGGAGAGCCAGTAGGCCACGCGCTCGGCGTCGACCTCCATGCGCGAGGGGTTCTGCACCGGGTGGTACAGGCCGATCTCCTCGATCGCACGACCGTCACGACGGGTACGGGAGTCGGCGACGACGATGCGGTAGTGAGGCGAACGGATCTTGCCCAGACGCTTCAGCTTGATCTTGACTGCCACGGGAGTGGGTTCTCCTGGATTTGACGTGGTTGGGCACGGCGAGATGGCCGCGTGGGGTTGCGGTACCCGAGTGCCCGATGGACGCGTCAGCCGGAGGCGAGAGGGTTCCTGTGCGGCTGTCGAGTACAGCTAGCCATTGTGCCATACCCTGCGGCTCGCGTTGGACCGCGGGTGCACCGAGGCACGCCTGAGAGACACCCGGCGCGCCGCGAGGTGCCGCTGCGTACGACCGCAACGGCGCCCCGCGCCCATGCCGCCCGCTCGTCCGGCACCCACGAGATGCCGGTGTGGCAGTCAGCTCGCCGCCGCGCCCACGACCTCCGGGATACGGAACGGCTTCCCGCACCCCCCGCACACGATCGGCGCCTGGGCCAGCACCGACGGGACGACCCGGACGTTGCGGCCGCAGTCGCAGACCGCCTTGACCCGGACGCCGCCACCGGAGGAGCCGTGGCGGGCGGCCGGGCCGCGGAAGGTGCGGGACGTGTCGGCGGCGGTGGCCACCGAGTGCGCCTTGAGGGCGCGCTGGAGGCGCTCGATGGTCGGGCGGTAACGGCGCTTCGCCTCGGGGGTGAGCGTGACCAGGGAGAAACCGCTGCTCGGGTGCGGCTCCTCGGGGTGGTCCAGGCCCAGCTCCTCGGCGATCGCGAGGAATCTGCGGTTGTGGTAGCGGCCGGCACGGGACGTGTCGCGGATGCCGCGCGAGGCGGCGATGCCATGGACTGCCTCGTGAAGCAGTCGCTCGAAGGAGAGCTCGTGACCGCACGCGGACGACGACTCCCCGATCAGGGACTCTGGCGCGGCAAGATCGGGCAGCTCGGGGTGGTACCGCTGAATGTCGGCCCACGCCTCTGCCAGCTCTGCGGCGAGAACAGGTGGTGTCTGTGTCGTGCTCACGTAATGACAACGAGCCAGAGTGCCCCTGTGTTCCGATTCCGGGGCATCCCAAATAATTTGCACGTACCCGTCAGTTGCCGCTGATGCGTCCTGACGAGGGCGGGTGCGCTGATCTGCGGATAAGCCTCACAGCTCGTAACAAGCTGGTGCGTAGTCTGACGTACGCCCCGGCACGTAGACGATGTCCGCACGCCGGGGCACCTGTGATCCGCAGTTGCGCAAGAGGCGTTTCGGTCGCTCTCCCGCCGGAAGGGCGCTACTTAGTAAGCGCGCGCGACGATCGCGACGTTACCCGGCGCGTCACCGTCCTCCGGCACCGACCCGTCCTCGGTGACCAGACACCGTACGGTCACCGAGTGGTCGGCCAGCTTGGCCTCGCCCTCTTCGCCGAGGGTCGCCCAGGGGATGCGCGCCCAGCCGCCGGCGACGGCGGCCTCGACGGCCTCCTCGATCGTCGACACCTCCGACGTACGGGACTCGCGGCGCTCGCGGGACTGCTTCAGGAGCAGCGCCTGGTCCTCTTCGAGGATCGCTGGGAGGCTGCCGACGAGGGAATCCAGGGCGACCGGCTCCTTGCCGCCCGGGATGCGGCGGGCCAGCATCGCGGTGCCGTTCTCCAGGTCACGGGGCCCGATCTCGATCCGTACGGGCACGCCCTTCAGCTCCCAGTCGACGGCGCGGCGGCCGAAGGGGGTGTCCACCCGGTCGTCGACCTGGACGCGTACGCCCGCCGCCTTCAGCCGGTCGCCGAGCTCACGGACCTTGGCCAGAACCGCCTCGTCGCCCTTGATGGCGAGGACGACGGCCTGGATCTGGGCCAGGCGCGGCGGGACCCGGAGGCCGTTGTCGTCGCCGTGCATCATCACCAGGGCGCCGATCATGCGGGTGGTCGAGCCCCAGGAGGTCTGCCAGACGAGTTCCTGCGTGCCGTCCTTGGACAGGTACGAGGTGTTGAAGGCCTTGGCGAAGTTCTGGCCCAGCTCGTGGCTGGTGGCCATCTGGAGCGCCTTGCCGTCGCCCATCATGCCTTCGAGCGTGAGGGTGTTGATGGCGCCGGCGAACCGTTCCTTGACGGTCTTGCGGCCGGGGACGACGTCCATCGCGAGGACGTTCGTCATGAAGTCCTCGTAGACCTCGCGATGGATGTGGGAGGCGAAGTCGCGCGCGTCCTCGAACGTGGCGTGCGCGGTGTGGCCCTCCTGCCACAGGAACTCGGTCGTGCGCAGGAACAAGCGGGGCCGGAGCTCCCAACGGACCACGTTGGCCCACTGGTTGATCAGCAGGGGCAGGTCACGGTAGCTCTGCACCCACTTCGAGAAGTAGTCGTTGATGATCATCTCGGAGGTGGGGCGGACGACCGCCGGCTCCTCCAGCTCCTTGCCGCCGCCGTGCGTCACCACGGCCAGCTCCGGCGCGAACCCCTCGACGTGGTCCGCCTCGCGCGTCAGGTACGACTGCGGGATCAGCAGCGGGAAGTACGCGTTCTGGGTACCCGTCTCCTTGATGCGGGCGTCCATCTCCGCCTGCATCCGCTCCCACAGCCCGTACCCGTACGGTCGGATCACCATGGTGCCGCGCACCGGCCCGTTGTCGGCCAGCTCGGCCTTGTTGATCAGATCCTGGTACCAGCGCGGGAAGTCGTCCGCGCGGGGCGTGAGAACGGGTGCCTTTGCCATGGGCGCGATCGTACGGGCCCAGATTGCCGGTATGTGAATTCTCGCCACTCGCACAGCGAACCCACAAGCAGGGCCGGACAACCCCTGGACGCGCGGTCGAGTGCGGAGTTACCTGGCATACGGGGGGAGTGCGAGCGCATGTCACGGGGGCTACGGAATCGGGCACGGCGGCAACTCTCGGCAGATTGGGGCGCTTACCTATGACACCTACGCTCGTGCGGCAGCACCTGTCCCATACGGGAGAGCCACCCCGTGTGGACCTCGGTGCACGCGCGCGTGACTGGTCCGAGATCCAGGAGCGGATGCTGGTGCCGCTCTACGAGGCCGTCTACGAGCGACTGGAAGTCGGCCCCGCCTCGCGACTGCTGGGCCTCGACTGCGGCTCCGGGCTCGCCCTGCTGATGGCGGCCTCCAGAGGTGCCGCGGTGACCGGTGTCGACGACTCCTCCCCCCAACGGCTGGCCCTCGCGCGGGAGCGGCTGCTGCCGCAGGCGGGGGGCACGCGCGCGCGTGCCGGCACCCGGCTCGTCGAGGGTTTACCCGGGGAAGCGGCCGACGCGGACACTCCCGCGTACACCGTGGTGACCGCCTTCGAGCCCATCGGGTGTCTCGCGGGCGACTCGGAGGGGCTCGGGGAGCTGCTCGCCTCGGCGGTGCCGCTTGCCGCGCGGGGGGCGCCCGTGGTGCTGGCCGGCTGGGGCCCGCCGGAGCGGTGCGCCACGTCGTCCGTGCTGCGGGTGGCCACCAAGCTGGCGGATCCGTTGCGCAGTACGGGCAGTTGGCGCCCCGCTCTCCGTGACGACCTGGAGGAGGTCGCCCAGCGGGCCGGCCTCAAGCCGGACGGCTCCGGCCGGGTCGCCTGCCCCTTCGGGTACGCGGACGTCGACAGCGCGGTGCGCGGACTGCTGTCGACAGGCCTCTTCGACGCGGCGATCTCCGCGACGGACCGGGTCCAGGTCGACAAGGAGCTGGCGGAGGCCCTGCATCCGCATCAGCGCCGGGACGGCACGGTGTGGATGCCGAACGTGTTCCGGTACCTGATAGCGCGTGTCCCCTAGACGTCGGTTTCCTCCAGACGTCGGCTTCTTTCAGACGTCGGCTTCTTTCAGACGTCGGCTTCTTTCAGACGTCGGCTTCCTTCAGCAGGCGCGTTCAGCCCGGCGCCGGCCCGTGGCCGCCCATGCCGGAGCCGCCGCCGCGGGCCCGGCCGATGGTGTCGGTCTCGTCGATGAAGATGATCGACGGGGCCACCTTGCGTGCCTCGGCGAACAGTTCAGCACGCGGGAGGCGCCCACGCCCACGATCACCTCGATGAACTCGGAGGCGGACGCCGAGAAGAAGGGCACCCCCCGCCTCGCCGGCCACCGCACGTGCGAGGAGGGTCTTTCCGGTGCCGGGCGGACCGGCCGGCAGCACGCCCCTGGGCATCTTGGCGCCCGTCTTCCGGTAGGGGTCCGGGTTCTTCAGGAAGTCGACGACGTCGCTGAGCTCGCCCTCGACCTCGTCGATGCCCGCCACGTCCTCGAACGTCATGCGCTTCTGCCCCGACTCCAGCTCCACCGGCTTGGGCGGCTGCTTCCGGCCGAGCATGCCGCCCGCGCCGCCCATGCCCGCAGCATCAGGGCCGGCGAGATCAGCAGGTTGGCCGGAAAGCTGCGCTGCCGGACCACGGGCTCCGCGGTGACGCGGGTGCGCTCAGGTCGGTTTGGCCCGATCACGCTGGTGGAGCAGGGGCCCCGCACGGATGCGTGTCGCCGCCTCGGGGTCGAGTACGCCGGGGACCAGGACGCCCACGACCGTTCGGGGCGTGCCAGTGCGCGGACTCACTCCCGCTCACTGCTCAGGAACGGTGCCCTCGATACGCCAGGGCTCGTCAGTACCTGCGGGAACGCACTGGGGGGCGCCCCTCCGTGAAAGGAAGGGCGCCCCCAGCGACGTACAGACAGGCTCAGCGCTGAGCCGCGTGCAACAGCTGTCAGCCCATGAACTTCTTGAACTCGTCCGGCAGCTCGAAGTCCTGCGGAGCCTGCTGGCCCGGCACGCCGAACGCGCCCCCGCCCTGGGCCGCGGCGGCGCGGCGGGCGGCCTCCTCCTGCTCCTGCTGCTTGCGCTTCATCGGGTTGCCGGAGCGCTGCTTGCCCTTGGCCTTCTTCGGCTGCTTCTTGGAGCGGCCGGGGCCGCCGCCCATGCCCGGGACCCCCGGCATGCCGGGCATACCGCCGCCCTGGGCCATGCGGGACATCATCTTGCGGGCCTCGAAGAACCGCTCGACCAGGCCCTTGACCGCGCTGACGTCGACGCCGGAACCCTTGGCGATACGGGCGCGGCGCGAGCCGTTGATGATCGTCGGCTCCTGGCGCTCGGCCGGGGTCATCGACTTGATGATGGCGGCCGTGCGGTCGACGTCGCGCTCGTCGAGGTTGTTGATCTGGTCCTTGATCTGGCCCATGCCCGGAAGCATGCCGAGCAGCTTGGAGATGCTGCCCATCTTCCGGACCTGCTCCATCTGGGCCAGGAAGTCATCCAGGGTGAAGTCCTGGCCCTTCTTGGACGCCAGCTTGGAGGCCATCTGCTGGGCCTCTTCCTGGCTGAACGTCTTCTCCGCCTGCTCGATCAGGGTGAGCAGGTCACCCATGTCGAGGATGCGGGAGGCCATCCGGTCAGGGTGGAAGGCGTCGAAGTCGTCGAGCTTCTCGCCGTTCGACGCGAACATGATCGGCTTGCCGGTGACCGAGGCGATCGACAGCGCCGCACCACCGCGGGCGTCACCGTCGAGCTTGGACAGCACCACGCCGTCGAAGCCGACGCCGTCACGGAAGGACTCGGCGGTGTTGACCGCGTCCTGGCCGATCATCGCGTCGACGACGAAGAGGATCTCGTCCGGCGAGACCGCGTCCCGGATGTCCGCCGCCTGCTGCATCATCTCGGCGTCGATACCGAGGCGGCCGGCGGTGTCCACGATCACGATGTCGTGGACCTTGGTCTTCGCGTGCTCGATGGAGTCCTTGGCGACCTTGACCGGATCGCCGACGCCGTTGCCCGGCTCCGGGGCGAAGACGGCCACGCCGGCGCGCTCGGCGACCACGCTGAGCTGGTTGACGGCGTTGGGGCGCTGGAGGTCGGCGGCGACCAGGATGGGCGAGTGGCCCTGCTCCTTCAGCCAGCGGCCGAGCTTGCCCGCGAGGGTGGTCTTACCGGCACCCTGCAGACCCGCCAGCATGATCACGGTCGGCGGCTGCTTGGCGAAGCGCAGACGGCGGGTCTCGCCGCCGAGGATCGTGACGAGTTCCTCGTTCACGATCTTCAGGACCTGCTGGGCGGGGTTCAGCGCCCGCGAGACCTCGGCCCCGAGCGCGCGTTCCTTGACGTTCTTGATGAACGTCCGCACGACGGGCAGGGCGACGTCCGCTTCGAGGAGGGCGATGCGGATCTCGCGCGCCGTGGCGTCGATGTCCGCTTCGCTCAAGCGCCCCTTGCCGCGCAAGTTCTTGAAGGTCGCTGAAAGGCGATCGGAGAGAGTATCGAACACGGCGGCGTCGGTCCTCGGAGTCGGGGGCAGTGTGAGCGTCTTCCAGGGTATCCGGCCCCGCAAGACAATCGTCCCCGCCCGCTGCACACGGCGGGCGGGGACGGCACCCCGCTTCCGCGGGGACGGTGTGTCGGACGCCTCGGGGTCACCCCCGCAGCGTCTCCTCCAGTTTCCGCACCACGGAGGCCGCCTCGTCGTTCGGCAGCGGCGCCCCCTCCGGCCCGGTCACATAGAAAGCATCGACCGCGTTGGCCCCGAGCGTGCTCACGTGCGCGCTGCGCATCCGCACGCCCGCCTCCTCCAGCGCGTGCCCGATGCGGTGCAGCAGGCCGGGTACGTCCTGGGCGCGGACCTCGATGACCGTGGCCAGGCGGGAGGCCGCCGGGTGGACGGTGACCCGGGGCGGCGGCGCCACGACTCCCCGGCGACGCGGATAGGCGGCGTCGCGTTCGGCGAGGCGGCCCGTGATGTCGAGGGAGCCGTCGAGAGCGCGTACGAGATCGGCGCGGAGCCGGGCGGCCTGGGGCAGCGAGCCGTACTCGGCGGCGACCCGCCAGTTCAGCAGCAGGACGGAGCCCTCGACGCCGTCGGGCAGGTCCAGGGCGCGCAGCTCGGCGGTGCGGACCGTCAGGCGGTGCATGGCGAGGACGCCGGCCACCGCGGGCAGCACGCCCGTCTGGTCGGGTACGGCGATGAGCAGTTCCACGCCGAGGGGCTCGGGATCTCCGACCGGCTGCTCCTCGGTCGTCGGCGGCTCGGTCTGCGCACGCAGGGCGAGCACCGGGCCGCCGGTGGCGACCGCCTCGATCGCGAGCCGCTCCTGCTCGGCGGTCGGCGCGGCGGACTCGGGCTCGTCCGCGAGGTCCCCGGACAGGACCGCGTGGACCCGCTTGACCAGGTCGGCGACGAGCGAGCCCCGCCAGGACGACCAGGCGGCCGGTCCGGTGGCCAGCGCGTCCGCCTCGGTCAGCGCGTGCAGCAGTTCCAGGGTGCTCTGCGAGCCGACCGCCTCGGCGACCGAGCGCACGGTGGCCGGGTCCTCCAGGTCACGCCGGGTGGCGGTGTCGATGAGCAGCAGATGATGGCGTACGAGCGTGGCGAGCACCGCCACTTCCGCGCGGTCGAAGCCGATCCGGGCGGCCACGTCCTTGGCGATGATCTCGCCGGCCACCGAGTGGTCGCCGGGCCAGCCCTTGCCGATGTCGTGCAGCAGTGCGGCGACCAGCAGCAGGTCGGGGCGGCTGACGCGGCGGGTGAACTCGGAGGCGCGGACGGCGGTCTCGATGAGGTGCCGGTCGACGGTCCAGACGTGCACGGCGTTGCGCTGCGGCCGGCAGCGCACCCGCTCCCAGTCGGGAAGCAGGCGGGTGATCAGGCCCTCCGCCTCCAGCGCCTCCCACACGTCGATGGTGGGCTGGCCGGAACCGAGCAGGGTCACGAGCTGTTCGCGCGCCTCGGCGGGCCAGGGCGAGGGCAGGGGGCGCGCGGTGGCAGCCATCCGCCGCACGGCGTGCAGGGAGAGCGGAAGCCCGGCCTGCGCGGCGGCGGCCGCGGCACGCAGGGGGAGCACAGGGTCGCGTTCGGGGCGCGCGGCACGGGCGAGCACCACCTCGCCGTCCTGCTCCACCACCCCCTCGGCCAGCGGCGAGCGGTCGGAGACCGGCTTGCCACCCCCGAGCATGGCGCGCAGACGCGGCCGCACGGCGCGCGACCTGAGAACGCGCCCCACTTCGCGCCAGGTGACATCACTGGCGTAGGAGATGACCCGCGCCGCCTCGTACACCTGCCGCAGCAGCGTGTCGGCGTCGAGCAGACCGAGCTCGGCGGCGACCTGGTCCTGCTCCTGGAGCGCGAGCCGGTCGGTCGCGCGCCCGGTCGTCAGGTGCAGGGCGTCACGGACGTCGAGGAGCCGGCGCCGGGCGTCGTCGAGGCCCTCGCGCGGGGCGTCGGCCAGCCAGGAGGCGGCGACGGCGCGCAGGGCGGTGGCGTCCCTCAGCCCGCCTCGCGCTTCCTTGAGGTCCGGTTCCAGGAGGTACTGCAGCTCGCCCTGCCGCTCGGCGCGCTCGGCGCACAGCTCCTGGAGCTCGGGGAGACGTTTCGGCGCCTGGTTGCGCCAGTCGGCGAGGACGGCCGTACGCAATCCGGCGGTGAGGCCGAGGTCTCCCGCGAGGTGCCGGGCGTCCAGCAGACCCAACTGCACCTTCAGGTCCTCGCCGGCGGTCTTGCGGGCCTCGGCCGGCGTACGCACGGAGTGGTCGAGGGCGAGGCCGAGGTCCCAGACCGGGTACCACATGCGGTCGGCCAGGGCGGCGACCGCGCCGGAGTCGCTGCCGTCGTGCAGCAGGAGGAGATCCAGGTCGCTGCGTGGGGACAGTTCACCGCGGCCGTAGCCGCCGACGGCGATCAGTGAGACCCCGCGCAGCCCCTCCCCCGCCGCGTTGAACAGCCCGGACAGCCAGTCGTCGGTCAGTTCGGCGAGGGCGGCACGGCGCGGCGGCCCGGACCGCGCCCCCTCTGTGAGGAGGCGCAGCCGGGCCGCCGCGTAGCCGCTGGGTCCCGAGTCCTCTGCATCCTTGCGCACGTCCGTACTCGTCACCCAGTGGCTCCTGTTCTGTTCTTCTGTCAGAGCGCGTCCGGACCGCGCTCGCCGGTGCGGACCCGTACGGCGGTCTCGACCGGGAGGGACCAGACCTTGCCGTCACCGATCTTGCCGGTGCGGGCCGCCTTGACGATGACGTCGATGAGACCTTCGGCGTCGTCGTCCTCGGCCAGCACCTCGATGCGGATCTTCGGGACCAGGTCGACCGTGTACTCGGCACCGCGGTAGACCTCGGTGTGGCCCCGCTGACGACCGTAGCCGCTCGCCTCGGTGACCGTCAGGCCGTGAACTCCGAAGGCCTGGAGGGCTTCCTTGATCTCGTCGAGCCGGTGGGGCTTCACGACGGCGGTGATGAGCTTCATGCGTCCACCTTCTTCCCGGTGTCGGCCACCGGGGCCGGAACTGCGCTCGTGCGGTCGTAACCACCGCCGGCACCACTGAAGTCGTATGCGGTCTCGGCGTGCTCGGCCTGGTCGATGCCGGCCACCTCGACGTCCTCGGAAACCCGCATGCCGATCGTCTTGTCGATCAGGAAGGCGAGGATCGCGGAGGCGACGAGCGAGTAGGCGAGGACCGCGAAGACACCGGCGCACTGCTTCCAGAACTGCGTCATGCCGCCGCCGTAGAAGAGACCCTCGACCTCGGACTGGCCGTGGCCGCTGGCGAAGAGGCCGATCAGCAGGGAGCCGACGACACCGCCGACCAGGTGGACACCGACCACGTCGAGCGAGTCGTCGTAGCCGAGCTTGTACTTCAGGCCGACGGCCATGGCGCACAGGACACCGGCGATGACGCCGACGGCGATCGCGCCGAGCGGGGAGACCGCACCACCGGACGGGGTGATGGCGACCAGACCGGCGACGGCACCGGAGGCGGCGCCCAGCGTGGTGAACGCACCGTGGCGGATCTTCTCGTAGATGAGCCAGGCCAGCATGGCGGCGGCGGTGGCGACCTGCGTGTTGACGAACATCAGCGCGCCGACGCCGTCGTCGTTGCCGAGCCACGAACCGGCGTTGAAGCCGAACCAGCCGAACCACAGCAGACCGGCGCCGAGCATGACCAGCGGCAGGCTGTGCGGACGCATCGGGTCCTTCTTGAAGCCGACGCGCTTGCCGATGACCAGGATCACGCCGAGCGCCGCGGCACCCGCGTTGATGTGGACCGCCGTACCACCGGCGAAGTCGATCACACCCAGTTCGAAGGCCCAGCCGCCGGTGCCCCAGACCCAGTGCGCGACCGGGAAGTAGACGACCGTGGCCCACAGGGCGACGAACAGGGCCCACGCCGTGAACTTCACGCGGTCCGCGAGGGCACCGCTGATCAGGGCGGGCGTGATGATGGCGAACATCATCTGGAAGACCATGAAGACAAAGATCGGGATGGTGTATCCGGGCCACAGGTCTGTCAGGCCGATGTTGCTGAGGCCGACCCAGTCGGAGTCCCATCCGATGATGCTGCCGGAGTCAGTACCAAAGGCCATGGAGAAGCCGTACAGCACCCACAGGATGGTGACGATCCCGATACTGATGAAGCTCATCATCAGCATGTTCAGGGTGCTCTTGACCCGGACCATGCCTCCGTAGAAGAAGGCCAGACCCGGAGTCATGATCAGCACCAGGGCGGAACAGATGAGCATGAAGCCCGTGTTGGCGGCAGACAGCGTGGGTGCTTCTGCGGCGAGCGTGATGGCTGGTGCCATCGGCGTCTCCTCGTCGTTGGTACGGCCCCGTGCGGGCGAAGCCTGAGCGGATTGAGGGGTGGGCCGGTTATGCGCCATGAGATTGACGCAGCGCGGTTTCGGTCGAAGCCCCTCGTTGTTTCGCCGCCGTGACGAAGGTGCCCTGTGTGTTACGCCTAGATGAACTGGCAGATATTGGACGCGTCGATCGTTATCGTCGCGCAACCTTCGACGAAGGAAAGAAACCGGCCGCGGTCGGCCTTCCGATGACCTGGCACGGGGGAGCCGAGTCGGGCAGTTCGGGAGGGCCGGCCGCGGCCGGGGTTCAGGGATTCTCCTGGGATCTCAGACGGCCTCGGCGGTCTCGGGGAGCTCGATGGCCAGCTGGTCCGTGAGATCCACGACCACCGCGAGATCACCGAAATCGCGTACGGCCGTGTCGACCGTCTTTCGAATACGAGTGTTGACGCGCTCGGAGCGCACTTTCTTGGCCTCCAGCATGGCCTTCGTGGCCAGCTCCGCGCTCCGCTCGGGCTCGCGCTGGAGCAGGTGGACCGTGGCCATGCCGATCAGGTTGAGTGCGTACGAACGCTGGTGATCGAGATCCTCGGCGAAGAGCTCGACGGCCCGCTGCATCAGGGGCTCGGCCAGGGAGGCGTAGGTGGGGCTGCGACCGGCGACGTAGGCGAGGTCGCGGTAGGAGTGGGAGTTCTCGCCGTACAGCTCGGCCTCGGAGAAGAAGCGGATCCAGTCGGGGTCCGGCTCGTCCCACTCGTCGGCGTCGGCGAAGGTGTCCTCGGCCATCCGGACCGCCCTCTTGCACTTGCCGGGCTGCCCCATGTTGGCGTAGGCGCGGGCCTCCATCGCATACAGCATGGACTGGGTGCGCGGGCTCGCGCAGTCCCGGCTTCCGTACTGCGCGAGGTGAATCAGCTCCAGCGCGTCCTCGGGCCGCCCGAGGTGGATCATCTGGCGGCTCATGCTGGACAGCACGTACGAACCGAGCGGCTTGTCACCCGCCTCCTTGGCGGCGTGCAGGGCGAGGACGAAGTACTTCTGCGCGGTGGGCTGGAGCCCGACGTCGTACGACATCCAGCCCGCGAGCTCCGCGAGCTCGGCGGCGACCTTGAACAGCTTTCTGGCGGTGGCCTCGGGCTGCGACTCCTGGAGAAGGTCGGTCACCTCGTGCAGCTGGCCGACGACGGCCTTGCGGCGCAGGCCGCCGCCGCACTGGGCGTCCCACTGGCGGAACATCACCGTCGTCGACTCGAGGAGGTCCAGCTCGGGCTTGGACAGCCGGCCTCGGCGGGCCGAGGCCGCCGAGGACACGGACGGCTCGGGCTCGTGGTGCGAGGACGGGGGCGCGGGCACCAGCCAGCGCTGCATGGGCTCGATGAGGGACGGGCCCGCGGACAGGGCCAGCGAGGTCCCGAGGAAGCCGCGCCGCGCCAGCATCAGGTCGCTGCGCGAGAACTCGCTGAGCAGGGCCACCGTCTGCGGGCCCGTCCAGGGCAGGTCGACGCCGGTCGCGGAGGGTGACTGGCGGGCGGCCCGCAGGCCGAGGTCCTCGACGGAGACGACACAGCCGAACCGCTCGGAGAACAGCTCGGACAGGATCCGGGGGATCGGCTCACGGGGGTTCTCGCCGTCCAGCCAGCGGCGAACGCGCGAGGTGTCGGTGGAAATGTGGTTGGCGCCCAACTGGCGGGCCCTGCGGTTGACCTGGCGGGCGAGCTCGCCCTTGGACCAGCCGCTGCGCGCGAACCACGAAGTGAGCAGCTCGTTGGGGCGCTTGTCGGCGTTCATTGCGTTTGTCGCGCTCGTCCCGCCACCGCCGTTGCCGCTCACTGGAACGCCCCCATCCCTGAGACCACTTGTCACTGAGTGCGCCAAGCCTTATCAGAATGCCGGTAAATACGGCCGCCCGTCCGGCAGTTGCCATCCTTCGAACGGGAACCCGAGTTGCCTCCGGCATACCCACAAGTGCATGTGCCCCCAGGACTCGTGCACTCAAAGTAATCCTACGATCACGCGTCCATCCATGGCGATCCCGGAAACGCCACCATTCGCCACCCCTTCGAATGAACTCACGCCCACCTCCACACGATTCACTTGACAGAGGACAGCCGGGAGCGGCGGAGCGGTGCACTCGGGGGCGCACGCGGCCCAGCGCACCACCCAGGGTGCGTCCGAGCGCCTGCATGACACGGAAGTGACACCGGGAAGGCAACGGAGAGTCACAGTTCGCGTTCGCCACGTAACCACCGGCACGCCCGACACGTTGGAGGGGGCATGGGCTTCACGATCGGCGGCATTCGGGAGATCCGCTCCGGCTCGCGTCGGCGCGGTCGCTCGTCGGAGTGCACGACCGTCGCCGAGTTCACCGGACTCTGGGGCTGGGACGTCGTCCCGGGGGCGCGCGCCGCGGCCGGCGCCTGCTCGTGCGGGCGCGCCGACTGCGCCGCCCCGGGCGCCCATCCCCTCGACTTCGCGCCGCACGTCCAGGCCGGGGCGACACTCGACGAAGCCACCAAGACCTGGGCGGAGTTCCCCGGCGCCTCGGTGATGCTGCCGGTCGGCCGGGCGTTCGACGTGATCGAGGTGGCCGAGCCCGCCGGGCGTCGCGCCCTGGTCCGCCTGGAGCGCATGGGCCTCCCCCTCGGCCCGGTGACCGCCACCCCCGAGGGCCGCGCCCACTTCTTCGTCGCCCCCGGCGCCGCCGCCGAGCTCCCCCAGCTCCTCTACCGCATGGGCTGGGACGACCCCACCTCCCTCGACCTGCACGGCCTCGGCTCCGGCACGTGCATCACGGCTCCGCCGTCCGACCGGGGCGGGCTGGGGCCGGTGCGCTGGCTGCGGCCACCGTCGCTGGACACCGCCACGAAGCCGCCGGCGGCCAGGCTGCTGCTGGGGACGCTGGCGTACGTGACGCACCGGTCGCGCGCATAGTCGTACACAGCGAAGCGCCCGTCCCCAACTGCACCTTGGGGGCGGGCGCTTCTTCGGTCACATACGGATTTCCGCAGGTCCCTTCCACATACGGATGTCCGTAGGTCATTCACCGATAAGGGCATCCACGAACGCTTCCGGCTCGAACGGCGCGAGGTCGTCGGCGCCCTCGCCGAGACCCACCAGCTTGACCGGCACGCCCAGCTCGCGCTGCACCGCGACCACGATGCCGCCCTTGGCCGTACCGTCCAGCTTGGTCAGCACGATGCCGGTGATCTGGACGACCTCGGCGAAGACCCGGGCCTGCACCAGACCGTTCTGGCCCGTCGTCGCGTCGAGGACGAGCAGCACCTCGTCGAGGGGCGCGTGCTTCTCGACCACCCGCTTGACCTTGCCGAGCTCGTCCATGAGGCCGGTCTTGGTGTGCAGGCGCCCTGCGGTGTCGATGAGCACGACGTCCGCGCCCATCTCCTTGCCCTCCTTGACCGCGTCGAAGGCGACGGAGGCCGGGTCACCGGCTTCGGGGCCGCGCACGGTGTGGGCGCCGACCCGGTCGCCCCAGGTCTGCAGCTGGTCGGCGGCGGCGGCACGGAAGGTGTCGGCGGCGCCGAGCACGACGCTGCGACCGTCGGCCACCAGGACGCGGGCGAGCTTGCCGGTGGTGGTGGTCTTGCCGGTGCCGTTGACGCCGACGACCATCACGATGCCGGGCTTGCTGGTCTCGGGCTCGGTCTTGACCGTGCGGTCGACGTCGGTGCCGACCAGCTTGAGCAGCTCCTCGCGCAGCAGGACGCGCAGCTCGTCCGGTGTCCGGGTGCCGAGCACCTTGACGCGTTCACGCAGGCGTTCGACCAGCTCCTGCGTGGGCTGCACGCCGACGTCGGCGGTGAGCAGGGTGTCCTCGATCTCCTCCCAGGTGTCCTCGTCGAGGTGCTCGCGCGCGAGGAGCGTGAGCAGGCCCTTGCCGAGAGCGTTCTGCGAGCGGGAGAGGCGGGCGCGCAGACGGACCAGACGGCCCTCGGTCGGCTCGGGGATCTCGATCTCGGGGGCTTCGACAGAGGGAGGCTCCTCCACGGCGACGGGAGCCGAGCCGTCCGGGAGGTCCACCTCCTCTATCGTCCGGCGCGGTTCGTCGCGCGGCGTCTCGGCCTCGTCGCCGACGTGCGGCTCGGCCGGAGGGGCGGTGATGTCGGGCGTGGTGGGAGGCGGCGGGGGCAGCGGCTTCTTGCGCCGGCTGCCGACGACGAGCCCGCCGAGCACACCGAGCACGACCACGGCGATGACTACAGCAAGGATGACGGTTTCCATAACCCGTCCAGTATGCGCGACCCCTTCCCGCCAGGTCCGTCGCCGGCACCTCCGAACGGGGGCATGCCGAACCCCTGGATACCTGACGAACCGTCAGCTAATCTCCCCCGGCACCGACACCCCACCCGCCCGGCGAAGGGGGCTCCCCATGCCCGTCACGGTCGTACGTTTCAACCTCGTCGAGCCCGGCGCCACCCCGGCCTCGCTCGGCGCCCGCTACCGGGCCGCCCTGGAGATGGCCGCGTACGCCGACGACCGCGGGATCACCACCGTGCAGACCGAGGAGCACCACGGCGTCGCCGACAACTGGCTGCCCTCGCCGTTCGCCTTCGCGGGCGCGGTCTTCGGGGCCACGCGTCGGATCGCGGTCACGGTCTCGGCCGTCATCGGCCCGCTGCACGACCCGCTGCGCCTGGCCGAGGACATCGCCGTACTGGACCTGCTGAGCGGCGGACGG
Source organism: Streptomyces sp. MMG1533 (assembly GCF_001279775.1). Classification (GTDB taxonomy): domain Bacteria; phylum Actinomycetota; class Actinomycetes; order Streptomycetales; family Streptomycetaceae; genus Streptomyces. Next base: position 47,758 of record NZ_LGDG01000017.1, on the reverse strand, counting down.
CTGGTGACGGTCGCCGGGATCGGGTACCGGCCCGAGGAGTACGCCCAGTTCGACGTGGAGTGGACGCGGCGGGGGCGGATCCAGGACGAGGTCCTGGAGACGCTCCTCAAGGCCTGGACCGGGGAGCGGTTCGCGTACCGGGGCCGTACGGTACGGGTCACCCCGCGCCCGTACTCCGACCCGCACCCCCTCCTCCTGGTCGGCGGCTCCTCCAAGGCCGCCGCCCGCCGGGCCGCCCGGCTCGGTCTGCCCTTCTTCCCCAGCGCGCATCTGCCGGAGCTGGAGGCGTACTACAAGGAGAGGCTCGTCGAGTACGGCACCGAGGGCTGGACCATGATGCCCGCAGCCGAGACGCCCCTGCTGCACCTCGCCGAGGACCCGGACGAGGCGTGGGCCGTGTACGGCGAGCACTTCCTGCACGAGGCCCGGACGTACGCCTCCTGGCAGTCCGCCGACATCCGCTCGGCGGTGCGGTCGGCGGCCACGACGGTGGACGAGCTGCGCGCCGAGGGCGTGTACCGGATCCTCACACCCGACGACTGCGTGGCGCAGGGGCTGGACAACCTCGTCCTGCATCCGCTGGCGGGCGGGATGCCGGTGGAGGAAGGGTGGCGGAGTCTGCAGCTGTTCGCGGAGCGGGTGCTGCCGGAGCTGGCCGGCTGACGCCTCCCACAACGGCCGGGCCGCGGGTCTCGGCGGTGACCCACATGCGTGTTCTTCCCGCGCCCGACTTGCGGGGGCGCACGGGGCTACGACTCGGCGCGCGCCGGGCACCTCTGAGATCGCGCTGCCGACCCCGCCGGCCTCGACACGGTCACGCCCGGAGATCAGCGGCGGCGGCAGCGTCCGTGCCGCACGAAGACCGCCGCCCCCGGCTCGGGCGGTGGCCGAGCCGGGGGCGGCGGACGGTACGAGGAGAGGGGCAGCGGGGACTTGGCCCTCCTCCCCGAGCTCGCGGGGCGCCTCGGTACGAGGCTCAGCCCATCTCCTCCAGCGCCTTGCCCTTCGTCTCCTTGACGTACTTGAGGACGAACGGGATGGAGAGCGCGGCGAAGACCGTGTAGATCACGTAGGTCACGGAGAGGTTCCAGTCGGCCAGCGACGGGAAGCTCGCGGTGATGGCCCAGTTGGCGATCCACTGCGCGGAGGCGGCCACGCCCAGGGCGGCGGCACGGATCCGGTTCGGGAACATCTCGCCGAGGAAGACCCAGACGACCACACCCCAGGACAGGGCGAAGAAGAGGACGAAGACGTGGGCGGCGATCAGCGCGATCCAGCCCTGGGTGGCCGGCAGCTTGCCGTCGACCAGATCGAAGGAGAACGCCCAGGCCTCCAGCGCGAGGCCGATCACCATGCCGACGGAGCCGATGAGGGCCAGCGGCTTACGGCCGACGCGGTCCACGAAGATCATGGCGATCACGGTGCCGACGATGTTGATGATCGACGTCGTGAAGGAGTAGAAGAACGAGTCCGTCGGGTCGACGCCGACCGACTGCCACAGCGTCGAGGAGTAGTAGAACGCGACGTTGATGCCGACGAACTGCTGGAAGACCGACAGGCCGATGCCGATCCAGACGATCGGCTTGAAGAAGAAGGAACCGCCGAGCAGGTCCTTGAAGGTGGACTTGTGCTCGCTGGTCATCGCGTGCTCGATCTCGGTGACGCGGGCGTCCAGGTCGACGCTCTTGCCCTCGACCTCTTCGAGGATCTCGCGGGCCCGCTCGTGCTTGCCGACGGAGATCAGGAAGCGCGGGGACTCGGGGATCGCGAAGGAGAGCAGGCCGTAGAGGACGGCCGGGACGACCATGACGCCCAGCATGACCTGCCAGGCTTCCAGGCCCATGAGCTTGCCGCGCTGGTCGCCGCCGGCGGCGTTCAGCAGACCCCAGTTGACCAGCTGCGAGATCGCGATGCCGATGACGATGGCGGCCTGCTGGAAGGAGCCGAGACGGCCGCGGTAGGCCGGCGGGGCGACCTCGGCGATGTAGGCGGGGCCGATCACGGAGGCCATGCCGATGGCGAACCCGCCGACGACGCGCCAGAAGGCGAGGTCGTACAGCGCGAAGGGAAGCGCGGAACCGACGGCGCTGACCGTGAAGAGGACGGCCGAGATCTGCATGCACCGGATGCGTCCGATGCGGTCGGCTATGCGGCCGGCGGTCGCGGCACCGATGGCACAGCCGATCAGTGCGATGGCGATGACCTGGGCCAGGGCCGCGGAGCCCACGTCGTAGCGGTCCCGGATGGCCTCGACGGCGCCGTTGATCACGGAGCTGTCGTAGCCGAAGAGGAAACCGCCCATCGCGGCCGCCGCCGCGATGAAGATGACATGCCCGAGGTGATCGGGGTGAGCCGTCCCGGCTCCTGACTTGGCTGCCTGCTCTGTGCTGGTCACATGTACTCCTCGGGCCACCGGCAACGCTGCCGACGGGGGTTGGCCCTTCGAGGTAGGTGGTACCTGAAGGTAAAAGCAACATCGCCGAGACTATTCCTTCAAGTTTCGAAGTCAAGAGGCGGCACCTGTGAGCTATACCCCGGCACGTGGCAGTGTTGCGTTCAAGTCTTGAAGAAATGAAGGAGGCTCAGCGAAGCCGCTGCGAGATGACCTTCGACACGCCGTCGCCCTGCATCGAGACGCCGTACAGCGCGTCGGCGACCTCCATCGTGCGCTTCTGGTGCGTGATCACGATCAGCTGCGAGGCCTCCTGCAGCTCCTGCATGATGCGGATCAGCCGCTGGAGGTTGGTGTCGTCGAGCGCCGCCTCGACCTCGTCCATGACGTAGAACGGGCTGGGCCGCGCCTTGAAGATCGACACCAGGAGCGCCACGGCGGTCAGCGAGCGCTCACCACCCGACAGCAGGGACAGCCGCTTGACCTTCTTGCCCGGCGGCCGGGCCTCGACGTCCACGCCCGTGGTGAGCATGTTGTCGGGGTCGGTCAGGATCAACCGCCCGTCGCCGCCCGGGAACAGCCTGCTGAACACGCCCTCGAACTCGCGGGCCGTGTCCCGGTAGGCCTCGGTGAAGACCTGCTCGACGCGCTCGTCGACCTCCTTGACGACCTGGAGCAGGTCGGCGCGGGTCTTCTTCAGGTCCTCGAGCTGCTCGCTGAGGAACTTGTGACGCTCCTCCAGCGCCGCGAACTCCTCCAGGGCGAGCGGATTCACCTTGCCGAGTTGCTGGTACGCCCGCTCGGTCGCCTTCAGCCGCTTCTCCTGCTCCGCCCGGGCGAACGGCTTCGGCTGGTTGCGCGGGTGCTCCGGGTCCTCCGGCAGCTCCTCGCCCTCGGCGGCGGGCGAGGGCGGCACCAACTGGTGCGGGCCGTACTCGGCCACGAGCCCCGCCGGTTCCACACCGAGCTCCTCCAGCGCCTTGGTCTCCAGCTGCTCGATCCGCAGCCGCTTCTCGGCACCGAGTACCTCGCCCCGGTGGACCGAATCCGTCAACTTGTCGAGCTCCGCCTTGAGATCGCGCCCCGCGGTCCGGGCGGCGGCCAGCTCCTGCTCGCGGCGGGCCTTGGCGGCGTCGGCGGCGGTGCGCTCCTCGTCGGCGCGGGCGAGGGAGACCTCGACGTGCGCGAGCAGCTGCCGCGCACCGGAGGCGACGGCTTCGGCGACGGCCGCCTCGTGTCTGAGACGCGCCCGCCGCTGTTCGGCACGCGCGCGTGCCTCGCGTTCCGCGCGGGCGGCCCGGTCGAGCGAGTCGGCCCGTCCGGACAGCCCCTTGACTCTTTCCTCGTGCGTACGGGCCTGGAGGCGGGCCTCCATCTCCGTCTGCCGGGCGTTGGCCCCATCGGCGGCGAGCCGGTCCCGTACCGAGGTGTCGGGCTCCTCCTCGACCGGCATCTCCTCGGCGACGGCGAGCCGCTCGGCGAGTTCCTCGACGTCCTGAAGGGCCTTGTCCAGCGCCTCCTGTGCCCGCGCGGCGGCGGCGACGGAACGTTCGGCCTCACCCGCGGCCCCGCGCGCCTGCCCGGACAGCCGCCCCAACTGCTGTGCCACGCCCGACTTCTCACGGTCGGCGGCCCTGCGCCGCTCCCCCAGCTCCTCGACCCTCGCGGCACACTCCTTGCGCCGCTCCCCCGCCGCGTGCTGCGCCTCGGTCAGCTCCTCGCACCGCACGGCGAGCTCCTCGAGCTCGGCGGCGGCCTCGTCCACGGACGCCTGCACTTCGAGCAGGCTGGGCGCCCCGGCGGACCCGCCCTGCGCGAAGTGCGCACCCAGCAGATCGCCTTCGGCGGTGACGGCGGTGAGATCGGGCCGCGCGTAGACGAGATCCTCGGCGTCTTCGAGGGTGCCGACGACGACGATCCCGCGCAGGAGGCGGCGTACGGCGGGCATGAGGTCGGAAGGGCCGCGGACCAGGTCGGCGGCGAAGAGCGTGCCGTCAGGGGGTGTGTCTGCGGGGGCGCCGGGAGCGGAAGGGTGGTCGGCGGCAGCCTGCGTGCCCCAGCGGTCGGCGTCGGTGTTCGTGGGTGCCGCAACCGGGCGCGCCTGCGCGCCGCTCCCCGTTCTCACGGCCGCCGCGCCCGTGTCCTCCGGCGCCCCCGCCAGCAGCAGCGCCGCCCGTCCCGCGTCCTGCTTGCGCAGCAGCCGGATCGCGTCGGCGGCCGAGGACGGGGTGGTCACCGCGATGGCGTCCGCGGCGGCGCCGAAGGCGGCGGCCAGGGCGACCTCGTGGCCCGGGGTCACGGTCAGCAACTCGGCGGCCGGGCCGAGGAGGCCGGTGAGGCGGTCCTTCGCGCCGAGGAGCGCGCCCGTGCCGTCCTTGCGGCGCAGGCCGAGCGCCAGGGTCTCGTGGCGGGCCTGGGTCGCGGCCCGCCTGCGCTCCGCCGCCGTGGCCGCCTCGCGGGCGGCCGTCAGCCCGGCCTCCGCCTCGGCCAGCTGCTCCTTCGCCGTCTCGTGCTGCTCGGCGAGTTCCGCGTCGCCGGCGTCGAGCCCGTCGACCTCGGCCTTCAGTGCCTCGTACTCCTCCTGTGCGGCGACCGCCCGGTCCTGCGCCTCGTCCCTCGCTGCGGCCAGCCGGTCGATCTCGGCCTGGGCGGAGGTCGCGCGCGAACGGGCCGCGTTGACCTGGCCGTTCAGGCGGGCCAGGCCCTCGCGGCGGTCGGCGATCGCCCGGGCGACGTCCTTCAGGCGCCGTTCTTCATGAGCCAGTTCGCGTTCCAGCTCGGCGCGGTGCGCGACCGTGTCCTCCAGGGCGCGCTCGGCCGCCTCCAAGGCCGCTTCCAGCTCGGCCTCCTGCTCACGGATCCGGGCGGCCTCGCGCTCCATGTCCTCGGGGTCACGGCCGCGCCGCTCCTCGGGAGGCGCCGAGGTCGCGCTCTTCACGCGTGCGTCGGCCAGCGAGATCGTGCCGCGCACCCGTTCGGCGAGCTGGGAGAGCTCGTACCAGGTCTGCTGCGCGCGCTGGAGGCGTGGCGTGAGCTGCCGCACCTCGTCCTCCAGGAGCGCCTCACGCTGGAGCGCCTTCTTCAGCTCCAGCTCGGCGGATTCCTTGCGCTCCTTGAGGGCGGCCTCGTCCTCGACTTCGGCCTGCAGCGCCTCCCGCAGCCGTACAAGATCGTCAGCCAGCAGACGAAGGCGCGCATCGCGCAGATCCGCCTGGATCACGGCGGCCCGGCGGGCGACCGCGGCCTGACGACCCAGGGGCTTCAGCTGCCGGCGCAGCTCATCGGTCAGGTCCTGCACGCGCGCGAGGTTGGCCTGCATCGCGTCCAGCTTCCGGAGCGCCTTCTCCTTGCGCTTGCGGTGCTTGAGGACGCCGGCCGCCTCTTCGATGAAGGCGCGGCGGCCCATGGGATCGGCGTGCAGGACGGAGTCGAGCTGGCCCTGGCCGACGATGACGTGCATCTCGCGGCCGATGCCGGAGTCGGACAGGAGTTCCTGGATGTCGAGGAGACGGCAGGTGTCGCCGTTGATCTGGTACTCGCTGCCGCCGTTGCGGAACATGATCCGCGTGATGGTGACCTCGGCGTACTCGATGGGCAGCGCCCCGTCGGAGTTGTCGATGGTCAGGGACACCTCGGCACGGCCCAGCGGCGGACGCCCCGTGGTGCCGGCGAAGATGACGTCCTCCATCTTGCCGCCGCGCAGCGACTTGGCGCCCTGCTCGCCCATGACCCAGCTGAGCGCGTCCACGACATTGGACTTGCCCGAGCCGTTCGGCCCCACGACACACGTGATGCCCGGCTCGAACCGGAGCGTGGTCGCCGAGGCGAACGACTTGAACCCTCGGAGGGTCAGGGCCTTGAGGTGCACGCCGCCGGACTCTACCTTCCGGGGGTGTCTCACTCCATGAACCCGCGGTTTCACCCATGAACGTGCAGGGCACACCAGACGTTAAAGAGGGTGAAAGGATGCGCGGGGGAAAGAAAGAAGGGACGCCGAAGCGTCCCTTGCAAACTCTGACAACTTAGCGGTTGATACAGGCTGCCCAACCACTGCGTGAGCTGTCGTGTAGCGATGCAGTGATCAGGTGAGCGCGGGCTCCGCCTGGTGTGCGTCGATGCTCTCCATGATCCTGTCGTGAGAAGCGGCAGCCGCGAGCGTGTCGTTCTCGGCCTGAATCCGTACAAGCTCGGATTCGAGGTCCTGGACGCGCTGCTGAAGCCGTCGCATCTCGGCGAGGAGTCGAGGGTCGGAGCCGCCGACGTAACCGAGAAGCGCCTTTGCCATGATGGATGGTCCTCCACACTGAGTGACCGACCGAAGCGGTGTGGGTCGTGAGGGATTCGCACCCGCGGTGCTTGACACTTTTGAGTTCGTGCTGCCGTTCTTCCATGCCAAACAGCTAAGGTGCGCGGGGTGCTTTTAGCGTCTCACCAAAAAGTTTGACGGTCAACACGATCACGCCCCGTATTGGCGGGCAACCCGGTGCTGCGCGGCCGGAAACGGCGGCGCTGCGACTCCTGCAGGACCCTCAGGGCGTGGCGATCATCCTTACGTGCGGAGCCTGCCACGGCAAGCGATTCTTGGCAACCACCAGGCCCTTTCTGCTCCGGGCACCTGCCAGTGGCATGTCCCTCCGCTTCCGCCTGGGCCGTTTTACAGAATCGGGTCAGCGGATGGCGAAGCCGTCGTAGCCCCCGCGAGGTGTGTCCCAGATCTCGGTGACACCGTCCACGCGGCCGGGCGTGTCGTCGCCCTGGAGCCAGTCGAGGAGTCCCTGGCATCCCACGCGCGGCCCCTCGGCGACCACCTGGACCCGTCCGTCGCCCAAATTGAGAGCAAAACCACTCAGGCCGCCGATCTCCAGGGCCTTGGCCCGCGTGAACCAGCGGAAACCCACACCTTGGACGCCTCCGCGCACCCAGGCGACCAGTCGCACATCCTCGCTCATGAGTGCAACCTAACCGGCCAATGTCTCTCGGGGCACTTCCTCCCCTGGCGCCATGCGGTACCGTCCCCACCCAATGAATCTCATACGAAACTCACTCGATCGTGTGAGTTTTGTGAGCTTGGTTGACCGGGGGGACGCGTCGACCGCCAGGACGAGGAAGGCAAGGACATGGGACGCCACCGACGCTCCGCCGCCGGCCGCGCCGCCACGGGCCGCGCCACGGGGGTCACAGAAACGCACGGCTTCTCCACGGTGAGCCACGGACACCACGACTCGTACCCGGGGGACCACCCGCCGATAGGCACCGCCACCTATCTGCACCCCGAGGAGCACGCCGAGGCCAACGCGAGGAGCGACGCCTACCTCTTCGCGACGGAGGAGGACTACGCCGCCTACCGGGGCGAGGGCTTCACGCCCGACGACGGCCCTCGGCGCGGCGGCTCGCACCGTCGCCGCAAGAAGCGGGCCGCGCCGGTGAAGACCGGTCTGCTCGGCGTCTCCGCGGCGGTCGCCCTCGGCACCGTCGCGGTCGCCACCGGCGCGGTGCCCGGCCTGGACAACTACAAGCTGGGCGGGGGCAGCAGCAGCGGCGCCGACAAGGTGCAGGCCGCGGACTCGCCGACCAGCATCGCGACCGAGCAGGGCGGCACCTCCGGCAGCGCCGAGAGCCGTGACGACGACGCGTCGACCAGTCGCAACGCCGACCGCTCCGCCTCGCCGTCGCCCTCCCCCTCGACGTCCTCGGCCGCGCCGACCGAGACGCCGTCGAAGAAGCCGAAGGCCACGCCCAGCAAGAAGCCGAAGACGACCCCCTCGCGTGCCGCCACCAAGGCGCCGGAGGAGACCAGTGCCCCCGTGACGGTGTCCGCGGAGACCGCCGCCGCGGTCGAGGTGCTGAAGCTCGTCAACGAGGAGCGGGCGAAGGTGGGCTGCAGCGCGGTCGCCGCGAACAGCTCACTGGCCGACCTGGCCCAGGCCTTCAGCAAGGACATGGCCGCCCGCGGCTTCTTCGACCACACCGATCCCGACGGGGCGAGCCCGTGGGACCGCGCCGCGAAGGCGGGCATCACCGACCTCGGCGGCGAGAACATCGCCCGGGGGCAGGCCGACGCCGCCGCGGTGATGGAAGCCTGGATGAACAGCCCCGGCCACAAGGCCAACATCCTGAACTGCGACTTCAAGACGCTCGGGGTCGGCGTGCACTTCGGGTCGGGTGGCCCTTGGTGGACGCAGGACTTCGGGTACTAGAGCCTGTCCGACCAGGTCGCCCGGCCCGTCCGAAGGGCGGGCCCGGCGACGGCTCAGGCGGCGGCGCGCCCCTGAAGGAACACCCGTGCCGTCTCCGTCACCCGGCGCCCCAGGTGTTCCGCCGTCGCCACGTCGGCCTTGTGGACGGCGTCCGGGCCCTCGTCGACGTTGGTCTGCGCGGCGGCACCCGCGAAGACGCCGAGGCGGTTGAGGTCGTGCTCGGAGCCCTCGCTGTTGTTCCAGCCCGGGTGCAGGCCGAGGTTGACCCAGTGCATGCCGTGCTGACCGGCGAGGATCTGGAAGAACTGCAGGGTGTGCAGCTTGTCGCCGCTCTTGGAACCGGAATTGGTGAAGCCGGCGGCCAGCTTGTCCTTCCAGTCCTGCCCGAACCAGCGCTTCGAGGACGCCTCGGCGAAGACGTGGAAGGCGCCGGACGCGGTGCCCATGTAGGTCGGCGAGCCGAAGACGATGGCGTCCGAGCCGTCCAGAGCCGCCCACTGCTCGTCGGTGATCTCGTCGACCTTGATCAGATGCACCTCGGCACCGGCCTCGACCGCACCCGAGCGGATGGCCTCGGCGAGAACGGCGGTGTGGCCGAAGCCGGAGTGGTAGGCGATGGAGACAACGGGGGTGGTCACGATGCGTACTCCTGACATAGGCAGCTCACCGGCGATATAGGCAGCTCACCGGCGATGACGAAAGGAAAGCACTAACTTTCAGTTAGTGCAACCTATCGGTTAGCGCTGCATTCGCGTACGCTGGGGACATGGACACCACGCAGGAGCGCACGGAGGCGCAGGACCTCCCGTACAACGTGTTCGCCAAGGCCTGCCCCTCGCGCGGCACCCTGGAGCACGTCACGGGCCGCTGGGGCGCGCTCACCCTCGGCGCCCTGCACGAGGGGTCGTTGCGCTTCAACGAACTGCGCCGCCGCGTGGACGGCGTGAGCGAGAAGATGCTCTCCCAGACGCTGCACGCCCTGGAGCGTGACGGCCTGGTGCGCCGCGAGGCCCAGCCCACCAACCCGCCCCGCGTGGACTACGAACTGACCCCGCTCGGACGCGAGGTCGCCGCGCGGCTGATCGGCCTCATCCAGTTCGTGGAGGGGCGGATGGACGACGTCCTCACGGCCCGCGAGCGCTACGACGAGACGCGCGGCGCCCGCTGACACCTCGGGCAGAAGTAGCTGGACCGGTTCATCCAGGGGCGTCGGCGCATCGGCGTGGCGCAGCGCTTGCAGGGCAGGCCCTCGCGTCCGTACGCGTCGAGCGAGCGGTCGAAGTACCCCGACTCCCCGTTGACGTTGACATAGAGACTGTCGAAGCTCGTCCCGCCCACGGCGAGGGCCGCGTTCATCACGTCCCGGACGTGGCCCAGGAGTTCGGCGGTGCGCGGCCGGGTGAAGTTCGCGGTGGGGCGCTCGTAGTGGATGCGGGCGCGCCAAAGGGCCTCGTCCGCATAGATGTTGCCGACGCCGCTGATCAACGACTGGTCGAGCAGGGCCCGTTTGATGGTGCTGCGCTTACGGCGCAGGGCCTGGTGGAAGACCTCGTCGTCGAACTGCGGGTCGAGGGGGTCGCGGGCGATGTGCGCGATGACGTCGGGCAGGCCGTCCGGGGTGGTGTCGTGCAACGACAGGCCGCCGAAGGTGCGTTGGTCGACGAAGCGGAGTTCCGTGTCCACCTCGTCGGCGAACCGGACCCGGATCCTGAGGTGCTTCTCGTCGGGCGCCGCGTGCGGCTGGACCAGGAGCTGCCCGCTCATGCCGAGGTGCGCCAGGATCGCCTGATCGGTGTCCTCCAGCGGCAGCCACAGGTACTTGCCGCGACGGCTGGGGACGCCGATGCGGTGGCCCTTGAGACGATGGGCGAAGTCGTCGGCGCCGGCGAGGTGACGGCGTACCGCACGCGGGTGCAGTACCTCGGCCTCGGCGACCGTCCGATGGGCGACCCACCGCTCCAGACCGCGCCGTACGACCTCGACCTCGGGCAACTCGGGCATGGGCTCCCCCGTCACTAACCGGTGTATGAGTCGAGCGCCCGCCCCTGACAGGGGGCGGGCGCTCGGATTGCGCTTGTTCGGTCAGGCGGAGACGGACGACGGACCCTCGCCGTCCTGGGCGACCCGCTCGGCCGCCTCCTTGGCTCGCTCGTCCGCGGCGGCCCGAATGGCCCGCCAGGCGGACTCCGCGGCCTGCTGCTCCGCCTCCTTCTTGCTGCGGCCGGTGCCGGTGCCGTACGAGACGCCTCCGACGCGGGCGGCAGCAGTGAAGGTCTTCTCGTGGTCGGGGCCGGTCTCCGTGACCAGGTACTCGGGGACACCGAGGCCTTCGGTCGCGGTGAGCTCCTGGAGACTGGTCTTCCAGTCCAGGCCGGCTCCGAGGTTCGAGGACTTCTCGATCAGCGGGTCGAACAGGCGGTGCACCAACTCCGCCGCCGAGTCCAGACCTTGGTCGAGATAGACCGCGCCGATCACCGCTTCCAGGGTGTCGGCAAGGATGGACGCCTTGTCCCGGCCGCCCGTGCCCTCTTCACCGCGGCCGAGCCGGATGAAGGAACCCAGGTCGAGCCCACGGCCGACCTCCGCCAGCGCACGCGAGTTGACCACCGCGGCCCGCAACTTGGCCAGTTGGCCTTCGGGCAGGTCGGGGTGGGTGCGATACAGCGTGTCCGTGACCACCAGGCCGAGCACGGAGTCCCCGAGGAACTCCAGGCGCTCGTTGGTGGGCAGACCGCCGTTCTCGTACGCGTACGAACGGTGGGTCAGCGCACGCACCAGAAGGGCGGACTCGAGCTTGTACCCGAGCCGCCCTTCCAACAGCGTGTGGGACGAGGCCGTGTTGTCCGCCGGGCTGCTCCCGCTCTCGCGGGGAGCGTTCTTCTTTGGCGTGGACACTGTGCCTCTCACCAGCCGCTCAGACCTCGAGGACCTGGCGCTTGTTATAGGTGCCGCAAGCCGGGCACGCGATGTGCTGCAGCTTGGGCTCGTGGCAGCGCTCGCACGCAACCAGGGTGGGGACCGCAGCCTTCCACTGCGACCGGCGGTGGCGCGTGTTGCTGCGCGACATCTTCCGCTTCGGAACAGCCACGGCTACTTCTCCTGCTTCTCGTCGACGCCGGCTTCGGCGCCGCTCATCTCGTCCTTCTCGCCGTCTCCGAGTGAACCGGCGAGTCCCTGCAGTGCCGCCCAACGGATGTCGACGGCGTCATGGTGGTGGGCCGGGTCGTCCGTGAGCCGCGCTCCGCACTCGGAGCACAGGCCCAGACAGTCTTCCTGGCACACCGGCTGCATCGGCAGTGCGAGCACCACCGCATCACGCAGCACGGGTTCGAGGTCGAACAAACCGTCCTCGATGAAGAGCCTGTCCTCGTCGTCCTCGGCGTCGTCGGCCGGCTCCGCCTTGGGGCGGCCCCGGTCGTCGGCGTCAGGGTACGAGAACATCTCCTGGAAGTCCGCTTCGAGCGACAGCTCAAGCGGCTCCAGACACCTTACGCACTCCCCCTTGGCCAGTGCACGGGCGGTGCCTGTGACAAGCACCCCTTCCATGACCGACTCGAGGCGGAGATCGAGCTTCACCGGGGCACCTTCCGGCACTCCGATGACCTCCTGGATCCCGAGATCCTTGGGGGCGTCGACCTCGCGGGTCAGGCGCTGCAGCGCGCCAGGACGCCGCCCCAGCTCGTGCGTGTCGAACACGAGAGGGTTGCGGTGGTCGAGGCGGGCGTTCAGAGCCATTCCTGCTTTCGATCTTCTGAGCTCGGGGGACGCTGCCCTTCGGTGTTCCCGGGCAGCGGTGATCGCGGACGTACACGCGACCGAAGAGCCAGGATACTGGACCTTTCGCTCACGACCCAATCCGGTCTGCCCTCCCGGCCACCGCCCCTTCTTGAAAGGGCTGATCAGCCGTTTCCGCGCCCCTGCTCGAAGGCCCGCAGCTGCTCCGCACTGATCATGCCGGTGTCGAAGAGGCTGGTCTCGTCGAGAGCGGGCATCTGCTGCTGCTCGGCGTAGCCCTGCTGGGCCTGGTGCGGGTCGTATGCGCCCTGCTGACCGTCGTAGCCCTGATAGGCGTACGGGTCGGCCTGCTGGTAGCCGTACGTGTCCTGCTGGGCGCCGTACTGCTGCTGGTAGCCGTAGGGGTCGGCGGCCTGCTGCTGGTAGCCGTAGGCCGGCTGCTGCTCGTACTGCTGGGGTACGGGCTGCTCGGCGGGCGCGGCCTGGGCGGCCGCGGTGTCCGCCTCCGCGAGGGCGGTGAGGTCGGCCAGGTAGTCGGCGTCGCTGGAGTGCTGGACGGTGCCGAGGTCGTCGGCGAGGGCGCCGAGGTCGTCCGTGGCGATCCGGCCGTGCAGCTTCTGGCGGCCGCGGCCGACGGCCTCCAGGGTCTTGGCCAGGACCGCCTCGAAGGCGCCGAGCTTGACGTCGACGTAGTCGTCCGCCGTGCGGCGCAGGGTTTCCGGGTCGTGGCTGCGCTCGGGAGCGTCCTCGTCCTCGTAGCCCTGCTCGTCGACGCCGGGTCCGGTGCCGAGGAGCTTCTCGCGGCCGCGGCCCACCGAACCGAGGGTCTTGGTGAGGACGACCTCGAAGTTGGCGAGCTTGGAGTCGACGTAGTCGTCGGCCTCCGCGCGGACGTCCTCGGCTTCCTTGCGGGCCTCGGCGAGGATGCGGTCGGCCTCGGCCTGAGAGCGGCGGGCGACCTCCGTGTCGGAGATCAGGGAGCCGCGCTCGGCGTGCGCCTGCCCGATGATCCGCTCGGCCTCCTGGCGGGCCTGCTCGACCATCTGCTCGCGGTCGCCGATCAGCTCCTGGGCCTGCGCGAGGGAGCCGGGCAGGGCCTGGCGCAGCTCTTCGAGCATCGAGAGCAGTTCGGCGCGGTTTACCACGCACGAGGCCGACATGGGCATCGACCGGGCGCCCGAGACCGAGGTCACGATCTCGTCGAGCTTCTTCTGCACGTCCACCTGTGCTCGCCACTCTCTACAGCTGTGTTGGAGACGGACGGAACGACTGTACGGCCATGGGGCGGCCGTCCGACACCGGGTGACGGGCCGTCAGATGCTCAGTCCTTCTTCAGGCGTTCGGTCAGGGCCTCGAAGACCACCGGCGGCACCAGGTGGGAGACGTCTCCGCCCCAGGTCGCGACCTCCTTGACCAGGGAGGACGACAGGAAACTGTAGGTCGGGTTGGTCGGGACGAAGAGCGTCTCGATACCCGAGAGGCCGATGTTCATCTGGGCCATCTGCAGCTCGTAGTCGAAGTCGCTCACCGCGCGCAGACCCTTGACGATGGCCGGGATGTCGCGCTGCTTGCAGAAGTCGACGAGGAGGCCGTGGAAGGCCTCGACCCGGACGTTCTCGTACTCGGCGGTGACCTGGCGGATCAGGCCGATCCGTTCGTCGACCTCGAACAGGCCCTTCTTGGATTTGTTGATCATGACCGCGACATAGACCTCGTCGTACAGACGGGAGGCGCGGGAAATGATGTCGAGGTGTCCGTTGGTGATCGGGTCGAACGACCCGGGACAGACGGCGCGGCGCACTTGAGATCCCTCGCTCTCCGGTCCGGTCATCGTGCGTCTTCGCACGTAGAGGCGGCGCGACCGTACCAAAACGTTCCCTCGCCGTAGCGACGGGCCCGGATCGCGTCGAAACCGTCCGGCCACCTGAATTCGCCGCCTCTGGTGCTGCGCTCCACGGTGACGAGGGCATCGGGCGCGAGCCAGCCCTCCGTGCGGAGTGTGAGCAGAATCTCCCGAAGATCGTCGTCCGTTACGGCGTACGGCGGGTCCAGGAAGACGAGGTCGTACGGCTGTGCCGGCGGCGTCTGGATCACCTGCTGGGCCTTGCCCGCCCGGACCTCGGCGCCGGGCAGGCCCAGGCTCTTCACGTTCTCCCGGACGATGCGGGCGGCCCGGGCGTCGGCCTCGACGAGCAGGGTGTGGCCGGCTCCGCGGGACAGCGCCTCCAGGCCGACGGCACCGGAACCGGCGTACAGGTCGAGGACCCGTTCACCGTCCAGCGGGCCGCCGAGCAGGGACTGCCAGGTGGAGAAGAGGCCCTCTCGCGCGCGGTCGGAGGTGGGGCGGGTGCCGGTTCCCGGTGGGACGGCCAGGCGGCGTCCGCCGGCTGCGCCGGCGATCACGCGGGTCATGTCCTCGGTCCTTGTCCGTACGTCGGTGGAGCTTGGTGGGGTTCCAGTCTCTCAGCCCGAGAGCTGTGCGCGCCGGGTCACCCCTTGTCGAGGTACTGCTCCCTCTCCTCGTCCAGCAGGGCGTCCAGGGCCGTGCGCAGGCCCGGGAGGCTGGTGAGGTCCGGGTCGGCGGTGACGAGGGTGGTGGCCTCCTCGCGGGCCTCGGCGATGATCTCCTCGTCCTCGATGACGGCGAGCATCCGCAGGCTGGAGCGGGTGCCGGACTGGGCCTGGCCGAGGACGTCACCCTCACGGCGCTGTTCGAGGTCGATGCGGGAGAGCTCGAAGCCGTCGAGGGTGGCGGCCACGGCGTTCAGCCGCTGGCGGGCCGCGCTCGCCTCCGGCATCTCGCTGACCAGGAGGCACAGGCCGGCCGCCGAGCCACGGCCGACGCGGCCGCGCAGCTGGTGCAGCTGGGAGACGCCGAAGCGGTCGGCGTCCATGATCACCATCGCGGTGGCGTTGGGCACGTTGACCCCGACCTCGATGACCGTGGTGGCGACCAGGACGTCGGTCTCCCCGGCGGCGAAGCGGCGCATGACGGCGTCCTTGTCGTCGGGGGGCATACGGCCGTGCAGAACCTCGACCTTGAGGCCGCCGAGGGGTCCCTTGGCGAGCTGGTCGGCGACTTCGAGGACGGCGAGGGGCGGGCGCTTCTCGGCCTCGTCCTCGGGGGACTTCTTCTTGCCGGCCTTCTTGGGGTCGTCCTCCTCGTCCCCGATGCGGGGGCAGACGACGTACGCCTGGTGGCCGTTCTCGACCTCCTCGCGCACGCGCTCCCAGGCCCGGGCCAGGAAGTGCGGCTTGTCGGCGGCCGGGACGACATGGCTGGCGATGGGTGAGCGCCCGGCCGGGAGCTGGTCGAGGACCGAGGTCTCCAGGTCGCCGAAGACGGTCATGGCGACCGTGCGCGGAATGGGCGTGGCGGTCATGACGAGCAGGTGGGGCGGCTGCTTGCCCTTGCCGCGCAGGGCATCGCGCTGCTCCACGCCGAACCGGTGCTGTTCGTCGACCACGACCAGGCCGAGGTCGTGGAACTGCACCTTGTCCTCGATCAGCGCATGCGTGCCGATCACGATGCCGGCCTCGCCGGTGACGAGATCGAGCAGGGCCTGGCGGCGGGCGGCCGCGCCCATGGACCCGGTGAGCAGCACCACCTTGGTGGCCCGCTCGGCGCCGCCCAGCATCCCGCCCTCGGCCAACTCCCCCATCATCTCGACGACCGACCGGTGATGCTGCTGGGCCAGCACCTCGGTGGGGGCCAACATGGCGGCCTGGCCGCCCGCGTCGACTGTGGCGAGCATGGCGCGGAGAGCCACCATCGTGTTGTGGGTGACCGTGAAGTTGTCCGTGACGTATGCATGACTCGGGTGAGCGACGCTGATGCACTGAACGGGTTTTCGCCCCACGTGCTCCACAGCACGGATCCCTCTTCGGAAGGTGTTGTGCTCGGGGCGCAAACGCACCCGCTCGGCCTTCCGCGTGAGCCGGAACGGTGCGTACTCCTCGGGAAGAGCCACCGAGACGTTGAAGGCGGCCTTTTCCGGAAGGACGCGGGCCCTACCGCCGAGCGAGCGGACCAGCCAGGCAACGTCCTCGGCGAGCCTGCGCGAGGCTGAACAGAGCGAGATGCTCAAGCCATCCTTGCCGACGGTGCCGTCTGTATCCAGAAGGCCTTGCAGCAGCGCGAGACGGTTCTTGATCGACGTGTTCTTGAACTCGTCGGGAACGAATTTCCCGTGCGATGTCACACCCCACAGGTTGAGCTCACGCAGGGTTTGAATCACAGGATTGAGCACACCTCCCGCCCGATGTGCCGGCTGAATCGTATGGTCACGACGGGACCCCTTCACGGGGACCAGCCGGCAGTCGGGCGCCACGGCTGTCGCCGCAGCGTCACGGATCTCGTCGTCGACGGTCGCCAGGCGCAGGTCGTGCCGGAATGATCCGTCCCCCAAGAGGAGACCGCACAGGTACGGATCGAGGGGCGGCCCCGAGTCATCTCCGAGATCAACCGGGACAGCCGCTGGGAGATACCACTTCGAAGAGCCGTCGGCTTCGAAGGTGTCCAGCCGGATCTCCCGAGTCGTCATGACCTTGGGAGCCTGCCCCCGGTGCCAACCACAACTCGTGCCGACGATCCAGAGATGCTCGTCGTCGCACTCGACAGAGCTTCCGTCGGACAGGACCAGGCGCCAGACCTCTCGCTCTCCTTGCGGGAAGACACCGTCGATCAGTGCGATCTCCCCGTCCGGCACGACAACCTCGTCCCTCACCCTCAAGTCCCCCATGCGGCGAAAACCGGCAGGGGTCAGCACGAGTGAGTCAAGCGGCTGTGCCTTGCCCGAGCCGACCTCGCCCTGGAGCAGCCGGTGCATCGGATGGTCCGTCGCCAGGTCGTCGAAGATCTCCCTGGAGACCTTCTGCTGGCCGTCGGTGAGGGTGAAGGGGAGGCGGGCGTCGAAGGCCGTGAGGAGGCCTTCGGGGGCGGGTTTGCGGGGGACCGCGGGGAGCAGGGCGTCGGCATGGCGGCGGCGGGCGAGGGCGACCTGGAGGACGAAGGCCTCGTCCCACTTGAGGCGGGAGCGGGCGTCGTCGATGTCGGCCTTGGTGTGGGGGCGGTGGATCTTGAGGAGGGCCTCGGGCAGGGAGACCAGTCCACGGCCCTCGCGCAGCGAGTCCGGGAGGGGGTCGAGGGCTTCCTGGGCGCTCGGCAGGACCGTCTGGAGCGCCTTGCCGATCTTCCAGGACTCCAGTTTGGCGGTGGCCGGGTAGATCGGGATGAGGGCGCCGGCCCAGGTGTCGACGGCCTCCTCGCTGTCGCCTCGGAGCAATTCGTACGCCGGGTGTGCGAGTTGGAGGCGGCGGTTGAAGACGGAGACCTTGCCCGCGAACAGCGCGCGTGTGCCCGGCAGGAGTTCCTTGTGGGGCTTGTGAACGCCGTTGCCGAAGAAGACCAGTTGGAGTCGGCCGCTGCCGTCCGTGATGGTCACCTCGAGGCGCTGGCCCTTGCCGCGCGGGGCCTTGGCCGAAGCGAAGGTGTGCAGGCGGGCGTCGGCGACCTGGGCGACCACGGTGACGTGCTCGTCCATGGGGAGGTCGGCGAGGTGGGTGAGCTGGCCCCGCTCCTCGTATCTGCGCGGGTAGTGGTGCAGGAGGTCGCCGACGGTGTGCAGGCCGAGGTGCTCGGCCATCACCTTCGCGGTGGCGGGGCCGAGCACTGCCTTCAATGGTTGTTCTAGTGGTTCTTCCAGTGCGGGCACGAGATCCATTGCACACCACGGCACTGACAATGCCGTATACGTCTCGGGAAACCCCTGGTCAGACGGCTGGTTGGGGCTTAGGATGGCGCGCCCTAGGCCATCCCCGCGGTCACCGCCTCACACGGGACCGCCCGACCCCGCGCCGTCGCCCGACCCCCCACCGGCGCAGCGACGATGGACTCCCAGACCTCACAGCCTTCCCCGGCACCCCAGTCACCCCATACGTTCCAGGTCGACCTGCGCGGTCTCGTGGACCTGCTCTCCCATCACCTCTACTCCAGCCCCAAGGTCTATCTTCGCGAGCTGCTGCAGAACGCGGTGGACGCGATCACCGCCCGGCGGGCCGAGCAGCCCGACGCTCCGGCGCGCGTGCGGCTGTACGCCGAGGGCGGGTCCCTGCGTGTCGAGGACTCCGGGGTCGGGCTCACCGAGGCGGACGTGCACACCCTCCTCGCCACCATCGGGCGCAGCTCCAAGCGCGCCGACGGACTGCAGGAGGCCCGCTCCGACTTCCTCGGGCAGTTCGGCATCGGCCTGCTCGCCTGTTTCGTGGTCGCCGGGCGGATCCGGGTGGTCAGCCGCAGTGCGCGTACGCCCGATGCGGCGCCCGTGGAGTGGACGGCGAGCGACGACGGTTCGTACACCGTGCGGACGCTGCCGGACGAGGCCCGTCCGGAACCGGGCACCACGGTGCACCTGGTGGCGCGGGCCGGTGCCGGGGAGTGGCTCTCCGAGGAGCGTGTCCTCGCGCTGGCGCGGGACTTCGGCTCGTTGCTGCCGTACGACGTGCGGGTGGGCGACGAGGCGGTCACCGACCTGCCCGCGCCCTGGGACCGCACGTATCCGAGCCCCGCCACCCGAAGGGTGGCCCTGGCGCGGCACTGCTACGACCTGTTCGGGTTCACTCCGCTGGACTCGATCGAGCTGGACGTACCGCTCGCCGGGATCCGCGGGATGGCGTACGTCCTGCCGTCGGCGGTCAGTCCGGCCCAGCGGGCGACTCACCGCGTGCATCTGAAGGGCATGCTGCTGACCGAGCGGGGCGAACAGCTCCTGCCGGACTGGGCGTTCTTCGTGCGCTGCGTCCTGGACACGGACAGCCTGCGGCCCACGGCCTCGCGCGAGTCGCTGTACGAGGACGAGACGCTGGCCGCCGTACGGGAGGCGCTGGGCGAAAGGATCCGGTCCTGGCTGACGGGCCTGGCGGCCGGTGATCCGGAGCGGCTGGACGCGTTCCTGTCGGTGCACCACCTGGGCGTGAAGTCGCTGGCGCGGCACGACCGGGAGATGCTGCGCACGATGCTGCCGTGGCTGCCCTTCGAGACGACCGACGGGCGGCTGTCCCTGGAGGAGTTCGCGCAGCGGCACCCGGTGGTGCACTTCACGCGGAGCGTCGAGGAGTACCGGCAGGTCGCGCCGATCGCGTCCGCGCAGGGCGTCGGAGTGATCAACGGCGGCTACACGTACGACAGTGAGCTGATCGAGGCGCTGCCGTCGGTACGGCCGGGGACGGTGGTCGCGGAGCTGGACGCCGACACCGTGACCGCGCATCTGGACGCGGTCGATCCGGCCGAGGAGCTGGCCCTGGCGGGCTTCCTGGCGGCCGCACGGGCCAAACTCGACCCCCTGGGCTGTGATGTCGTCCTGCGCGCCTTCCATCCGCTCTCCGTGCCCGCGCTGCACCTGGACGACCGGGCCGCGCGGCACGAGCAGGCCCGGGCGGAGGCCGAGGACCAGGCCGACGACCTGTGGGCGGGCATCCTCGGCTCGCTGCGGGGCAGCGCCCCGCGCGCGCGGCTGGTGCTCAACCACCTCAACCCGCTGATCCGGCGGATCAGTTCCCTGCGCGACCCCGAGCTGATCGGCACCGCCACCGAGTCCCTGTACGGACAGGCGCTGCTGATGGCGCAGCGGCCGCTCAGGCCCGCCGACTCGGCGCTGCTGAACCGGGCGTTCATCGGCCTCCTGGAATGGGCCACCCACGGCGAGGACGGTCACTGATGAGTGAGATCACGGACTTCGACGAGCTGCGCCGGGCAATGGCGGAGAACTCCGAGCAGCCGGAGGGACCGGCCCGCAACGCGCGCGCGGAGCAGCTGCTCGCCGAGGCGGAGAAGCTGAACATCCCGCTCGCGGTGATCGAGGCGCTCGGGCACCAGCTGAAGGTCTACAACTACAGCTCCGAGAAGGCCAAGATGTTCGTCCCCTTCGCGCGGCTGCTGCGCATGTGGGACGAGCGGCCCGAGGACTTCGACGAGTACGAGACGCACTCGCTGCACTGGGTCTTCAAGTGGATGTCGGCCGGCATGCTCGACCAGCCCCACATCCCGCTGGCCTCCATCGAGAAGTGGCTCGGCGAGATGGAGCACCGCTACCGGCTGGCCGGGCACTCCGAACGGGCCGTGCGCGGCGCCGAGTTCAGTGTGGCCGCGCACATCGGGGACGTGGCGCGGGCCGAGCGGGCGTACGCCGCGTGGCTGGCCGCCGACCGGGACGCCATGGCCGACTGCCACGCCTGCGAGCTGCACGGGCAGGGCTGGTGGCAGGCGGAGCGCGGGCGGGACGGGGAGGCGCTGGAGCTGTGGGCGCCGGTTCTGGAGGGCGCGTTCTCGTGCGCCCACGAGCCCCACACGGTCCTCGCGTCCTCCCTGGTGCCGCTGCTGCGGCTGGGCCGCGGGGACGAGGCGCGCGCCAACCATCTGCGGGGCTTCCGGCTCGTACGCGCCATGGAGAGCATGCGCGGCGCCTACGCGGACCACGTCGAGTTCTGCGCGCTGTCCGGCAACGAGGCGCGCGGCCTGGAGCTGCTCGCGGAGCGGCCGGCGTACTTCACGGACGACGGGCATCCGCGCAGCAAGCTGGACTTCATGGCCGTGGTGGCCCTGCTCATGGACCGCCTGACCGAGCTCGGGCTCGGCGACCAGCGGGTGCCCGGACCGGCCGACCGGGAGTGGAGCGCGCGCGAACTCGCCGCCCACGCGCGCGGGCAGGCCCTCGCGCTGGCCGCCCGCTTCGACGAGCGCAACGGCACGCGGCACGTCAGCGAGCGGGCGAGCGCGCGTATGGCACAGCGGCCGCTGGTGGAGCGGTTGCCGCTGGGCGTGCGGTCGGCGCGTGCGGTCTCGTCGCATCCCGTGGCGCCGCCGGTGGCCGTCACCCCTCAGGCGCCCGATCTGGCCGCGCTGCTCGCCGAGGCGCGACGGCTGTCGGACACCCTGCAGCCGAACGCCGTCGAGGCGTGGGCGGCCGTCGCGCAGGCCGCGGAAGGCGTCGAACTGGACGCCCGCGACCGCGCGGAGATCGCCGACCACGAGGCGATGGACCGGGGCCCCGAGGGCGTCGGCCTCTTCGAGCACGCCGCCGAGCTGTACGCGGAGGCGGGCGACCCCGGAGAGGCCCTGGCGGCACACGCGCGTGCGGCCTACGTCCGCGCCCTCATGGGCCACGTGGACGAGGCGCTGACGGCCGTCGCCGAGCCGTACGACGAGATCCTCGCGCTGTATGCGGAGGGCGGCACCGGCGTACGGCAGACGGCGTCGGTGCTGATGGGGCGGGCGCGGATTCTGATGCGGCGGGTGCAGGAGGTCGTCGAGTCCCTGGGAGACGACAGGGGCCTGGCCGACGAGTCGCAAGGGGAGCCGGCGCGGGGCGATGGCCCCTGGGACGAGACGGTCTCGGGCGACGGCCCTCGGGCCGCCGTGATCCCGGACGACGGCTCCCGGGGCGAGGCGCCCCCGGGCAGCGGTCACCAGGGCGAGACACTCCCAGGCGTCAACCCGCAGGGCACCAGCCCGGACGGCGACCCCCAAGGCGAGACACCCCCCGGCGACAACCCCCACGACACGACCCCGGACGGCGACCCCCAGGACGAGCCGGTCCCGGCCGGCGGCCCCCGGCGGGGCGTGGATCCGGTCGGCAGGTCCTCCGTGGGTTCGGTTCTCGCCGATGCCGAGGTGGCCGCGCGGGAAGTGCTGGCGCTGGTCGACGGGCACACCGGGGACGACGTACGGCTTGCTTCGCGGGCCGCCGAGGCGCAGGCGATGCTCGCGGAGCTGGCGGCGCACAGTGGGGACGTGGAGGTGGCCGCGGAGCTGTTCGCGCGGGCCGCGGCGGCGTTCGTGGGTGCGGGGCTGCCCTGGTTCGCGGTGGAGTACGAGGCCCGGCTGGCGGGGCTCGCACACCATCTCGGCGACCTGGCCGAGACGGAACGGGCGCTGCGGGCGGCCCTGGAGCACGGTGGTCCGCATCTGGAGGCGATCGGACGGGCCCAGCTGCACCTCCAGCTCGCCGAGGTCGTCGGCGGCAGAGGGCTGACGGAGGAGGCGGCCGAGCACGCCCTGGAGGCGGCGCACTGGGCCGACGAGGCCGGCGAGGGGCCGACGCTCGGCGCCTGGGCCCGGCAGCAGCTCGGCGGGTTCCTGCTGCGGCTGGGACGGTGGGCCGAGGCCGCGGAGGTGCTGGAGTCGGCGCTGCCCGACCTGAACGCCGAGACGCACGGCGACGGCGCGATCGTGCAGACGCAGTGGTGGCTCGGCGACTGTCTGAGCGAGCTCGGCGAACACCGCGCGGCAGCCGAACGGCGGCTCCAGGCAGCCGAGATCGCCCGGCACTGGCCCGAGCAGCACGACCACGCGACGCTCGCCCACCTCGCCGCCGAGTCCCTCGGTCACGCGGGGCAGCATTCCGACGCGGACCGGGCGTACGCGCGCGCGGGCGATCTCTGGCGGTCGCTCGGCAACGTCCACGGCCTCGTCCGCTCCCTGCGCGCCCGCGCGTGGCTCGCGCTACGTCCCGAGGAGGGGCCCGACGAGGCACGGGAGCTGATGGCGAGCGCCGTCCAGGAGTGCGAGACGGCGCTGGGCTCGGACGTGGCCGACGAGGACGCCCGGCAGCGGCTCGTCGCCGAACTGGGCCACACCCGCCGTCAGTTCGGCGACCTGCTGGCCCGTTCCGCGGCCGAGGACGCCGAGGACGACTCGATCCGGGCGGTGCTGGAGGAGTCCCTGGCCCAAGTGGCAGAGGCCATCGTGCTGTTCGCCTCCCTCGGGGCCGACGCCCTGCACAGCCGGACCGGCGCCGAACTCACCGCGGGCTGGCTGGAGGCCGACCTGAGCCGCCCCGCCCGGGCGGCCGCACGCGCGCGTGCGGTACTGGCGGCGTACGGCGCCGACGGGGACGAGGACGACGTGGCCGAGGCGCGACTGGCCGAGGCCCGGCAGCTGCTCCAGGTCGTGGAGGAACAGGCGGCGGCACAGGCGGACGAGCAACCGGCCGACTAGGGCCTACTCGACCCCGATGAGAAGCACGGCCCCCTGTCGCCCGCCCCGGTACACCACCGTGTCGACGGCCAGGTACGACTCTCGGACGCGCGCTTCGAGATGATCGGCGACGAACTCGGGTGCCTCGTCGCCCAGGACGAGGGTGACCAGTTCGCCGCCGGCCGCGAGCATGCGGTCGAGGACCGTTTCGGCGGTGACCGTGACGTCCGCCCCGATGACGGCCACGTCGCCCTCGATGAGGCCGAGGACGTCACCGGCCTGGCAGATGCCGGCCATGGTCCAGGACTGGCGTTCCGCGACGACGACCTCGGCGTACCGGGTGGCACCCGCCGCGGAGGTCATGGTCACGACGTCCTCGTCGAAGCGGCGGTCCGGTTCGTGCACGGCGAGCGCGGCGATGCCCTGGACCGCGGAGCGCGTCGGGATGAGCGCCACGCGGATGCCCTCCGCGCGGGCCTGCTCGGCCGCCGCGGCCGCGGTGTGGCGCAGTTCCGCGTCGTTGGGCAGCAGCACCACCTCGCGCGCGTGGGCGCGCCGTACGGCCTCGACGAGCTCTCCGCTCGCGGGCGGCTCCCCGGGGCGCGCGAGTACGGTGGTCGCGCCCGCCTCCGTGTAGAGCCCGGCCAGGCCCTCGCCGGGCACGACGGCCACGACGGCGCGCTGGGCGCGCTCCCGGGGCGGCCGTTCGGCGCCGGTGGTGTGGACGTCGCCGAGTCCGAAGTGCGTGATCCGGATCCGGTACGGCCGCCCGGCCTCGACGCCCGCCTCCACGGCGGCGCCCGCGTCGTCGACGTGCACATGGACGTTCCACAGCCCGTCGCCGCCGACCACGACGAGCGAGTCCCCGAGGGCGTCGAGCCGTTCCCGCAACCGCGCGACGGCCGCGTCGTCGGCCTCCAGGAGGTAGATCACCTCGAAGGCGGGCCCGCCGTGGCCCGAGGCGCCGTCCGCACACTCGCCGTCGTCGTCGAGGCCCGCGGCCCCGCGCGGCGCGCCGCCGTCGTCGAGGCCGGGCGGGCGTACCGGATCCGGATCACGCACGTCGGACTCGTCGCCGTCCGCCCCACCGGCACCGGATTCCCCACGCGCCCGGGACACCCCACCGTCGTCGCGTACCTCCGCGTGCTCCACGCGCGCGTGCACCCCCGCACCTGCACCCGACGGGTCCACCCCCTGCGCCTCCCCCGTGAACGTCTCCACCAGGGCCCCAAGAACCGCCACCAACCCCAGTCCGCCCGCGTCGACCACCCCGGTGCGCTCCAGGACGGCCAGCTGCCCGGGGGTCGCGGCGAGGGCGGCACGGGCTCCCCCGTAGGCCGCGCGGGCCACCGTCGCGCAATCGCCCTCGGCTCCGGTGGCCGCGTCGGCGGCGGCCGAGGCGACGGTGAGGACCGTGCCCTCGACGGGACGGGCCACGGCCTGGCGGGCGGAGTCGGCCGCGTGCCGCAGGGCGAGCATCAGGCCCCGGCCGTCGGTGTGAGCGGTCTCACCGTCGGCCGCGAGCACCTGGGCCATGCCGCGGAGCAGCTGCGCGAGGATCGTCCCCGAGTTGCCCCGCGCGCCTATGAGCGCCCCGTGCGCCATCGCCCGCGCGGCGTCGGCCAGCGCCGGTTTCCCGCCGGTCGGCAGGTCTGCCTCGTGTCCCGCGAACACCGCCTCGACGGCCGCGACGGCCGACTCGACGGTCAGATACAGGTTCGTACCGGTGTCCCCGTCCGCGACGGGATAGACGTTGATCGCGTCGATCTCCTCGCGCGCACGTCCCAGCGCCCGGAGCGCGAGACCGCACCAGGTGCGCACCGCGAGAGCATCGAAGAATGTCTGCGGCACCTGCGCCACCTGCGCCTCCTTGAGCTGCTGGACGTGGGACGCAGCGTAGACCTCCGGGCGGTGTTCACCGGAAGAGGGCCTGGAGCGAGGTCCTGAGCAGCCATGGTAGTTTCGTTCTGCTGGCGCAGTCGTTGTATGCTGCTCCGGTTGCCCGATCCACATCGGGCCATCCCCCTGGCACCGCCACTCAGATCTCTGATCCTGCGATCTCGATCCCGGCATGCCGGGATCCACCGTAAGTGCATCTGAAGTCTTTGGAGTGACCCGTGGCTGCCAACTGCGACGTCTGCGGCAAGGGGCCGGGCTTCGGCAACAACATCTCGCACTCGCACCGCCGTACGTCCCGCCGCTGGAACCCGAACATCCAGCGTGTACGTACTGTGGTCGGCGGGACGCCGAAGCGCGTGAACGCTTGCACCTCGTGCATCAAGGCCGGCAAGGTCTCGCGCTGACGCACAGCTAAGCGCGCGGCCACTGCTGGTTCGCTGCTCAGAGCCGGTCCACCTGGTGTGGACCGGCTTTTTGCATGCTCACGCCCGGACGGCCCCGGCACCTGCCGGACGCCCTCGCCGCCGACGACCATGCACACCCGGCCGGGCGGACGCCCGCGTAAACGCTCGCGCAAGCGTTTACGCACCACTCGGCCGACCGGCTACGCGCCGCCGCCCGCCCTGAAGCGCCACCCGTGATCCACGGGCCCGATCCCCCCGCCGAGCGCGAACCCGGCCGCGATCGCCCCGGTGACGTACTCCTTGGCCGCCCTCACCGCCTCCGGCACGGCCTGCCCCTTCGCGAGCTGCGACGCGATCGCCGACGCGAGCGTGCAGCCCGTGCCGTGCGTGTGCCGGTTGTCGTACCTCGGCGCGCGCAGCCAGTGTTCCTCGGAGCCGTCGGTGAGCAGGTCCACGGCGTCACCGGGCAGATGACCGCCCTTGATGAGCACCCAGCGAGGTCCGTACTCCAGGACGGCCGCGGCGGCCTCACGCATCAGGGACTCTGCCTCGACATGCACACCCGTGAGTTGTGCCACCTCGTCGAGGTTCGGCGTCGCCACGGTCGCGACCGGCAGCAGCTTCGTCCGTACGGAGTCCAGCGCGGACGCGGCGAGCAGCGGGTCGCCGTGCTTGGAGACCCCGACCGGATCGACCACGGCCGGGGCGTCGGTCTCCCCGATCAACTCGGCCACCGCCTCCACGAGTTCGGCCGAGGCGAGCATCCCGGTCTTGACCGCCTGGACGCCGATGTCGTCGACCACGCTGCGGTACTGCGCCCGTACCGCCTCCACAGGAAGCTCCCAAGCCCCCTGCACACCAAGGGAGTTCTGCGCGGTGACCGCCGTGACGACACTCATGCCGTGCACGCCGAGCGCGAGCATCGTCTTCAGGTCTGCCTGAATTCCCGCGCCGCCACCGGAGTCGGAGCCCGCGACCGTGAGCACACGGGGCAGTCCGCTCATGACTCGATGTCCCCGAAGTGGTCCCAGCCGCCCTTCTTGGTCCACGGCGCCCCGTCGACCGTCACCTGGGGCAGCGCCGACGGGTTGAGCACCTCGCCGATGACCTTCCAGCGGGCCGGCAGCTTCACGTCCGGCGGGAAGGTCGCGACGATCGCGTGGTCCTCTCCCCCGGTGAGCACCCACTGCATGGGATCGACGCCGACCGCCTGCCCGATGTCGTTCATCTGGGACGGGATGTCGATCGCACCGGAGCGGACGTCGATACGGACCTTGCTGGCCTCGGCGATGTGCCCGAGGTCGGCGATCAGCCCGTCGCTGACGTCGCACATCGCGGTCGCGCCGAGCCCGGCGGCGGCCGGACCCGCGTGGTACGGCGGCTCCGGGCGCCGGTGCGCCTCCACGAAGGCGCGCGGCGAGCGGAAGCCGCGGGAGAGGACGGCGAATCCGGCCGCGGACCAGCCCAGCCAGCCGGTCACCGCCACGAGGTCGCCGGGCTGCGCGCCCCCTCGCGTCACGGGTTCGTTGTTGCGCAGATCGCCGAGCGCGGTGATCGACACCATGATCGTGTCGCCGCGTACGACGTCCCCGCCGACCACGGACGCTCCCGCGACCTGACACTCGTCGCGCAGGCCGTCCATCAGCTCGACCGGCCAGGTCACCGGGAGTTCGGCGGGGACGACCAGGCCGAGCAGCAGCGCGGTCGGTACGGCGCCCATGGCGGCGATGTCCGCGAGGTTCTGCGCGGCTGCCTTGCGGCCCACGTCGTAGGCCGTGGACCAGTCGCGGCGGAAGTGCCGTCCCTCGAGGAGGATGTCGGTGCTCGCCACGACCCTGCGGTCGGGAGCGGCCACCACCGCGGCGTCGTCGCCGGGTCCGACCCGGACCGCCGGGGTCGTGGTGAGACGGGAGGTGAGCTCCCTGATGAGCCCGAACTCACCGAGCTCACCAACAGTGCCCTTCATTGCCCTTACGCCCCTTCTGTACCTGTCCGTGCCCGGTCGCGCGTCACCAGTGTCCTCGATACGGTCGAGGAGACCGTCAACTTCTGTCGTGCCTGCACCCCGGCGCGCAAGCCCTGGTCCCCGCAGGTCTCCCCGCGGCGAGCGGCGACGCGATACCGTGGCGTTCCTTTTCCCCACATGATCCTCGTGGCCGCCCTGGAGGTTCCGTGGTACAGGCGTACATCCTGATCCAGACGGAGGTCGGCAAAGCGTCGACCGTCGCCGAAACGATCAGCAAGATTCCTGGGGTCATCCAGGCCGAGGACGTGACAGGACCGTACGACGTGATCGTGCGCGCCCAAGCGGACACGGTCGACGACCTCGGTCGCATGGTGGTCGCGAAGGTCCAGCAAGTGGACGGCATCACGCGCACCCTGACCTGCCCGGTCGTGCATCTGTAGCCCCCGTCTACCCTTGGCCGGTGAACTTCTTCCGCCACCGGCACCGCAAGCCCGTCGGGCCCGCGCTCGTCCTGCTGATCACGGTCGCGGGCTGCTCCTCAGCAGACGACAGTGCGTCGGCGGCGGTTCCCAGTCCGGACGCGAAGGCCACGAAACGCTGCCGAGAGCTGGACGAGGCGCTCCCGGCCGAGGTCGACGGCCAGGATCGCCGTGATCCCGAGCCCTCGTCCGCGCTGACCGCTGGCTGGGGGAACCCGGCGATCATACTGCGCTGCGGGGTGCAGCGGCCTGCGGCGATGAACGATCCCGACGCGGACGGGGTCGACGTGAACGGAGTGGGGTGGTTGTTGCAGGAGCAGGACGACGGGGCGTTCCGGTTCACCACGACGTTGCGCGAGGCGTACGTCGAAGTCACCATCCCGAAGGACCGCACGGGAGACGGAATGGCCCCGCTGGTCGATCTGGCGTCTGCCGTCAAGAAGGCGATCCCCGAAGGGATCGCCAACTAGGGCCCGTCCGGCGCGTCATGCCGCACACGCGGGGCCTGGCACGCCGATCTGCGTCGCCGAGGCACCGCCGAATTCCCGCGACCTGATCCGCCGGACAGACCCGGCCCCGACCAGCCGGCTCAGCGCAGCCCCGTCGGCCTGCGCAACGCCGCCTGCACCAGCCGGTCCACCAGCTCCGGGTAGCTGATCCCGCTCGCCCGCCACATCTGCGGGTACATCGAGATCGGTGTCATGCCGGGCATCGTGTTGATCTCGTTGATCACGAACTCGCCGTCCTCGGTGAGGAAGAAGTCCGCGCGGACCAGGCCCTCGCAGGAGGCGGCCTCGAAGGCCTCCACCGCGAGCCGCTGCACCTCGGCGGTCTGCTCGTCGGTCAGCGGGGCGGGCACGATGCCGGGTGTGGAGTCGATGTACTTCGCCTCGAAGTCGTAGTACGCGTGCGTGTCCGGCGGCGGGATCTCCGAAGGCACGCTCGCACGGGGCCCGTCCTCGAACTCCAGCACCCCGCACTCGATCTCGCGGCCGCGCAGCGCCGCCTCCACGAGGATCTTCGGGTCGTGCCGCCGGGCCTCGGCGATCGCCTCGTCGAGCCCCGCCGGGTCGTCGACCTTGGTGATGCCGATCGACGATCCCGCGCGCGCGGGCTTCACGAACAGCGGCCAGCCGTGCTCGCCGGCCAGGTCGACGATCTTCTTGCGGGCGGCGGACTCGTCCCGCTCCCACTCGCGCGGCCGGATCACCACGTACGGGCCCACCTTGAGCCCGAAGGAGGTGAACACGCGCTTCATGTACTCCTTGTCCTGGCCGACGGCCGAGGCGAGCACACCCGCACCCACGTACGGCACACCGGAGAGCTCCAGGAGGCCCTGGAGGGTGCCGTCCTCGCCGTACGGGCCGTGCAGCACCGGGAAGACGACATCGACCTCGCCGAGCGCCTTGGGCACCGATCCGGGCTCGCTGTAGACGACTTCGCGGTTCGCGGGGTCGACCGGGAGCACCACGCCGCCCTCGTTCGACTCGGCCAGTTCCTCGACGTTCGGAGTCCGGCGCGCAGTGATCGACATGCGCTCCGGTTCATCGGCGGTGAGCGCCCACCGGCCGTCCTGGGTGATGCCGATCGGCAGGACGTCGTACTTCGTCCGGTCGATGGCCTTGAGGACGGCGCCAGCGGTGACCACGGAGATTCCGTGTTCGGAGCTGCGCCCACCGAACACGACGGCCACGCGCGGCTTGCGAGGCGGCTGCTCAGGGCTCTGGGGGAGGTTCTCAGTGCTCATATCGCGTTGAGAGTACCCGGTGGTAGTGGTCGGAGACAGCGTGCCTCGACGGCGTTGCTCAGCGTCGTTCCGGCTTCGCGCTGCGCGACATCAGCTCCTTGAGGGCGACCACCGGTGGCTTGCCCTCGTGGACGATACCCACGACCGTCTCGGTGATGGGCATGTCGACGCCGTGCCTGCGGGCCAGATCCAGCACGGACTCACAGGACTTGACGCCCTCGGCGGTCTGCTTGGTGACCGCGATGGTCTCCTCGAGGGTCATGCCCTTGCCGAGGTTGGTGCCGAAGGTGTGGTTGCGGGACAGCGGCGAGGAACAGGTCGCCACCAGGTCGCCGAGCCCGGCGAGTCCGGAGAACGTCAGCGGGTCGGCGCCCATCGCGAGGCCCAGACGGGTCGTCTCGGCGAGGCCGCGCGTGATCAAGGACCCCTTGGCGTTGTCGCCCAGCCCCATGCCGTCCGCGATGCCGACGGCGAGACCGATCACGTTCTTGACCGCGCCGCCGAGTTCGCAGCCGACGACGTCCGTGTTGGTGTACGGGCGGAAGTACGGCGTGTGGCAGGCGGCCTGGAGCCGCCGGGCGACCGCCTCGTCGGTGCACACGACCACGGAGGCGGCGGGCATCCGGGCGGCGATCTCCCGCGCGAGGTTGGGCCCGGTGACCACGGCGATACGGTTCTGCCCCACCTTGGCGACGTCCTCGATCACCTCGCTCATCCGCATCGCGGACCCGAGTTCGACGCCCTTCATCAGCGACACGAGGACCGTGTCCGGCGCGAGCAGCGGCGCCCACTCGGCGAGGTTGGCGCGCAGCGTCTGGGAGGGCACGGAGAGGACCGTGAACTCGGCGCCGGCAGCGGCCTCGGCCGCGTCCGTGGTGGCGCGCATGTTCTCCGGCAGCTCGACACCGGACAGGTAGTCGGGGTTCGTCCGGGTGGAGTTGATCGCTTCCGCGACCTCCGCCCGGCGCGCCCACAGAGTGACCTCGCACCCCGCGTCGGCGAGCACCATGCCGAAGGCCGTGCCCCACGAACCGGCGCTGAAGACCGCTGCCTTGACCGGCTTGCTCACGTGCCCTGCCCCTCTTCCTGTTCGACCTTCGGCTGCGTCTGCGCCCGGGTGCGACGCCGCTGCTCGACCCGCTCGCGGCGCGGGTCGTAGGGCGTGGTGGGCGCCTTCTCGCCGCGGATCTCCTCAAGGTGGCGGGTGATGGCGGCCATGATGACCTCGGTCGCCTCCTTCAGGAGGTCCGGAGTCATCTCCTTGTCGTAGAAGCGTGCCAGGTCCACCGGCGGGCCCGCGAGCACCCGGTGGGTCTTGCGCGGAAGGAGGTTGGGCTTCCTGGCATACGGCGGCAGCACCTCGTTGGCGCCCCACTGCGCGACCGGAATCACCGGGCACTTGGTCTGCAGGGCGACCCGGGCGGCCCCGGTCTTGCCGGTCATGGGCCAGCCGTTCGGGTCGCGGGTGAGGGTGCCCTCGGGGTAGAAGGCGACGCACTCACCGCGCTCCACGGCGTCGATCGCGGCGCGGAAGGCGCTCAGCGCGTCCGTGCTCTCGCGGTAGACGGGGATCTGTCCGGTGCCGCGCATGGCGGCGCCGACGAATCCCTTCCGGAAAAGGCCGCTCTTCGCCAGGAATCTCGGAACACGGCCGGTGTTGTACTGGAAGTGCGCGTACGCGAAGGGATCGATGTGCGAATTGTGGTTCACCGCGGTGATAAATCCGCCCTCGACCGGAATGTTCTCCATTCCGCGCCAGTCCCGCTTGATCAGAACCACCAGCGGCGGTTTGCAGAGGACCGCTGCGAAGCGGTACCAGAACCCGATTCTCCGGCGGGGCACGCGGACACCTTCCTCTAGGGCCTGGGGGCCGCACAAGTGTCGCCCCAGGCCGCCGGTCTGTCGAGAACACCGTACGCCCCGGCTCCACAACCGCCAGATGACCCTGGTGACGGCTGGGTGACAATGGCCGCGACAAGAGAGGGACGAAACGCTCGTGCAGTGGACCTTGGTCATACCCCTGAAACCTCTG
The DNA here is from genome assembly GCF_001279775.1 of Streptomyces sp. MMG1533. Classification (GTDB taxonomy): domain Bacteria; phylum Actinomycetota; class Actinomycetes; order Streptomycetales; family Streptomycetaceae; genus Streptomyces. Next base: position 15,935 of record NZ_LGDG01000017.1, on the reverse strand, counting down.
GCGCGGGCCAAGAGCAGGCTCTCGGACACCGCCTCCGACGGGCTGCGCCCGGGCCTGGCCCTCGCCTTCGCCCAGGACACCGTGGCGGCAGCCCTGGCCTGCCCCGCGGTGAAGGATGTGGCAGTCGTCACGGGCGACGCCCTGGCCGGTCGGGAGCTGGGCTCGCTGGGCGCCCACATCGTCGCCGACGAGCCGGGCGGCGGCCTGAACGCCGCTCTGGCGCACGCGGCGGCAGTCGTACGCACGACGCGCCCCGAAAGCGCCGTCGCGGCCCTCAACGCGGATCTGCCGGCGCTGCGTCCTCTGGAATTGGGGCGGGTCCTGGACGCGGCTACGGAATTCCCCCGCGCATTTCTCCCCGACGCCGCCACAATCGGCACCACTCTGCTGACCGCCCGAGAAGGCGAGGAATTGCGCCCCGCCTTCGGTACGGATTCCCGAGCCCGCCATCACGCCTCCGGCGCCACGGAACTCACCCTCGACGCGGTGGATTCCGTACGCCAGGACGTCGACACCGGCGCCGACCTGCGCGCCGCTCTCGCCCTGGGGGTGGGCCCACGGACGGCCGCGGCGGCCGCGCGACTGTTGATTCCCGGGCAGTAGGCTGCCGTCATGCAGGCGACCGCATACACGTACGACCCCGACAGCCACAGCGGCCAGGTGCTCCTCGACGACGGCACCCCGGTGCCCTTCGACGCGCCGGCGTTCGACGCGGGCGGGCTCAGGCTGCTGCGGCCCGGGCAGCGGGTGCGTATCGAGACGGAGGGCGAGGGCGAGGCCCGCCGGATCACCCTCGTGACGCTGCACACCTTCTGAGACCCCCGTAAACACGCCGCGGGCCGGACTCCGTGGGGAGTCCGGCCCGGCGCGTGAGTGCCCCTGTGCCCTTACCTCTTGCGGGCGGTGGCCTTCTTGGCGGTGGTAGTGCGAGACGTCGACTTCTTGGCGGGGGCCTTCTTGGCCGTCGCCTTCTTCGCCGGAGCCTTCTTGGCCGTCGCCTTCTTCGCGGTGGTCTTCTTCGCGGCGGTGGTCTTGGCGGTCGCCGTGGTCTTCTTGGCGGGCGCCTTCTTCGCCGTGGTCTTCTTCGCGGTGGCCGTGGTCTTCTTGGCCGTCGTCTTCCTCGCGGTGGTCTTCTTCGCCGCGGCCGTCGCCCTCTTCGCCGGGGCGGCCTTCTTCGCGGCGGCCTTCTTGACCGTCGCGGAAGCACCGCCGGTCAGGCTGCCCTTGGGGGCCTTCTTGACGGCGATGTCGCCCTTCGGGAGCTTCTTCGAGCCGCTCACCAGGTCCTTGAAGCCCTGGCCCGCACGGAAGCGCGGCACGGAGGTCTTCTTGACCCGAACCCGCTCGCCCGTCTGCGGGTTGCGGGCGTAACGGGCGGGACGGTCGACCTTCTCGAACGAACCGAAACCGGTGACCGAGACCCGGTCACCGGCGACGACCGCACGGACGACGGCGTCCAGGACCGCGTCGACAGCCTCGGCGGCCTGCTGACGGCCGCCCATCTTGTCGGCAATCGTTTCTACGAGCTGCGCCTTGTTCACGTCTTCCCCTTCGGAGACATTGCCCGAACGAAAGTGTTCAAGCGTTTTCGCACGTTAGGCAGATATATACCGCAAATCAAACACGAAACGGGCTTATCACCCGTGCGCCGCAACGAACTCGACTGTCCTGGACTCGTTCAGCGTTCCTCTTCCGGGAATCGACCCGCGTCGAGGTCCGCCACGAACCGCTCCAGACGCCTTGTCGCATCGGCGAGATCGTGCTTGGCCGCGGCCGTAATGACCAGCAGCTTCCGGGTCAGCGCCATCCGTACGCCCTCCGGGACTTGCAGTGCGCGCACTCTTGTGTGCGCTTCCTTGAGTTGGTTCGCGACTGCCGCATAGAGCTCGAGTTGGCCGTCGTGTTCCATGCACAGATTGTGCCATCTGGGGCGAGTTGTCGCCTGCTCAGGGTGCAACTGCCGCCTCAAACAGCCTCCCGGGCGCCTGTCGGAGCCACGGTCACAGTGGACGCGTACCCCGGCAACAACCGTCGTAACGTGGGAAGTTGAGGAGCCGCGTCGCGGCGCGCAGGGCCGTTCGGGTGCAGACACAGCTGTACCCCCGATCGGGCTGATCGGGGGTACGGCGGGGGTGTCGCGGTGGCCGAAACTCGACCTGTTCAGTTGCTCCGGGCGGTCGCTCCGGTCAGACCTGGATCGTCCTCGGCTTGTACGAGGGGCGCTTGGCCTCGTACGCGGCGATGTCGGGCTCGTTCTGCAGGGTGATGGAGATGTCGTCCAGCCCGTTCAGCAGCCGCCAACGGGCGTTCTCGTCGAGTTCGAAGGCCGCGGTGATGCCCTCGGCGCGCACCTCGCGGGCCTCCAGGTCGACCGTGATCTCGGCCTCGGGGTCGTTCTCGGCGAGCTCCTGCAGCGTGTTCACGATCTTCTGCTCCAGAACCACCGTGAGCAGGCCGTTCTTGAGCGAGTTGCCGCGGAAGATGTCGGCGAAGCGGGAGGAGATGACCGCCTTGAAGCCGTAGTTCTGCAGCGCCCACACGGCGTGCTCACGGGAGGAGCCGGTGCCGAAGTCGGGGCCCGCGACCAGGACGGTCGCACCCTTGCGCTCGGGCTGGTTGAGGATGAAGGACGGGTCCTTGCGCCAGGCCTCGAACAGCCCGTCCTCGAATCCGTCCCGGGTCACCTTCTTGAGCCAGTGAGCAGGGATGATCTGGTCGGTGTCGACGTTGGAGCGGCGCAGCGGGACGGCCCGGCCGGTGTGCGTGGTGAATGCTTCCATGACTCTCAGACTCCAGCGGGCGTACGGGTCTCGGCGTCGGACAGGTCGGCCGGGGAGGCCAGGTGGCCCAGGACCGCCGTAGCGGCTGCGACCTGCGGCGACACCAGGTGCGTACGACCGCCCTTGCCCTGTCGGCCCTCGAAGTTGCGGTTGGAGGTGGACGCGGAGCGCTCACCCGGGGCCAGCTGGTCGGGGTTCATGCCCAGACACATCGAGCAGCCCGCGTGCCGCCACTCGGCGCCGGCCTCCTTGAAGACGACGTCCAGGCCCTCGGAGACGGCCTGCAGACCCACCCGCGCGGAGCCCGGGACGACCAGCATCCGTACGCCGTCGGCGACTTTGCGGTCCTTCACGATCTCGGCGGCGGCGCGCAGGTCCTCGATGCGGCCGTTGGTGCACGAGCCTACGAAGACGGTGTCCACCTTGATGGAGCGCAGCGGCTGCCCGGCCTCCAACCCCATGTATTCCAGGGCCTTTTCGGCGGCGAGGCGCTCCGAAGCGTCTTCGTACGAAGCAGGGTCGGGGACGTCGGCCGAAAGCGGCGCGCCCTGGCCGGGGTTGGTGCCCCAGGTGACGAACGGCGCCAGCTCGGCGGCCTCGATGACGACCTCGGCGTCGAACTCGGCGTCCGTGTCCGTCTTCAGCGTCTTCCAGTACGCGACGGCCGCGTCCCAGTCCTCGCCCTTGGGGGCGTGCGGGCGGCCCTCGAGGTACGCGAAGGTGGTCTCGTCGGGGGCGATCATGCCCGCGCGGGCGCCGGCCTCGATCGACATGTTGCAGATGGTCATCCGGGCCTCCATCGAGAGCTGCTCGATGGCGGAGCCGCGGTACTCCAGGACGTAGCCCTGGCCGCCGCCCGTACCGATCTTGGCGATGATCGTCAGGATCAGGTCCTTGGCGGTGACACCGTCGGGCAGATCGCCGTTGACCGTGATGGCCATGGTCTTCGGGCGGGCCATGGGCAGCGTCTGGGTGGCCAGCACGTGCTCGACCTGGGAGGTGCCGATGCCGAACGCCAGACCGCCGAAGGCGCCGTGCGTGGAGGTGTGGGAGTCGCCGCAGACGACCGTCATGCCCGGCTGGGTCAGACCCAGCTGCGGGCCCACGACGTGCACGACGCCCTGCTCGACGTCGCCCAGCGGGTGCAGCCGGACACCGAAGTCGGCGCAGTTCTTGCGCAGCGTCTCCAGCTGGACCCGGGAGACCGGGTCGGCGATGGGCTTGTCGATGTCGAGGGTCGGGGTGTTGTGGTCCTCGGTCGCGATGGTCAGGTCGAGCCGGCGCACCTGGCGACCGCCCTTGCGGAGGCCGTCGAAGGCCTGCGGGCTGGTCACCTCGTGCAGCAGGTGCAGATCGATGAAGAGGAGGTCGGGCTCGCCCTCGGCGCGCCGGACGACGTGGTCGTCCCAGACCTTCTCCGCGAGTGTCCTACCCATCGCTTTCCCTCCGGCCGGCAAAAGGAGCACCGGCCCAACTAGAGATCTTGAGGAAGCGGCGCCCGCGCCCCTGTGTCCGGGCATCCGCCGCCAGGCCCCTTGTTCTGCGGGCCGCTGTGTCTTCCAGAGTGGCGTGTTCCACCGAAAATTGAACTTGCGTTTCACAGAGTGAGACGCGAGTATCGTTTCATGGACAACAGTAGCGGCGTCGGCGTTCTGGACAAGGCGGCCCTTGTTCTGAGCGCTCTGGAGTCCGGTCCGGCCACCCTCGCGGGTCTGGTCGCGGCCACCGGACTGGCACGACCCACGGCCCACCGGCTGGCCGTGGCTCTGGAACACCACCGCATGGTGGCGCGCGACATGCAGGGCCGTTTCATTCTCGGCCCTCGCCTCGCCGAGCTGGCCGCGGCCGCCGGCGAGGACCGCCTCCTCGCCACGGCGGGCCCGGTGCTCACCCACCTCCGTGACATCACGGGCGAGAGCGCGCAGCTCTACCGCCGCCAGGGCGACATGCGCATCTGCGTCGCCGCGGCGGAGCGCCTGTCCGGCCTTCGGGACACCGTCCCGGTCGGTTCGACGCTCACGATGAAGGCGGGCTCCTCCGCCCAGATCCTGATGGCCTGGGAGGAGCCCGAGCGCCTGCACCGCGGCCTGCAGGGCGCCCGCTTCACGGCCACCGCGCTCTCGGGCGTACGACGCCGGGGCTGGGCCCAGTCCATCGGCGAGCGCGAGCCGGGCGTCGCGTCGGTCTCCGCGCCCGTGCGCGGCCCCTCCAACCGCGTGGTGGCCGCCGTGTCGGTCTCCGGCCCCATCGAGCGCCTGACGCGCCACCCGGGCCGCATGCACGCCCAGGCGGTCATCGACGCCGCCGCCCGCCTCTCCGAGGCCCTGCGCCGCACCGGCTGACTCACCCGGGAGACCGGGCTTCAGGGACACAGCGAGAAGGGCCTGCCTCAACGCCGCGGCAGGCCCTTCTCGCTTCCCCGATCCCCCCTCAGGCGGTCTTCTCGCCCGCCCCGGCCGAGCGGTGCGCGAAGCGCTGCGCCGCCCGCCGCCCCCGGCTCTCGACCGGCAGCACCCCCGTGGCCGCCGCGAGACCGAAGGGCGGCATGTCGAAGTAGATCGACTCGTACGACCCCTCGGGCACGACATAGGCCTCGTGCCACAGCCCGAAGTGCCCGCGCACCTTCCCCGCCCGCTCCTTGCGGTTGACGATCCCCCACACCCGGTGGTGGAACATGTCGGGCGAGCTCGCGTACGCGTAGAGCTTCTCCTTGGACTCCCAGTACTGGACGACGTAGTACGTCCGCGGCGAAGCCGTCAGCAGTACACGCGCCAGCAGCCCCCGGTCGCCGTCCCGCGCAAGCTCCCCAAGCATGCGGAACATCGACAGCATGACCGGCAGCCACTGGTGCACCGCCCAGAAGTGGTTGACGCGCATCCCGATCAGCAGGACCACCACATCGCCTTCGGCCGCCGCGGTCGTGCGGCCGGCTGTCGGTTTCGCAAACACGGCGACCCCCTGGTTCCCCGGTCGGATAGCGGCACTATCCTTCTGAGCGATGCTTGGATAGTGACACTTCCCAAGGGGTGGCGCAAGAGAGTGGCGCCGAAGAGAGGCGCGAGCGATGCGACTGGCGGAGTTGAGCGAGCGCAGCGGGGTGTCCACCGCGACGATCAAGTACTACCTGCGCGAAGGGCTGTTGGCGCCGGGCCGCCAGATCAACGCGACCACGGCCGAGTACGACGAGGAGCATCTGCGCCGGCTGCGGCTGGTGCGCGCGATGATCCAGGTGGGGCGGGTGCCGGTGGCGACGGTCCGCGAGGTGCTCCGGCACGTCGACGACGACTCGCTGGGGCGCACAATCCGGCTGGGCGCGGCCCTGTGGGCACTGCCACAGGTTCCGGAGCCGGACGCGGAGGACGAGTACGTCAGGGCCGCGCACGGCGAGACGGAGCAACTGCTGGGGGCGCTGGGCTGGTCCAACGCCCAGGCGCTGGTCACGATCTCCCCCGCGCACCGCTCACTCGTGGTGGCGGTGGCCGCACTTCGGCGGCTGGGCTACGACTGGAGTCCCGAACTGCTCATGTCCTACGCCCGGTTGATGCACCAGGCGGCCGTCCTCGACCTGGACTTCATGGAGACGCACCCCTCGGAGGCCGAGAAGGTGGAGATCGCGGTGCTGGGCGCGGTCCTCGTCGAGCCGATGCTCCAGGCGCTGCACCGGCTGGCGCAGGAGGAGGAGTCGGCACGGAGATACGGCTTCGAGTAGACCCGGGAACGCCTACGGGCCCCCACCGAAGTGGAGACCCGTAGGACTCGAGTACCCCCGACCGGATTCGAACCGGCGCTACCGCCTTGAGAGGGCGGCGTGCTAGGCCGCTACACAACGGGGGCCTGGACACTGCGTTTCCGCAGGTCCGAGCTGGTCTACCTGGACTCGAACCAAGAATGACGGTACCAGAAACCGTAGTGTTGCCGATTACACCATAGACCAATGTGGTTTAAACCAATGCGTACCCCCGACCGGATTCGAACCGGCGCTACCGCCTTGAGAGGGCGGCGTGCTAGGCCGCTACACAACGGGGGCCCTAGCGATCCTGCATCTCGGGAACAGTGGGTGCTACCCGAGCTGTTCCCGCGGGAAGGATCTGTACCCCCGACCGGATTCGAACCGGCGCTACTGCCTTGAGAGGGCAGCGTGCTAGGCCGCTACACAACGGGGGCTTCGCGGAGTTGATCTCCGCTTTTGCAGATGAGCTCTGCGAGCTGGCCTACCTGGACTCGAACCAAGACTAACTGAACCAGAATCAGTCGTGCTGCCAATTACACCATAGGCCACTGGAACGCAAGCCCCGGAAGGGATCTTGTTCTAGTTTGCTCCTCCGGGTTCCGGCCTTTCGGCCCGCTCCCCGGCGGCGCAGGAAGAACATTACCCGAAGGTGGACGGGGCTCCAAAACGGGTATCCGCGCCGAGGATCGCGGGGAGTTCGGCGAGCGAGGCGATCCGGTGCGGCCCGGCAGGAGGGTCACCGACGGTGTGCACGCCCTCGCGGTCGATCCAGACCGACAGCAGTCCGGCATCGGCGGCACCCCGCCCGTCGATCTCCGGGTGGTCGCCCACGTACGCCACTTGGTGCGGGGCCAGCTCCAAGGCGTCGCAGGCGGCCAGGAAGGCGCCGGCCTCGGGTTTGGAGACGCCGAGTTCCGCCGCGCACAGGATGACCTCGAAGCGGTCGTGCACGCCGAGGACACGCAGCTTGCGGTCCTGGACGTGGATGCTGGAGTTGGACAGCACGGCGTGGCGATGGCTGCCGGCCAGGGCGTCCAGAACCGGCAGGACGTCCGGGAAGAGGGCCCAGGCGGTCTCGTAGTGCCCGATGTACCGCTCGAACCACGCGTCCGCGTCGGCGTCGCTCAGCTCCTCGCCGAGGAACACCCGTACCCGGTCCCGGCGCTGCCCCTGGAAGGTGGTCTCCCCGGCCGAGAACCGCGCCCACTGCCGGTCCGTGATCGCACGCCACCGCACGATGGCCTGCTCGACGCCGTCGTACGCGTCGAGCAGCCCCTCGGCCGCGAGATGCGCGCGCATGCCGACCCGGTCGGCCTCGGTGTAGTCGAAGAGGGTGTCGTCGACGTCCCAGACCACGGCGCGAATGCTCATGGTCCGACGGTAACGCGGGGCCACGCGGGCCGTCCGGCGGAATGACGAAGGTGCGGCACCCGACCCGGGGTGCCGCACCTCACGGACGTACGGGTTACGCCGCCAGCTTCGCCAGGGCCGCGTCGATGCGTGCCAGCGTCGTCTCCTTGCCCAGGATCTCCAGGGACTCGAAGAGGGGCAGGCCGACCGTGCGGCCGGTGACCGCCACGCGGACCGGGGCCTGGGCCTTGCCGAGCTTGAGGCCGTGGGACTCACCGGCGGCCAGGACGGCCTCCTTCAGGGACTCCGGGGACGCCCAGTCCGCCGACTCCAGCTTCTCGCGGGCGGTGCGCAGCAGGGCGTCCGAGCCCTCCTTCATCGCCTTCGTCCAGCTCGGCTCGTCGAAGACCGGCTCGGAGAGGAACAGGAAGTCGACGTTGTCGGTGATCTCGGAGAGGACCTTGAGGCGGGTCTGGGCGTGCGGGGCGATCGCCTGCCACTTCGTCTCGTCGAAGGCCTCCGGTGCCCAGGGGGCGAACGGGGGCTGGAGCCACGGGCGGCAGCGCTCCGTGAAGTCCTTCACGTCCAGCAGCCGGATGTGGTCTCCGTTGATCGCCTCGCACTTCTTCAGGTCGAAGCGCGCCGGGTTGGGGTTCACGTCCGCGATGTCGAAGGCCGCGATCATCTCGTCGGTCGTGAAGATGTCCTGGTCGGCGGAGAGCGACCAGCCAAGGAGGGAGAGGTAGTTGAGCAGGCCCTCGGGGAGGAAGCCGCGCTCGCGGTAGAGGTTGAGCGACGCCTGGGGGTCGCGCTTCGAGAGCTTCTTGTTGCCCTCGCCCATCACGTACGGCAGGTGGCCGAAGGACGGGATCCGCTGGGCGACGCCCAGCTCGATCAGCGCCTTGTAGAGGGCGATCTGCCGTGGGGTCGACGACAGCAGGTCCTCGCCGCGCAGGACGTGCGTGATCTCCATCAGCGCGTCGTCGACCGGGTTCACGAGCGTGTAGAGCGGGGCTCCGTTGGCTCGTACGATCCCGTAGTCCGGGACGTTCTCCGGGGTGAACGTCAGCTCGCCGCGGACCAGGTCCGTGAAGGTGATCGTCTCGTCGGGCATGCGGAAGCGGACGATGGGCGTACGGCCCTGCGCCGTGTACTCCTCGACCTGCTCGTCGGTCAGGTCGCGGCAGTGGCCGTCGTAGCCGGACGGCTTGCCGGCGGCGCGGGCGGCCTCGCGGCGGGTGTCCAGCTCCTCCTGGGAGCAGTAGCAGCGGTAGGCGTGGCCGGCGTCGAGGAGCTTTTCGGCGACGTCCTTGTAGAGGTCCATGCGCTGCGACTGGCGGTACGGGGCGTGCGGGCCGCCGACCTCGGGGCCCTCGTCCCAGTCGAAGCCCAGCCAGCGCATCGAGTCGAGCAGCTGGTCGTAGGACTCCTCGGAGTCGCGGGCCGCGTCGGTGTCCTCGATGCGGAAGACCAGCGTGCCCTGGTGGTGCCGGGCGAACGCCCAGTTGAACAGGGCGGTGCGGACCAGGCCCACATGGGGGTTACCGGTGGGCGACGGGCAGAAACGTACGCGGACGGGTGCGCTAGCCACGCTTGACAACCTTGTTGGTGAGAGTGCCGATGCCTTCGATGGTGACGGCGACCTCGTCGCCGACGGTGAGCGGCCCGACGCCTGCCGGGGTGCCCGTGAGGATCACGTCGCCGGGGAGCAGCGTCATGGCCTCGGTGATGTTGACGATCAGATCCTCGATGGAGTGGATCATCTCGCTGGTGCGGCCGAGCTGGCGCTGCCGGCCGTTGACCGTGAGCTGGATGGTCAGGTCGGACGGGTCGAGGTCCGTCTCCACCCAGGGGCCGAGCGGGCAGGAGGTGTCGAAGCCCTTGGCCCTGGCCCACTGCTTCTCGCGCTTCTGGACGTCGCGGGCGGTGACGTCGATCGCGCAGGTGTAGCCGAGGATGACGTCCTTGACGCGCTCGCGCGGGACCTCGCGGCACATCCGGCCGATGACCACGGCCAGTTCGGCCTCGTGGTGGAGGTCCTCGGAGAAGGTGGGGTACTGGATCTCGTCGCCGGGGCCGATCACCGAGGTGGAGGGCTTGAAGAAGGCGAACGGGGCGTCGGGCACCTCGTTGCCGAGTTCCTTCGCGTGCTCCGCGTAGTTGCGGCCGAAGGCCACGACCTTGTTCGGGAGCACCGGCGGCAGCAGCCTGACCTTGCTCAGCGGGACCTTCGTACCGGAGAGTTGGAAGTCCGCGAACGGGATGCCCTTGATGATGTCGAGGACGAGTTCGTCCGGCCTGTCACCCTCGACCGCACCGAAGGCGACGTTCCCGTCGATGGAGAATCTGGCGATGCGCACGGGATCCTTGCGCCCCTCACTGAGCTGGCTGGAGTCTGACGCTCCAGGCTAGCGCGGCAAGGAGCGGGCGCCTCGCGCATTTGCGTGGGGCGCCCTTGACATCAGTGGCGACGTCAGTGATCTACTCCTGAGTGATCTACTTCTGGACGGAGCCGGCCGCGACGGGCATCTCCATCAGAATCGTGCGGCGGGGGTTGGCGGTCTGAACCGGGAGGTCGACGGAGTGCTCCGGCTGCTCCGGGGTCTGCAGTTCGTCGGCGTCCTCGAGGTGTGCCAGCGTCGTGCGCCGCGGGTTGGCGGTGTTGCGGAACATCATCGTCGTCTTCACGGTTGTACGAGACCTGTCCTGTTACGGGCGCCGGGGGGCCGAGAGTCGAAGGCCCTCCGGACCGGCGCGGGTTGTCGGATTTGCCATCCCTGTAAAGCGTCAGGCTAAACATGCAATTCCCCTCCCGAGGCGCACAGACCCCGGGATACGCATGTGAGTTTGCTCACTTACCTATATTCAAAACGGTCAAAACGGGCTGGCGACCCACCCCAACGAAACGGACATTGCCCCCCTGAAGCCATCATTCCGCTCCTGATCATGGCGACTGGGACACCGCTTGCATCCGGGTGACTCGCGGGCATACGCCCGGTATGGGTGAGTTAAGTTTCTACGTCCGGTGACCTGGCACTCACATGGTGTCACGTAGGTCACGGCATGACCCACGGGCCTTGTTGGAGATCCGGCACTGTGCTGGAATTCCACGGACCGCCGCAGGATCGAGCCGGCGCACAGGGGGCGCAGAGAAGCGCCGAGTGGCGGCGAGATAGGGGGAACCAGCGCGGGGTCACTCAAGACCACCACGGGGGGCGTATTTCAGGACGCCCCCTACGACGCCGACACCGTCCTTCCGTTCACGCGGAGGGGCGCCTGGTCCAGAGGTTGCGACGCTAGTGCAGGGACGTTTCAAGAGGGATGGCAGTGCTTCGGCGGAGCCGGAGCCGCACGGCGGGACTGGCCCGACGGCCGGCAGCTCCTCGCCCCAGCACGCCCAGAACCCGGGTCCGGCCCCGTCCGGTGACGGCGGTGAGCGCTCCGGGCGCCCCGGCGCGTCGGCATCTTCCGGCCCCGCCACTCCGACCACGCCGCCCGTGAAGCCGCCGAAGGGCCAGAGCGGCCCCGGCCCGCGAATAGCCCTGCGCAACTGGCGTATCTCCACGCGTCTGGTGTCGCTGCTCGCGCTCCCGGTGGTGGCCGCCACCTCGCTGGGCGCCCTGCGCATCAACCAGTCCATGGACGACATCCAGCAGCTCGACAACATGAAGCTGCTGACGGAGATGACCAAGCAGGCCACCGAGCTGGCCGCCGCGCTCCAGGAGGAGCGCGACCAGTCGGCCGGTCCGCTGGCGCACGGCTCGGCCGCGACCGACTACACGGTCAAGGGCTACCGGGACAAGACCGACCGGGCCATGACCGCCTTCCAGGACGCCGCCGAGGAGATCGACACCTCCAGCAAGGACGGCAACCTCCAGGGTGTCCGCGAGAGCCTCGTCGGCCTCATCCGCGACCTGGGCGGCCTCGAGAAGATCCGCAGCGCCGCCTACGAGACCAAGAACAACTCCTCCCAGACCGTCGAGGGCTACCACCGCCTGGTCACCCACCTGCTCGACCTCTCGCAGGACATGGCGGAGGCCACCAGCAACCCCGAGATGATCCAGCGCACGCGCGCCCTGTCGGCGTTCTCGTCCGCCAAGGAATACGCGTCCATCCAGCGCGCGATCCTCGCGGCGGCGCTGCCCACCGGCAACACCACGTTCGGCAAGCTCTCCGAGAACGACCGGCTGTACGCCGAGGGCGCTCTGGAGAGCGAGGACTCCGACCTGTCGAGCTTCCGGAGCATCTACGGCACCGACAACGCGCCCGAGCTCCTCAAGCCCATCGAAGAGGGCAACCCGACCATCCAGGCCACCGACACCTACGCCAGCCGCGCCCTGCGGACGACGGGTGGTCTCACCGACCTGGACAAGCGGTCGTACAAGGACTGGGTGGACGACAGCTCGACCAAGATCGAGCAGATGGGCAACATCGAGCACACGCTGCTCGAGGACATGGAGCAGAAGGCCCGCGAGCTGCGCAACGCGTCGGAGCGCGAGGCGATCATCTCCGGTGCGCTCATCCTGCTCGTGCTCGGCGTCTCGCTGGTCGGCGCCTTCGTCATCGCCCGCTCCATGATCCGCTCGCTGCGCCGGCTCCAGGAGACCGCCAACAAGGTCGCCCAGGACCGGCTGCCCGAGCTGGTCAAGCAGCTGTCGGAGTCCGACCCGCAGGACGTCGACACCTCCGTCGAGTCCGTCGGTGTGCACTCCCGGGACGAGATCGGCCAGGTGGCCGCGGCCTTCGACGACGTGCACCGTGAGGCGGTCCGCCTCGCCGCCGAGCAGGCCCTGCTGCGGGGCAACGTCAACGCGATGTTCACCAACCTCTCGCGCCGCTCCCAGGGTCTGATCCAGCGCCAGCTGTCGCTGATCTCCGAACTGGAGTCCCGCGAGGCCGACCCGGACCAGCTGTCCTCGCTGTTCAAGCTCGACCACCTCGCGACCCGCATGCGTCGTAACGGTGAGAACCTCCTCGTCCTCGCGGGTGAGGAGCCCGGCCGCCGCTGGACCCGTCCGGTCCCGCTGGTCGACGTGCTCCGCGCCGCCGCGTCCGAGGTGGAGCAGTACGAGCGCATCGAGCTGGCCTCCGTGCCGACCACCGAAGTGGCCGGCCGGGTCGTCAACGACCTCGTGCACCTGCTCGCCGAGCTGCTGGAGAACGCGACCTCGTTCTCCTCCCCGCAGACCAAGGTCAAGGTCACCGGTCACGCGCTGCCGGACGGCCGGGTGCTGATCGAGATCCACGACACCGGCATCGGCCTCTCCCCCGAGGACCTCGCCGCGATCAACGAGCGGCTGGCGTCGCCGCCCACCGTGGACGTGTCGGTCTCCCGCCGCATGGGTCTGTTCGTGGTCGGTCGGCTGTCGCAGCGCCACGGCATCCGCATCCAGCTCCGCCCGTCCGACTCCGGTGGTACGACCGCGCTGGTCATGCTGCCCGTGGACGTCGCCCAGGGCGGCAAGAAGCCCCAGCCCAAGCCCGGTCAGGGTGCCGGTGGCGGTGCCGCCGCGGCTGCCGCCGGTGTCGCGGCCGCCCGCCGTGGCAGCGGCCAGCAGGGCGGTGGTGTCCTCGGCGGCGCCCCCGCCGGTGCCCTCGGTGCCGGTGCGCCCACGGGTGGCCGGCTCAGCGCCGGTCAGGGGCCGCGCGCCGCGCTGCCCGGGCGTGACGGTGGCGGTCGTCCCGGCGGTGCGCCGGGCGGAGCGCGCGGGCCGCAGGGTCCGGGTACGCCTCCGCAGGGCCGCCCCGCTCCGGCCGGTGCCGGTTTCGGCGGTCAGGCGCCGGGTGCCCCGCAGGGCCTGCAGGCCGCGGGCACGAATGCTCCGCAGGGCCAGGACGCCTTCGGGGGCGGCCGTGGCTCCGTACCGCCGCAGCCTCCGCAGTCGTCGAACTCGGGCAACGAGCAGCAGCAGGGCCGGCGCCGTCGGCCGCAGCTGCCGGGCCGCGGCGGTCCGCGGGCCGAACTGCCCGGCGGCAACAATCCGCAGCCCCGGCCCAGCTGGAGCGACGAGAACGCGCAGCCGCCGGTGCCGCGGGCCTCGCTCGACACCCCGCGCGGCCATGACGAGCAGGACTCGGCGCAGACCTCCCGCATGCCGCGGATCGACGACCGGCAGGGCCCGGGCGCGACCGCGGAGATGCCGGCGATCCCGCGCGGCGACAGCCGTCAGGGCCCCGGTGCACCGGCCTCCGGCGGGAACAGCGGCCCCCAGAACACGGGCCAGTTCCCCCGTCCCGGCAGCAACGGCGTCCAGGACTCGGGCCACTTCGTCCGCCCGGACGTCTTCGGCTCCCCGGTCGGCCAGGGCACCTCAGGGGCGTCGTCGAATCCGTCGTCCACCGGTCAGTTCGCGATGCCGCAGTCGTACGACAACGGCTCCACCGGCCAGTTCCCCGCGCCGGGCTACGGCAACAGCTCCACCGGCCAGTTCGAGCGTCCGCAGCCGAACGGCACGCACGGCGGCGCCGACTTCGGTGCTCCGCGTCCGCCGGTCCCGCCGCGTCCGCAGCAGCGACCCGCCCGTCAGGAACCCGAGGCGCTGCCGCCGGCGGGTCCCGGTGACGGCCGTACGCCGCTGTACGACACCCTCGAGACCAACTGGTTCCACGGTCAGCAGAACGGGCAGCAGGGCAACGGCTCCGCTCCCGCTCCGGCGGCCCCGCAGCAGCAGCCGCAGGCTCCTGCCGCTCCTCAGCGTCCCGTAGCCAGCTCCTGGCGCAGCTCTCCGAACGACGATCTCGTCCGGCAGGCAGAGCGCGTCAGGCAGCCGGCCGCGGGCGGCGTCACCACTTCCGGCCTGCCGCGCCGGGTGCCCAGGGCGAACCTCGTCCCGGGTACGGCTCAGCAGCAACAGCACCAAGCCGGTCCGCAGGTCTCGCGTGCGCCTGACGACGTACGTGGCCGGCTGACCAATCTCCGTCGGGGCATCGCTCAAGGTCGACAGGCCGGTACCACCGGCCAGACCGGCAGCTTCCCGAGCCCCACTCACCAGCAGGAGCGTTAGTTGAGTCCGATGAGCCAGGCGGCACAGAACCTGAACTGGTTGATCACCAACTTTGTGGACAACACCCCAGGGGTGTCCCACACCGTCGTCGTGTCCGCCGACGGCCTCCTTCTGGCAATGTCCGAAGGCTTCCCGCGCGACCGTGCCGACCAGCTGGCGGCCGTCGCCTCCGGTCTGACGTCCCTGACGGCCGGGGCTTCCCGGATCTTCGAGGGCGGCAGCGTGGCACAGACGGTCGTCGAGATGGAGCGGGGATTCCTCTTCCTCATGTCCGTCTCGGACGGCTCGTCCCTGGCCGTCCTCGCCCACCCCGACTGCGACATCGGCCTCGTCGGCTACGAGATGGCGCTCCTGGTCGACCGCGCGGGCGCGGTGCTCACGCCCGACCTGCGCGCCGAACTCCAAGGCAGTCTGCTCCACTGACCGCTCAGGATCCACCCGCCTCACCAAATCACCGTCCGGCCGCCACAATCCCCCCACCGGCCCCTGTCCGACGGCTTGCTGACCGACTTGCTGTCCCGCCCGGAGGATTCATGACCCCGCCCACCGCCTCTCATGATCCGTACGCGGAGCCGTACGAGGATGAGGGCGACCAGCCGCTGGTACGTCCGTACGCGATGACCGGCGGCCGGACCCGGCCGCGCTACCAGCTCGCCATCGAGGCCCTGATCAGCACCACGGCCGACCCGGCGGCGCTCATGGGGCTGCTCCCGGAGCACCAGCGGATCTGCCATCTGTGCCGCGAGGTGAAGTCGGTCGCCGAGGTCTCGGCGCTCCTGGCCATGCCCTTGGGCGTGGCCCGCATCCTCGTCGCGGACCTCGCGGAGGCCGGACTCGTCGCCATTCACCAGCCCGGCGGCGACGAGAGCACCGGTGCTCCGGACGTGACACTGCTCGAAAGGGTGCTCAGTGGACTTCGCAAGCTCTGACGGAGGCCGGGCGACCACCTCCGCGAAGATCGTGGTGGCCGGTGGCTTCGGCGTGGGCAAGACCACGTTCGTCGGCGCCGTCTCGGAGATCAACCCGCTGCGCACCGAGGCCGTGATGACGTCTGCTTCGGCAGGCATCGAC
>NZ_LGDG01000016.1 GCF_001279775.1 Streptomyces sp. MMG1533 | reverse complement strand
GCGCGGCGCCATCGGCGCGATCGTCCTGGTGGACACCCGCCGCCTCGCCGACTGCTTCCCCGCGGTCGACTACTTCGAGAACTCGGGCCTCCCCTTCGTCGTCGCGCTCAACGGCTTCGAGGGGCACCAGCCGTACGCTCCCGAGGAGGTCCGCGAGGCGCTGCAGATCGGTCCGGACACTCCGATCATCACGACGGACGCCCGCCACCGCTCCGATGCGAAGAGTGCGCTGATCACGCTCGTGGAGCACGCTCTGATGGCGCGACTGCGGTAACACGCAAATCTGCGATGACATACGGAAGTTGTCGTAGACGCTCCGGAGCCGGCTGTGTCTTTTGACACGGTCGGCCCCGGTGTTCATAACGTTTCGGCAGAGGAATCGGGTGGTACGGCCACTCGTCGCGGTCAACCGGTGCCGCTGCGCGCACGAAGGCCCCGCCTTTTGGCGGGGCTCGCTCTTTATGACCGTTTTATGTGGGGCTTACATCACTTCGAATCCCTGCCTCCCACTGTTTGGAACTGCGCAGGCCGTCGTGCTGGAATGCCTGAACTGCCCAATAGTCAAAGACGTACTCCCCAGTCGATGGCGTACCGGGCTCTGAGACACTGCGGCACAACGTTAGGTGCCGACCGCCGGAAGGTTGTTGGTCGAGTGAGGCGAAGCAAGAACGGTCCCGAGCCGTCGGCCCGGGGCAACTTCACCCCGCCGCCGCGCGGAGCGGCGCCCGCCCCTGTGCCCGGTTCGGAGCCAACCGCGCCGCCGGCCGGCGGCGGCCGTTTCTCCCCGCGCAACTGGCGGGTGCCGACCCGGCTGAACGCGATCCTGCTCATACCCGTGGTGGTCGGCCTCGTCATGGGCGGCTTCCAGGTGAAGAGCTCGATCGACACCTGGCAGGAGGCGCAGGACGCGGAGAACACCGCGCGCCTGGTGCGGGCCTCTCTCAACTATGCCGACGCCCTCTACAACGAGCGTGACAGCACCGCTGCGCCGCTGCTCAAGGGCAAGGCCCAGACCGCCAAGGACAAGGCGGCCGTCAAGGCACTGCGCGATGCCACGGACAAGGCCGCCGACGCCTTCGACGAGGCCGCGCAGAGCATGCCGCAGAAGGCGGGCCTGCTGCGCCGCCTGCAGCTGTTCCGCAACGACGAGCCCAAGCTCCAGGCGCTGCGCACGACCGCGTACACGAGCAAGCGCACCGGCGTACAGACCGAAGAGGGCTACGTCGAGGTCGCGCACCCCCTGACGGAGTTCGCCAACGAGCTCGGTCTGGGCACCGGCAACATCACCAGCTACGGCCGGACCGTCTACGCCATCGAGCTCACCAAGGCGGCCCTGTCGCTGCAGCGCTCCATCGGCATGCACATTCTGGTCAGCCCCGGTCCCAAGACGAGCGACCTGGCCACCCAGCGCGTCGCCCTCTCCTCGTACGCGTACCTGGAGGGCATCGCCGTCGAGGAGTACATCGGCGGTGGTACCGCGGCGGACGCGCAGAAGCTCACCGACGCCGAGAAGCAGATCAAGGCGGACGGCGCGGCGATGGCCAAGGAGGCCGCGGCCAAGGACCCGGACTACGTGCCCCCGCCGTCCAACCCGGTCGACATGGTCAAGGCCATCGGGACGCTGCAGACCACCGACCCCTCCGCACGCCAGGTGCTCGCCCAGGACGGCATCACCGCCGAGAACTGGTGGGCGGTCAACACCCTCAAGTACAACGCCTACCGCCAGATCGAGACGGACCTGGCCGACAAGGCCGTGGCCGAGGCCTCCAGCATCTCCGACGACGCCCGCCGTGACGCGATCATCACCGGTGCCGCCGTCGTGGTCGCCCTGCTCGCCGCGTTCATCCTGGCCGGCATGGTGGCCCGCCAGATGAGCCGTGCGATGCGCCAGCTGCGCAACGCCGCCTTCGGCATCGCCGAGCAGCGTCTGCCGATGCTGGTCGACCAGCTCTCGCGCACCGACCCCGGCCGCGTCGACACCCGTGTGCAGCCGATCCCGATCACCACCAGGGACGAGATCGGCGAGGTCGCCCGGGCCTTCGACCAGGTCCACCGCGAGGCCGTCCGGCTCGCCGCCGAGCAGGCCCTGCTGCGGGGCAACATCAACGCGATCTTCACCAACCTGTCGCGCCGCAACCAGTCGCTGATCGAGGGCCAGCTGACCCTGATCACCGACCTGGAGAACAACGAGGCCGACCCGGACCAGCTGGAGAACCTCTTCAAGCTGGACCACCTGGCCACCCGTATGCGCCGCAACGGCGAGAACCTCCTGGTCCTCGCCGGCGAGGAGCCCGGCCGCCGCTGGGACCAGCCGGTCCCGCTGGTCGACGTGCTGCGCGCCGCCTCCTCCGAGGTGGAGCAGTACGAACGTATCGAGCTGTCGGGCGTCCCGGAGGCCGAGATCCACGGCCGCGCGGTCACCGACCTCGTGCACCTGCTCGCCGAGCTGCTGGAGAACGCCACCACGTTCTCCTCGCCGCAGACCAAGGTCCGCGTCACCGCGACCCGTCTGCCCGACGGCCGCATCATGATCGAGATCCACGACAAGGGCATCGGTCTCACCGCCGAGGACTTCGCGGACATCAACCACAAGCTGGCCAACCCGCCGACCGTGGACGCCGCGATCTCCCAGCGCATGGGCCTGTTCGTGGTCGGCCGGCTGTCCGACCGGCACGGCATCCGCGTCCAGCTGCGCCCCTCCGGCGAGCAGGCCGGCACGACCTCGCTCGTCATGCTGCCCGACGCGATCACGCACGGCGGTGGCGGCGGCGAGCAGCAGCGCGACGAGTTCACCGTCTCGCAGATCATCCCGGAGCAGCCGAGCTTCCAGGGCGAGAACTTCAACAACGGCCTGCCGATGCGCACGGCCGCGGAGCTCGGCTTCGACGACAGCCGCTACACCGAGGTCCCGGACGACATCCGCGAGCTGGACCCCGTGGGCCGCTCCCTGATGCGTGAGGAGCGCCGCGCGGCTCTGGAGTCCCAGGGCCCCGGCCAGCTCCCCGGCCCGCAGTCCCCCGACTCCCAGGCGTACGCCGAGGGCTTCGACGGCCAGGGCGGCTACCAGGAGCAGCAGCAGGCCTCGTACGACCACCAGACGGCGTACGAGGAGCAGCAGCGGCAGCCGTCGTACGAGGAGCAGCAGCAGACGGCCTACGAGGACCCGCAGCAGACCGCGTACGAGGAGCAGCAGCGACCGTCGTACGACGAGGGGTACTACGCGCCGAACGGCGGCCTGCCGCGGAACGACGGCTTCTCGTCCAACGGCGGCTACCCGGAGCCGGCGTATCCGGAGCCGGTCCACGAGGAGCCCGCACAGGCCCGTGGCGCCGCCGCTGAGACGTTCTCGGGCTTCGAAGAGCAGTCCTACCAGGACGACTGGCCGCAGCAGGACGGCTACCGCAACGGGTACCCGGACCAGTACGCTCCGCAAGCGGAATCTGCGCAGGCCGCTGACGTGAGTGAGCAGGAGCGCGTAGGCTTCGACCGACCGGGACCGACCTCCTCCGCCAGCCACGACATGACCGACGCCGGGCTCCCGCGCCGCGGATCCACCCCGAGCGGTGCGAACGGCTCGGGCGGCGGGCGGCACATGAGCCAGGAGCCGTCGGTCCCCGCGGAGAGCAAGGCCGACCGCGACTGGCGTTCGGCGAACGACGACCGCTGGCAGCAGGCCGCGCAGCTCCGCAAGCCCAAGGCGGGCGGGGTCACCTCCTCCGGTCTGCCGCGGCGGGTGCCCAAGGCCAACCTGGTCGAGGGAGCCGCCGAAACCACCCCCCAGGGGGGCCCATCGGTCTCCCGCGCTCCCGAGGACGTCCGGGGCAGGTTGAGCAACCTGCGTCGCGGTGTCCAGCGGGGACGTAACGCAGGCAGTGAAACGAACGGCCAGGGCTTCGGTCCTGACAGCACCTACAACCAGGAGCGTTAGTGTGAGCCCGATGAGCCAGGCGGCGCAGAACCTGAACTGGTTGATCACCAACTTCGTGGACAACACCCCGGGGGTGTCCCACACGGTGGTGGTCTCCGCCGACGGACTCCTTCTGGCGATGTCCGAAGGCTTTCCGCGCGACCGTGCCGACCAGCTCGCGGCCGTCGCCTCCGGTCTGACGTCCTTGACGGCAGGCGCCTCCCGTATCTTCGAGGGCGGCGCGGTGAACCAGACGGTTGTGGAGATGGAGCGGGGATTCCTCTTCATCATGTCCGTTTCCGACGGTTCGTCGCTTGCGGTACTCGCACATCCGGAGGCGGACATCGGCCTCATTGGGTACGAGATGGCGCTTCTGGTGGACCGTGCCGGTACGGTCCTGACGCCCGATCTGCGTGCGGAGCTCCAAGGGAGCCTTCTCAACTAACAGACAGACGGTGCGTTTTGACGTCCCGAGGCCATAAGGTTTCGGGACGCGGCTCCACAGTGATGGGTGCCCCGGCACAGTCGGAGGAGGAGAGAAAGTGGCAACACCCCCAGGCGGTTCACCTTCGGGCAACTGGTCGTACGGCCCTGCCCAGGGCCAGGGCGACGGTTCCCAGAACCCCAACCGTTACAACTTCCCCTCCGCCCCGAGCCAGCGGCGTCAGCAGCCGTACGCACCCCAGGGTCCCCAGGGCCCCGGGCCATCGCCGTACGACCAGCCGCCGGCACCGCGCATCCAGCCCGTGCAGCCGCAGCGACGCGCCCCTGAGCCGGCCCCCGCCGGGGCGGCGAACAACCCCCTGGTGCGCCCGTACGCCATGACGGGCGGCCGCACCAGGCCGCGGTACCAGCTCGCCATCGAGGCCCTGGTGCACACCACCGCGGCTCCGCACCAGATGCAGGGCCAGCTGCCCGAGCATCAGCGGATCTGCAACCTCTGCCGTGAGATCAAGTCGGTGGCCGAGATCTCGGCCCTCCTGACGATCCCTCTCGGCGTGGCCAGGATCCTCGTCGCCGACTTGGCGGAGGCGGGCCTGGTCGCCATCCATCAACCCGGCGGCGACGAGAACGCCGGCGGCCAGCCAGACGTGACACTGCTCGAAAGGGTGCTCAGTGGACTTCGCAAGCTCTAGCGGAGGGCCTTCCCGCTCCACCACGTCCGCGAAGATCGTGGTGGCTGGCGGCTTCGGCGTGGGCAAGACCACGTTCGTCGGCGCCGTCTCGGAGATCAACCCGCTGCGCACCGAGGCCGTGATGACGTCTGCTTCGGCAGGCATCGAC
>NZ_LGDG01000015.1 GCF_001279775.1 Streptomyces sp. MMG1533 | reverse complement strand
GCGCGGCGCCATCGGCGCGATCGTCCTGGTGGACACCCGCCGCCTCGCCGACTGCTTCCCCGCGGTCGACTACTTCGAGAACTCGGGCCTCCCCTTCGTGATCGCCCTCAACGGCTTCGACGGCAACCAGCCGTACAACCCGGACGAGGTCCGCGAGGCCCTCCAGATCGGCCCCGACACCCCGATCATCACGACGGACGCCCGCCACCGCGCGGACGCGAAGAGTGCGCTGATCACGCTCGTGGAGCACGCTCTGATGGCGCGACTGCGGTAGCGACAGACGCCGGACGGCCCCTGCACCTCCCCCGGGAGGCGCGGGGGCCGTTTGCGTGCTCTCGGGTCACCAGAGCCCTACGGGGTCGCGGCCGGCCGCCCTGCGCAGGATCGACCGGATGGATCCCATCCCGTACTTCTTCTCGTCGCTGGAGATTGCGGCGACCTCCAGGAGGAGGGGCCGGATGTCGACCTGTGCGGCGCGGGCCTCCTCGCACAGCCGGTTCAACTCGACCATCTCGTCCCGGGTGTCGCGGCCGTGGTCCCTGGCGGACAGATACACGAGGTGGCGGCGGAAGCCCTCGGTTGTCCGCGCTGCGGGGAGACCGGTGGCCCAGTGGAAGTGGTAGCAGCGCTCCAACAGGGCGCGCACGGCGATACGGGTCGGCTCGTCGCCGCCTTCGTAGAGATCGAGCAGCTGGCTCAGGGCCGCCTCCGCCTCCTCGCGGACGTTCGCCTCGTCCAGCGGCCTGGGCCCTTCCAGCAGGCGGGTCTCCCAGTCGGGGTCGTTGAAGTCGATCGGCCGCTCCCCCAAGGGCTTCACCAGCGCGGCGATCAGTTCGACCTCGTCCGCCAACTCGTCCGGTACGCCCACCGTTTCCCCCTGTCACTGGTCGAGGGGCCCAACGTATGCGCGAAGGCCCCGGCCGCCCAAGGGGACGGTCGGGGCCTTCGCGGGTCGTGCGCGGGGCTCAGTGCCAGCTGTGCGGGGCGCGGAAGCCGGGCTCGCGCTCCAGGCGGCGCCAGCCTGCCTTCGGGCGGCCGCGGTGGGTGGGGGGCGTGGAGGGCTGGGCGGCGGCGCGGGCCAGGAGGATGGCCGTGATGGCGGCGACTTCCTCGGGCTCGGCGTGGCCCTTCTCGACACGAATGTCAGGGGTGGTCATGGGTGTCAGTCTCCGTGAGAGAGGTTTCCGCGGGGGTACCGCGAAGGTTCCACAGGGTTACTGCGGGGGGTTGCCGTGCTTGCGGGACGGCAGGTCGGCGTGCTTGGTGTGCAGCATCGCCAGGGACTTGATGAGCACCTCGCGGGTTTCGGCGGGGTCGATGACGTCGTCGACCAGGCCGCGCTCCGCCGCGTAGTACGGGTGCATCAGCTCGGACTTGTACTCCTTGACCATGCGGGCCCGCATGGCCTCGGGGTCCTCGGCCTCGGCGATCTGGCGACGGAAGATCACGTTGGCCGCGCCTTCCGCGCCCATCACGGCGATCTCGTTCGTCGGCCAGGCGTAGGTGAGGTCCGCACCGATGGACTGGCTGTCCATGACGATGTACGCACCTCCGTAGGCCTTGCGCAGGATCAGGGAAATCCTCGGCACGGTCGCGTTGCAGTAGGCGTAGAGCAGCTTCGCTCCGTGCCGGATGATCCCGCCGTGCTCCTGGTCGACACCCGGGAGGAACCCGGGGACGTCCAGGAAAGTGATGATCGGGATGTTAAAAGCGTCGCACATCTGGACAAAGCGCGCAGCTTTTTCCGACGCCTCGATGTCCAGGACCCCGGCCAGGGACTGCGGTTGGTTGGCCACGATGCCCACCACCTGGCCGTCGAGACGGGCCAGGGCACAGATGATGTTGCGGGCCCAGCGCTCGTGGACCTCCAGGTAGTCGCCGTCGTCGACGATCTCCTCGATGACCTTGGTCATGTCGTACGGCCGGTTGCCGTCGGCCGGGACCAGGTCGAGCAGGACGTCGCTGCGGCGGTCCGTCTCGTCGCTCGGCTCCACCCGGGGCGGGTTCTCGCGGTTGTTCTGCGGGAGCATCGACAGCAGGTAGCGCACCTCGGCGAGGCACGTCTCCTCGTCGTCGTAGGCGAAGTGGCAGACGCCGGACGTCTCGGCGTGCACGTCGGCGCCGCCGAGGCCGTTCTGGGTGATCTCCTCGCCGGTGACCGCCTTGACGACGTCCGGGCCGGTGATGAACATCTGCGAGGTCTCGCGGACCATGAACACGAAGTCGGTGAGGGCGGGGCTGTAGGCCGCGCCGCCAGCGCACGGGCCGAGCATCACGGAAATCTGCGGGATGACCCCGGACGCCTTGGTGTTGCGCTGGAAGATGCCGCCGTAGCCCGCGAGGGCCGAGACACCCTCCTGGATACGGGCGCCCGCGCCGTCGTTCAGGGAGACCAGGGGTGCGCCGGCCGCGATGGCCATGTCCATGATCTTGTGGATCTTCGTGGCGTGGGCCTCGCCCAGCGCGCCGCCGAAGATGCGGAAGTCATGGGCGTAGACGAAGACCGTACGGCCCTCCACCGTGCCCCAGCCGGTGATCACACCGTCGGTGTACGGCTTCTTCGCCTCCAGGCCGAAGCCCGTCGCCCGGTGCCGCCGCAACTGCTCGACCTCCCGGAAGGAACCCGGGTCCACGAGCAGCTCGATGCGCTCCCGCGCGGTCAGTTTGCCCTTGGCGTGCTGCGCCTCGGTCGCCTTCTCGCCGGGGCCGGCCAGCGCCTGCGCACGAATCTCGTGCAGCTCGGCGACCCGCCCGCGCGCGTCCGTCGGCTCACCCGTCGACTCGTCCGTCGACTCACCCGGCGCCTCATCCAAAACGGTCATGTAGCGACCTTACGAACACCACCAAGGAAAGCTCGCCGTTGACTCCGTACAGTCTCCGGACCGTTTCCTTGGTACCCCTGAACAGAACCTGGGCGGCATGCAGCCCTTCTGACTGCTCGGAGGGCGTCGCACTTGTAGGGGTCGTACAAACTCAGCCGGTGAGAGTCACCTCACATTCGTGGGTGGCACATGCCCTCCCCGGGGTGACACGGAGGCGCAATCGGCGGTCTGCGCAGACCACCTCGACCGAGTCGTCCGCGCGGATCACCCCGCCCACCGGGTGGTCCCAGGTGATCTCCAGCGGCCCGCCGGTGCGGGGCGGCTCGCTCACGCAGAGGGTAGCGGTGCGGCCGTGGCGACGGACCAGCACGCTCGCGCCGGCGGACGCGGTCAGTGCGCCCGCCGTGCCGGCCTGCCAGAAGGTGGCGGCCGTGAGGCCGAGGGAGGGGACCCGGACGGCCTGGCACGTGCTGTCGTTGGCGAGGACCGACAGCCAGTGGCGGTCGGCGGCGCGGACGGCGACCGTACGACGGGTGGCTCCGGGCAGGAGGACGTAGACGTACGAGGCGTTGACCGGGTCGGTGCCGTGGTCCAGCCAGAGGGTCTGCCAGCGGCGGGTGCGGCGCTCGGTCGTACTGCCGGTGTTGATGTCGGACCAGGCGCCGGTGCGGTCCTCGCGGAGGGTCTTCAGGGCCCCCTCCGGGATCACCCAGCCACCGTGGTCCTCCAGGTGGGCCCAGCCGGGGCCCCGTACGAAGCCCTGGGTGCCGCCCTCCCCCAGGTTGCGGTTGTCGACGACCGTCTCGACCGGGACGCCGTCGGTGCAGGTGATGCCGGCCCCGAGGCAGACGACCGCGTCGGCGAGGCAGAACCACGACTTGCGTGCCTCCAGGGTCGACCCCAGCCCCTTCAGGTGCTGGCCGATCGCCGCGTACTCGCCGTCGGTCGTGCCGCCGACCCACCGCACGTCCGGCTTGGGCTCACCCCACTCACCGCCCGCGCGGTCGGGAAGGCGCTTGGTGGAGACGGTGGTGCCCGGGAGGCGGTACCAGTCGACGGTGGGCCAGTACCAGTCCGTGTACTGATCGGACCGGTCGCCGGGACCGGTCGGCCACCAGGCGACCATCCCGGCGCCGGTGTGCCAGCCACGCGGGTTCTCTCCGTTGCCGCACTCGTAGTACGCGATGCGGTCGCTCGCCATGGCGAGGCTCGCGGTGAAGGCGGGACGGCGGTGGACGGCGCGGTCCATGGCCGGGAAGAGGTGATGGCCGATGGGTTCGGGGGTGGCTGTGACCGGGGAGGCGGCGACCGCGTGCAGGCGGGCGAGGTCGGCCACGTCGAATTGACGTGCCGTCAGGATCGGCGCCACCGTGTCCCGTTCGATCCATCCCTTGACACGGCCGTACCAGCGCCCCCGCTCCGACGTGCTCGCGCCTTCGGCGAGCAGCGCGATGGCGGCGATGACGCCCTGCCCGTGGAAGTGGTCGCCGCGCAGGACGTGGCGGTCGTCACTCTTGAGGTAACCCCGGCTGATGGCACGGCCGTTGACGCTGTCCATCACCAACCCGTCGTGGATCAGGGGCGCGTAGGCGTGCTCCACGCTGTCCAGGATGATCTGCCGGCCGGGATCGGTGACCTCCCACTCCGACCCCGCGAGCAGCGCGAAGAGGCGGCCGAGGCCGTCGAGCATGACCTGTCCGTACGTCCCCGAGTAGGCGACCCGGGTGTGCTGCACGAACGAGCCGTCCGCGTAGAGCCCGTCCCCCTCGGTCACATACGGGAAGACCGGCGAGAGGGCGTCCCTGGCGAGGGCGATCCTGTCGGGGGCCCGGCCCAGGACGCCGCGCAGCGCGACGGAGCGGCACAGGTCGACGCGGTTGGCGCCGGTGGAGGTGCCGGAGTAGTCGGTCAGCATCGTGTCCGGGATGAAGTGGTCGACGGCGGCGCAGGCGGCTTCCCGACGGGCGTCGGTGAGGTGGTCGTACAGGGCGGCCGTGAGGTCCATGAGCAGGCGGGGGCTGCCGATCTGCCATTCCCACCAGTTGCCGTAGCGGGTGGTGGAGGGGTTGTAGACGGTGGCGGAGAGGTGGTCGAGGCCGCGGATCACGTCCGTGAGGAGGGTGGGGTCGGCGGTGGAGCCGGTGCCCTCTCGGACGTAGGCCTGGGTCATCGTCCACAGGCGGCCGTAGCTCTGGGTGATGCCGGAGGGCGGGTCGTAGGGGCGGTCGGGCCAGAGGGAGGCGGGGGTGGGGGCCATGGTGGCGCGGAAGGAGCGGGCGAGCTCGCCGGTTTCGGCGAGTCGGGAGGCGTACGGCTCGGTGGCCGGGTCGTAGCCCGTGCCGAGGGCGAGGTCGAGCCAGCGGCTGCGGAGCGTGGCGTAGGGGTCGTCGCCGACCGGGATTCCGGAGGTTCGCGCGGCGGTCGTCGCCATCAGGGCGGCGGTGAGCAGGACGGCTCGGCGGGTGGGTCTCGACAAGGCGGAGGCTCGGCGCTGGGGATCCATGACCGTGTCGTCTACCACTTCGGCGCCATCGGGCAAACACTTCCGCGGATGACGTTGATGCTCGCCCGGAATAGGTCTACGGTCGGTCGTGTTGACATCGTTGAACATTCAACATCAACCTTCCAGGAGCACGTCATGGGCATCTTCGGCCGCAAGGACACCACCGACACGACCGCCGCGGCGCCCGCCGCCGTGAACCCCGACCTCGCCGCGCTGACCGGCGACTACACCATCGACCCGTCCCACACCACGCTCGGCTTCGTCGCCCGGCACGCCATGGTCACCAACGTCAAGGGCAAGTTCCTCGACTTCAGCGGCTCGCTGCACCTCGACGGCAGCGACCCGGCCGCCTCCACGGCGTCCCTCGACGTCAAGATGGAGAGCATCGACACGGGCTCCCCGGACCGCGACGGTCACCTCAAGAGCGCGGACTTCTTCAAGACGGACGAGTTCCCGACGATGACCTTCCGCTCCACTTCGGCCCAGGCCCTGGGCGGCGACGACTACCGCATCACCGGTGACCTGGAGATCCTCGGCACCACCAGGCCGCTCACCATCGACCTGGAGTTCAACGGCGCCGCGAAGGACCCCTTCGGCAACGAGCGCGTCGGCTTCGAGGGCAAGGCGGAGATCCTCCGCTCCGAGTGGGGCCTGACGTGGAACGCGGCGCTGGAGACGGGCGGCGTCCTGGTCTCCGACAAGATCAAGCTGAACTTCGACATCTCGGCGATCAAGAACGCGTGACCCTGCCGGCGGCGACACCGTCGGGCTTCGCGGCACCTGAACCCTGAGCGCACCCGCCCTCCACTCCGGCCACCCGGAGGGCGCGCGCCCGGCGTGTCATCCCCGCGCCAGTTTGTCGACGGCCGCCGCCAGCCGGGCCTCGCGGTTCTCCGGCGTACGGGCGCGCAGAACCGGGAGCATGGCGAGGTACCGGTCCGTCCTGCCGAGGCTCTCGAAGGCCGCCCTGGCGCGGGGGTTCCGGGCCAGGGCTGCGGCGAGGTCGTCGGGGACGGCGGCCTCGCGTTGCGACTCGTACGCCGCGGCCCATCTGCCGTCGGCCTTCGCCAAGTCCACCTCCGCGAGCCCGGCGGGGCGCATGCGGCCGGCCGCCGTCAACTGCTCCACGCGCCGTACGTTGGCCATCGACCAGAGGCTGCCGGGGCGGCGCGGGGTGATCCGTTGCAGGTAGTGCGTGGCGTCGAGGCCCTTGCGCCGACCGGTGATCCAGCCGTGGCAGAGCGCTACGTCGTTGACTTCGGCGGCCGTGACGGAGAGCAGGCCCGAGGACTTCTTGGCGACCTCGACCCAGAGGCCGGGGTGCGGAGCGGCGTGGGCGGTGAGCCAGGTGTCCAGGTGGGACGCGGTTTCGAAGGGGCGGGACTCCGGCTCGTCGGAAGAGGGCATGGGGACACCCTAGACAGGGTCACTCGCGTACCTCGGACAGCGAACGGAAGCTGCGGACCCGGTCCGGTCGCGAGGTCCCGGCGACCGCGCGCAGGTGCCAACGGGCCGCGGGCATCCGGGCGTTCCGGTCCGGGGAGTCGTCGGGCACGGCGACGATGTCGTCCTCGTAGACCTCCGTGAAGACGTATCCCGCACCCGGGTCTCCGAGCACCGGGCAGTACCGGACCGCGATCCGCAGGCACTCGGGATGGATAGCGGCGGAGGACACCACCGGCGATCCGTCCTTCGGCTCCTGAAGCGCCACCCAGGCCGTGACGTCCAGGTCGTTTCCGCACACCTGGCAGCCCCAGAGACGGCGGCACAGCTCGGCCTTCGCCCGCTCGATCTCGCGGAAGAGCGGTACACCGTCGCCCATGGGCGTGACCCAGGGGAAGGGCAGCCCGGCCACCACGGGGCGCGGCAGGCCGGCCGGGTTCTGGAAGTCCTCGCCCTTGTAGCGCGGCGGATGGACGTAGACGACGTCCTTCATCCGCTGGCCGTCGTCGCGGTCCCGCAGGTAGACCACTCTCTGCATGTCCTCATCCCTCCGTGTCTCTCCGTGTCCCTCCGCTCGGCGTCCCTGCGTTCAGCGGGCGACGGTGCCTTCCTTCAGCCGCTCGATCATGCGCTCGGTCGTGGCGAGGGGAGCCTCGTCGGCCCGGGTGTCCGCCGGGGCGACTCCGGGCCGGTCGTTCCAGGTCCCGTGGCCGGCGAACGGGATGGTCTCGCCGGGCGAGTAGCGCGGCAGGGGGCGGTAGTTGTTCACGCCGTCGACGGGTTCGCCGCGGACCAGTACGGGGTCCAGGTAGAGCCCCTGGCTCTCGATCCGGGTGGAGGTGGCGATGTAGCCGATGTCGAGCCCGCAGCGCCGCTTCGGCGAGGTGTTGGCCTCGGAGCAGTGCAGCAGGTGCGGGTGGTGGACGGAGACGTCGCCGGGGTTGAGTTCGATGTCCACGACGCCCCGCTCCTCGGCCCACTCGCGCACCAGTCCCCCGTCGGCCTCCGAGAAGAGCATGTTGGGCCGGTCCGTGCGCAGGTTCGGCGGGTACAGCGGCAGTTTGTGGCTGCCGGGGATCATGCGCAGGCAGCCGTTCTCGGTGGTGCTCTCGTCGACGGCCAGCCACACCGTCAGCGCGTTCATCGGCGCCAGCTTCCAGTACGCACCGTCCTGGTGCCACAGCACGGGCTGGCCGTCGTAGGGCGGCTTGCAGATGTAGTGCGCCGTGAAGCAGGCGAGGTCCGGGCCGAGGAAGTACTCGCCGATGTCCACCAGCCGCGGATCCGATATGAGCCGCACCCAGAAGGCGTCGTTGCGGATGAGGGGGTGGTGGAAGTGCTCCGGCCGCAGCTGCGGGTACCTGGCGGTGAGCCACTCGACATGGGCGCGCGCCTCTTCGAGCAGGTCTTCGGGGATGACGTTGCGGATGATGGCGAAGCCGTGCTCCTCGTACTCGGCAGCGGCCTGCTCCAGTGCGGTCATGCGCGTCTGAGGTGCGGACATGTTCGTCTCCAGGTGAACTGTGCGGTGATTCGGCAGGTGACGTGGCTTCGGACGTGCGGTCAGACCTCCCACTCGGCGGGGAGCCTCCGGTAGCCGCGCAGCGGGGAGAGCAGCAGCAGGGCGAGCGGAACGCCCATGGCCAGCGCTCCCGCCCACAGGGCCGTACCGGTGGACCAGCGGTCGGCGACCACACCGCCGACGAGTGCGCCCAGGGGCGTGGCGCCCTGGACGACGACGCTGTAGGCGGCGGTGACCCTCCCCATGTACTCGTTCGGTGTCACCCGGGCGCGCAGTCCCGCCGTGGACACCGACCGGCCGACGATGGCGAAGCCGATGAGGACCTGCGCCAGGGCGACGAGCGGCACCGCGGCGCCCCGGAAGACTCCGGCGAGCGGTGCCGCCAGTACGGCGAACGGGGCCAGCGCGGAGAAGACGAGGGTCATCCGGATCTCCCCGTACCGGCGCCGCAGCCTGGGGGCCAGCAGGGAGGCCGTGAGTCCGGCGAGGGCACCGAGGGTGGACAGCAGACCGAACATCCAGGGGGTGATGCCGATCTCCCTGAGCAGGAAGACCGGCAGCATCGCCAGGATGATGCCCGCGCCGATGTTGTTCAGGGCGGCCTGGTTGAGCAGCAGGCGCAGCAGCGGCTGCTTGAAGAGGATGCCGATGCCGTCGGCGATCTCGCGTCGGAACTTCCGTTCGGGCACGGCCTTGCCGCGGGCCACGTCCCCGTCCGGGCGGATGCGGCGCAGCAGCAGGACCGACGTGAGATGGCAGAGGGTGGCGAAACAGTAGAGGACGGGGGCGGCGACGCCCTGGGTCAGGACGCCGGCGACGCCGGGGGAGATCGCCTGGATGGTGGTCTCGGACGTCTGCAGCCGGGCGTTGCCGTCCGCCACGCGCCGTCTGGGCAGCAGGTACGGCAGCACACTGCTGTGGGCCACGTCGAAGAAGACGCCCGCCAGGCTCACCAGCAGGGCCACGACGACCAGTTGGGCCACGGTGAGGACGCCCAGGAAGTAGGCGACGGGAATGCTGCCGAAGGCGACGGCGTAGACGACGTCCGCCCAGACCAGCACGGGCTTCTTGCGCCAGCGGTCGATCCAGACGCCGGCCGGGAGACCCACGGTCAGGAATCCGGCGCGGCTGCAGACGAAGATCAGGCTCATCACCAGGGGCGGTGCGTGCAGCAGCAGGAGGGCGGTGACGGGCAGGGCGAACCCGGCTACCTCGGAGGCCGCGTACCGGAACCCGTTGGCGGCCCACAGCCGCCGGAAGTCGGGGACCTTGAGGACCTCGGTGGTGTCGTCGTCGACGGCGTGGACGGAGGGGAGTGTCACGGTGGTGCCTTCCGTCAGCGGATGACCGTCAGGCCGGGGGTCTCACCGAGCGAGGGCCGGGCCGCCAGCTCCGCGAGGGCCTTCCGGTCGACCTTGCCGTTCGAGTTGCGGGGCAGCCCGTCCGCGACCAGCACGAGGTGCTGCGGGACCATGTAGTGCGGCAGCCGGGTGCGCAACAGCTCGGGCAGCGGCTTGACGTCGTCGGGACTGTCCGCGGTCACGAAGGCCGTGATCAGGTTGGAGAAGACGGCGTCCGGTGTCGCCACGGCGACACACTCGTGGACCGCGTCGAGGGCGCGCAGGTGCCGCTCGATCTCGCCGAGTTCGACCCGGAAACCGCGCGACTTGATCTGGGCGTCCTCGCGACCGACGAACTCCAGGTCGCCGGCCGGGTTCTCCCGGACCAGGTCGCCGCTGGCGTACCACGACCGCCCGTCGGGGGTGCGGACGAAGGCGCGGGCCGTCTGCTCGGGGTCGAGGTAGCCCTCCATCAGCATGGTGCCGCGCACCAGGAGTTGGCCGGTGCGGCCGGGCTCCGCCGGCTCCAGCTTCTCGTCCACCACGGTGATCTCGGCGCCGGGCAGCACGCGGCCGATGGGGATGACGGCGTCCGCGGGCTGCGGGCCGCGGATCTCGTGGAACGTGCAGACGTTGCTCTCGGTCGGTCCGTACACGTTGAGCAGGCGCACTGCGGGCAGGGCCGCGAACAGGGTGTTCACGTCGCCCGGTTGCAGCACCTCGCCGCCGACGACGGCCGCGCGCAGCGCCCGCAGTTCCGGCAGCAGGTCCTTGCCCCGGCGGGTGAGCCATACCAGGGTCGAGGTCACGGCGTACCAGACGGTGCCGCCGACCCGGCGGCAGAAGTCGACGTAGGCGGCGGGGAAGGGCGCCGCCGACGCCGGCATCAGGGCGACGGCGGCGCCCACCCGGGCGGCGCCGAAGAGGTGCAGCGTCGTGGGGTCGAAGTGCAGCGGCGCGGAGTTGATGACGACGTCGTACTCCGTGAGCCCGAGCTCCCGGACCGACCAGTCGACGAAGGCCGAGGCGCTCGCGTGGGTGTGCACCACGCCCTTGGGCAGGCCGGTACTGCCGGAGGTGTGGAGGACGTACGCGAGGTCCGCCAGGGGCTCGCGGGGCGCGGCGTCGGGGATCGCGCACCACAACGGGCCGGCCGCCTCGAATCCCGTGGGCACGGGCTGCCACCCGAGCCCGGGGGCGACGGTGCGCCACTGCTCGCGGGCGGCGGTGTCGGCCACCAGGGCCCGCGGGCGGCAGCGGCCGGCGATGAGCTCGGCGCGGGCGATGGGCCCGTCCGGGTCGACCGGGACATAGCCGGCACCCGACCGGAGGATTCCGTGGACGGCCGCCACCGCGAGGGACGACTTCGCCCCGTGCCAGACGACACCGTCTCCGGGCCCGACGCCCAGTCCGCACAGGGCCTCGGCGACGTGCTCGGCGATGCCGTCCAGTTCGGCGTACGTGAACGTGACGGTGCCGTCTATGACGGCGGGGCGGTCGCCGTGGCGGGCGGCGGTGGCCCTCAGGTCGTCCGCGAGCAGGTGTCCGGCAGCCATCAGCATCCCTTGGTCTTCAGGAACGCGCGGATGGCGAGCGGGCTCTCGAAGTTGGCCGGGAGGATCTCCGCGTCCCGGATGGTGACCGGGAACTCCTTCTCCAGCAACGAGACCAGGCTCAGCAGCGACAGGGAGTCGACGATCCGGTGGGCGATGAGCGGGGTGTCGTCAAAGACCTCGGCGCCCGGCGCCACCTCCCGGACCGCGGCGACCACGGCCCTGAGCACGGAGTCCTCTGCCATCACAAACCCAGCCCTTCAGCGATGATCTTCATCTGCATGTCGGATGTGCCGGAGTAGTACCGGCTGGCCACCGCGTCGGCCAGCAACGCCGTCGCGCCCGTCTCCGGCAGCAGCGCGTATCCGCCGTAGAGATCGGGCAGTTCCTGGCAGAACCGGTTGAACTCCGTGCTGACGTGCAGTTTCGTCAGGGACGACCGGCCGTGGTCGAGGGAGTTCCGGTCGGCCGCGCGCGCGGTGGCGTACAGCAGTTCCCGGGCGCTGGTCAGGCTCAGATGCATCCGCACCAGGCGCCGGCGGATCGTGTCGTACGAGCTGAGGGGCTGCCCGAACTGGCTGCGTGACCGGGTGTGGTCGAGCGCCCGGCCGAGTGCCCTGGCCATCAGCCCCAGCGTGGGCGCCAGGATGAAGGCCCGCTCGTGGCGCATCGCGTGCATGAGGACGGCGAATCCGCCGCCGGTGCCGCCGAGCCGGTCCGCGTCGTCGACCACGCAGTCGTCCAGGAGCAGTGAGCCGAGCTGCGCGCCCTCCAGGCCGGTCTTCTCGATCACCTTGCCGGGCCGCAGTCCCGGGGTGCCCCGGGGGACCAGAAAGGCGGTGAGGCCGGAGAGGGCGCTGCCCTCGGCGGTGCGGGCGAGGATCAGGAAGACGTCGGCGGACGGGCCGTTGGTGACGAAGGTCTTGGAGCCGTCCAGACGCCACCGGCCCTCGCCGTCCCGCTCCGCGCGGGTGCGCAGGGACAGCAGGTCCGAGCCCGAGTCGTACTCGGTTGCGGCGAAGGCGCCGACGGCCGTCCCCGAGGTGAGCGGCGTCAGGTACCTGGCGTGCTGGGCCTCGCTGCCGAACTCGAGGATCGGTTCCTGGCACGCCCACATCTGGGCGGCCATGGAGAAGGGCAGACCGCTCAGCCCGCTCTCCTCGGCGAACGCCTCCAGGGCCAGGCAGGCGGCCTCGTAGCCGGCGCCGGCGCCGCCCGCGGTCTCCGGAACGGCCAGGGACAACAGTCCCTGGGCGCCCGCCTCGCGCCAGGCGGTCGACTCGTCCGGGCACTTGCCGGCCCAGGCCCGCAGCCCGGCCAGCCAGTCCGCGAACTCCGCGCCATGTGCGGCTGCTTGATGAGTCGTCATGTCCGTACGCCGCCCTCCTGGACGGGCCACTTGAAGGCCCGGTGGGATTCGGAGAGACCGAACTCCACGAAGCTGGAGGGCCGTTGGCCCAGTGGGGCCAGGGCCAGCAGCTCCGCCTCGGTGCCGACGGCGCGGCTCGCGGCCAGCCAGTCGAAGATGTCCTCGGCGATTCCCGCGCCCCGCAGGCTCGGCCGGAGCTTGATCTCGTGGAGCATCAGCCGGCCCCGGCCTCCGGGCCGCAGCCGGCCGAGGGCGGTGACCGCGAAGGCGGCGACGACCCGGCCGTCCCACTCGGCGACGTAGTGCGTGGTGCCGGGTGCGGTACGCCGGTCCGCCAGCCGGGCGGCGAACTCCTGGACGTCGCCGAATCCGTAGAGCTCCCGGATGCCCGCGGCGTCGTCGACCGCGGCCGGGCGGATCGTCCGCCGTGGTCGCGAACTAGCCACCGGCCACCGCCGACATGATCATCACGGTGCTGCGCGGCGCCACCGCGACGTCCGGCGAGCCCAGGTCGCGGATGTTGTCCTCGCCGACGTAGACGCTGACGAAGGGAAGAAGCGCCCCGGAGCTGTCCGCCACGCGCAGACGCAGCGCCGGATGACGCTCGTACACCTCGTCGATGACCTCCTGGAAGGTGCCGGCGGGCACATGGAACCTGGTCTCGCCGTCGGCGAACCGGGCGAGCGGTGTCGAGAGGATGACCTCTACGTCGGACACTGCGTACTCCTCACGCTGATCCGGTGCTGTCGTCATTCGGAGGTGCTCACAGCCGTGGCGGATTGCCGGTCCCGATAGGTCTCCCAGCGGTGGATCGCTGCCTGGAGCTGGGAGTCGTAGTCGGCGTCCTTGATGAACCCGTGGCCCCGGCCGTCCCGGAGCATGGCGGCCCGGGCGCTCTCGTGGCCCCCCAGGCCCCGCATGATCGGGCGCAGGTGCTCCAGCGCGAAGTAGGAGTCCTTCTCCGACATCAGCGCGTGCAGACAGCGGCCGCTGCCGGGTGCCGCCCAGTCCTCGATGATGTCGGTCATGGTCTCGGGTGCGGCCATGCCGGGCAGCCCGGTGAACGGCGCGGCCTCGCGTTCCCACTGCGGCAGGACGGTGGGGTCGTTGTGCGGCGAGACGACGAAGGCGAGGTCGTCCCCGCCGGCCCGCATGCAGTGCTTGAGCGCGGCGTAACCGCCGGAAGACAGGCCGTGCCAGACGGTGCCCCTGAGCCCGTGCCGCTCCAGCAGGGCGGCGCGCAGCTCGTACATCCTCGGTACGAACTCCTCCTCGCCCAGCAGGAACCAGCCGCAGCACGAGTCGGGGGTGAAGCGGTGGATGGGGTCGGAGAAGGACAGGCACACGGACTCGGCCGCCTGTTTCCACTGCTTGCGCGCGAAGACCGGCGGCACGTGCTTCTCGATGCGGCTGAAGCCGTGGAAGAGGATGTGCAGATAGGGGCTGGTGACGGCCTCGGGCTCGGTCACCTCGTACTCGAGGACATAGCCTTCCGAGTGCGGGAAACTGCCCCGTCGGATCTTCACTGGTGAACCTCGCATCACTGGTCGGGCGCGGCAAGGGCGGTGGCGTTCAAGGGGAGAGCGTGCGTCCCTCCGCGTAGCGGAGCCCGGGGCAGACCACCCGCACGACGCTGAACGGCTCGGACGGTTCGGACAGCCGGACCACGAGCGGGGCATGGCCGGTGGCGTCCGCCACCCTCCGTACGACAGCGGCCAGTTCCTGCTCCATGTCCTCGTGGTCGCCACCGTGGCCACGCAGGGCGTCGGCGATGTCCGCCCCGTCGGCGTGCGGGTGGAAGCCGGGATCCGTACTGGCGTCCCTGGCGGTGTCCTGGTCCGAAGGGATGTCGTCCCGGGTCGCGCTGATCTCGGTCAGCCGGCTCTGCACGGCTTCGGCCAGCGCACGGGACAGGGCGACGTCCGGGTCCGTGTGGGTGCCCGAACCGGCGCACACGATGGGGAAGAGCGGGGACCAGACGAACGCGGCGAACGTCGGTGTCCGGAACCGGTTCGGAATGCAGGTGATCTCGAACTGGACGCCCGCGTCCGCGAGTTGGCGGACCAGGGCGCGCAGGTGTCCGTCCCGGAGCGTCGCCGGGTTCACCCGGATGCGCCCCGGGCCGGTGCGGGACGGGTGGGCCGCCAGCACATCGCGTTCGACCGCCTCGTAGATCCCGTGGAGGCATGCCTCGGTGAAGGTGTTGCCGGAGGCGAGCCCGGTGCTGCTGGTCCGGAAGAGTCGGGGACGCCAGAAGTGCTCTCCGCTGTAGGAGAGCCGGACGAGGTCGAGCGGAACCGGCACGGGCCGGTCGTCGACGAGTGACCGTGCCCCCACCCACGGCAGCTGGAGCTCCTTGATCCAGTCGTCCGTCGTACGGAGGTTCAGATCGGTCAGGGCGTACGGCAGGTCGAGGTCGCCGGCCGCCGCGACGAAGCCCTCGGCCGGCGGCCGTTCGGCGTGCCACAGCTCGACGGACTCCATCACCGCGGAGAGCTTCGCGAGGATCGGCGAGGCGCCCTTGCCCTGCGAGACGGCGAGGGTCTCGGAGTCGGGCCGTACGGCCAGGAACACCGGGATGCCGATGTTGTCCAGCCGGGTGACCTCGGCGACCCGGGTGATGCCGTAGCGGCGCAGCCGGGGCTCCAGCCGTGCCCAGGTGGTCTCCGGGGGCACCGCGCGGTGCGTGCCCGGCAGCCGGACCTTAGACATGGCCGCGCCCCCCGCTCGTGTGCGCCTCCTGGAGGCCGGACAGGTAACCGATGGCGAAGGGGCGCAGCGCCCGGGCTGCCTGGTGCAGCGAGGGGAGCCCCCGCCTGCCGCACTCCGCGGTCAGTTCCTCGCCGGCCCCGACGCCCCAGATCCGCGCGAGCAGCCGGGTGCAGACGGCTTCCCCGATCTGACCGAGGCTGCGGCCCGGGTGGGCGTCCAGGTGCCGCCGGGTCCGTGCCAGCCAGTCGGCGACCCGGTCGCGGTCCTGTGCGGACTCGCGCCGCAGCAGCAGTCCGGCCGCGCGCGGATCGGCCAGGTCGGGAAGCGGGCACAGCACGGCGGTGACCCGGCTCCGCAGCCGGGGGTCGTCGAGCCACTGGGCGGCCGCGGGGCCGAGGTGCCGCAGTACGTGCCCGCGGAACCCGTCCGGGGCCGCCGGACGGACCGGGTCCGACGAGCCGTGCAGGTAGTCCCACCAGACGTCGGGGAATCCCGGGTCGAAGATCTGCTGGTAGGCGAGCCGGTGGTGCAGGTCGGGAGCCGCGGTCGCGAACCTGTTGCGCCAGCGGCGGTGGTACTCGGTGCGCCAGTCCCGGTCGCCGGGAGCCGCCGGGGACTGCGCGGCGGGCGCGGCGGTGCCTGGTCGCCCGGCCCGTGCACCGTCGCGTCGCCCGGTCCGTGCACCTTCGTGCCGCTCTTCCCGTGAACCGTCGTGTCGCTTTTCCCGTGCCCCGGTGTCGAGTTGCCCGGCGAGGGCGAGGGCTTCGAGGGCGTCGGTCTGCTTCTGGTCGAGGGCGCCGGGGTCGGCGGCGACCTGCTCGCCGTACCAGTCGGCGAAGGCGGACTCGCCGCACTCCCTGGCGACGGCGAGAACACGTTCCGAGGTGCGCAGCGGGTAGTACTCGCGCTCCAGCCGGGCCATCAGGGTCCGGCTCGCCTCCTGCCGCAGGACTCCCGCGTCGCAGGCGGCCAGGACGGCCCCGTAGGCGTTGACCAGAGGGACGTTGATGCCGGCCGGTGAGCCGGTCTCGCTGTGCGCGACGCTCACCGCGTCGTCCCCGTCGAAGACGCCCGTGCGGTACCAGTGGTAGACGCGGCCGACGCCGATCATGCCGAACCGGTCGAGTTCGGCGGCGCGCAGGGCGCCGATGCTGGCCGCTCCGAGGACCGTGATCCCCCGCTCCAGGGCGTCGAGGATCTCCTTGTGCCGCAGGGCCAGGCGATGGTGGTAGATCCCGTCCACGATGACGGCGACGTCCCCTGCGCGGAGCGCGCCCGGGAAGAGGTCGCCGTGCCGGACAGGGCTGTGCAGAACGAATTCCGGGTGTTTCTTTCTTACGAGAGGTTCAGGGCACGACGGCCCGACATACACATGAACCGCCATGCCCTTCCCCCTGTTCAACGGCGTGCCGGTCGAACCAATTCAGCCGGTTCAATCAACACGAACCGGGTGATGCGATGCGTCAGTCGCGGACTTCGCTGTCGGTGATGATCAGCGGGCTGTCCGCGAACAGACCCTCGAAGTCCTCACCGGTGAGCTCCTCGACGTCACTGGCCGTCTCGACAATGACCTCAGCCATGGATTTCTCCCAATCGCTATTTGAGGGAAGTGCCAGCACCTCTTGGCGCCGACTGCACGCTACATCCGCTCCCGCTCGCCCCAGGGAGGGGCATTAACCAACGTTGAAAGTCCTTTACCTGGGAAGAGAATATCGACCAGCTTCCCTTGGGTCGGAATTTGCCATTCCGCGGTCAACCAAGAGCGTCAACCATCCGGCAGTTCCAACAAAACTGCAGGTCAGAGACGTTACCGGCGGGTTCCTTCGGGCCTTCCGACACATATGCCGAAGATGCCTGCCCACCACTGGCGAGGCGCTCTTGACGCCTTGCAAAGCCGTGTGCAGGATCCCGAAGGAGGGCATCGAAGTCATGACACGTAATCCACGGGGGAACCGGAATGACTTTCCAGACCACGCCCATGACCCTGGTCGTGGCCGGTCTTCTCTTTCACCAGGTCAACAGACACTGGGAGTACGGCTTCTCGGGCATCGGGCACCATTTCGCCCCGGTATTCGGTATACGACTGCCCCGCCCAGCGGTGATTTTCGGCCAAGTGGCGGCTCTTCCCCTGGCCCTGCTGACGTCCGTCACCGTCACCTCCCTCGCCGGACGCGCCACAGCCGTCGCCCTTGCGTTTTACTGGATGCTTTCGACACACCGGCGGCTTTCGGACCATTCCTGGCTCGGCGCGGTGGTGGCGGCGGTAATGGCGTTCACCCCGGTGGGCCTCCACCCTTTTGTCGCACGGGATTTCCTCGCCGGCGTCTATCTGACCGCGGCGGCACTGAAGGTCAATGACGAGTACCTGTTCACCGAGCGGAGTGCGGGACGGCTCGTCACCGCGCACTACTTCCGCCTGCTCAAGGTGCCGATCCACCCCGGGCTGCTGCGGACCGTGCCGGCGGCGGTGATCGTCGCCGAGTTCACCGCCGGCGTCCTGCTCATCGTGCCCGGCGGGGAGCGTTGGAGCCTGTGGCTCGCGATCCTGATGCATCTGGCCTTCGGAGTCTCGGGAAACTTCCCCTTCTCGGTGGTGGCCATGACGCTGTGGGTCACGGCGTTCTCCCCCGCCGGCCGGATCGAGCTCTCCGGCAACCCGTCGGCCGTCTGGCTCGCGGCACTGCTCACCGGGCTGCCGGCCCTGGCCACCGGACGGACGGCCACCGGCCGCCGGTCCCGCAGCTGGCTGGTCAAGGACGCCTACCAGGGCGCGGTCTACGGTGCCCTGTGCGCGGTCGCCGTGCTGTCCCGGAGCCACGGCCCGGCCCCTGCCGACGGGCAGGTCACACTCGTCCACGCCATGGTCGCCCTGGCGTTCACGGTGAACTTCCTCCTGGTCGTGACCGGGATGAAGCTCGAATGGGCCTTCGCCATGTTCACCAGCCTCCGTCCCTTCGGCCGCTCCTGGCTGGAACGTCACCGACTGCGGGACTGGCCGCGCTACTACGCGCTGACCCTCCCCGCGCGGATCCCGAAGTCACTGCTGCGCGAGATCGATCCCGGGTTCGTCTACCTGGCGACCCGGGCGGAGAACGTCGTCCACGAGGGCGTGGTCTACCACTTGGAGGCCGCGGCGAGGAAACACGGCGTCTCCTTCGCTCCGAAGGCGATGACGGTCGACCCTCTCGTCCGCGAACTGGTCCCCGCCCCCGCGGACCCGCCCGCGCCCGCACCACGACGCCGCCTCCTCTCCTATCCGGCCATCGCACCGAGGAGCCTGGACCGGCACTATCTCGTCTGAGGACGATCTCGTCCGAGGACGGCGATCGCTGCGTCGGCGCCCTCACCCTCTCCCCCGCCGCCTGGACCTCATTTATCGGTCGCGTCGTCGGCTGACGCCGCGTAGCCTGCCTCCGTGTCCAGCCCCGAAGCCTCCAGACTCCGGCCACCGGCTCTCCGGTGGCTGTTCGTGATGTCGGGCTGATGTCGGGCTGACGCCGCCACCGGACCGCCGGGTCGTCGTGTCGTGTACGACTTCTTCGACTTCGGGGTGCGGAGTTCCTTCATGCCGTTTGCTCTTTTTCTGCTGGGCGTTGCCGTGTTCGCCCAGGGGACGTCCGAGTTCATGCTGTCCGGGCTGGTGCCGGACATCGCCCGGGATCTGGGCGTGTCCGTTCCTGCCGCGGGGGCGCTGACCTCTGCCTTTGCCGTGGGGATGGTGGTCGGGGCGCCCCTGCTGCCCGGGCTCGCCCGGCGCTGGTCACGGCGGGGTGCGCTGCTCGGGTTTCTCGTCGTCTTTCTCGGCGTGCATGTCGTCGGTGCGGTGACCGACAGTTTCGGGGTGCTGCTCGCCACGCGGGTCGTGGGCGCGCTGGCCAACGCCGGGTTTCTGGCGGTGGCCCTGGTGACCGCCGTCGGGATGGTCGCGCCGGACGCCAAGGGGCGGGCCGCTTCCATGCTGTTGGGCGGGGTCACGCTCGCCTGCGTGGTCGGGGTGCCCGCGGGGGCGCTGCTCGGTCAACTCTGGGGCTGGCGTTCGGCGTTCTGGGCGGTGGCCGTGGTGTCCCTGACAGCCGTGCCGGCCGTGGCTCGCTCGGTACCGGCCGGGGCCGACAACTCCGCCCGCCCTGCGCTGCGGTGCGAGGTGCGGGCCCTGCGCAGCCCCCGTCTGCTGGTTGTCCTGCTGCTCGGCGCGCTGGTGAACGGGGCCACCTTCTGCACCTTCACCTATCTCGCCCCCCTCACCACCGACGTCACCGGGCTGGGCGGCGGTTGGGTGCCGGTCGTGCTCGCCCTGTTCGGGCTCGGCGCGTTCGTCGGGGTCCGGCTCGGGGGGCGGTTCGCCGACCGGCGGCCCGGGTTGCCGGTGGGGGCCGGTGGTCTCGCGCTGTGCGCCGGGTGGATCGGATTCGCGTTCTGGGCCGGCGAGCCGGCCGTCGCGCTCGGGCTCGTCCTCGTGCAGGGCGCGCTGTCCTTCGGCGTCGGATCCACACTGATCTCCCAGGTGCTCTACGCGGCGCCCGGCGCCCCCACCCTGGCCGGCGGCTTCGCGACGGCGGCCTTCAACGTGGGTGCCGCGTGCGGCCCTTGGCTCGGCGGTACGGCGATCGATGCCGGGTTCGGCTACCGGTCGCCCCTGTGGGTCAGCGCCGCCCTCGTCGCCCTGGCCCTGGTCATGGCGGGCGGTGCCCGAGTGGGGTCCCGGACGAAACGGGGTGCGCAGGAGGGTCGTACCTCCGCATCATGGTCCGCATGACTGTCGCTCCCCGATCGCGCCCCGAGTGGGTCACCGTCGCCTCGTAC
The DNA here is from genome assembly GCF_001279775.1 of Streptomyces sp. MMG1533. Lineage (GTDB taxonomy): Bacteria > Actinomycetota > Actinomycetes > Streptomycetales > Streptomycetaceae > Streptomyces. The sequence goes on along the minus strand of NZ_LGDG01000015.1, from coordinate 99,661 downwards.
GAGAACGCCGCGGGGCGTCCGCACCCCGCTGCCGCGCTCCGCGCCTGACTGCGGGACCGCGGGATCGACTGGATGCCGTTCGTGGTGGACGAGCTGCGGTTCGATCTGAAGTGCGGGCGGGGTGCCGACGGGCGGTGGTGGGGGTGGATCAGCGTCGACGTGGAGGCCGAGGCGCTTCGACGGCTCGGCCTCCATCCGAGTCAGGCGTCCTCGGTCGTCGACGGACCCTCGCCGCCCGGGTGGTGGCACGCGGCCGGTGAGCGCTACGCGCGTGGCCGAATCGCACCCCTTGTGCCGGCGCTCACAGCGTTCTCATAATCCAGCAACAGATTTGACCTGCCCATGCCAGCAAATGGGCGATTCTTTGTTGCCGATGATGACATGCGCACGTCAATTCTGCGTTTCGTTGCGTGTCGCACGGTCCCCAGGTCCACCCCCCACGGAAGGCATCACGTTGAAGAGACTTCTCACGGCACTCAAGAGATGCGCGGCCGTCGGTGCCGCCGCCCTCGCGATCGCCAGCCTTCAGCCCGTCTCGGCGGCCAACGCCGCCCCCGCCCCCGTCGTCGGCGGAACCCGCGCCGCGCAGGGCGAGTTCCCGTTCATGGTCCGGCTCTCGATGGGCTGCGGCGGTGCGCTCTACACCCAGCAGATCGTGCTCACCGCCGCGCACTGCGTGGGCGCGACCGGCAACAACACCAGCATCACCGCCACCGCCGGCGTCGTGGACCTCCAGTCCACCACCGGCCGGGTCCAGGTCAAGTCCACCAAGGTGTACCGGGCCCCCGGCTACAACGGCACCGGCAAGGACTGGGCGCTCATCAAGCTCGCCACGCCCATCAACCTGCCGACGCTGAAGATCGCCACGACGACCGCGTACAACACCGGCACCTTCACGGTCGCCGGCTGGGGCTCCGCCAGCGAGGGCGGCGCCCAGCAGCGCTACATGCTGAAGGCCAACGTGCCGTTCGTCAGTGACGCCACGTGTCGTTCCTACAGCGGCTACAGCGGCCTCGTCGCCGCCGAGGAGATCTGCGCCGGCTACGCCTCCGGCGGCGTCGACACCTGCCAGGGCGACTCCGGCGGCCCGATGTTCCGCCGCGACAGCGCCAACGCGTGGATCCAGGTCGGCATCGTCAGCTGGGGCATAGGCTGCGCCCGGCCCAACGCGCCGGGCGTCTACAGCGAGGTCTCCACCTTCGCCTCCGCGATCGCCTCGGCCGCGTCCACACTGTGACGCGCATCTGACCCCGTAAGACCTTCACGGGCCCGGCGCTGTCCCGCGCCGGGCCCGTGCCCGTGCCCGCTGTCCCGCGCCGTGCCCGTGCCCGTGCCCGTGACCACAAGCGCGGGGCGTACGTCAGAACCCGCCGCCGAAGTCCCCGCCGCCCCCGCCGAAGTCGCCTCCGCCGTAGTCCCCACCGCCGAAGCCGCCGCTGAAGTCGTCGCTGTTGAAGTCCGCGCCGGAGGTGTCGCCGCCCTCGTAGCCGCCGCCGAAGTCGCCGTAACCGGAGCCGTAGTCGGACGCGTAGGCCGGGCCCGCCATCATGCTGCCGAGCATCGTGCCGATGAGGAGGCCGGGCAGGATGCCGCCGCCGAAGTAGCCGCCGGCCCAGGGACCGTAGGCGGGGCCCGCGTCCCAGTACGGGCGGCGGCCCCGTTCGGTGTCGACCTCGCGGATCACCGGGTCGCGGCCGTCGGCCAGGCGGGTGCGGTCCGCCGCGCAGACCGGGACCTCGCGCGGGGCGCCGTCCACCGGCGTCCAGGTCTCGTCGGCGACCGACGGGCCGTGGCGCGGGTCGAAGAAGCAGGGTGCACGGCGTTCGGGAAGCGGACTGCCCGCGCGGCGGGCGGCAAGTACGGCGAGCGAGAAGCGGCCGTCCTCGATGGACTGGGTGACGGCCCGGACGTCCTCGGGCTTCCCCGCCTGAGCCATGTACGTCTTCGCCTTCTCGTAGGCGTCCAGCGCGTGCTCGTAGTCCTCGCGCATGGCGTCGTCCGCGCCCGGCTCCCCGGGGTGGAAGTCGAGACGGTCCAGTTCCTCGCCGAAGGCGGTGATGTCCTCGTCGACCACGACCCGCAGCTTCTCCAGCGCGGCCCGCTGCTCCTGCTCGTGCCGGCGCCGGTTGCGCCGCACGAGCGCGTACGCCCCACCGCCACCGGCCACCAGGACCGCGCCGGCGGTGATCAGCCCGGCGGTGGACACACCGCCGCCGCTGTCGGAGGAGCCCCAGGAGGAGGGGGCCGAGCCGCCCATGTTGGCCAGGGCCCGGTCCGTGAAGTCGTCCAGCTGGGTCTTGGCGTCCTTCTCGGCCTCGACGCTGCTGACGAGGTTCTGCACGGCGGCGGGCGACAGGACCGAGGAGTCGGCCCGGGCGTCGAAGCGGTCGCCGAGGCGGATCGCGTACAGGCCCGTGATCCCGGTCGCCGTGCGCAGGTCGGTGAAGAGCTTGTCCGTCGGCTGATCGGCCGGCAGCACCGCCACGAACAGGGCCTTGTCCGCGTCCTTGATCTGCTCGGCCAGCGCGTCGGCGTCGGCGGACGACAGCAGGTCGGAGGCGGCCGGGTCGACGTAGACCGGGTCCTCGCGCAGGGCCTCGGCGATCGTCGAGACGCCGGTGGCCGCGGAGGCGCTCGGGACGCCCGCCGTCAGGACGGTCAGAGCCGTCAGGACGGCGAGCGCCAGTGCGGTCAGCAGTCCGGCGAAGCTTCGGGTCGTTAGTGCGACCTTCATACTTCGAAGCTACCCGAAAGCCAACAAAAAAGGGTCATTCAGACGATCGGGAACGCGGCCGCTCAGGCCGCCGCCCGATACGCCGCCGTCAGCTTCTCCACCGCCTCTGCGTACCGCCCGGTCAGCAACAGATGGTCCGCGTCGGCGAAGGGCTTCGCGACCGCCGCCGTGATGCCCTGGCCCGCCTTCTGCTGGACGATCAGCCGCGCCTTGCCGACGAGCACGCGGCCCGCCTCGTCGGCACCGGACCCCTCGGCGGCCCTGGCCGCGATGCCGAGTGCCTTCAGGGCGCTCGCGCCGCCCTCCGGCACCCTGCTCAGCGTCGTCAGGCCCCAGCCGTACGGGTACTGCGGGTCGTACGCCGTGTCGCCGACGTTGATCGGCAGCTGCGCCTGAGACTTCGGCCAGGTCACCGGCAGCTGTCCGGTGAAGGGCCGCCTGCCGTACAGGACGTCGGCCACGCCGTCGCCCTCCGTGCCCGGCAGCCAGGAGGCGACCAGTGCGTCGATGTCACCGAGCCGGTCGCCGATGATCTGGGGGCGCCCGGAGACGATCAGCACCGCGCACCTCATCGCGGCGCACACCTTGTCGACGGCCGCCCGGTCGGCGGCGGACAGCCGGAGATCATGGCCGTTGCCGACGTCGCCCATGCCCTCGGCGTACGGCGTCTCGCCGACGACGACCACACCGACGTCGTGGCCGCCCGTCGGTGCCGAGGCGTCCTTGGAGTAGGTGACGTCACCGCCCGCCTTCCGCATCCCTTCCAGGATGGTCGTGCCGGGGGTGATGTCACCGGAGGCGCCCTGCCAGGTGACGGTCCAGCCGCCGGTCTGGTTGCCGATGTCGTCGGCGTTGGAGCCGGCGACGTACACCTTCTGGCTCTTCCTCAGCGGCAGTACGCCCCCGGAGTTCTTCAGCAGCACCTGCGACTCGGCGACCGCCTTGCGGGCGACGGCCCGGTGCCCGGCGGAGCCGATCCCGGACGCGCCGCTCGTGTCGGCGTACGGCTTCTCGAAGAGCCCGAGCTCGAACTTCTGCGTGAGGATGCGCGACACGGCGTCGTCGATCCGCCGCTCGCCGATGCGGCCCGCCTCGACCTCGTCGAGGAGCGTGGCGTGGAAGTCCTGGTACGCGTACGGGACCATGATCATGTCGAGGCCGGCGTTGATCGACGTCCGGACGTCGGAGGCGTAGTCGCCCGGGAGTTGGTCGATGGCCGCCCAGTCGCTGATGACGAAGCCGTCGAAGCCCATACGGCCCTTCAGGACGCCGTTCAGCATGTCGGCTCTGGCGTGCATCTTCACCGGACCCTGGCCGTCGCCCGCGATGTCGAGCGAGGAGTAGGACGGCATGACCGTGCCGACTCCTCGGTCGACGGCCGTCTCGTACGGCGCCAGGTGGACTGCTTCCAGCTGCTGCCGGGTGACCTTGGTGATGCCCTGGTCGATGGTGTACGTGCCGGTCGTGGACGAGCCGTACTCGGTGCCGCCGTCGCCGACGAAGTGCTTGGCGGTGGCGAGGACCTTGTCGTCGTCCTTGAGGTCCGTGCCGTCACGGGCTCCCTGGAGGCCCTGGATGACGGTCTCCATCTGCTCGACCAGCGCCGGGTCCTCGCCGAACGCCTCGTAGGAACGGCCCCAGCGCTCGTCGCGGGTGACGCACAGGCAGGGGGCGAAGTCCCAGGGGATGCCGGTGGCGCGGACCTCGGCGGCTGTGACGGAGCCGGTCTGCTGGGCGAGTCGGGGATTCCGGGTGGCCCCGACGCCGATGTTGTGCGGCATGATCGTCGCACCGACCAGGTTGTTGTGGCCGTGTACCGCGTCGACACCGTAGATCAGCGGGATCTGGAAGCGGGTCGCCTGTGCGCGGAGCTGGAACGCGTCGATCATCTTCGCCCACGCCTCGGCGGTGTTGGGCGTCGGTGTCGAGCCGCCGCCGGAGAGGAGCGAGCCGAGGTGGTACGCGGCGATGTCACCTGGGGCGGTGATCGCTCCGCGCTCCGCCTGGGTCATCTGGCCGGCCTTCTCCTGCGGGGACATGCGGGAGAGGAGGTCCGCGACGCGCTTCTTCACCGGCAACTTGGCGTTCAGGTACGGCAGTCCGTGGGCGTCGACCACGATCTGCGGGGTCTCGGCCGGGGGCTTGGCGCCGGTGACAGTCAGTTTGAGCGGGATCGTCTCGGCGGACTCGGCCGACCTGTCCTTGAGGGTGCGGACCTGGAGGGTGCGGGAGGTGCCGGAGGCGGTGCCCGCGGGGAAGGTGAACTCGCCCTTCAGGGGTGCGAAGTCGCTGCCCGAGGCGGTGCCGGTCGTGGTCGTCTCGTAGGCGACGGTGACGGGCTCGTCGATCGGAGCGGAACCGGTGGTGCCGACGGTGAGCCGGACGTCGGCCGTGCCCCCCTCCTTCACCGGATGAACGGCGGCATCGGTCGTCACGCTCGCGCGCAGGGACTGGTCGGCCTTGCCGTACAGCTCGACGCCGTCCATGGCGAAGTCGCCCTTGACGCCAACGGGGAGGGTGACGGCGTACCCCCAGGTCTCGGTCAGGCCGAGGATCTGGTCGATGCCGCCGACGGGCTGGTAGTCCGTGCGGTACGCGAAGTCGGCGAAGGGGATCTCGATCTGTTTCCAGCCGCTGAAGTCGTCCGTGAAGGACGTCGTCCAGAGTTCGGAGGCCTCGCCGTTGGCGCCGCCGTCCTTGAGTTCGAAGGCGATCTTCTTGCCGCTGTCGTCGCCCTCCCACCAGAAGCGGACGCCCTTGTGGGCGGACCAGTCGTGGGCGGGCTCGGCGAAGGCGAAGTCGTGGGTGAAGCCGCCGTAGCCGCTGATGTCGTAGGTGCCGGCGAGCACCTTGTCGCCCTCGGGGGCGTCGGCACGTGCGGTCAGCCGGAGGGCGGGCGGGTCGTCGGTGTCGCTTCCCCAGGTGAAGATGCCTTCGGCGGGCGGACTCGCGAAGGGGACTTCGCCTTCGAAGCGGTCGATGGGGACGGGGGCGGGGTCGTCGGCGGCGGACGCTTGCGCCGATGCGAGCGGCAGCAGTCCGGTCAGCAGGGTGGCGGAGGCGAGCAGGGCGGTTCTTCGCATGGAGCTTCCCCTTGGCTCTCGTGGTCCACTCATGACTTACTTCACGCCGTGAGTGAACTGGTGGCCCAGAGAGCCGTCAAGGCACCCGGCAACCCTGAACTCGCACCAGACGACTTTGCCCTGATCCCGTTCCCCCACACCCCACTTGTCCGCCAACGCGGCCACGAGGAGCAGACCTCGGCCGTGTTCCGATTCCGGGTCGGCGTCCGGGGCGCGGACCTCACCCGGGCCGCTGTCGTGGACCTCCACACGGAGGACTTCGTCGGTGGTGAGGAACAGGCCGAGACGAAAGCGGCGGTTCGGCGGTACGCCGTGCAGGAGCGCGTTGGTGGCGAGTTCGCTCACACAGAGCAGCACGTCCTCGCTCCGCCGGGTCACACCCCAGTCGGCGAGGGTGAGGCGGGTGAAGTCCCGGGCCACGCCCACCGATCTGCGGTCTCGGGGGTAGAGGGCGGTGCGGGCGAGGAGGAGTTGAGGTGGGGCGTTCATGGGGCGACTGTCACAGGGAGTCACTACTATGGGGCAGTGGGTGAGGTCGTAGTTCTGATTGCTACGGCATCGCTACGAGGAGTTCGTGTGGCGACGGGGGAAAGGGACAGCCATGCACACGGCCAAGAAGCCCAGGAAGGTCAGTTCATGGCGTGCGGTCGGGGCGCTGCTGGCGCACTGCCGGAGGAAGGCCCGCCTCACCCAGGAGAGACTCGCGGAGCTGGCGAACATCAGCGTGGACACGGTGGGGTCGATCGAGCAGGGACGGCTGGCACTCCAGCCGGACCGCGCGGATCAGTTCGACGAACTGCTGGGCACCGGTGGGGTGTTGGCCGTGCTCGTGGAGCAGATGCCGGTGCGGGAGAAGGTGGTGCAGTTCGCGCAGTCGCTGGTGGATCACGAGCAGGAGGCGGTGAGCTTCCTGTCGTACGAGACTCAGGTGGTTCCGGGGTTGCTTCAGACGCGGGAGTACTGTCGCGCCGTCGTCGACTATAGGTATCCCGCGCTGGGCAGTGAGACCGTCGACCAGTGGGTGGAATCCCGCATGGAACGGCAGTTGGTCTGGCAGCGGGCCCGACCACCCGTGGGCCACTTCGTCGTCGAGGAGAGCATCCTGCGACGAGAGGTCGGCGCACCGGATGTGATGCGGAACCAGATCAGGCAGATCCTGGACTACACCAAGCCCATCCACATGAGCTTCCAGATCATGCCGATGAACCGGACACCGCATGCGTGCCTCGACGGTCCCATGGTGTTGCTGGAAACGCCGGACTACGAACGCCTCGTGTACCTCGAAGTACAGCGCGCCAGCTTCCTCGTCGACGATCCCGACGAGGTCAGCGACTATCACCACAAGTATGGAATGCTGCGGTCACAGGCCCTCTCACCCGACGAGAGCGTGCGCCTCTTGCAGGGATTGCTAGGAGACCGATGAGCACCGCACTTCAGTGGATCAAGTCCAGCTACAGCGGCAGCGAAGGCGGCAACTGCATCGAGGTCGCCACCCAGCCTTCCGCCATCCACGTCCGCGACTCCAAGCACACCGGCCCCGTCGTCACCATGGCCCCCGCCGCGTGGTCCGCCTTCCTCGGTCTCGCGCGGCGGGACGTGCGCGAGTAGGGCCGCGCAGGGCCGACGGGGGGTACGCGTGGGCGAGTGAGCCCGAGAAGGAGTTCTACCAACGAGCCGTTCGTGCCTGTCTCGCTGAGGGACGGCCGAGCCCGGCCGCGCATCTGGGAGTCGCCCGCGACCATCCGCAAGCGGCGGACCAACTACGCGACGCGCTGGTCCTCTTCGTCACGTACGAGGCCACCGGTATCTCGGACGAGTCACGTCGGCTCGTCGACGAGGCCACCGCCTACGTGTATCTCTGCCTCACCCTGCTGGACGTCTTCGGCAGACTCGACGACAACGGTCGCCTGGCGGCGGCGACACGGACCCCCGACGGACACCTCGAACTGCTCGCCGAGGCCCGTCAGGAGCTGGCCGTGTCGCCCTACAGCGCTCGTGTCGTCATCGACGACGTCCGCCGGGCCTGGCAGTTGGAGCGGTTGTCCACCCCTGGGCCGAGTCCGGTCGTGGTGATCCCTCCGCCGCGCGGCACGTCGTCCACGGCGGCCCCGTGACCTACTCGGCCGGTGCCACGCCCGCCCGCAGCAGCCCATACGTGTAAGCGTCCTCCAGGGCCTGCCACGACGCCGCGATGACGTTCTTGGCGACGCCCACCGTCGACCACTCCCCCGCCCCGTCGGACGTGGAGATCAGGACGCGGGTCGTGGACTGGGTGCCGTGGACGCCTTCGAGGATGCGGACCTTGTAGTCGACGAGGTCGAGCTTGGCGAGCTGGGGGTAGATCTTCTCCAACGCCACCCTGAGCGCGCGGTCGAGGGCGTTGACCGGGCCGTTGCCCTCCGCCGTGGCGACGATGCGCTCGCCCTTGGCGTAGAGCTTGACCGTGGCCTCGTTGGCGTGGGTGCCGTCGGGGCGGTCCTCGACGATCGCTCGCCAGGACTCGACCTCGAAGTACTTGAGGGGCTTGCCCTCGACCTCGGTGCGGAGCAGCAGCTCGAAGGACGCGTCGGCCGCCTCGTACGTGTAGCCCTTGAGCTCACGCTCCTTCACCCGCTCGACCACCCGGCCGACCAGCTCGCGGTCGCCGCCGAGGTCGATGCCGAGTTCCTTGCCCTTGAGCTCGATGGACGCGCGGCCCGCCATGTCGGAGACCAGCATCCGCATGGTGTTGCCGACCTGCTCGGGGTCGATGTGCTGGTAGAGGTCGGGGTCGACCTTGATGGCGGAGGCGTGCAGGCCGGCCTTGTGAGCGAAGGCCGAGACACCGACGTAGGGCTGGTGGGTGGAGGGGGTGAGGTTCACGACCTCGGCGATCGCGTGCGAGATGCGTGTCATCTCGCGCAGCTTGCCGTCGGGCAGGACCTTCTTGCCGTACTTGAGCTCCAGGGCCGCCACGACCGGGAACAGGTTGGCGTTGCCGACCCGCTCGCCGTAGCCGTTCGCCGTGCACTGCACGTGGGTCGCGCCCGCGTCCACCGCGGCCAGCGTGTTCGCCACCGCGCAACCCGTGTCGTCCTGGGTGTGGATGCCGAGGCGGGCGCCGGTGTCCGCGAGAACCGTGGAGACGACCGCCTGGATCTGCGCGGGGAGCATGCCGCCGTTGGTGTCGCAGAGGATGACCACGTCGGCGCCGGCCTCGGACGCCGCCCGTACGACCGCCTTCGCGTACTCCGGGTTTCCGCGGTAGCCGTCGAAGAAGTGCTCGCAGTCGACGAAGACGCGGCGGCCCTGCCCCTTCAGGTGGGACACCGTGTCGCGGACCATCTCCAGGTTCTCGTCCAGCGTGGTACGCAGGGCGAGCTCGACATGCCGGTCGTGCGACTTGGCGACCAGGGTGATCACCTCGGCGCCCGAGTCCAGGAGCGCCTTGACCTGGGGGTCCTCGGCGGCCTTGGCGCCGGCCCGGCGGGTGGCGCCGAAGGCGACCAGCTGGGCGTGCTTGAAGTCGATCTCCTGGCGCGCGCGGGCGAAGAACTCGGTGTCCCTCGGGTTGGCGCCGGGCCAGCCGCCCTCGATGAAGCCCACGCCGAAGTCGTCCAGGTGCCGTGCGATGGCCAGCTTGTCCGCGACGGTCAGGTTGATGCCCTCGCGCTGCGCGCCGTCGCGCAGGGTGGTGTCGAAGACGTGGAACGAATCGTCGAGTTCGCTGGGTTCGGTCATGATGTCAAGGCTCCTGTGTCGGATCTCGGTCTGTACCGGAATGACCGGCTCCACCGTCCCCACATGGTCCCTCGCGCTCTCGCCTCCGGCTGCGGGTGGGCCAGAAATGCGAAAAACCTCTCGCGGGTGCGAGAGGTCTGCGCGCGGGTCGAGGACGACGGTGTCCGCCCGTACCTGGTCGTACGTGGCGGTCACTGCGGACCGGCGCGCCTGCTGCCAATAATCATGGCGAACGAGAGCACGGAGGCAGTCTGGCACAGACCGCCCCCGCGCTCACCGTCCGTCTCAGGATGCGAGCACTCGGTTGATCACCGCAGGTGGCGGACGAAGACGTGCGTGGTGTCGTAGGTGTCACCGGGCACCAGGTCGGCGGCACTGCTGCTGAAGGCGACCTGGCGGCCGTGCCGGTCGATCACCGGGAAGGACACCCCGTAGGAGCCGCTCGGCCCGCCCTGCACCGAGGGGCTGGCGAGCACCGTGCGTCCGGTCCGCAGATCGCGCACGTACGCCTGGCGTGCGCGGTTCGGGTCGGCAGGGTCGGACGAACCGAACACGAGGTACCGGCTGTCGGCGCTGAGCCGGGGATAGGCGGTGGAGGCGGCCGGGTCGGCGGCGTCGATCCGCCGCAGCTTCCCCGTCTTCAGGTCACGGAGGAAGGCGTTGTGCCCGTTGTTGGTGTCGCCCGGGGTCAGCTGGGAGTCGAGCGAGTTGAAGACCGCGTACCGGCCGTCGGCACTGACCTGCGGGAACTCGGTCTGCCCGTCGGAGACCTTGCCGTCCGGTGCCTTGTCGGCCTGGAACAGCTCGCCGCTCGGCACATCACGGACGTAGGCGTCGCTCCAGTCGCCCCGGGTGGGGTACGGGACGAAGAACTGGTAGCCGACCCGGCTGCCGTCGGCGCTGATGGACGGGCGGGTGGCGGCGGACTTCCAGGCGCCCTCGCCTGGCACCTGGCTGATGCGGACGGTCTCGCCGGTGACGCGGTCGACGCGGTAGACCCGGCTCGACCTGTCCCCCGGCGGCCCTTCGAAGCTCGTGTGCAGGGCGACGAGGGCGACATAGCGGCCGTCGGCGCTGAGAGCAGGGCCGGCGGCGGCCTCGTAGCCCGTGTCGAAGGAGTCGTCGATCCGCTGGACGGCGCCGTTCTTCAGGTCCTTGACCCAGATGTGGTTGTCGGCGGTGTTGTAGGTGGGGTTGGAGGTGAACGCCAGATACCGGCCATCGGCGCTCAGGGAGACGTCCAGGACGTGACCGTCCCACGGGCCGCCGTCCTCCGCGGTGCTCGCCAGGCGGGTGGTGCCGGTCTTCAGGTCGCGTACGAAGGCGTCGGCGGTGCCGTTGGTGTCGCCCGCGACAAGGTTGTCGGCGTCGGAGACGAAGGCCAGGTAACGGCCGTTCGCGCTCAGACTCGGTCCGCCGGAGGCGCCGTTGCCGTCCGTGCCGTCCGGGGCCACGCTCGCCTTCTCCGTGTGCGGGGCCCTGGGTGCGGCGCTCGCCGCGGATCCGGTGAGCGCCATGGCGGCCGTGGCCGCGGCGACGGTGGCCGCCAAGGCGGCGCGGTGCTTCTTCGTGCGCATGGTTGTTCCCCCGTTGTTGCCGTGCATGGTCATTCCCCCGTGTTGCCGTGCATGGTCATTCCCGTGGTCGTTCGTTGTCATTGCACTGTCCGCAGGAAGACGTCCGCCACCCCGTTGGTGTCTCCCTCCACCAGATCGGGTGACGCCGACTCGAACGCGACGGTCGTGCCGTCGGTGTTCACGGAGGGGTGCCGGGCCGGGAGGTCGTTGCGGCCGCCCCAGCGGTCGACGCTGATCAACTGCCGCTTTCCGGTGGCGAGTTCGAGCAGGTACACGGAACGGCCCGAGGTGTACGCGACATGCGTGCCGTCCCCGGAGAGCGAGGGCTGCGCGCCCTTGACCCGGGTCGTGGTCCCGGTGTCGAGGTCGCGGACGTGGACGTCCCGGCCCTGCTGGAAGGCGACCTTGCGGCCGTCCGCGCTGAGAGAGGGGGCCGTGCAGCCGCTGCCGGCCTTCTCCAGGGCGCCGGTGTCCAGGTCGCGGACGTAGATGTCGCCGTCCTGTTCGAAGGCGATGTACCGGCCGCCGTAGTTGATCGACGGGTTGCCCGCCGACTTGCCCGAGGGCTCGCTGACCACGTCGGTCGTGCCGCCGTTGAACTTGAAGCGGTAGACGCGGGCTTGAGGGTGCGGGTCGGCGTCGGTGGCGGGCAGGGTGGCGGCGTAGGTGATCCACTGGCAGGTGGGGTCCACGCTGGGCTGTCCCATCCAGGTGAAGCGGACGCCCTGATAGGAGCGAAGGCCGGTCAGCTTGCCGACCGCGCGGTTGCGGATGTTGACCTCCGGGCCTCCGTCGGATGCGAGCGGGGCCACGTAGCCGACCTCGCGTCCGCTGTAGCAGGGAGTGCCCTCGTGCGAGGGGCCCTGTGCAGGGGAGTTGACCTGGGAGAGGCCGCCGGCCGCGTTGACGAACACGTTCGTGTCGTTCGGGTCGTCGGTCCCCTGCGAGGTGAAGGCGACGACCTTGTCCTCCCCCATCACCGGGTCGTAGGACGCCCCGGGACGTTGCTGCCCGTCCGACGTCATGCTGATCCGTTCGGTGACGGACGGCATCGGGTCCGGGTTCTCCCGGAGCTCGCCCGAGAAGACGAACACGTCCGGCTCCCCGTTGGTGTCGCCCGCCACCAGGTGGGACGCCCTCGAACCGAACGCCACCGCACGCCCCTTGGCAGCCAGCATCTCCGATCCCAACTGGGCGTCCGCCGGGAGAACCGCCCCGCGCCGGCCCGTCCGCAGGTCGCGCACCCGCACGCCGTCCTCGCCCGCGACGACGGAGTACCGGCCGTCCGCCGTGGCGGAGAAAGGCCGCCCCTCGGCCACGCGCCGCGACTCGCCCGTGCGGAGGTCGTGGACGTACACGCCGCTCTCGGCATCGAGGAGGACGCGGCGGCCGTCCGCCGTGATGCGGATCAGTGTGGCCTGGCCGAGGCCCGTGTCGGCCTGGATCCGCTCGCCCGTCGTCCGGTCCTTGACGAAGACGTCGTCCGGGTCCTCCTCGGTGGGCCCCGGGACCTGGTAGGCGACCCGCTCGCCGTCGCCACTCACCGAGGCCCCGCGCTTCGAGCCCTCCTCGGCCGGTGAGATCAGTTCGTCGGTGCCGGTGGCCGTGTCGCGGACGTACAGGAGCCGAGAGCCCTGTGGGCCGTTGCGGTTGCCGATGGTGTACGCGACGTGCGTGCCGTCCGGGCTGATCGACTGCACGCCGCCCAACTCGTTGGAACCGGGCGGGTTCTCGGGCCACAGCCGCTCCGAGCGGCCGGTGGCTCTGTCGTACAGGTACGGGGCCGGGAACCGGATGCCCGCGGAATAGGCGATACGGCTCCCGTCGGCGCTCGGCATCGGCGAGCCGTACGTGTAGCCGCTGCCGAGGTCGATCCTGGCGATCCCGCCGGTGGCCAGGTCCTTCACCAGCAGGCACGGGAAGAAGTTCGCGCAGCCGAAGCTCGGCGCGGTGGACGTGAACGCGATATGCCGGCCGTCGGCGCTGATCGCGGCGCCGTCGGACGGCCCGTCGGCCTGGGTGCCGTCGGCGGCGGTGCTGACCCGTTCGACGCTCGGTGTGTGCGGTGCGTGCGGTGCCGCGGCGGCACTCGGAACGGCGGCTCCGGCGAGCGCGAGCAACAGCACCGCACCTAAAGAGCCTCTGGACACATGTACGACTCTGGACATGTTCCCCCCTGTGGTCCCCATGGACGCTTCACCCCGCCCCCGCGCCCGCCTGCCTGCCTGCCGGCCCGCCTGCCTGCCGGCCCGCCGGCCCGCCGGCAGGGCCAAGGGCTCCCTTCGAGGCAAACGCACCATCGACTACCGGGTCAATCGGCCTTATTGCGTACAACCCGGGCGGGAGGTCACACGTCCGCGAGGAGGCTCTCGTCCGGGAACTCCCGTACGTGGCCGAGAATCATCCATGCCGACGGGCCGCGAGCGCCCGAGGGCCGCCGCGGACGCGGAGTCCGGGGCGGCCCTGAGCGAAGCGGTGGAGAAAGAACTGGACGCGGTGGAGAACCAGCCGCGTACTGCCGAGAACTAGCCGAGCTTGTGCATCCAGCCGTGCTTGTCCTCCGTGGCGCCCCGCTGGATGCCGAGCAGGGCCTCGCGCAGGCGCAGGGTGACCGGGCCGGGGTTGCCGTCGCCGTGGGTCCAGGCGGCGTCCTTGGTCTTGGCGTGGCCGATGGGGGTGACCACGGCGGCGGTGCCGCAGGCGAAGACCTCGGTCAGGGCGCCGGAGGCGGCGTCCTCGCGCCACTGCCGGAGGGTGACGACACCTTCCTCCGCGGTGTAACCGAGGTCGCGGGCGACCTGGAGGAGGGAGTCACGGGTGATGCCCTCGAGGATCGAGCCGGTCAGCTCGGGGGTGACGATCCGGTCGCCGTAGACGAAGGCGATGTTCATGCTGCCGGACTCCTCGACCTTGGTGCGGGTCACCGCGTCGAGGTAGACGACCTGGTCGCAGCCGTTCTTGGCGGCCTCGGCCTGCGGGAGCAGGGAGGCCGCGTAGTTGCCGCCCGTCTTGGCGTCGCCGGTGCCGCCGGGGACGGCACGGACGTAGTCCTCGGAGACCCAGATGGTGACCGGCTTGACGCCGCCGGCGAAGTAGGCGCCGGACGGGGAGGCGATCAGCATGAACAGGTACTCGTTCGCCGGGTGCACGCCGAGCGCGGCCTCCGTCGCGAACATGAACGGACGCAGATAGAGGGACTCCTCGCCGCCGTGCGGCGGAACCCAGTCGCCGTCCTGGGCGAGCAGCGCGTCGAGTGCCTCGATGAACAGCTCCTCCGGCAGCTCGGCCATGGCCATGCGGCGGGCGGAGTTGCGGAAGCGCCGCGCGTTGGCCTCCGGGCGGAAGACCGCGACCGAGCCGTCGGCCTGGCGGTACGCCTTCAGGCCCTCGAAGATCTCCTGGCCGTAGTGGAGCACGTGGGTGGAGGGGTCGAGGGAGATCGGCCCGTACGGGACGAGCTGCGCGTCGTGCCAGCCGCGGCCCTCGGTCCACTTGATCGTCACCATGTGGTCGGTGAAGTGGCGGCCGAACCCGGGGTTGGCCAGGATCGCGTCGCGTTCGGCGGCGGAGAGCGGGCTGGCGGAGGGCTTGAGCTCGATCGTGGGCGTCGTCATGAGTGGTTGTCCTTCACCGGTCGGATAGTGACGGGCCGCGCTCACGCCCGTACTGCCAGTGGCCAGTGCTAGGACGTCCGAGCATTCCCTCATTCCGCGGCTCCGCGTTCGATTATCGCGCGACGGAGGCCGTGGACGAAAACAGCGTGAATGCGACCCAGGGGATGATGGTGGCACCCGGCGGGGACATACGAAAGCCGCCGGGTACGGAGTGACCCGGCGGCTTCGAAAGAGATCGAGGAGCGCGGCAGGTCAGCCGGCTACTCGTACGGCGAGCGCGTCGCCGATCTCGGAGGTGCTGCGGGCCGGCTTGCCGGTGCGCTCCGCGAGATCGGCGGAGACGGCGTCCTCGATGCGCGCGGCCTCGGCCTCGTAGCCGAGGTGACGCAGCAGGAGGGCGACGGACAGGACCGTGGCGGTGGGGTCGGCCTTGCCCTGACCGGCGATGTCCGGGGCCGAGCCGTGGACGGGCTCGAACATGGACGGGAACTCGCCGGAGGGGTTGATGTTCCCGCTCGCGGCGACGCCGATGCCGCCGGAGACGGCCGCGGCGAGGTCGGTGATGATGTCACCGAAGAGGTTGTCGGTGACGATCACGTCGAAGCGCTCGGGCTGCGTGACCAGGTAGATGGTCGCCGCGTCCACGTGCATGTACTCGGTGGTGACGTCGGGGAACTCCGCGGCGACCTTGTTGAAGATGTCGGTCCACAGGTGACCCGCGAAGGTCAGCACGTTGTTCTTGTGGATCAGCGCGAGCTTCTTGCGCGGGCGGGCCTGGGCACGGGCGAAGGCGTCACGCACCACGCGCTCGACACCGAAGGCCGTGTTGACGGAGACCTCGGTGGCGACCTCGTGCGGCGTGCCCTTGCGGATGGTGCCGCCGTTGCCGGTGTACGGACCCTCGGTGCCCTCGCGGACCACGACGAAGTCGATCTCGGGCTCGCCGGCGAGCGGGGTGGCGACACCCGGCAGGAGCTTCGACGGACGCAGGTTGACGTGGTGGTCGAAAAGGAACCGGAGCTTCAGCAGGAAGCCGCGCTCAAGGACACCGGACGGGACCGACGGGTCACCGATCGCGCCGAGCAGGATGGCGTCGTGCTGCTTGAGGGCCTCGGCGTCCGCGTCGGTGAGGGTCTCACCGGTGGCGTGGTAGCGCTTGGCGCCGAAGTCGAACTCCTTGGTCTCCAGCTTCACATCCTGCGGGAGGACGGCGGAGAGGACCTTCAGGCCTTCGGCCACGACTTCCTGGCCGATGCCGTCACCGGGGATCACTGCGAGATTGAGGCTGCGAGACATGTCGGCACCGTACTCCTGGTCCCACGGGATGACACGGGCCGTCCGCGATTCGGACACCCGCATGGGGGACGGCGTCAGCCCTTCGGTTGCCGTTCACCCGTATGTGGGGCGGGTGTTGGGCTTTGCTGGGAAGTTCACCTTCATGGAGACACCGGACTTCGGCATTCCCCCTCGGCTCGCGCGCCGGATGAGCATGGCGGAACAGCACGAGTACCTGCGGACGAAGCTGTCCCGGCGCCGCACGCTGGTGACCGCGGGCGCGGTGGCGGGCGGGCTGCTGACCGGATGTTCGGGCAGCGGATCGCCGAGTACGACGGCCGCGTCGCCGACGGCGCGTGTCCACGGCTCGGTCGTCACCCCCTTCGGCCGCCACCTCGCCTTCGGCGCCGACCCGAAGACGCAGATGCGGATCTCCTGGCAGGTGCCGCTCACGGTGAAGAGGCCGTACATCCGGATCGGGACCCGTCCCGAGGATCTGGGCCGGAAGATCGAGGCCGAGGTGCGCGACCTGCACACGCCCGGGGTGACGGGCGTGCGGCCGGCGCTCGACCAGTACTACCTGCACGCGGCCCTGGACGGTCTGCGCCCCGGCACGACGTACTACTACGGCGTCGGCCACGAGGGCTTCGACCCGGCAGCCCCCGAGCGCAGGAAGACCATCGGCACCTTCCGCACGGCCCCGGCGAGCCCGGAACGGTTCGTGTTCACCGCGTTCGGCGACCAGGGCGTCAGCAAGGCCGCCGAGGCCAACGACCACGTACTGCTGCGCCAGGACCCCGCCTTCCACCTCCACGCCGGCGACATCTGCTACGCGAACGTCAACGGCCGGGGCGAGAAGTCGGACGGGTACGACCCCGCCTTCTGGGACCTGTTCCTCAAGCAGAACGAGCCGGTCACCAGGTCCGTGCCGTGGATGGTGACGACCGGCAACCACGACATGGAGGCCTGGTACTCGCCGGACGGCTACGGCGGCCAGCTGGCCCGCTGGTCCCTCCCGGCCAGCGGCTTCGACCCGGACAGGGCACCGGGCGTGTACGCGTTCACGTACGGCAACGTTGGCTTCGTGGCGCTGGACGCGAACGACGTGTCGTACGAGATCCCCGCCAACTTCGGCTACACGGACGGGAAGCAGACCGCATGGCTGGACCGGCGGCTGGGTGAGCTGCGGGCGGACGCCTCGGTGGACTTCATCGTCGTCTTCTTCCACCACTGCGCGTACTCGACCTCCTCGCACGCCTCCGACGGCGGGGTCCGCGACGAGTGGCTGCCGCTGTTCGCCGAGCACCAGGTGGACCTGGTGATCAACGGACACAACCATGTCTACGAGCGCACCGATGCCATCAGAAAGGGCGAGGTCGGCAGGCCGGTCCCGATCGGCGGGTCCACGGACCCGACCCGGGACGGGACGGTGTATGTCACCGCGGGCGGTGGCGGCAAGGACCTGTACGGCTTCCCGTCGGGCGTGAAGGAGAGCTACGAGGGGCACGTCACGGACCGCGAGTGGGTCGAGACCTTCCACTGGACCAAGGCGAAGCAGTCCGCGCAGGAGACCGTGGAGTGGTCGCGGGTGCGCTACCGGGGCTTCTCCCTCCTCTCGGTGGAGGCGGAGAGCGGGGCGCGGCCGCGACTGAAGGTGTCCGCGCTGGCGCAGAGCGGGGAGCGCATCGACCATTTCGAGGTGCGGCGCGGCGCTTGAGACCGCGCCGCACCTCGTGCGGGTGCGGCTCCCGGCTTGAATGGGCCCAGCTTGGGGGTACGGCTCAGTGGCCGGTCGAGCCGCCGTTGTCGCGGCGGTCGAGGGCGCGCTGGAGGGCGGCTGCGGCGTTCTTGCGGTCGGACTCGCTCGTACGGGAGATACGACGGACTCGGCGGCGGGCGGTCGTCTCGGCCATGGGAAATCGACTCCTTCGAGTTCCTGGGATGCACAACCTGAGTGCACGAGGGGGGTTGCGAGACGCCGGAAGGGGCGGGGAGCGGTGCCGCAGGGGTTGCCTGCACGGGGCCCGGCTCACGACCGCCATTCGCTTGGTCGAGCGAGACGTTCGGCTCCTACAAAGCTAAGGCAGGAGCGCGCGCCTGTCTCCACAATTACTCGGACTTCCTACTATCTGAGACAGTGCAGTGGCCCACACCGCGCTGAGCTGCGGTTTCGCATGTGCGCGCAGTTCCCTGACGAGTGCCCGTACGGCCGCCGTGGCTCAGAGCACCGCGGCCACCGCCTCCCGGAACCCCTTCGGGTCCTCCACCCACGGCAGGTGCCCGGCCTCCGGCAGCACCACCCGCCGTACCCGCGGCAACGCCCGTTCCAGGGAGTCCACCGCCGAGCGCGGCCGGAGGTCCCGCTCGCCGTCGACGATCAGCACGGGGAGGTCCAGGGCCTGGCAGGCGGCGTACAGCCCGGGGGTGCCCAGGGCCTGTTTCGTCTCGGCGTTCAGGACCCTGTTGCACTCGAAGTCGATGTCGAACCAGGGGTCGGCCATCCGCCCGGCGTGCTCCAGCGCCCGCGCACGGTCCTCGAACTCGATCGACCACTGCAGCACCGCGCGCTCACGGTCCCCGTCCGCCAACTCCCGCCAACGGGCGAGCCGTTCGGGCACCTCCCCCAGCCTGGCGAGGAAGTTCTCCTCGAACGGCCCGCGCCAGGACGACCAGGAGTCGATGCCCGTACCGCTGACGTACACGAGCGCACCGACCCGCTCCGGATGGGCCAGCGCGTAGCTCAGCGCCAGCTGGGCGCCCCAGGAGTGGCCGAGCAGCGCCATCCGGTCGAGCCCGAAGTGCCGTCGTACGGCGTCCAGATCGGCCACGAACCGCGCGGTGGTCCACGGCCCGGCGCACCGCTCCGACCGCCCGCACCCACGCTGGTCCCAGCGGACGACCGTGGCCAGGTCGTCCAGCATGGCGGCCACGTCCTCGAACATGTCCCACAGTCCGGGACCGCCGTGACACAGCACCAGGGGCGTGCCCCGCCCCTGCCGCGCGGCCCACAGCCGTACGCCGTCGTCGGTCGTCACGGTCTGAGTCATGGTGGAGAGTCTGCCCGTTCGGGCAGACGTGAGGGGCCGGGCGACCGCCCGGCCCCTCAAGCGCACCGCCCGAACGTCAGCCCATGTGCGGGTACGTGTAGTCGGTCGGCGGGACGAGCGTCTCCTTGATGGCGCGGGTCAGCGTCCAGCGCATCAGGTTCTGCGGGGCGCCTGCCTTGTCGTTGGTGCCGGAGGCACGGCCGCCGCCGAAGGGCTGCTGGCCGACGACGGCGCCGGTCGACTTGTCGTTGATGTAGAAGTTGCCGGCCGCGTAGCGGAGCTTGTCCATCGTGTACGCCGCCGCCGCACGGTCGGCCGAGACGACCGAGCCGGTCAGCGCGTAGTCGGAGACCGACTCCATCTGGGTCAGCATCTCGTCGTACCTGTCGTCCTCGTAGACGTGCACGGCGAGGATCGGGCCGAAGTACTCGGTGGTGAAGACCTCGTTCTCCGGGTCGGCGCACTCGATGACGGTCGGACGGACGAACCAGCCGGTCGAGTCGTCGTACGAACCGCCCGCGACGATCGCGCAGTCGGAGTCCGACTTCGCCCGGTCGATGGCCGCCTTGTTCTTGGCGAAGGCGCGCTCGTCGATGACAGCGCCGATGAAGTTGGACAGGTCGGTGACGTCACCCATGGTGATGTGGTCGACCTCGGCGGCGAACTCCTCGCGGAAGCCGTTGTTCCAGATCGACGCCGGGATGTACGCCCGGGAGGTCGCGGAACACTTCTGGCCCTGGTACTCGAAGGCACCGCGGGTCAGGGCGGTCTTGAGGATCGCGGGGTCGGCGCTCGGGTGGGCGACGACGAAGTCCTTGCCGCCGGTCTCGCCGACCAGGCGCGGGTAGGAACGGTACTTCTCGATGTTGGCGCCGACCGTCTTCCACAGGTACTGGAAGGTCTTGGTCGAGCCGGTGAAGTGGATGCCGGCGAGGTCGCGGTGGGTCAGGGCTACCTCGGAGACCTCGATGCCGTCACCGGTGACGAGGTTGATGACGCCCTTGGGCAGACCGGCCTCCTCAAGGATCTGCATGAGCAGCACGGCGGCGTGGGTCTGGGTCGGGCTCGGCTTCCAGACGACGACGTTGCCCATGAGAGCCGGGGCCGTCGGCAGGTTGCCCGCGATCGCCGTGAAGTTGAACGGTGTGATCGCGTAGACGAAGCCCTCGAGGGGGCGGTGGTCGAGGCGGTTCCAGACGCCCGGGGAGTTGGCCGGGGGCTGCTCGGCGAGCAGGTCACGGGCGTACTTGACGTTGAAGCGCCAGAAGTCGACCAGCTCGCAGGGGGTGTCGATCTCGGCCTGCTGGGCGGTCTTCGACTGGCCCAGCATGGTCGAGGCGGCGAGCGTCTCGCGCCAGGGGCCGGCCAGCAGCTCGGCGGCGCGCAGGATGATCGCCGCGCGGTCGTCGAAGGACATCGCACGCCAGGCGGGCGCGGCGGCGAGGGCCGCGTCGACGGCGTCCTGGGCGTCCTGCCGGGTGGCGTTGCCGTACGTGCCGAGGACGGCCTTGTGGTTGTGCGGCTGCACGACGTCGAAACGCTCGCCGCCGCCGAGCCGCTTCTCACCGCCGATCGTGCAGGGCAGGTCGACGGGGTTCTCGGCCAGCTCCTTCAGCTTGACCTCCAACCGGGCGCGCTCGGGCGAGCCGGGGGCGTAGCCGTGCACCGGCTCGTTGACGGGGGTGGGGACCTGGGTCACAGCGTCCATGTTTTCCGTAACTCCTTAGTGAGCGGTGTTTCGGGCTCAGCCCTTGGTGAGGATCGAGCGGGCGAAGAAGCGCAGATTGGCCGGCTTCTCCGCCAGGCGCCGCATGAAGTAGCCGTACCAGTCGGTGCCGTAGGCCGTGTAGACACGCATCCGGTGGCCCTCGGCGGCGAGCCGCAGGTGCTCGTCGTTCCTGATGCCGTACAGCATCTGGAACTCGTACTCGTCGAGCTTGCGGCCGGCCTGCCGGGCGAGTTCCTGGGCGATGGAGATGAGGCGCGGGTCGTGGGACCCGATCATCGGGTACCCCTCGCCGTCCATCAGGACCTTCAGGATCCGGACGTACGCCTTGTCGATCTCGTGTTTCTGCTGGTGGGCGACCTCGGCGGGCTCCTTGTACGCCCCCTTCACCAGCCGTACCCGGCTGCCGTTCCCGGCGAGGCGGCGGGCGTCGGCCTCGGTGCGGAAGAGGTAGGCCTGGATGACGCAGCCGGTCTGCGGGAAGTCCACCCGCAGCTCCTCGTGGATGGCGAACATCGAGTCGAGGGTGGTGTGGTCCTCCGCGTCGAGCGTGACGGTCGTCCCGATGGCGGCGGCGGCCTCGACGACGGGCCGGACGTTGGCGAGGGCCAGCTCGTGGCCGCCGGGAAGGGCCTGGCCGAACATCGACAGCTTCACGGACATCTCCGCGCGGGTGCCCAGCTCCAGCTGCTTCAGCCGGTCGACGAGCTCAAGGTAGGCGTCCCGCGCGGCGGTGGCCTGCCCGGGCGTGGTGATGTCCTCGCCGACGACGTCCATCGTCAGCTCCAGCCCCTTGTCGGTGAGCTCCCGGATGATCGGGACGATCTCGCCCACCGTCTCGCCCGGGATGAAGCGGTCGACGACCTGCTTGGTCACCGGGGCCGCCGAGATCAGGCGTCGCATCCGGTCGCTGCGCGACGCGGCGAGAATCACGGGACCCAGCACGGGGCACCTCCACATACCAACCCAGATGAGGCCGTACCCGAATCTTCGGGTACGGCACGGAGAACCACCGTGAAACCTAAGGATCCCTCCGATCGTCTGCCATCGACAGCTGTCACGCATCCGTGCCGCAGATCTCAGACAGATGTATGAAGGGATCGGGGAAATGCGGGAGAATGCCCGGGTGACGGCCGAATACAAGGACCACAACGGCGACTACCAGGAGCTGGTCGACGAGCTCTCGGAGCTCCTCGGCGCCCCGGCGACCCTGGAGAACCGGGACTTCGAGCTGATCGCCTTCGGGGCGTACGACAGCGAGGGCGAGCTGGACGCCTCCGCGCTCGACCCGGTGCGCACCCGCTCGATCCTGACCCGCCGCTCGACGTCCGCGGTCCGGACGTGGTTCGAGGGTTTCGGCATCACCCGGGCGACCGGCCCGGTCCGCATCCCGCCGACCCCGGAGGCGGGCGTCCACCGCGGGCGGGTCTGTCTCCCCGTACGCCATCGGGGCGTCGTCCTCGGTTACGTCTGGCTCCTGGACGACGACCCCGGCCCGACCGAACGACAGCTGACGGCCGCCATGGAGGTGACGACCCGCATCGGCGCGCTGCTCGCGGACGAGGCGCAGCACGGGGCGGACCTCTCGCGGGAGCTCCGGGCGGTCCTCACCGCCGAGCGCGACTGGCAGCACGACATGGCAGTCGCCGAACTCCGCACCGCCCTCGGCCCCCGCGCCGACACCCTCCACACGGTGGTCTGCGTGACCCCATGGCCCTCCGCCGACCCCGACGAGGCCCCTTCGGTCCGTACGGTCCCGGGGGCGACGGCCCTGTGCACGGTGCCCTGGGGGACGACGGCCACAGCTCTCGCCCTCCTCGTACGGCTGAGGTCGGCGGGCGTGCTGACACCGGCGACGTCGGCGGCGGGGCGGTTGCTGGAGCGGGCGCGCGGCGGGCTCGCGGCCGGGGACACGGGGGTGGCCGCCGGCATCGCCGCC
This sequence comes from Streptomyces sp. MMG1533, assembly GCF_001279775.1. Lineage (GTDB taxonomy): Bacteria > Actinomycetota > Actinomycetes > Streptomycetales > Streptomycetaceae > Streptomyces. The sequence continues at coordinate 76,946 of NZ_LGDG01000015.1, read as the reverse complement.
GCCCGTGCCGGGCTCGCCGAACTGGGCACCGCCTGGCGGGAGGCCTCGGCCGCCGCCCGCGCGGCCCTCGCGGAACCCCACCTCGGCCCGGTCGCCGAGTGGTCGTCCATCGGCCCGTACCGCCTGCTGACCTCCCTCCCCCCGGAGGCCACCCACGACCCCGCCGTACGTGCCCTGCTCTCCCCCGCCCACCGCGAACTGGCCCGCACCGCCGAGATCTACCTCGACTGCGCGGGCCAGGCCGGCCGCACGGCCGCCGAACTGGGCATCCACCGCCAGACGCTCTACTACCGGCTGTCGCGGGTCGAGCAGCTCACGGGCCTCGACCTGGACGACGGCGAGGACCGGCTGCTGCTCCACATGGCGTTGAAGGGGGCACGGCTGTAGCACCGCGTCAGCATCGTCCTCGGCGAGCGGGTCGGCCGGGCCCGCTGCGCGCTCGCCATCCGCGGCCGCCACGTCCAAAGCGCCACCGCCACCGGCACCTTCGGCCGCGCCACCTGCTCCGGCACCGTGCCCCGCACGGACGCGACCGAGGGCTGACGGCGCGCCCCGAAGCCGGCACCACGACCTGCGCCCGCAGCGGGGGCGGCGGGGCGAGGCAAGGGGCGACCAAGTCCCGGGGCCATGCCCGCACCCGCACCCGCACCCGCACCCGCACCCGCACCCGCACCCGCCACAGGATCGCCTGGGCCGCAATTATTGAAAACGATTGTCATCATGCTACGGTCGGCGCACTCACCTTGACCACCCCTTTACCCGGAGGGTCCCGTGCGCCTGCCCGCTCGCCGCCTGCTCCCCGCCACCGCCCTCACCGCCGCCTCCGCCCTGCTCACCGGCTGCTTCACCGGTGCGGAGTCGGGCGCGGGGAGCGAGGGGGGCGGCAAGCGAATACGTGTCGCGATGATGCAGCCCCCGCGCTCCGGGCTGTCCCCGTTGTCCGACGACGCGTTCAAGCTGTCGCGCTGGTCGACGGCCGAGACACTGGTGAAGCTCGACGAGGACGGCGACGCCGAGCCCGCGCTGTCGACCGGGTGGACACAGTCGGGGAAGAGCTGGAGCTTCACCGTCAGAGACGGGGTCACCTTCCACGACGGTACGGAGCTGACCCCCGAGGATGTCGTCCGCTCGCTCACCGAGGCCGCCGGTGCCTCCCCCAAGCCCCGCATCCTCGACGGCGTCGAGCTGACGGCGAAGGCCGAGGGCGACGACACGGTCGTCGTCACCACCGGCGACGAGGACCCCCTCGTCCCACAGCGGCTCAGCTCCCCCCAGCTGTCGATCCTCTCGGCGAAGGCGTATGCGGGGAAGACCGTCGACCCCGTCGGCGCCGGCACCGGCCCCTTCGAGCTGACCAAGGTCAACGGCACCTCCTCCGCCGCCCTCGACCGCTTCGACGACTACTGGGGCGGCAAGGCCGAGTCCCCGGGAATCGACGTCACGTTCGTGCCGGACGGCACCGCCCGCGCCGCTGCCCTGCGCAGCGGCGAGGCCGACATCGTCGAGGCGGTGCCCGTGTCGCAGGCCGCGCTGCTCGACGAGGACCTGATCACCGAGGTCCCGATGCCGCGCACCAACACGCTGTACCTGAACACCGAGAAGGGCGTCTTCAAGGACGCCTCGCTGCGTGCCGCCGCCCGCGGGGCGATCGACGCCGAGTCGATCGTGAAGGGCGTGTACGAGGGGCGCGCCGACGTCGCCGAGGGGCTGCTGGGGCCCGCGCTGCCATGGGCGGCGGAACTGCGCACGCCGGTGTCCCGCACCGGGGCGGGCGATCCCTCCGGCAAGACCGGCGATCCGTCCGGCAAGACCATCACCATCGGCACCTTCACCGACCGCGCCGAACTCCCCGAGGTCGCGGCCGTCCTCCAGCAGCAGCTCCAGAAGGCCGGCTTCAAGGTGAAGCTGGACGTCCGCGAGTACGCCAACATCGAATCCGACGCGCTGGCGGGCGAGTTCGACGCGTTCATCCTCTCTCGGGCCACGGTCCTCGACTCCGGCGACCCTGCCGCCTACCTCTACAGCGACTTCGCCTCCGACGGCTCCTTCAACATCTCCCGGCTCGCGGACTCCGGGGTGGACAAGGCACTCAGGAAGGCGGGCGGCACCGAGGCCGGCGAAGCCCGCCGCAAGGCCGTCATCGCGGCCGAGGCCGCCGTGCTCGCCACCGACGCGGCCGTGCCGATGCTGCACGAGCGGGTGATCCAGGGCGACGCCGCGGGGGTCACAGGCGCCGCCCACGACCCCCGCGAGCGGGAGCTCGTCACGGCGGACACCCGCGTCAAGTGACCTCACCTGCGAAGGGGTTGGTGAGCCCGGCGGCGCTCACCCGGCTCCTGTGTCTCCTCGCCGTCCTGACAACCGTCGGCCTGTTGCCCTGGCTCTCCGGCAGGGACCCCGCCCTCACGGTCCTGCGGGCCCGCTCCGCCGAGCAGGAGCCCACGAAGGAGGCCCTGGACGCCGTACGACAGGATCTCGGCCTCGACGCGGGTCCCCTTTCCCTGCTGGGGAACTGGGCGTCGGACCTGCTGCGCGGGGACCTCGGCACGTCCTGGGTCTCCGGCACCGACGTCCTGCCGTCCGTCACCTCCGGGCTTCAGGTGTCGCTCGGGCTGATGGGCGCGGCCTTCGCGGTCGCGGTGCTGCTGGCGTGCGCGCTGGCCGGGCCCGTGCTGGTGCGGGGGCGCGGGTCGGCGGGGGCGTGGGCCGCGATGGCGGCGGCGCTGCCTGAGTTCCTGCTGGCCACCGTCGCGTTGCTGGTGTGCGGGGTGTGGCTGGGGTGGCTGCCGACGTCCGGCTGGCAGGGCCCGCAGTACATGGTGCTGCCCGCGCTCGCCCTCGGCGTCCCGGCGGGCGGTCTGCTGGGCCGGCTGGTCGCGGACGCGCTGCCCGCCGTGCTGGACGAGCGGTGGGTGGAGCTGTGGCGGGGCGCCGGAGTCGGTCGGCGCGGCATCTCGGCGGCCGCGCTCAAGCGCGTACTGCCGCCGCTGGTACCGCAGTTCGGGATGGTGGCCGTGGGGCTGACCGGTGGCGCGGTCGCCGTCGAGACCGTGTTCGCGGTGCCCGGCATCGGCCGTACGGCGCTCGGCGCGGCCAAGTCCCAGGACCTGCCGCTGCTCCAGGGCGCGGTTCTCTCGCTGCTACTGCTCGGACTGGTGGCGGGCGCGGCAGCGGCTCTCGTACGGCGTCGGCTGCTGGGCCCGGCCCTGCGCGACGCCGGGTTGTCACTGCCGCCGGTGCGGCCGGTCCGTACCCACCCGGCGATCCCGTTGACGCTGCTCACCGTGCTGACCGTGACCATCGGCCAGGGACTGCTGCGCGACCCGTACAGCGTGGACACGACCGCCCGCCTGGCCGCGCCCTCCTGGGCGCACCCGCTCGGCACCGACGGCCTCGGCCGGGACGTGCTCGCCCGGCTCGGGCACGGCGCGGCCCCGACGGTCGGCACGGCAGCGGCCGTATGCCTGCTGAGCCTGCTGGTCGCACTGGCGCTCGGCTTCCTGCCCGGTGTCGCGGCCGGCGCGGCGGACATCGCGAACGCCCTGCCCCCGGTGATCGTCGGCATCCTCGTCGCCGCGGCGGCCGGACCCGGCACCGGCGGGGCGGCCCTCGCGGTCGCGCTGATCTCCTGGCCGCCACTGGCCTCGCACGCGGCGGCGCTGGTCCAGGAGGTCCGGGCGTCCTCCTTCCTCGTCGCCCAACGGGCCATCGGGGCAACCCCGTTGTGGATCCTCACCCGGCACGTCCTCCCGTCGGTGGCCGCGCCCGTCGCCCGGCACGCCCTCCTCCGGCTGCCCGGCATCGCCCTCGCCCTGGCCTCCCTCGGCTTCCTGGGCCTCGGCGCGCAGCCGCCCGCCCCCGAGTGGGGTCTGCTCCTGGACGAGTCCCGCGCCTACGTGGAACGCGCCCCGTGGGCGGCCCTCGCCCCGGCGGTGGCACTGGCCCTGCTCGCCGGTCTGGCGGTGTCGGGAGCGGCGTACGCACAGGGCCGTCGTCGGACAGCACCGCGTGTCACCAAGAAGGAGGCCCCCGTTGGAGTCTGAGGCGCTGCTCTCGGTACGCGATCTCCGTATCGCCTTCGACGGCATCGAGGCGGTCCGCGGCCTGTCGTTCGACGTCCGCCCGCGCGAAGTCCTCGCCGTGGTGGGCGAGTCCGGCGCGGGCAAGTCCCTCACCGCTCGCGCTCTGCTGGGCATGCTGCCGCCGGGTGCGACAACGAGCGGGAGCATACGACTGCTCGGCGAGAGCGGGACCGACCTCGCCGCCCAGCGCGGCCGCCGCATCGCCCTCGTCCCGCAGGACGCCCTCTCCGCACTCTCCCCCGTGCACCGGGTGGGCGACCAACTCGCCGCCGCCGTACGGTCGGTGGCCCGCGTCTCCCGCACAAAGGCCCGGGCCCGTGCGGTCGCGGCGCTCGACCGCGTCGGCATCCCGGACGCCGTGCGCAAGGCCCGCGCCTACCCGCACGAGTTCTCCGGCGGCATGCGGCAACGGGCGGTCATCGCGATGGCGACGATCAACGAACCCGACGTCCTCGTCGCCGACGAACCGACCACCGCGCTGGACGAGGAACGCCGGGACCGGGTCCTGCGCGTCCTCGGCGAACAGCGCGAGGCGGTCGGGGCGGCGCTCGTCCTGGTCACCCACGATCTGGACGTCGTACGACAGCACGCGGACCGCGCGTTGGTGATGTACGCCGGGCGCCTGACCGAACTCGGCCCGGCGCAGGAGGTGTTGACCCGCCCGTCGGCCCCCTATACGGCAGGCCTGCTGGCGTCCCTCCCCCAGTCGGTCCCCGCCGGCTCCCGCCTGCCCGCCCTTCCCGGCACACCACCCGCCCCGGGCACGCTCTTGCCGGGCTGCGCCTTCGCCCCGCGTTGCCCGCTCGCGGCGGACATCTGCCGCCACGAGGAGCCGGAGCCCCGCCCGGTGGACGAACGGCTGGTCGCCTGCCACCGGTGGGCCGACGTCCCGCACCCCGCCGTCGAGTTGTTCTCGGAGAAGCCGCATGTCTCTTCTTGACGTCCGCGACCTGGTCGTCCGCCACGGCTCGGTGACGGCGGTGGACCACGTCTCCTTCGCGCTGCGCGCGGGAGAGACCCTCGCCCTCAACGGCCCCTCCGGCTGCGGCAAGACCTCCACCGCCCTGGCCGTGCTCCGGCTGCGCCGCCCGGACGGCGGCGAAGTCCGCTTCGAAGGCCGGGAGTTGACCATCCTCACCGAACGCGAACTGCGCCCCCTGCGCCCGCGCATGCAGCCCGTCTTCCAGGATCCGTACGGCTCCCTCAGCCCCCGCCACCGCATCCGCGACGCGGTCGCGGAACCGCTGAAGGTGCAGGGCCGCTGGAGCGCGGAAGGCGGCCCCGCCCGCGTGGCCGAACTCCTCGACCGGGTCGGCCTCGACCCCTCGTACGGCGACCGCCGCCCGCACGAGCTGTCCGGCGGCCAGTGCCAGCGCGCCGGCATCGCCCGCGCGCTCGCCTCCGAGCCGCGCCTGCTGGTCCTCGACGAACCGGTGTCGGCCCTGGACCCGTCCGTGCGGGCGGGCGTCCTGAACCTGCTCGCCGATCTCCAGGACGAGCTGGGGCTCGGGTATCTGTTCATCTGTCACGACCGGGCGGTCGTACGGCACTTCGCGGACCGGGTGCTTCAGATGCGGGACGGGCGGGTCAGCGGTTCTTGATGCCCGCGGCCAGCCGCCGTAGGCCCTCCGTGAGCTGCTCGGCGGAGGTCGCCGTGTCCGGGTCGAAGACCCACTGCACCATGAGCCCCTGGAGGAGGGTCTGGTAGAGGCGGCCCTCGGTGTCGATGGTGTCCCTGCTCTGCTCCTCCTCCGGAATGCCGTTGAACAGGGGCAGCAGCCCCGACATGCCCTGGTCCTGCGCCGCGGCGAGCATCCGGCGCACCTCCGGCAGCCGGTCGCCCTGGAGGATCAGCTCGAAGCTCAGCAGCCAGATCGCCGGTGACTCGGCCACCGCGTTGATGATGTTCGCCCACACCTCCTGGAAGCGCTCGAGCGAGCCGGGGGGCGTCGACATCGCGGCCTCCCCCTCCCCGCCGGGCTCGAAGCGGTGTCCCGTGGCCTCGACCAGGGAGACATACGCCTGCACCAGCAGCGCGTCCTTCGAGCCGTAGTGGTAGCCGATGGACGCCAGGTTCGTCCCCGACTCCTTCACGATGTCGCGTGCCGTCGTGCGCGCGAAGCCCTTCTGCAGGAGGCAGCGCTTGGCGCCTTCGAGCAGATCCTCACGATGTCCCATGCGCGCAAGCCTACCCGGATTCATACGGCCGTCTTAGACAACCGATCTATACATGCGTACTAGACAAGCGTTTTATACGCTCGTACAGTCCTCGGCATGACGACTTCGACGAGCCCTACCGCGGGCCCCAGGGCCGGGCGGCGCGAGTGGACCGCCCTCGCCGTGCTGATGCTTCCGCTGCTCCTGGTCTCCATGGACGTCTCGGTGCTCTACTTCGCCATCCCGGCGATCAGCGCGGACCTGGAGCCGAGCGGCACCCAGCAGCTGTGGATCCTCGACATCTACGCGTTCGTCCTGGCCGGCCTGCTGATGACGATGGGCTCGCTGGGCGACCGCATCGGCCGCCGCAAGCTGCTGCTCGGCGGCGCGGCCGCCTTCGGCGCCGCCTCACTGGTCGCCGCGTACGCGAACAGCGCCGAGACCCTCATCGCGGCCCGCGCGATCCTCGGCATCGGCGGCGCGACCCTGATGCCCTCGACGATGGCCCTGATCCGCACCATGTTCACCGACCCCGCCCAGCGTGCGAAGGCGATCGGCATGTGGTCCGGCGTGATGACCGCCGGCATCGCACTCGGCTCGGTCATGAGCGGTGTCCTGGTCGAGTACTTCTGGTGGGGCTCGGTCTTCCTGGTCAACCTGCCCGCGATGGCGCTGCTGCTCGTCCTCGGCCCGATCCTGCTCCCCGAGTCCAGGGACCCCGACCCCGGCCGCTTCGACTGGCCGAGCGTCCCCCTGTCCATGGCCGCCGTACTGCCCGTGATCTACGGCCTGAAGGAGCTGCCCTCCGAGGGCTGGAACGTCCGGTACGTCCTCTCGATCACCGTCGGCCTGCTCTTCGCCGCCCTCTTCGTCCACCGCCAGCGCACGACGGCCTCACCGATGATCTCCCCCGCCCTGTTCCGCGGGCACGGCTTCGCCCCCGCCGTCGTCCTCAACCTGATCTCCGCGTTCGGCATGATGGGGTCGGCGTTCTTCACCACGCAGTACCTGCAGTCGGTGCTGGGCAAGAGCGCCCTGGAGGCCGCCCTGTGGGCGCTGCTCCCCTCGGTGCCGATCGGCATGATGGCCCCGCTGGCCACCGCCCTGGTCCACAAGGGCGTCCACCGCGCCCACGTGGTGACGGCCGGCTTCGTCATCGGCGCGAGCGGCTACGTCGTGCTCGCCTTCGCCGGTACCGACTCGATGTGGCTGGTGCTGGTCGCCTGCGGCGTCCTCGCCTCCGGAATCGTCATGGTCATCTCCCAGATGACGGACCTGGCGATCGGCACCGCCCCGGCCGAGCGTGCGGGCTCCGCGTCCTCCCTCCTGGAGACGGGCACCGAGTTCGGCGGCGCCCTCGGCATGGCCGTCCTCGGCTCCGTCGGTACGGCGATCTACCGCCACGAGATGCCGGGATCGGCACCGGATGCGGCCCGCGAGACGCTGGGCGGGGCGCTGGCGGTCGCCGAGCACGTGCCGGGGCTGGCGACCACCGCCCGGGAGGCGTTCACCAGTGGGATGCAGGCGGCGGCGATCGCGGGGGCGGTCGTACTCCTGGCAGCGGCCGGGCTGGCGGCTGTGACGCTGCGGCGGGTCCGGGTACGGGAGGAGACTCCGGAGCCGGACAAGGAGCCGGACAAGGTGACGGCATGACAGAAGCCGGGTGGGCCGAGGAATCTCGGCCCACCCGGCTTCTTGCCGTGAAGCGTCAGACCAGGTTCACCGCGCGAGCGGACGTCGCGCCGATCTCCTCCGCGACCTCCGCCAGCACCCCGGCGGGCACCGTGTCGTCCACGGTCAGGACGGCCAGCGCCTCGCCGCCGGCCACCGCACGCGACACCTGCATGCCGGCGATGTTGATGCCGGCCTCGCCGAAGACACGACCCACCGTGCCGACGACGCCCGGACGGTCCTCGTACCGCAGGACGACCATGTGGTCGGCGAGCGCGAGGTCGACGTCGTACTCGCCGACGGCGACGAGCTTCTGCAGGTGCTTCGGGCCGGCCAGCGTGCCGGAGACCGCCACCTCCTCGCCGCTGCCGAGCGTGCCGCGCACGGTCACCACGTTGCGGTGGTCGGCGGACTCCGAGCTGGTCGTCAGGCGCACCTCGACACCGCGCTCCTGGGCGAACAGCGGGGCGTTGACGTACGACACCGTCTCGTCGACGACGTCCTCGAAGACACCCTTGAGGGCGCTGAGCTCCAGCACCTTCACGTCGTGCTGGGTGATCTCGCCGTACACCTCGACGTCGAGACGGACCGCGACCTCACCGGCGAGCGCCGTGAAGATACGGCCGAGGCGCTCGGCGAGCGGCAGACCCGGCTTGACGTCCTCGGCGATGACGCCGCCCTGGACGTTCACCGCGTCCGGGACCAGCTCACCGGCGAGAGCCAGCCGCACCGACTTGGCGACGGCGATACCGGCCTTCTCCTGCGCCTCGTCGGTCGAAGCGCCGAGGTGCGGGGTGCACACGACCTGGTCCAGCTCGAACAGCGGGGAGTCCGTGCACGGCTCCTTCGCGTACACGTCCAGGCCGGCGCCGGCGACGCGGCCCTCCTTGAGCGCCGAGTACAGCGCCTCCTCGTCGACGATCCCGCCGCGCGCGGCGTTGACGATGCGCACCGACGGCTTGACCTTGTGCAGCGCCTCGTGGCCGATGAGACCGAGGGTCTCGGGGGTCTTCGGCAGGTGCACGGTGATGAAGTCGGCGACCTCGAGCAGCTCGTCCAGCGACAGCACCTTGACGCCCATCTGCGCGGCCCGGGCGGGCTGCACGTAGGGGTCGTAGGCGACGACCTTCATGCCGAAGGCCGACATCCGCTGGGCGACGAGCGCGCCGATACGGCCCAGACCCACGACACCGAGGGTCTTCTCCGCGAGCTCGACGCCCGTGTACTTGCTGCGCTTCCACTCGCCGTTCTTCAGCGCGGTGTTGGCCTGCGGAATGTGGCGCGCGGTGGCCAGCAGCAGACCGCAGGCCAGCTCGGCGGCGGTCACGATGTTCGAGGTGGGGGCGTTGACGACCATGACGCCGGCCTTGGTGGCGGCGGAGACGTCGACGTTGTCCAGGCCGACGCCGGCTCGTGCGACGACCTTCAGCTTGCCGGCGGCGGCGACGGCCTCGGCGTCGACCTTGGTGGCCGAACGGATCAGGATCGCGTCGACGTCGGCGATGGCGGGCAGCAGCTCGGCCCGGTCCGCGCCGTTGGCGTGCCGGATCTCGAAGTCCGGGCCCAGGGCGTCGACGGTCGCGGGCGACAGCTCTTCAGCGATGAGTACGACAGGTTTCGAGCTCACGTGAGTCCTCACAGGTCCAATGCGGACGGCCGTCCCGACGGCCGCAGGCGGTGGAGGGTAGCCGCGTGGAAGACGCACGACGCTGTGGGCCCGACGCGTTTGTCATGCAGCAGTCTAGTGCCGCGACGGAGGTCGTCTTGCGCCTCCACGGAAGGATCACTCGTCCGTGGCTGGACGCCGTGGACAAGCGGTTACCGATGGTTCGGCGACGGGGCCGCAGCGAATCGCTGCGGCCCCGTACCTGCGGCTTACGCCTCGTCGTCGTTCACCCACGACATGAGCTTGCGCAGCTCCTTGCCGGTGGTCTCCAGCAGGGACTCGGCGTCCTGCTGCTTGTACTCGTTGTACTTCTTCAGACCGCCGTGGTACTCGGCCATCCACTCACGGGCGAAGGTGCCGTCCTGGATCTCGGCGAGGACCTTCTTCATCTCGGCCTTGGTGGCGTCGGTGATGATCCGCGGGCCGGTGACGTAGTCGCCCCACTCGGCGGTCTCGGAGACCGACCAGCGCATCTTCTCCAGGCCGCCCTCGTACATGAGGTCGACGATCAGCTTCAGCTCGTGCAGGCACTCGAAGTACGCGATCTCCGGCTGGTAGCCCGCCTCGGTCAGCGTCTCGAAACCGGCCTTGACCAGCGCGGCCGTACCACCACAGAGGACGGCCTGCTCACCGAACAGGTCGGTCTCGGTCTCCTCGGTGAAGGTCGTCTTGATGACGCCGGCGCGGGTGCCGCCGATGCCCTTCGCGTACGAGAGGGCCAGCGCGAAGGCGTTGCCGGTCGCGTCCTGCTCGACGGCCGCGATGCACGGAACGCCGCGACCCTCCTCGTACTGGCGGCGCACCAGGTGGCCCGGGCCCTTGGGGGCGACCATGCAGACGTCGATGCCGGCCGGGGGCTTGATGAAGTCGAAGCGGATGTTCAGGCCGTGGCCGAAGAAGAGGGCGTCGCCGTCCTTGAGGTTGTCCTTGATGGACTCCTCGTAGACCTGGGCCTGGATCGGGTCCGGGACCAGGATCATGATGACGTCGGCCTCGGTGGCGGCCTCGGCCGGGGTCACCACGCGCAGGCCCTGCTCCTCGGCCTTCGCCTTGGACTTGGAGCCCTCGTGCAGACCGACACGCACGTCGACACCCGAGTCACGGAGCGACAGCGCGTGGGCGTGGCCCTGGCTGCCGTAACCGATGACCGCGACCTTGCGGCCCTGGATGATGGACAGGTCGGCGTCGGCGTCGTAGAACAGCTCGGCCACTTTGGGTTCTCTCCTTGTGTGCAGGTGTTGCGTCCCACCGTATGACGGCGAGGGGAAGGGAAGTCTCGGGGTCTCGGCATACGGGCGGTCGGTGTCCCCCGGCCGCCCGTATACATCGTCAGGCCGACCGGTCGAGGGCGCGCAGCGACCGGTCCGTGATCGACCGCGAACCGCGGCCGATCGCGATCGTGCCGGACTGGACGAGCTCCTTGATGCCGAACGGCTCCAGCATCTTGAGCATCGCCGACAGCTTGTCGTTGCTGCCGGTGGCCTCGATGGTGACGGCCTCCGGGGAGACGTCGACCGTCTTGGCGCGGAACAGCTGGACGATCTCGACGATCTGGGAGCGCGTCTCGTTGTCGGCGCGCACCTTCACCAGAACGAGTTCGCGCTGAACGGCCGATCCGGCCTCCAGCTCGACGATCTTCAGCACGTTGACGAGCTTGTTCAGCTGCTTGGTGACCTGTTCGAGCGGCAGTTCCTCGATCACGTTCACCACGATGGTGATACGGGAGATCTCGGGGTGCTCGGTGACGCCGACCGCGAGCGAGTCGATGTTGAAGCCGCGGCGGGAGAACAGGGCGGCGATCCGGGCGAGGATGCCGGGCGTGTTCTCCACCAGGACGGAGAGCGTGTGCTTGGACATGTCTCTTGGGTCTCTCTCGCTCAGTCGTCTTCGTTGTCGCCGAAGTCGGGGCGGACGTCCCGGGCGGCCATGATCTCGTCGTTGGAGGTGCCGGCGGCGACCATCGGCCACACCATGGCGTCCTCGTGGACGATGAAGTCGACCACGACGGGGCGGTCGTTGATGGAGTTCGCCTCTTCGATGACCTTGTCGAGGTCCTCCGGGGACTCGCAGCGGATCGCGTAGCAGCCCATGGCCTCCGACAGCTTCACGAAGTCGGGGACGCGGGTGCCGGCGCTCGGCTCCTTGCCGGTGGCCTCAGGACCACTGTGCAGCACGGTGTTGGAGTACCGCTGGTTGTAGAAGAGGGTCTGCCACTGGCGGACCATCCCGAGGGCGCCGTTGTTGATGATGGCGACCTTGATCGGGATGTTGTTCAGGGCGCAGGTGGTGAGCTCCTGATTGGTCATCTGGAAGCAGCCGTCACCGTCGACCGCCCACACGGTCTGCGCGGGCGCGCCGGCCTTGGCACCCATCGCGGCCGGGACCGCGTAGCCCATCGTTCCGGCGCCGCCGGAGTTCAGCCAGGTCGCGGGCTTCTCGTACTGGATGTAGTGCGCGGCCCACATCTGGTGCTGGCCCACGCCCGCCGCGAAGATCGTGCCCTCGGGGGCGAGCTGCCCGATGCGCTCGATGACCTGCTGCGGGGACAGCGAGCCGTTGTCGGGCTGGTCGTAGCCCAGCGGGTACGTCTCGCGCCAGCGGTTGAGGTCCTTCCACCAGGCGCTGTAGTCGCCCCGGTGGCCCTCGCTGTGCTCCTTCTGCACGGCCTGGACCAGGTCGGCGATGACCTCGCGGGCGTCACCGACGATCGGCACGTCGGCGGCGCGGTTCTTGCCGATCTCCGCCGGGTCGATGTCGGCGTGGACGATCTTGGCGTACGGGGCGAAGCTGTCCAGCTTGCCGGTGACGCGGTCGTCGAAGCGGGCTCCGAGGGCGACGATCAGGTCGGCCTTCTGCAGCGCGGTGACGGCGGTGACCGCACCGTGCATGCCCGGCATTCCCACGTGCAGCGGGTGGCTGTCGGGGAATGCGCCGAGCGCCATCAGTGTGGTGGTGACGGGCGCTCCGGTGAGTTCTGCGAGGACCTTCAGTTCGGCGGTGGCATTGGCCTTCAGGACGCCGCCGCCGACGTACAGGACGGGCCGCTTGGCGGCGGTGATCAGCTTCGCCGCCTCACGGATCTGCTTGGCGTGCGGCTTGGTCACCGGGCGGTAGCCGGGCAGGTCCATGACCGGCGGCCAGGAGAAGGTCGTCCGCGCCTGGAGGGCGTCCTTGGCGATGTCGACCAGGACCGGGCCGGGGCGGCCGGTGGAGGCGATGTGGAACGCCTGCGCGATCACCCGCGGGATGTCCTCGGCCTTGGTGACCAGGAAGTTGTGCTTGGTGATCGGCATGGTGATGCCGACGATGTCCGCCTCCTGGAAGGCGTCGGTGCCGATCGCCTTGGAGGCCACCTGGCCGGTGATCGCCACGAGCGGCACCGAGTCCATGTGGGCGTCCGCGATCGGCGTCACCAGGTTCGTCGCACCCGGGCCGGAGGTCGCCATGCAGACACCGACCTTGCCGGTGGCCTGCGCGTAACCGGTGGCCGCGTGGCCGGCGCCCTGCTCGTGCCGGACCAGGACGTGGCGCACCCGGGTGGAGTCCATGAGCGGGTCGTACGCCGGAAGGATCGCACCGCCGGGAATGCCGAATACCGTCTCGGCTCCGACCTCCTCGAGAGAGCGGATGAGGGACTGCGCACCCGTGACGTGCTCGGGGGCGGGCTGCTGTCCTCCGGATCGGGGCCGCGGCTGCGGGTGATTGGCCCCGGTGGCCTGCTCGGTCATCGTCATTCTCTTCTCGATGCTGAGGGTTTTTGCGAGTTTTGTGCGGTGTACGGCTCTTGTACAACATGTGCCTGTGCAACAAAAAACCCCTCGTGCCGTGAGGCAAGCGAGGGGAGCGCGCCGGGTGCGGTCGCTGGGAGTTCCGGGTCCGTCCGGAGGTCACCAGCGTCAGCCGACGCGCTTTCCAAGTACGAGAATTCGGGTGCGCATAGGTCTGACCCTCCCCCCGGCGCACACCCACTGTCAAGTGGGTGGGACGGGAGTCTCATTATGTGAGCGGAGGGCTGTTCCGCCACCCAAAACCGCCGTCACACCACCGGTGTACACCCCCGTGCCACCACCCGCGAACGCGGGCTCCGCCGGTCCGTGCGGCACCGGATAGTGGCCGGATCCGAGCGCTCTGCGCAGCCGGTACTCGTCCAGCGGGCCGGAGAACGCCATGCCCTGCCCGTGCGTGCACCCCATCGCGCGCAGCGCCACGACCTGTTCGGGCAGGTCCACGCCGTCGGCCACGGACTGCAGGCCGAGATCGACGGCGATACGCAGCAGCCCACTGGTGATCTTGTGCAGCCGGGCGGACTCGACCACTCCCTCGACGAGACCGCGGTCGAGCTTCACTACGTCGACAGGGAGCCTGCGCAGGACCGTGATGGCCGCGTACCCGCTCCCGAAGCCGTCCAGGGCGATCCGGACGCCGAGCCTGCGCAGGGCACTCAGGCGGCGCTCCAGCTCGTCCAGCGGGACCCGGGGGTCGGCGTCGGACAGCTCGATCACCAGCGACCCGGACGGCAGCCCGTGTCGGGTCAGCAGGGCCTCGATCGAGCCGAGCGGCATCGAGCGGTCCAGTAGCCGGCGCGCACCCATCCGGACCGCCACCGGCACGGCCAGCCCGTTCGCGGCCCGCTCGGCGGCCTGTTCCACGGCCTCCTCCAGCACCCACCGCCCCAGCTCGGCGGTCTTGTCGCTGTCCTCGGCCACCCGCAGGAACTCGGCGGGCGTGAACAGCACGCCCTGCGAGGAGCGCCAGCGGGCCTGGGCGGCGACCGACGCGATCCGGCCGTCCTCCAGGCACACCACGGGTTGGTGCAGCAGGGTGAACTCGCCGTCGTTCAGGGCGGCACGCAGGCGCGTGGCCAGCTCCGCCTTCCGTACGACGTCCTGCTGCATCTGTGGGGCGTACAGCTCGACGCGGCCCTTGCCGCCCGCCTTGGCGCGGTACATGGCCAGGTCGGCATTGCGCAGGATCTCGCCCGCGCCGAGGCCCGGCTCGGCGAAGGCGACGCCGATGGAGGCGTTGACCCGGACGTCATTGCCGTCGATGAGGTAGGGCTGGGAGAGCGTGCCCCTGAGGCGGTCGGCGAGCTCCATGATGTGGCGCTCCCGGGCGGAGCGGTCACGGGCGCCGTCCCCGACGATCAGGGCCGCGAACTCGTCGCCGCCCAGCCGGGACGCGGTGTCCCCCTGCCGGACCGCGTCCTGGAGTCTGCGGGCGGCCTGGACGAGCAGCTCGTCCCCAGCCTGGTGCCCGATCGTGTCGTTGACGGCCTTGAAGCCGTCGAGGTCGATGAAGAGGACCGCCGTGCCGCGAAGGGCGGCGCCACGGTCGGTGGAGCGGCGGCCGGAGAGGGCCTGCTGGACCCGCTGGGTGAACAGGGCCCGGTTGGGCAGGTCGGTCAGCGGGTCGTGCTCGGCGTTGTGCTGGAGCTGCGCCTGCAGGCGCACCCTTTCGGTGACGTCCCGGCTGTTGAAGATGAGGCCGCCGTGGTGCCGGTTGACGGTGGACTCGACGTTGAGCCAACCGCCGTCGCCGGAGCGGAACCGGCACTCGATGCGCGTGGTGGGTTCCTCGAGGGGGCTGGCGGCGAGGAAGCGGCGCACCTCGTGCACCACGCAGCCCAGGTCTTCCGGGTGGATGAGGCCGGCCAGTTCGGTCCCCACCAGCTCCTCCGCGGAACGTCCGTAGACCCCGGCGGCGGCCGGGGAGACGTACCGGAGGATGCCGTTCGGTGCGGCGATCATGATGACGTCGCTGGAGCCCTGCACCAGGGAGCGGAAGTGGTTCTCCTTCTGCGCCAGCTCCTGGGTGAGGGTGATGTTGTCGAGCAGCATGATGCCCTGGCGCACCACGAGGGCGAGCACCACGGTGCCGCCGGTGAGGAGCACCACGCGGTCGACGCTGCGGCCGCTCAGGACGTTGTAGAGGATCCCGAGCGTGCAGACGGCGGCGGCGAGATAGGGCGTGAGGGCGGCCAGGGAACCGGCGATGGGCCGGGCGGTCGGATACCGGCTGTGATCACCTCCCTGCGCCGGGCCCGCGTGCGGGTGGTGGTGCGGGCCGGTGCGCTGTCCCGGCAGGTGTTCGTGCACCACGCGCGTGTGCCCGTCCGTCCGGCGCCGGGCCGGGTGCCGCCGTACGGCGTCCGCCTCCCCGTGTCGCGGGACGGCCCACGGCGCGTACGCGAGCAGCAGCGAGCCGGCGAACCAGCCCGCGTCGAGCAGCTGCCCGGAGCGGTAGGTGTGGTGCAGCAGCGGTGAGGTGAACAGGGCGTCGCACATCACGGTCAGGGCGAGCGCGCCGATCGCGGTGTTGACCGCCGTACGGTTCACCGCCGAGCGCCGGAAGTGCAGCGCGAGCACCATGCTGACGAGAGCGATGTCGAGCAGCGGGTACGCGAGCGACAGCGCGGTGTGCGCCACGCTCGACCCCTCGGACTTGGCCGCCTGGGCGAGGGCGAGGCTCCAGGACAGTGTGAGCAGCGAGCCCCCGATCAGCCATGCGTCCAGGCCGAGGCAGATCCAACCCGCCTTCGTCACCGGCCGCTTGGCGAGCACCAGCAGCCCCACGATCGCGGGCGGCGCGAAGCACAGGAAGAACAGGTCGGCGTAGCTGGGGCTGGGCACGGGTCGCTCCAGGACCACCTCGTACCACCCCCAGATCAGGTTGCCGACGGCCGCCATCGCCGAGGAGAGGGCGAAGAGCATCCAGGCGGGTCGAAAGCGGATACGGCGGTTGCGGGCGTAGAGGAAGCAGGACACGGCTGCGGCGCCGGCCGCGGCGCTCAGCCCGAAGTCGCCCATGACCAGCGCGACTTGCGGTGAGCCCCAGCCGAACGCGGAACCGACGGCGTATCCCGCGCACACCAGGGCCAGGACGAGTTGGCGGACCGTGCTCGACGAGCCGCCGAGGACCGGGGGGCGGGTCGGCGTCGCCCCCGGCGCGGGCTTGGCCCGCAGCGCTCCGTCAAGGGTGGCCGTGGAAGGCGGGGGCGAACTCACCGGGCCCTCCCGGTCCGCGCCGCTCCAGGATCCCTGGGATCCCGGTGCGCTGGGTGCGCATGCCTCCTGCGGCTGTTGTGCCGGCGATGGTGACGGCTGTGGTGGTGATGGCCCTGATGACTGTCGTGCTGTCCGTGGTGACTGCCGTGGCCGGCGTGGTGGCCGCATCTGCGCGCGGCCGTGTGCCAGGGTCGCCGGCGGCGGCCCCGCCGCGTCGGATCGCTCGTCCATAGGCCGTGCATCGCCCGTCGCCCCCCTCACAGTCTGAAATGTCCATCCCCGGCGCCGAACGGTCGCGGCGCAGCCCCTGTCGGGACGATACACCAGTCTCGTCACTCAGGGACATAGTTCCTCTACGCTCCGTGACGACCAGCTGAGATGTGAGCACGGAGCGCGTCCGGAGGATTGCGGAGGGTACCGGAAACGGATGACGCGCCTGTTGCGCCCGGCGTGCGGGTCGGGCGCGCGCTGCTCATCTCGGGGCGTCACACACCTGTTGGGCCTGTCGTAAGGATCACGTTGCGCAGGGGCTCCCGGTTCACGAAACGGTTCAACTGGTCCACCAGCAGTCGCTTGGCACGAGGCAGGAACGCGGAGGTCGGTCCGCCGACGTGCGGGCTGACGAGCACGCCCGGCGCATGCCACAGGGGGTGGCCCGGGGGCAGCGGCTCGGGGTCGGTGACGTCGAGGGCGGCGGTGATACGGCCGCCCTCCAGCTCGGCGAGCAGCGCCTTGGTGTCGACGACGGGGCCACGGGCCACGTTGACCAGCAGCGCACCGTCCTTCATACGAGCCAGGAAGTCTGCGTTCACCAGGTGCCGGGTGGCCTCGGTGAGCGGCGTGGCAAGGACGACGACGTCCGCCTCGGGGAGCAGAGCGGGCAGTTCGGTGAGCGGATGCACCGGGCCGCGCGCTGTGGTGCGCTCAGAGCGCGCGACGCGCGCCACCCGCGCGACCTCGAACGGAACGAGCCGGTCCTCGATCGCCGATCCGATCGAGCCGTACCCGACGATGAGGACGTTCTTGTCGGCGAGCGCGGGCCGGAACCCGCCGCCCCACTCCCCCTTGTCCTGGGCCCGTACGAAGTCGGGGACGCCGCGCAGCGAGGCGAGGATCAGGGTGAGCGTGAGCTCGGCGGTGCTGGCCTCGTGCACCCCGCGCGCGTTGCACAACTGCACACCCGCAGGCAGGTACTTGATACCCGGCTCGATCGCGTCGGTGCCGGCCGACAGCGTCTGCACGACCTGCACGGAGCTCAGGCTGGGCACCGGCCGCAGGCCGACCTCGACGGGCTTCATGTAGGGGACGACGTAGTACGCGCAGTCGGCCGGATCCGCGGGAAAGTCCTCACCACCGTCCCAGAAGCGGTAGTTCAGGCCCTTCGGGAGCCCTTCGATGTCTTCCGGCGGGATGGGCAGCCACACGTCAGCAGTCATGGTCAGGAGGCTATGTCAGGCGCTGCCGACCGCAGAGGTTAGGTTGGGGGGCCAGGACAGGGAGGGTCACGAGCAGGTGGAGCGCAGGACGATCGGCGCGGCGGCGCTCACAGTGGGTGCCGTCGGACTCGGCTGCATGCCGATGAGCTGGGCGTACAGCGGATCGCGGCAGCGCGGCGACGAGTCGGTCAGGGCCGTGCACCGGGCGCTGGACCTGGGCTCGACTCTCCTGGACACCGCCGACATGTACGGCCCGTTCACCAACGAGCTGCTGCTGGGGCGGGTGCTGAAGGAGCGGCGTCAGGACGCCTTCGTGTCGACCAAGGTCGGCCTGCTGGTGGGCGAGCAGCACATCGTGGCCAACGGCCGCCCCGGCTATGTGAAGCGCGCCTGCGACGCGTCGCTGCGGCGCCTGCAGACGGACGTCATCGACCTCTACCAGCTCCACCGGGCCGACCCCGAGGTGCCCGTCGAGGAGACCTGGGGCGCGATGGCGGAGCTCGTCAGGGCCGGTAAGGTCCGGTCGTTGGGGCTGTGCGCGATGGGCGCCCGCGGCGGCCGCCGGTCCGGGGCCCGGCTGCACGACGCGACGATCCGGCAGTTGCAGCGGGTGCAGCAGGTCTTCCCGGTGAGCGCCGTACAGGCCGAGCTGTCGGTGTGGTCGCCGGAGGCCACGGAGGCGCTGCTGCCGTGGTGCGAGGCGCGCGGCATCGGCTTCCTGGCGGCGATGCCGCTCGGCAACGGCTTCCTGACCGGCACGCTCACCCCCGGCGAGGGCTTCGAACCGGACGACGTACGCGCCCGCCACCCCCGCTTCACCGCGGAGATGATGGCCGCCAACCAGCCGATAGTGGTCGGCCTGCGCCGCGTGGCCCGCCGCCACGGCGAGGACGTCACGCCCGCCCAGGTGGCCCTGGCATGGGTGCTGGCGCAGGGGCGTCACACGGTCCCGGTGCCCGGGACCAAGCAGGAGCGCTGGGTGACGGACAACGCACGGGCGGCGACCCTGCGCCTGACGGCACAGGACCTGGCCGAGGTGGCGGAGCTGCCGCGGGCGCAGGGATCCTGGGAGTAGGGATCCGGGGCCGAGACTCGGGGAGCAGAGATCCGGGGAGGGGATCCGGGGAGCAGGAATTCGGGTCACGGCAGGCGGGTCCGCGGATCGGGTTGCGGTGATCGGGAACCTGTGAGGCGCGAGCGGTGTATGAAAAGTAGAACCTGCCGCGAGACCGCCCCGTCGAAGGGACCATGATCGTGCAACGTCGAGCTGTGTCGGCCGTATTGGCCGCAACCGCGCTCGTGCTGACGGCCGGCTGCTCCTCCGACGGCGGAGGTGAATCGTCGAACGGCAGTGACAGCGCCCCACCGAGCAGTAGGGCATCGGGATCGTCGCCCACCGGACAAGCCGCCGACCCGGCACCCCCCGCCAAAGGCTCGGTGAAGGTGGTCCGCACAGTTGCCGAGGACCTCAGCACGCCCTGGGGCCTCGCCCCGCTCCCCGAGGGCGACCTGCTGGTCTCCTCCCGCGACGAGGGCACGATCACCCGGGTCGACGAGGAGACGGGCAAGAAGACCGAGCTGGGCGAGGTGCCGGGGGTGTCGCCGGCCGGCGAGGGCGGCCTCATGGGCCTCGCGCTCTCCCCGGACTACGCCTCGGACCACATGGTCTACGCGTACTTCACCTCGGCCTCGGACAACCGCATCGTCCGCATGCTGTACGACGAGCAGAAGCCCTCCGGCGAACAGCTGGGCGCGCCCGACACGATCTTCAAGGGCATCCCCAAGGGCTACATCCACAACGGCGGCCGGATCGCCTTCGGCCCGGACAAGATGCTCTACGCGGGCACGGGCGAGAGCGGTGACACCGGCCTGTCCCAGGACACCAAGTCCCTGGGCGGCAAGATCCTGCGCATGACCCCGGAGGGCGAGCCGGCCCCGGGCAACCCGTTCCCGGACTCTGCGGTGTACTCGTACGGCCACCGCAATGTGCAGGGCCTGGCCTGGGACGACAAGCAGCGTCTGTTCGCCGCCGAGTTCGGCCAGGACACCTGGGACGAGCTGAACGCGATCAAGCCGGGCGACAACTACGGCTGGCCGGAGGCCGAGGGCAGGTCGAGCGATTCCAAGTACCACAACCCGATAGCCCAGTGGGGCACGGACGACGCCTCCCCCAGCGGTGTCGCCTACGCCGAGGGCTCCGTCTGGATGGCGGGACTCAAGGGCCGGCGCCTGTGGCGCATCCCCCTGCAGGGCACGGAGGCCTCCGCGGACCCGCAGGCCTTCCTCGAAGGCGAGTACGGCCGGCTGCGCACGGTGGTCTCGGCGGGCGGCGACAAGCTGTGGCTGGTCACCAGCAACACGGACGGCCGGGGTGATCCGAAGGAGGGCGACGACCGGATCCTGGAGATACAGGTCAGCTGAGCCTCAATCCTCCGGAGAGGAGTCTTCCTCGTCCGGCTGCGGCGGGCGTACGACGACCTTCCCGGAGGTGAGGTCTATGGGCCCGCGTCCGGGGTCGCCGTCGCCGACGTCCTCCCGGGTGAGCTCCAGCCGGTTCTGCTCGTCGCGGGTGTGCTTGCGGCCGGGGGCGAACAATTCCTCGAAGGCGTTGAACACGGGTTCTCCCTCGGCCGGTGTCTCTTACAGCGTAGGCCTCACGGCGCCTTCCGCATCGTGAGCGATTCGGACGGAAACAGCTCCAGCCGATGCGCCACCGCGGCCGCCTCGCCGCGGCCCGAGACTCCGAGCTTGGCCAGGATGTTCGAGACGTGGACGCTGGCCGTCTTCGGGGAGATGAAGAGTGCCTCGGCTATCTGGCGGTTGGTGCGGCCGGCGGAGACCAGGCGCAGCACGTCGCGTTCCCGGCCGGTCAGGCCGAGGGACTCGGCGGGCTCCGCGGGGGCGGGCGACTGCTCGGCGGGCCGGTTCACGGGGAGGCGGGCGCGTTGGGCCAGGAGCGTGACGGAGTCGGCGAGCGGGCGGGCATCGAGGTGGGAGGCGACGGCGTGGGCGAGACGGAGCAGTTCCGTGGCGCGGTCGCGGTCGTCGTCGCCCTCCCCCGACAGCAGCAGGGCCTCGGCCAGGCGGTGGCGGACGCGGGCGAGCTCGTAGGGGCGTTCCAGTGCCTCGAAGGCGGTGACCACTTGCGTCCAGGTGTCCGCTCGGGCGCCGCCCTCGGCTCGCAGCAGTTCGGCGCTGACCCAGTGTTCGTAGGCCTGCCAGACGGGGACGTGGGTGGGCAGGGGCTTGGCCGTGGCGCGGATGCGTTCGAGGATCTCGGGGCGGCCGGGGCCGGCGACGGACAGGTCGCGTGCGTCGGCCTCCGCTGCTGCCGCGGTGAGCAGCATCCGCCAGACGTAGCGCTGGGTGCCTGGTGGGAAGCCGGCGTCCAGGGCGCGTTCGAGTTCGGCGCGGGCGTCCAGGAGGCGGCCCTCGCTCGCCGCGATGCCGATCGCGATGCGCACGAGGGGCAGCTCGTGCTGGGGTGCGCGGTTGTGATTGCCGAAGTGCCCGCGGGCAGCGGCCAGATGGCTGGTGGCAGCGGCGAGGTCCCCTCGGGCGAGGGCGAGTTGGGCGCGGAGGGTGGCGTGGAAGCCGCGGGGCTTGGCGCTCTGGCCGACGCGTTCGGCCTTGGTGCCCGCTTCGGCGGCACGGTCCCAGCGGCCCAGGGAGTAGAGGGTTTCGGCGAGGTTCCCCCAGATCCAGGCCTCGGAGTCCAGCAGGCCGAACTTCTGGGTGTAGGCGAGACCCTCCTCCAGGATCGGCACGGCCTCCTGCAGGCGGCCGACGGATTCGAGGGCGGAGGGCAGGTTCACATAGGCGCGGCCCGCGATGGCGGAGATGCCGTACTCGACCGTCCGCTGCTTCACCTCGAACATCTCGGCGAGCCCCGCCTCGACGTCGCCGGCTTCCACCATGAGACCGCCGAGCGTGAGGCGGGCGTTCATCTCGGTCTCGCGGACGCCGACCATGCGCGCGTACTCCACGGCACGTTCGGCGGCCGTGAAGGCGTCGGGTCCTGGGGCGTGCACCATGGACCAGTTGGCGACGTTGGCGAGGACCTCGGCGTGCACCTCCGAGGGCGGCAGGCCGCGTACGAGTTCCTGGGCGGTGGCCAGTTCGGCCCAGCCGTCGCCGCGGGCCTGCGACTGGACCAGTCGGGAGCGCTGGGTCCAGAACCAGGCGGCGCGCAGGGGGTCGTCCTCGTCCTCCAACAGGCGCAACGCGCGCTTGGTGATCTTCAGGGCGCGTTCCCGTTCCGAGCACAGCCGCCCGGCGACCGCGGCCTCGGCCATCAGGTCGAGGTAGCGCAGCGGGGTGGTGGCCGGGTCGCAGCCGCAGGGCGGATAGACCTCGGTGTAGTCGGCGGGGCGCAGTTCGGCGCGGACGTCCTCCGGGGCGGAGTCCCACAGCTCCATCGCGCGTTCCAGGAGCCGCAGTTGTTCGGAGTAGGCGTGTCGGCGGCGGGCCGTGACGGAGGCGCCCAGGACGGCGGGCAGGGCCTTGGCGGCGTCGTGGGCGTGGTACCAGTAGCTGGCCAGACGCATCACGCGTTCGCCGGCGGGGACGAGTGCGGGGTCGGCTTCCAGGGCTTGCGCGTAGCGCCGGTTGAGGCGGGAGCGTTCGCCGGGCAGCAGGTCGTCGGCGACGGCCTCGCGGACCAGGGAGTGGCGGAAGCGGTAGCCGTCGCCGTCGGGCGCGGCGAGCAGGATGTTGGCGTTGACGGCGGCCCTGAGCGCCTCGATGAGGTCGTCCTCGGCGAGCCGGGCGACGGCGGCGAGCAGCCGGTACTCGACGGTGGAGCCGCCCTCGGCGACGATCCGGGCGACCCGCTGGGCGCTCTCGGGCAGTCCCTCGACGCGGACCAGGAGCAGGTCTCGCAGGGTGTCGGTGAGGCCGGTGCGGCAGCCCTCGTGGGCGGCGACGGCGAGTTCCTCGACGAAGAAGGCGTTGCCGTCGGAGCGTTCGAAGATGTCGTCGACCTGGGCGGGGGCTGGTTCGTGGGCGAGGATGCCGGCGATCTGGCGGCCGACCTCGGCGCGGTTGAAGCGGCCGAGTTCGATACGGCGGACCGTGCGCAGCCGGTCGAGTTCGGCGAGCAGGGGGCGCAGCGGGTGGCGGCGGTGGATGTCGTCGGAGCGGTAGGTGGCGAGGACGACGAGGCGGCCGGTGCGCAGGGTGCGTAAGAGGTAGGCGAGGAGGTGGCGGGTGGAGGCGTCGGCCCAGTGCAGGTCCTCCAGGGCGACGACCACCGTGCGGTCGGCGGCGACGCGCTCCAGAAGGCGGGCGGTGAGTTCGAAGAGGCGGGCCATGCCCTCCTCGTCGTGCCGGCCGGGGGCGACCTCGCCGAGTTCGGGCAGCAGCCGGGCGAGCTCCTCCTCCTGGCCGGCGGCCGCGGCGGCGAGCTCGTCGGGCAGTTCGCGGCGCAGGGCGCGCAGGGCGGTGGAGAACGGGGCGAACGGCAGCCCGTCGGCGCCGATCTCGACACAGCCGCCCAGCGCGACGACGGCACCGCTTCGGCAGGCGGCGGTGGCGAACTCCTCGACGAGGCGGGTCTTGCCGACGCCGGCCTCGCCCCCGAGCAGCAACGCCTGCGGCTCGCCCGCGGCAGCGCGGGCGAGCGCGTCGTTCAGCGTGTCCAGCTCATCGATGCGACCGACGAACACCGGACTGACGGACCTGGTCTCCACGCGCCCGAGCATCGCACGCGGGTCTGACAGTGCGGCACCGGTTTTCGCGGGGACACCCTCCCCCGCCCCGGCGCTCACGCCGCACGCGGGAACCGGTGCCGACGGGGGCGGCCGGTATGCACCTCACCCTCGGCGGCGCGTGCGGCGGCCTCGCGGCGCGCGGCGCGGAGGCCGCGGACCGCCTCGCGGGCCTGGCGCTCGTGCTCGGCCTGGCGGATCAGTTCGGCGGAACGGAGCTGGGCGAGCTCGTACTCGTACATGGTGTGTCCCCTGTGTCCCTGGTGAGAGGTCGGTTTCGGCTTCGCTTGCTGCGATGTCTCAACCTTCGTCTCCCAGGTGGGGCCGCCACATCGGGAGAGTTCCGCATCTTCGTGAGGCCCTGCGGGGCCTTAGACGCGCGGG
Organism: Streptomyces sp. MMG1533; assembly: GCF_001279775.1. GTDB lineage: Bacteria > Actinomycetota > Actinomycetes > Streptomycetales > Streptomycetaceae > Streptomyces. The sequence continues at coordinate 52,838 of NZ_LGDG01000015.1, read as the reverse complement.
AGGGGTCTTAGGGCGTCCGTAAGGTGCTTACGGACGCCCTAAGACCCCTCAGGACCCGCCGTGATTCAGGGGGCGGAGGGCAGGCTGACCAGAACGTCGGTGTACTTGAGGACGGCGAGCAGCAGGCCGATGACGCCGAGCGCGACACCCGCCCAGGAGACCGACTTGATCCAGGCGGCCTGCGGCTTGCCGGGCGCCCCGAAGGCGGGCCGGATCAGGACCACGACACCGACGATCAGCGCGGCCAGCGCGAACATCCCGCCGTACAGCGCGGTGACGTTCCAGACGTCGCCGTAGCCCTCCTTCAGCAGCGTGGCCACACTCGAATTCTGTGAGGAGTTCTCCATCTGGCTCAGGAGGTTTTCCTTCTGGGCGGCCAGGTTGCCGATCCAGCCACCGGTGAGCGACACGACGCCGAGCGCGGCGGAGACGACGGCACCGGCGCCCTGTCCGACGCCCGTCGGGCCTTCCGCCTCGACCGGCACGAGCTCCTCGTCCAGGTCGTCGGCTTCGGTGTCGACCTCGACCTCGGCGTCGGCCTCGGTCTTCGTCGCCTCGTCGGTCTTGGTCAGCCCGGTGGTGCCCGTCTTCTCCTCGTCGGTCGTGGCCTCGGCACCCGTCTCGGCGCCGGTCTCGTCAACTGTCTTGGTTCCCATGTCCGGCACCGTACGGATCCTGTCTGAGAGGTTTCTTAATGATCGCTGTGAGCGGTACGCGCGCGTGCGTCCCGCCACTCGGGCGCGAGAATGGACCACACCTCGAGGTCGTGCCGCACCCCACCATAGGGGTGGGTCTCGCGACGCACTCCCTCCAGGGTCATCCCCAGTCGCCGGGCCACGTTCAGGCTGGGTGTGTTCCCCGAGGCGGCGATCCACTCGACCCGGTGGATACCGCGCTGCTCGACCGCGAAGTCGATGAGCACCCGCATCGCCCGGGTGACCAGACCACGCCCGGTAGCGGCGGGCTCCAGCCAGCAGCCGACCTCGCAGTTGCCGGTGTCCGCACGGAAGTTGGGGAAGAGAACGCCGCCCACGAGCTTTCCGTTCAGCCACAGGCCGTGCATGGATCCGGTGTCGGCGGCGCGCTTGTCCGCGTACCGCTGGAGCAGGGCCCGCGCGGACTCCACGTCCGTCTCCTTCGAGCCGAAGGCGATGAACTGGCCGATGAACTCGCGCCCCCGGTCCAGGTGCGACAGGAACTCCTCGGCGTGCCATGGCTCCAAGGGACGCAGTTCGGCTCCGTCGTCACCCAGAGATATCGCGTACATCCTCTTCTTCCCGCCCCTTCGCCAGTACGTCCGCCGCTTCGGCGTCCGTTGCGGCGGCCAGCCTTTCATGGGCGGCACGGCACTCGGGCGGCTCGATGCTGATGCGCGGCATACGGCGGTCCAGCCAGCGCGGCAGCCACCAGTTGGCGCCGCCGAGCAGGTGCATCAGGGCCGGCACCAGCAGCGTACGGAGCACGAAGGCGTCGAGGGCTACGGCGGCGGCGAGCGCGATGCCGAACATGGCGATCACGCGGTCGCCGCTGAGGACGAAGGCGAGGAAGACGGAGATCATGATGACCGCCGCGGAGTTGATGACCCGGCTGGTCTCGGCGAGGCCGACGCGGACGGCCCGCCGGTTGTCGCCGGTCTCCAGCCACTCCTCGTACATCCGGCTGACCAGGAAGACCTGGTAGTCCATGGAGAGCCCGAAGAGTACGGACACCATGATCACGGGGAGGAAGGGCTCGATCGGGCCCGCGCGGCCGAGCCCGAGCAGTTCGCTCCCCCAGCCCCACTGGAAGATCGCGACGACCACGCCGAAGGCGGCGGCGACCGCGGCGACGTTCATCACGGCGGCCTTCAGCGGTATTCCGACGGAGCGGAAAGCGAGCAGGAGCAGCAGACAGCCGAGGCCGATGACGACGCCGACGAACACGGGCAGCTTGCCGACGATGACATCGGCGAAGTCGTCGTAGCCCGCCGTCACGCCGCCGACCTGGACGTCGAGGCCGGTGCCGGTCTCGGCGCGCGGCAGGACCTCGGTGCGCAGCCGGTCGACGAGGTCGCTGGTCCGCTGGGACTGCGGCGACGACTCGGGGACGATCGTGAAGTACGCCGTGTCGCCGCCGGTGTCGTACGTCACCGGTGTCACCGACGCGACGCCCTCGGTGGTTCGGATGGTCGCGTCGAGGTTGTCGAGGGCGAGCTTGTCCTCGGCGCCGCCGACGTGGGTGACGAGGGTGAGGGGGCCGTTCACGCCGGGCCCGAAGCCGTCCGCGAGCAGGTCGTACGCCTCACGTGTGGTCGACGCCTGCGGGTTGTTTCCCTGATCGGAGGTGCCCAGGCGGAGCCCCAGGGTGGGCAGGGCGAGGACCGCGATCACGGCCAGCGCGAGCGCGCCGAGCAGCTTGGGGTGGCGCTCCACGAACGCCGACCAGCGGGCGGCGAGCCCGGTCGGCAGCTCCGGCTGCGGCCCGTGCTCGGCGAGGTGACGCCGCTCACGTCGGCTGAGGGCGCGCATGCCGATGAGGGACAGCAGGGCGGGCAGCAGGGTCACGGAGGCCGCGACCGTCAGGACGACGGTCAGCGAGGCGGCGATCGCGACGCCGTTGAGGAAGCCGAGCCGGAGGATCAGCATGCCCAGCAGGGCGATGCAAACGGTGGCACCAGCGAAGACCACCGCGCGTCCGGTGGTGGCGACGGCGCTTGTGACCGCCTCCGCCACGGACAGGCCGCGTTTGAGGCCGCGGCGGTGTCTGGTGACGATGAACAGCGCGTAGTCGATGCCTACGCCGAGCCCGATCAGCATCCCGAGCATGGGCGCGAAGTCGGCGACGGTCATGGCGTGCCCGAGCAGCACGATCCCTGCGTACGCGGTGCCCACGCCGACCAGCGCGGTGGCGATGGGCAGCAGGGAGGCGGCGAGCGAGCCGAAGGCGAGGAACAGGACGACCGCGGCGACGGCCACGCCGACCACCTCGGCGACGTGTCCGCCGGACGACTCGGTGAGCCCGATCGCGCTGCCGCCCAGCTCCACACGGAGCCCGTCGGTCTCGGCGTCCTTGGCCACGCCGACGACGGCCTGTGCCTCGCCCCGGTCGACGTTCTCGGCCGAATCGTCGAAGGTCACCGTGGCGTAGGCGGTGTGTCCGTCCGCGCTGATCCGGCCGATGCCCTGGTCGCCGTACGGGCCGGAGACGGCGGCCACGCCGGGCAGCGCCTCGATCCGCTCCAGGGTGCGGGTCATGGCCTGTTCGACGTCGGCGGTCCGGACCGTGCCGGAGGCGGTGTGCCAGACGACGGTGTCGCTGTCACCGCCGAGGTCCGGGAAGCCGTCGCGCAACAGCTGGGTGGCGCGGCCGGACTCGGTGCCGGGGACCTCGTAGTCGTTCGAGTAGGCGGAGCCCGTGATGGCGGCGGCCGTGGTCACTCCGCCGAGGGCGAGGAGCCACAGGAGAACGACGACGAGGCGTCGTTGGACACACCAGCGTGCGAGGGCTGCCACGAACGTGCTCCCGGGGGGCTATATGTGGATCTTTGACCGGGAACAGTCGTTCATAAGACGTCTTGGAAGGACAAGATGTGAACGGCCCGCAAAGAACGCATGAGCAATGTGAGGACCACTCTTACAAACGAAAGTGATCGTTTGCCGCGATCGTGCGTTTATTCACAGGAGTGGGAGACAGATCACAGGACAGTAACGGTGACTCTGTCACGTCAGTCGAACTGGTCGCCCAGCGCCATCACCATCACACCGGCGATCAGCAGCCACAGGGCCCGCCGGGTGCGCCCGCGGGACCCGAGGACCGACGCCAGCGCGCACACGACCGCGCCGAAGGCGTAGGCGGCCGGGACGAGCGTGGGTGCGGAACCGGTCAGGCGGAGCGTCGACGCGGCCAGGCCGGCGAGCGCCAGCAGCGCCCCGGTCCCGGTCGCCGTCCAGCGGGCCCGCCGGGCGTCCTCGGCCGGATCTCCGACGTCGCGAATCTCGGAATCACCGCGTCCACTCATGGCGGGCGAGCGTAGCGCGTCTCGCTGAGAAACCGGATGCGGGGGCGGGGACCGACTGTTAGCTTCCGAAGGTCCCTCGTCCTCGCGGCCCCTCGCCGCCGGCCTGAGCAGGTGCATTGTTTGAGCGTCCGACCGAGCTCCTCCGTATCCCTTTCCGCTTCCCCGGACTCAAGGAGCCCGTTCACCGATGCCAGACAACACCCCGAGGACCTCGAATGAGGACCTCACCAAGCGGCTGACCCACGCCCGCTACCCGCGCAGCAACAGCTACGACGTCCGCTGGACCATCGAGAACCAGATGGGCCCGCACGCGCTGTGGCTGCTGGAGTGGCTCGCGCCCGCCCTCGGCCTTGACACCCTGCGCCCCGGCGCCCGGGTCCTCGACCTGGGCTGCGGCCGGGCGATGACCTCGGTCTTCCTGGCCAGGGAGTACGACGCCCAGGTCACCGCTGCCGACCTCTGGGTCAAGCCCGACGAGAACGCCCGGCGGATCGCCGAGGCCGGTTTCGCCGACCGTGTGCTGCCCGTGCACGTCGAGGCACACGACCTGCCGTTCGCCGAGGGCAGCTTCGACGCCATCGTCAGCATCGACGCGTACCAGTACTTCGGCACCGACGACCTCTATCTGCCCACCCTGACGCGGCTGTTGAAGCCGGGCGGGCGGATCGGTGTCGTCGCGCCCGCGCTGCGGGAGGAGCCGGCGGGCGCCGAGCCGCCGGAGCACCTCAAGCCGTGGTGGGAGCCCGACTTCTGGTGCTTCCACACCCCCGACTGGTGGCGGCGCCACTGGACGCGCAGCGGGGCCGTCGAGGTCGAGGCGGCCGACTGGCAGCCGGACGGCTGGCGTGACTGGCTGCTGTGGTGCGACGTGGTCGCCGAGGAGAGCCCCGAGGAGTTCCATGTGCGGATGGCCCGCCGGTGCGCGGAGATGCTGCGGGTGGACGAGGGGCGTGCGCTGGGCTTCGTGCGGCTCGTGGGACGCCGTCTGTGAGCTCGTAGGACGCCGCCTCTGAAACGCGCCCAGGGGGATGCATCGCAACCGATGCATCCCCCTGGGGACTACTGCTTGAGTCTCAGCCCTCGCTGACGCCCAGCTTCTCCAGGATCAGTTCCTTGACGCGGGCCGCGTCCGCCTGACCGCGCGTGGCCTTCATGACCGCGCCGACCAGGGCGCCGGCCGCGGCCACCTTGCCGCCGCGGATCTTGTCCGCGACGCCCGGGTTGCCGGCGATGGCCTCCTCGACGGCGGTGGTGAGGGCGCCCTCGTCGGAGACGACCTTCAGACCACGCTTGTCGACGACCTCGTCCGGGGTGCCTTCGCCCGCGAGGACGCCTTCGATGACCTGGCGGGCCAGCTTGTCGTTCAGATCGCCGGAGCTCACGAGCGCGGTGACCCGGGCGACCTGCTCCGGCGTGATCGCCAGCTCGTCCAGCGCCTTGCCCGACTCGTTGGCGCTGCGGGCGAGTTCGCCCATCCACCACTTGCGGGCGGAGGCGGCGTCGGCACCGGCGTCGATCGTGGCGACGATCGGCTCCAGCGCACCGGCGTTGAGGATCGCCTGCATCTCGGTGCCGCTGACGCCCCACTCCTCGCGCAGGCGGTTGCGGCGGACCAGCGGCAGCTCCGGCAGCGCGGAACGGATCTCCTCGACCCACTCGCGCGACGGGGCCACCGGCACCAGGTCCGGCTCCGGGAAGTACCGGTAGTCCTCGGCCTCTTCCTTCACGCGGCCCGAGGTCGTCGACCCGGTGTCCTCGTGGAAGTGCCGGGTCTCCTGGATGATCGTCCCGCCGCTGTTCAGTACGGCCGCGTGCCGCTGGATCTCGAAGCGGGCCGCACGCTCCACCGACCGCAGCGAGTTCACGTTCTTCGTCTCGGAACGCGTGCCGAACTTCTCCCGGCCGTGCGGGCGCAGCGACAGGTTCACGTCGCAGCGCATCTGGCCCATCTCCATACGGGCCTCGGAGACACCGAGCGCCTTGATGACCTCACGCAGCTCACGGACGTACGCCTTCGCCACCTCGGGAGCGCGCTCGCCCGCGCCTTCGATCGGCTTGGTGACGATCTCGATGAGCGGGATGCCGGCGCGGTTGTAGTCGAGGAGCGAGTGCGAGGCGCCGTGGATACGGCCCGTCGCGCCACCGACGTGCATGGACTTGCCGGTGTCCTCCTCCATGTGGGCGCGCTCGATCTCCACGCGGAAGGTCTCGCCGTCCTCCAACTGCACGTCGAGGTAGCCGTTGAAGGCGATCGGCTCGTCGTACTGGGAGGTCTGGAAGTTCTTCGGCATGTCCGGATAGAAGTAGTTCTTCCGGGCGAAACGGCACCACTCGGCGATCTCGCAGTTCAGCGCGAGACCGATCTTGATCGCGGACTCGACGCCGGTCGCGTTGACGACCGGGAGCGAGCCGGGCATGCCGAGGCAGGTCGGGCAGGTCTGGGAGTTGGGCTCGGCGCCCAGCTCGGTCGAACACCCGCAGAACATCTTGGTCTTGGTGCCGAGTTCGACATGGACCTCAAGGCCCATGACGGGGTCGTACGACGCCAGCGCGTCCTCGTACGACACCAGGTCGGTCGTGGTGGTCACGGTGAAACTTCCCTCTCAGCCCAGCAGGACGTCGTCGTCGCCCAGCCGCTTCAGCTCGCGGTAGAGGATGGCGAGGCCGGTGACGATGGCGACGGCGGACACGGTGGCGTCGATCAGGACCAGGGTGTCCTTGTCGGCGCGGGCCTTCTTGAGCCGCTTGGCGACGCCGATCGCGCCGAACGCGGTCCCGGCGATGGACAGGTACGTACCGGACTTGGACTTCTTGAAGCCCTTGGCCTTGGTCAGTGCACTCACAGCGACGGAGCCTCCTCGATCAACGGGTGACCCCACCTTTCCACGAAGGCGGCCTCGACGGCGGCGCCGACCTTGTAAAGACGGTCGTCCTTCAGCGCCGGAGCGATGATCTGCAGGCCGACCGGGAGGTTGTCCTCCGGGGCGAGACCGCAGGGCAGCGACATGGCCGCGTTGCCCGCCAGGTTGGTCGGGATGGTGCACAGGTCCGCGAGGTACATCGCCATCGGGTCGTCGGCACGCTCGCCGATCGGGAAGGCGGTGGTGGGCGTGGTCGGGGAGACGATCACATCCACCTGCTCGAACGACTTCTCGAAGTCGCGCGTGATGAGCGTACGGACCTTCTGGGCGCTGCCGTAGTACGCGTCGTAGTAGCCGCTCGACAGGGCATAGGTACCGAGCATGATGCGGCGCTTGACCTCGGGGCCGAAGCCCGCCTCACGGGTGAGGGAGGTGACCTCCTCGGCCGAGTGGTCGCCGTCGTCGCCGGTACGCAGGCCGTAGCGCAGGCCGTCGAAACGGGCGAGGTTGGACGAACACTCGGACGGCGCGATCAGGTAGTACGCCGACAGGGCGAGGTCGAAGGACGGGCAGTCCAGCTCGACGATCTCGGCGCCCAGCTCCTTGAGGAGGGCGACCGACTCGTCGAAGCGCTGGATGACGCCGGCCTGGTAGCCCTCGCCGCGGAACTGCTTCACGACACCGACGCGCATGCCCTCGACGCTGCCGTTGCGGGCGGCCTCGACGACCGGCGGGACCGGGGCGTCGATGGACGTGGAGTCGAGCGGGTCGTGCCCGGCGATGACCTCGTGGAGAAGCGCCGCGTCCAGGACCGTACGGGCACAGGGGCCGCCCTGGTCGAGGGAGGACGAGAACGCCACCATGCCGTACCGGGAGACCGCGCCGTACGTCGGCTTCACGCCGACCGTGCCGGTGACGGCGGCCGGCTGACGGATGGAGCCGCCGGTGTCGGTACCGATGGCGAGGGGCGCCTGGAAGGAGGCGAGCGCGGCGGACGAACCGCCGCCGGAGCCGCCGGGGATCTTGGTGAGGTCCCAGGGGTTGCCGGTGGGCCCGTAGGCGCTGTTCTCGGTCGAGGACCCCATGGCGAACTCGTCCATGTTGGTCTTGCCGAGGATGACCACGTCGGCGGCCTTCAGCCGCTTGGTGAGCGTCGCGTCGTACGGCGGGATCCAGCCCTCGAGGATCTTCGAACCGACGGTCGTCGGGATGCCCTCGGTGGTGAAGATGTCCTTGAGCGCGAGGGGGACGCCGGCGAGAGGCCCGAGCTTCTCGCCCTTCGCCCGCTTCTCGTCGACGGCGCGAGCCTGCGCCAGGGCGCCCTCGCGGTCGACGTGCAGGAAGGCGTGCACCTTCTCGTCGACGGCCTCGATACGGGCCAGGTGGGCCTCGGTGACCTCGACGGCGGTGAGCTCGCCGGAGGCGATCTTCGCAGCGGTCTCGGCGGCCGTGAGCTTGATGATGTCCGTCATGGCGATTAGTCCTCCCCCAGGATCTGCGGCACCTTGAAACGCTGCTGCTCCTGGGCCGGGGCGCCGGAAAGCGCCTGCTCGGGGGTGAGCGACGGACGGACCTCGTCCGCCCGCATGACGTTCGTCAGCGGAAGCGGGTGCGAGGTCGGCGGTACGTCTTGGTCGGCGACCTCACTGACGCGGGCGACCGCGCCGATGATGTCGTCCAGCTGTCCCGCGAAGTGCTCGAGCTCTTCGGGCTTCAGCTCCAGACGCGCCAGCCGGGCGAGGTGGGCGACCTCCTCGCGCGTGATGCCAGGCATGCAGCGATCCTCTGGGGTGAGTGATGTGTGGTTTGGGGCTGGGCCTGTCGTCACCTTCCCGTCGTCCGCCCGAAGGGCGGGCCCCGCGGTGTCCGGTCCGTGCGTCGCGGGGCAGGCGGGAATGTGATGACAGGCCCTAATCCTATGGGGCGGCGCCCTGTGCCCGTGAAACGGTTTCGCGGGCGGCCCTCACACCTCAGTTCCGCTGCTCCCAGACCGCGCTCTGCAGGAAGTGGTCGTCGCACAGCTCCTGCACCTCGAGGAGGCTCTCCGGGCCGACCTCGCCGAGACGGATGCGCTGCAGGTGACGGAAGTAGTCGAAGCGTTCGACACCCGGGGTTTGGCGGGTCTGCGGTCCGCGGGTCTGCGGTCCGCGGGTCTGCGGGTTTGCGGGTTTGCGGGTCCGCGGGTCCGCGGCGGCTTCGCTGGGGCTGGGGCACGCGTAGGCCCGTTCGCCGCCGGAGCCCGGTAGCCGCCGACGGTGGTCAACCCCCGCGGGAGGGGTTCATGTGGCCGGGCTGAACGGGTGGGCGGGTGGGAAAGTCATCGGAAAATCACTCGGCGGCCGGCAGAGCCGCCCGCGGCCGTTGCCAGCCCCGCGACCCCCGCGCCCGCAGCCACGCCGTCGTCTCCTCCGGCGGCATCGCGGCCGCCACCAGCCAGCCCTGTACGGCGTCACAGCCCATGTCCCGCAGCCGCTCCCAGGTCTCGTCGTCCTCGACGCCCTCCGCGACGACGAGCAGGCCGAGGGAGTGTGCGAGGTCGAGGGTGCAGCGCACGATCTCCGCGTCCTCGGTGTCGACGGCCAGCCGGGCGACGAACGAGCGGTCGATCTTCAGCTCGCTGACGGGGAGCCTGCGCAGGTGCACCAGCGAGGAGTAGCCGGTGCCGAAGTCGTCCAGGGACATCTTGACGCCGTGGCCGGTCAGGGCGGCGAGGGTGTCGGCGGCGCGCTGGGGGTCCTCCAGGAGGACGTGTTCGGTTATCTCCAGTTGGAGCGCTCCCGCCGGGACGCCGTGGCGGGCCAGCCGGGCGGCCACCGAGCCCGCGAACCCGGGCGTGTGGACGTCGCGTGGGGAGACATTGACCGCCACCGGGACGAACAGCCCCTGGGAGCGCCACTGGGCGACCTGGGCGAGGGCCGTGTCCAGGACGTACTCGGTGAGATGGGGCATCAGGCCGGACGACTCGGCGATGGCGATGAACTCGTCCGGTGGGACCTTGCCGCGCTCGGGATGCACCCAGCGGACCAGGGCCTCGAGGCCGGCCACCTGTCCGTCGAAGCGGACCTTGGGCTGGTAGTGCAGCTGGACCTCGTGGGCGTCCAGGGCGCGGCGCAGATCGCCGAGCAGGCCGAGACGGTCCGGGGTGTTGGAGTCCCGCTTGGACTCGTAGACCTCGACGCCCGTACGGTCCCGCTTCGCCTGGTACATCGCCACGTCCGCCCGGCGCAGCAGCCCCTCGGCGTCGAGGGCGTGGTCGGGGAAGACGGCGACGCCCGCGCTGGCCTCCAGGACGAGGGTGAGGCCGTCGAGGTCGAGCGGGGAGCTGAGGGCGGCGACGAGGCCGCGGGCGACCCGGGTCGCGGAGGTGGTGGAGTCGGCGACCGGCAGTAAGACGGCGAACTCGTCGCCGCCGAGCCTGGCCGCCTCCGCACCGCGGGGCAGTGCCAGCCGGAGCCGGTCGGCGATCTGGAGGAGCAGCCGGTCACCGGCCAGGTGACCCAGCGTGTCGTTGACCGACCGGAAGCGGTCCAGGTCGATCAGCATCAGGGCGGAGCGGGCGCCGATGCGCTCGGCGTCGTCCAGGGCCGTCCAGATGCGCTCCAGGAGCCACTGGCGGTTCGGAAGCCCGGTCAGCGGATCGCGCAATTGCTCCTCGGCCCGGGCCCGGGCTATCCACAGGGTGGAGTCGAGGGCGATGAGGGGGATGGCGAACAGCGGCAGCAGGATGGGCTTGGCGGCGGCGACCACGCAGACCAGGGGTGCGATGCCGAGCAGTGCGACCGCGACCAAACCCTGTCTGACCAGGGCGGTGCGGGCGACGGTGGGAAGGCCGCCGGAGCGCGGGGCGTGCAGATACCAGCCCAGGGTGCGGGTGACCGCGAGGTAGGCGACAGCGACCAGCACCACCTCGGGGGCGGTGTAGACGGTCCAGGTGTCGGGGTTCCACGGGTGCTCGACGGACGGCACCCGGCCGAAGGCGCGCAGCAGCAGGGCTCCGGCACCGATGCCGAGGATGTCCACCGCGCCGTGCAGGACGCCCTGGCGCCAGCGGTGGCGGCGGGCCACGCCGACCAGCAGGACGACGGTGAGGCTGACCATGCCGGCGGACACCCAGCCGTAGAGCAGCAGGACGGCGAGGGTGAGGGCGGCGCCCGAGCCGGTGCCGCCCCACCAGCGGGCGCGGCCGAGTGCGACCAGGTGGCCGACGATGATGCCGGTCAGCACGGCCAGCGACCAGCCGACGGTGCCGGACGGGAAGAGCGCGTGGCCGCCGGTGAAGGCCCGGTAGAAGCCGGCGCCCAGGACGAACCCGGCCGCCGCGACGACCGCCGCGGGCAGCGCGGGCCAGGTCAGGTGCCGATCGGACTCGGCATCCGGCAGCCCGGACGCGGGCTCGGCCGTGCGCCGGGAGGCACCCGGACCGTCGGTCTGCGTGTAGGGTCCGGCCGGGTAGTGTCCGGCGGCCTGCCCCTCCGCGCCCGGACGTTCCGCGGGCCGCCCGGCCCGTCGGAGCTCCCGCCATGCGCCGACCCTTCGGCGCAGGGGCAGCCGTGAGTCCGGGGCGGCGCTCTCGCTCGGTTCCATTCCCGTCCCTCTCACAGCCGGCGGTGCCCACGCCACGCGGCCCGATGCCCGACAATCCTCGACGGTGCCGCGTTGGAAAACCCTTCCCGCTGCTCCTGAAGGCGCTTCAAGAGCAAAGGGATGCCCCGACCGCAGCTGGGCACGGCAGGCGCACATCTCAACAGTAGGCCGCAGAAGGCTTCCACGGGCCCCGGTCGTCGACGGTTGCCCGAATGCGCCCCGGCCACCCATATGCATCTGGTATGCGCCGATCGGGTGGCCTTCAACCGCTACTCCTCGCTACTCCTGAGCCGGAAGCGCGACTTCGGCCGCCGCTTCGGGGCCCTGTTCCAGCAGGACGTCGAAGCCGTCCTCGTTCAGAACGGGCACCTTGAGCTGCATCGCCTTGTCGTACTTCGAACCTGGATTGTCACCCACAACGACGAAAGACGTCTTCTTCGAAACAGAACCGGTCACTTTCGCGCCACGACTTTGCAATGCCTCTTTGGCGCCATCCCGGGTGAAGTGCTCGAGTGTGCCGGTCACGACGACGGTGAGCCCTTCGAGCGGACGCGGGCCCTCGTCCTCACCGGAGCCCTCCTCCTCCATCCGGACGCCGGCGGCCTTCCACTTGCGGAGGATCTCCTGGTGCCACTCCTCGGAGAACCACTCTTTGAGTGATTTCGCGATGATCGGTCCGACGCCGTCGGTGTTCGCCAGCTCCTCCTCGGAGGCCTGCTCGATGCGGTCGACGGAGCGGAACTCACGGGCCAGCGCCTCGGCGGCGACCGGGCCGACGTGACGGATCGACAGGCCGGTGAGGATGCGGGCGAGCGGGCGCTCCTTCGCAGCCGCGATGTTCTCCAGCATGGCGAGCGCGTTCTTCTTCGCCTCGCCCTGCTGGTTGGCGAAGACGGTGGCGACCTTCTCCTCGCCGGTCTTCGGGTCGCGCTTGGGCAGGCCGCTGTCCTGGTCGAGGACGTACGCCTTGATGGGCAGCAGCTGCTCGATGGTGAGGTCGAACAGGTCGCCCTCGTCCGTCAGCGGCGGCTCCTCGGGCTCCAGCGGCTTGGTGAGGGCGGCCGCGGCGACGTACCCGAAGTGCTCGATGTCCAGCGACTTGCGGCCCGCGAGATAGAACAGGCGTTCACGCAACTGGGCGGGGCAGGTGCGGGCGTTCGGGCAGCGCAGGTCGACGTCACCCTCCTTCATCGGCCGCAGCGCGGTACCGCACTCGGGGCACTCGCCCGGCATCACGAACTCGCGCTCGCTGCCGTCGCGCAGGTCGACGACCGGGCCGAGGATCTCCGGGATGACGTCACCGGCCTTGCGCAGCACCACGGTGTCCCCGATGAGGACGCCCTTGGCCTTCACCACGTCCTGGTTGTGCAGGGTCGCGAACTCGACCTCGGAGCCCGCGACGGTGACCGGTTCGACCTGGGCGTACGGAGTGACCCGGCCCGTACGGCCCACGCCCACGCGGATGTTGATGAGCTTGGTGTTCACTTCTTCGGGCGCGTATTTGTATGCGATCGCCCAGCGCGGCGCGCGCGAGGTGGAGCCGAGGCGCCCCTGGAGGGGGATCTCGTCGAGCTTGACCACGACTCCGTCGATCTCGTGCTCCACGGAGTGCCGGTTCTCGCCGTAGTACGCGATGAACTCCCGTACGCCGTCGAGGCCGTCGACCGCCTTGTTGTGCCGGGAGGTGGGCAGGCCCCAGGTCTTCAGCAGGTCGTACGCCTGGGAGAGGCGGGTCATGCCGTCGAAGCCCTCCAGGGCTCCGATGCCGTGGACGACCATGTGGAGGGGGCGGGTGGCGGTGACGCGCGGGTCCTTCTGGCGCAGTGAACCGGCCGCCGCGTTGCGCGGGTTGGCGAAGGGCTTGTCGCCGGCCTCGACCAGGCGGGCGTTGAGCTCCTCGAACTTCTCCATCGGGAAGTAGACCTCGCCGCGGATCTCCACGAGGTCCGGAATGCGGTCGCCGGTCAGCCGGTCCGGGATCTCCGCGATCGTACGGACGTTGGGCGTGATGTCCTCGCCGGTGCGGCCGTCGCCGCGGGTCGCCGCGCGCGTGAGCCTGCCGTGCTCATACGTCAGGTTGACGGCGAGGCCGTCGACCTTGAGCTCGCACAGCAGGTGGTAGTCGGGGGCGCCGACGTCCTTGGCGACCCGCTCGGCCCAGGCGGCGAGCTCCTCGTCACTGAAGGCGTTGTCGAGCGAGAGCATGCGGGAGCGGTGCTGGACGGCCGTGAACTCCGTCTCGTAGGCCCCCGCGACCTTCTGTGTCGGCGAGTCCGGTGTGCGCAGCTCCGGGTACTCCTCCTCCAGCGCCTCCAGGGTGCGCAGGAGCTTGTCGAACTCCGCGTCGCTGACGACCGGAGCGTCCTTCACGTAGTACCGGAACCGGTGCTCCTCGATCTGCTCAGCGAGCTGCGCGTGCTGCTCCCGTGCCTCGGCGGGCACCGTCGTCTCCGCTTGCTTTTCGCCGGCCACCGTGTTGTCCTCCCGTTACTCTGGGTTGTCCGCGAGGGATCTCGCCGCCCGGACGCAGTGGGCGAGGGCCTCGCGCGCATGCGCGGGGGACGCCCCCGCGAGTCCGCACGACGGCGTGACGGTGACCGCCTCCCCGAGAAGCCCCGGATGCAGCCCCAGCCTGCGCCACAGCGTTCTGACACCCATGACGCTACCGGCAGGGTCTGACAATGGGCCGTCCGTGCCCGGCACCACACCAACGAAGAGCCGGGTGCCGCCTTCCACCGCCTCGCCGATCACGTCGTCGTCACGCTCGGTGAGGAGCGAGAAGTCGAAGGAGACCGCTGCCGCGCCCGCTCGGCGCAGCAGGGCGAACGGGACGTCCGGTGCGCACGAGTGGACCACGACGGGGCCGCCGCCGTGAACTCCGACGACGTCCCGGAGCGTGGCCTCGACGACCTGGCGGTCGGGGGCGCGGTGGGTTCGGTAACCGCTGGCGGTCTTCACCTGGCCGCGCAGTACGGCGACGAGGGAGGGTTCGTCGAGCTGCAGCACGATCTGGGCGGCGGGTACCCGGCGTTGTACTTCCGCGAGATGCTCCCGCAGGCCCTCGGTGAGCGAGCCGGCGAGGTCACGGCAGGCGCCGGGGTCGGAGAGGGCGGCCTGGCCGTTCCTCAACTCCAGGGCGGCGGCGAGGGTCCAGGGGCCGACGGCCTGCACCTTCAGCTGTCCCTCGTAGCCCTGCGTGAACTCCTCCAGCGCGTCGAGGTCCTCGCCCAGCCATGACCGGGCCCGCTTGGTGTCCCGCCCCGGCCGGTCGCCGATCCGCCAGCCGCTGGGCTCCACGCGCGCGTACAGCTCGACGAGCATCCCGGCGGTCCGGCCGATCATGTCGGCGCCGGGGCCGCGGGCGGGGAGCTCGGGCAGGAACGGGAAGTCCTCGAAGGAGCCGGTGGCTGTCCTGGCGGCCTCCCTGGCGTCGCCTCCGGGGAGGGAGCCGATGCCGGTGGCGGAGGCGAAGCTGAAGTTTGCGGTCACGTGGGGAAGCCTACGTAGGTCGTGGGGGTGCGGGGTGTCTGTGGTGCGGGCCTCTGGTTCCTCGCCCCCGCCGCCCCTTCCCGTCCCGTCCCTGGGGGCTGCGCCCCCAGACCCCCCTTCGGCCCTGAACGGGCCTCGTCCTCAAACGCCGGACGGGCTGAAAGTGCATAGGTCCGGGGGTCCCCAGGGACGGCAACCCTCAGCGGCCCGGGCGTACCGTCAGGTCGTTGATCTCCGCGTCCCTCGGGAGGTCCAGAGACAGCAGGATCGTCGCCGCCACCGACTCCGGGTCGATCCACCGCGACGGGTCGTACTCCTTGCCCTCCTGCTGGTGGACCTTCGCCTGCATGGGGCTGGTCGTGCGGCCGGGATACACCGAGGTGACGCGGACGCCGTTCGCGTGCTCCTCGTGGCGCAACGAATCCGCCAGGGCCTTCAGGCCGTGCTTCGACGCCGCGTACGCGGACCAGTCGGCGTGGGCGTTCAGGCCCGCCCCGGAGTTCACGAACACCACGTGACCGCGGGCGGCGCGGAGTTGGGGCAGGAAGTGGCGGGTGAGCTCGGCGGGGGCGATGAGGTTGACGTTGAGCTGGTGGCGCCAGGACTTGGGGGTCAGCTCGCTCACCGGTCCGAGGTCGACGACTCCGGCGATGTGGAGCAGGGAGTCGACTCGGTCCGGGAGCGACTGGTGCGAGAACGCCCAGCTCAGCTTGTCGGGGTCCGCCAGGTCGCCGACCAGTGTCTTCGCGCCGGGGAACTCCGCCGCCAGCTCCTTCGCGCGGCCCGCGTCGCGCGCGTGCAGCACGAGATCGTCCCCGCGCGCGTGCAGACGGCGGGCCACGGCCGCGCCGATGCCGGATCCGGCTCCGGTGATCACATGAGTAGCCATGCCCGCCATGCTCGCATCAACCCCACCTCACTCGACGCCCTGGCTCTCCTCCAGATACGCCAGCGCCCCCACCGGCTCCTCCGCGAAGAACACCAGGTCGGTGAGCGGACGCGGCAGAAAACCCTCGTCCTCCATGCGGCGGAACTGCTCCTTGAGGCCGTCGTAGAAGCCCTCGGTGTTGAGGAGCACCACCGGCTTGTCGGTGTGGCCGTGCTTCTTCAGTTCCAGGATCTCGGTCGCCTCGTCGAGCGTGCCGGTGCCGCCCACCATGACGACGACGGCGTCGGCGTTCTCCAGGAGGAGCTTCTTCCGCTCGGCCAGGTCACGCGCCACGACCATCTCGTCGGCCCCGTGACGCGCCTTGGCCGCGAGGAAGTCCACGGAGACGCCCAGCAGTCGGCCGCCCGCCTCCTGCACGCCGTCGGCGACCACTTTCATCAGCCCGACGTCGGAACCGCCCCACACCAGCGTGTGCCCGCCCTTGCCGATCAGCTTCGCGAACTCCCGCGCGGGGCGGGTGTACCGCTCGTCGAGGTCGGCCGCCGAGAGGAAGACGCAGATTCGCATGAAGCCACCGTACGCGGGAAGAACCGGCGGCCCGCGAGCGCTGTTCCGGTTATGGCCGAAGGACACACGATCACCATCGAGCAGGGCACACGGCGCGTACGGGTCGTCCATGGCGACCAGGTGCTGGCGGAGACCGAACGGCCCCTCCTCCTGCGGGAGACGGGCTGTCCGGTGCGGTACTACATCCCTCCGGAGGACGTACGGCTCGACCTTCTGACGCCCTCCGAGACGCACACCTACTGCCCGTTCAAGGGCACCGCCTCGTACTGGTCGCTGCCGGACGCGGCCGACCTGGTCTGGTCCTATCCCGACCCGAAGCCGGACGTGGCCGGCATCAAGGACCACCTCTGCTTCTACGAAGTGGAAGTGAAGTAGCTCGACAGAAGTGTCGTGACCGATTAGACCCGTGCCGTCCGGCAGTCTTCACAGGCATGGACAAGAAGACGACTTCGCGCGACGGCACCTCCCTCGCGTACGAGAGCACCGGCGATGGCCCCGCGGTCATCCTCGTCAGCGGGGCCATGTCTACGGGGGCCACTGTGGCGCCGCTGGCCGGGCCCCTGTCCGACCGGTTCAAAGTGGTCTCCTACGACCGCCGGGGCCGCGGCGCGAGCGGCGACACGGCCCCGTACGCGGTGGACCGTGAGGTCGAGGACCTCGCGGCGCTGATCGGGGCGGTGGGCGGCGAGGCGTCGCTGTACGGCATCTCCTCGGGCGGCGCGCTCGTGCTGCACGCGGCGGCGAGCGGGCTGCCGGTGCGTCGGGTGGCGGTGTACGAGACCCCGTTCGCCGTGAACGAGGGCGGTGTGCAGGAGCGCGCCGAGTACACCCGGGGTCTGACCGAGGCGCTCGAGCAGGGCCGGCGCGGGGACGCGGTCGAGCTGTTCCTGCGGCTCACCGGGCTGGCCGAGGAGATGATCCAGGGCGCCCGCCAGTCCCCCATGTGGCCCGGCATGGAGGCCATCGCGCCGAGCCTCGCCCACGACGACGCCGTGATGGGCGACGGCCGGGTCCCCCGCGCCCTGCTGGCCTCGATCACCGTCCCCGTCCTGGCCGTCGCCGGCGACGCGAGCCCCGCGTGGATGCGTGAGGCCGCGCAGGCGGTCGCGGAGGCGGCGCCAGAGGGCACGTACCGGACGCTGGAGGGACAGACCCACATGGTGGACCCGAACGTCCTCGCACCGGTGCTGGCGGAGTTCTTCGCCGGGTGACGCCTCCGGGTGGTTACGCCACGCCCGCCGTCGCCCGCACCGTGGACGCGATCGTCGCCGAGCCCACCACGCGCGTGCCGTCGTACAGCACGATCGCCTGGCCGGGGGCCACGCCCCGGACGGGCTCCACGAACGTGACTTCCAGGGAGCCGTCGATCAGCTCGGCCGATACCTCGGTCTCACCGCCGTGGGCGCGGAGCTGGGCGGTGTAGGTGCCGGGGCCGGTCGGGGCGGTGCCGCACCAGCGCGGCTTGACGGCGGTGAGCGCGCTCACGTCCAGGGCGTCGGCCGGGCCGACCGTCACCGTGTTGTTCACCGGGGAGATGTCGAGGACGTAGCGCGGCTTGCCGTCGGCGGCCGGGGTGCCGATGCGCAGGCCCTTGCGCTGGCCGATGGTGAAGCCGTACGCGCCCTCATGGGTGCCGAGCTTCGCTCCCGACTCGTCGACGATGTCGCCCTCCGCCTTGCCGAGACGGGAGGCGAGGAAGCCCTGGGTGTCGCCGTCGGCGATGAAGCAGATGTCGTGCGAGTCGGGCTTCTTGGCCACCGCGAGGCCCCGGCGCTCGGCCTCCGTGCGGATCTCGTCCTTCGTCGTCACCGTGTCGCCGAGCGGGAACATCGCGTGGGCGAGCTGCCGGTCGTCCAGGACGCCGAGGACGTACGACTGGTCCTTGGCCATGTCGGAGGCGCGGTGCAGTTCGCGCGTGCCGTCGTCACGCACGATCACCTGGGCGTAGTGGCCCGTGCAGACCGCGTCGAAGCCCAGGGCGAGCGCCTTGTCGAGCAGGGCGGCGAACTTGATCTTCTCGTTGCAGCGCAGGCAGGGGTTCGGGGTGCGGCCGGCCTCGTACTCGGCGACGAAGTCCTCGACGACGTCCTCGCGGAAGCGGTCGGCGAGGTCCCACACGTAGAACGGGATACCGATGACGTCGGCGGCGCGGCGCGCGTCGCGCGAGTCCTCGATGGTGCAACAGCCACGCGCGCCCGTGCGGAACGATTGCGGGTTCGCCGAGAGGGCGAGGTGGACGCCGGTCACGTCGTGTCCCGCCTCGGCCGCGCGGGCGGCGGCGACGGCGGAGTCGACCCCGCCCGACATGGCGGCGAGGACGCGAAGAGGACGGTTGGGCTGCGTGGTGTCAGTCATAACCCTTCAAGAGTAAGGGGGCTCGGGAACCGGAGCCCCCGAGTATCCGTTCACGCTCACATGGGGGCGAGACGAGCAGGCAAGGACAAGGCCACCGGTGCGGACACGGACCGGCGCATCGGGCGGCGGGCCCTGCTGATCGGCGGTACCGCGGCCGCGGCGGGCACGGCCGTGCTGGCCCGTGACGAGCTGGCGCGCCTGTGGTGGCGCGCGCCGGGCGTGGAGAAGCCGCGCAAGGAAGGCGAGGTCGACTACACGGGCGCGCGCTGGCTGGCGGCCTCGGACGCGAACTGGCGGCGCGCGGACCGGCCCGACGACTACGGCATAGACATGGTGGTCGTCCATGTCACCCAGGGCAGCTTCGACAGTGCGGTGAAGGTCTTCCAGGACCCGGGGCACGGCGCGGCCGCGCACTACATCGTGGGCAAGGACGGCACCATCGCGCAGATGATCCGCGAGCTGGACGTGGCGTACCACGCGGGCAACCGGGACTACAACGAGCGCAGTGTCGGCATCGAGCACGAGGGCTTCGTCGACCGGCCGCAGGACTTCACGGCCGAGATGTACAAGTCCTCGGCCCGGCTCACGGCCCGGATATGCGCGCGCTACGACATACCGGTGGACCGCGAGCACATCATCGGCCATGTGGAGGTGCCGGGCACGGACCACACCGACCCGGGCGAGCACTGGGACTGGGACCGGTACATGCAGCTGGTGCGGCAGGCGCGCACCACCTCCGCCTGACACCTGACACCTGACCGCCCATCAACTCCCTTCGGGCAACGGAAGTGACGCAGATCACATGATGCGCGCGTTGTGAGCGGCCTGCGCGTGGCGTGTGTCCGATGCGTCCCACGTCGCCGACATGACCTGCGGCGCACCAACTTGGCTTTTTTTCAAGGAAGTTGGCGGGCGTATGCGGTCACGGCGTCTCCACAGCGTCCCCACGCGGCTCCTAATTCCGCCCCAGTCTTTACATAGCCCTTAGGCCCAGGCTCCCCGGCCATGACACACACCACAGAACCCGCCTCCGGCGCGGGCAGAGGCGGCAAGGGCCTGCACCGGCGGAAGTTCCTCGGCGGGCTGACCGGCGTCGGCCTGGCCGCCGTGGGGGCGGCCGGGGCGACCTTCTCCCTGCTGACCGAGGGCAACAGCAACAAGGCGGCCGCGGCGGACGGCACGCTGACCGTCCCGGACCTGCTGGAGGGCACCACCTCCGACGGCACCACCACCTTCACCCTTCAGGCACAGACCGGCACCGGAGAGGTGGTCAGCGGCGTCACCAGCACCACGGCCGGCTACAACCAGTCGTTCCTCGGCCCGACCATGAAGTGGACCAGCGGCAGCACGGTCCTGCTGAACATCACCAACAGCCTGGGCGACGACACCAGCGTCCACTTCCACGGCGCCCACATCCCGCCCGAGATGGACGGCGGCCCGCAGAACGCCTTCGCCGACGGCGAGACCTGGTCGCCCACCTTCACCGTCATGGACGAGGCGAAGACCCTCTGGTACCACCCGCACGCCCTGGGCACCACGGCCGAGCAGGTCGTGCACGGACTGGCCGGGTTGATCATCGTGGAGGACGACTCGGACGCCTCCGCGGCCCTGCCCAGCGAGTACGGCGTCGACGACATCCCGATCATCCTGCAGTGCCTGGCCTCCGACAGCAGCGGCGACATCAAGTACGACCTGACCGGCTACCTCTCGAGCAGCCTGAGCTACCCGCTGCTGTGCAACGGCACCAATGTCGACGCCACCACGCTCGGCTTCACCGCCACGAAGACCCGCACCCGCTTCCGTCTCCTCAACGCCTCCCCCTCCGACATCATCACCGTCCAGCGCGGCGACGGCGGCACGCTCACCCAGATCGCCACCGATCAGGGCTACCTCACCGCCCCCACCGAGGTGACGTCCATCCGGCTGGTGGCCGGCGCCCGCGCCGAGTTCGTCCTCGACCTCGCCGACGCGGTCACCCTCCAGGCCGTCGTCACCACCGGCTGGGTGCGCGGCGGCAGCGGCACCTACGACTTCCTGACCGTGACGCCGGACGCCTCCGACACCCCCGACGACCTGCCGAGCACGCTCAACACGATCACCCGGTACGACACGAGCGACTTCGCCGCCCGCACGATCACGCTCGGGCAGACCGGCCTGAACATGAACATCAACGGCTCGGTCGGTACGACCATGTCCGCGATGGCGACGATCATGACCACCCTGGACGCCGAGGAGGTCTGGACGATCTCCAACACCACGCAGCTGGAACACTCCTTCCACCTGCACGACGTGCCGTTCCAGCTGATCGAGATCAACGGCGAGGAGCCCACGGGCGTCGACCTCGGCTGGTTCGACACCTACGAGGTGGTCGGCGGCGGCTCCATCAAGATCGCGATGAAGTTCACGGACTTCGCCGACGACACGTACATGTACATGCTCCACTGCCATCTGCTGCAGCACGAGGACGAGGGCATGATGGCCGCCCTCATGGTCATGGAGAGCTAGCCCGGATCACGTCAGGCCCGCGGCACGCGCCCGTTCCACCGCCGGGCCGATCGCCTTCGCCACCGCCTCCACGTCGGCCTCCGTGGAGGTGTGCCCGAGGGAGAAGCGGAGGGTGCCGCGGGCCAGGTCCGGGTCGGTGCCGGTGGCGAGGAGGACGTGGCTGGGCTGGGCGACGCCCGCGGTGCAGGCGGAGCCGGTGGAGCACTCGATGCCCTGGGCGTCCAGCAGGAGGAGCAGGGAGTCGCCCTCGCAGCCCGGGAAGGTGAAGTGGGCGTTGGCCGGGAGGCGGCCGCCGGGTGCCGGGTCGCCGCCGAGGATCGCGTCGGGGACGGCCTTGAGGACCTCTTCGACCAGGCTGTCGCGCAGGGTGCCGATCTCCCGCTCGAACCACTCGCGCTGCTCGGCGGCCAGCCGGCCGGCGACCGCGAAGGAGGCGACGGCGGGCACGTCGAGGGTGCCGGAGCGCACGTGCCGCTCCTGGCCGCCGCCGTGCAGGACGGGGACGGGGGTGTGCTCACGGCCAAGGAGCAGGGCGCCGATGCCGTACGGGCCGCCGATCTTGTGGCCCGAGACCGTCATCGCGGCGAGGCCGGAGGCGGCGAAGTCGACGGGGACCTGACCGAAGGCCTGGACGGCGTCGGCGTGCAGGGGGACGCCGAACTCGGCGGCGGTTTCGGCGAGTTCACGGACCGGCAGGACCGTGCCGATCTCGTTGTTCGCCCACATGATCGTGGCCAGGGCGACGTCGTCGGGGTTGCGGGCGATGGCCTCGCGCAGCGCGTCGGGGTGGACCCTGCCGTAGGTGTCGACCGGGAGGTACTCGACCGTGGCGCCCTCGTGTTCGCCCAGCCAGTGGACGGCGTCCAGGACGGCGTGGTGCTCGACGGGGCTGGCGAGGACCCGGGTGCGGGCCGGGTCGGCGGCGCGGCGGGACCAGTACAGGCCCTTGACGGCGAGGTTGTCGGCCTCGGTGCCGCCGGAGGTGAAGACGACCTCGCTGGGGCGGGCGCCGAGTGATTCGGCGAGCGTTTCGCGGGCCTCCTCGACGGTTCGCCTCGCTCGGCGGCCGGATGCGTGAAGGGAGGAGGCGTTGCCGGTGATGCCCAGGTGCGCGGTGAGTGCCTCGACTGCCTCGGGGAGCATCGGGGTGGTCGCGGCGTGGTCGAGGTATGCCATGGTGACGCCGATTCTACGGGGCACTGCAGCGGCCTCGGCGGGGGCACCTCGCGGTGGCCGGCCGGCCACCGCTGCGGTCAGAAGCTCCAGGACACCGAGTTGTCCATCTGCATGAACGACAGCAGGATCACCAGGTCGGCGACACCCAGCCCCAGGCCCAGGTAGGCGCGGCCCTTGCGGGTCGTGCCGCGCCACAGGGACGCGGCTGCCAGGACGATGGCGGTCGGGCCGAGGACGACGTTCAGAACGAGGAGGCCGAGGAGGCCGAGGACGAAGGACGCGACGGCCATGCCGTCGGCGTCGCGGATGCCGGTGCGGCGGGTGGCCGGTGCGGTGAGTTGCATGACGGGTCAGCTCCTGGGAGTCGCGAGAGTCGTAAGGACGGTGGTCAGTGGGTGATGGTTTCGCGGCGACGGCCGTGACGCTCGCGGATCGCGAAGATGCCGAGCCAGACGGCGATCACGACGGCGGCGACGGCGGTGAAGCCGAACGGAGCGTGGGCGACGGTGCCGAGGACGACACCGAGCAGCAGGAGTGCGGCGACAAGGAACAGCATGGGTGGGATCCCCCTCCGACGAGATGGCCCTGGATGGCTCTCGTTACGTTTCGGTGAACGGTTGTAGTTACAGTTGTTCACTGACTTCCCAGTCTAGCGCGTCCTACGACTTTCCAATTCCAGAGAACAGTTGTTAACTGCATGGCATGAGTCACACCCTCGGCATCCGGCAGGCACAGAAGCAGAAGACCCGACAGGCGCTCCTCGACGCCGCGTTGGGGCTGCTGGAGGAGCAGAGCCTGAGCAGTCTCGGCCTGCGCGAGGTCACCCGTGCCGTCGGCGTCGCCCCCACGGCCTTCTACCGGCACTTCCGTTCCACCGCGGATCTCGGGGTGGCCCTGGTCGAGGAGGCGCTGGGCAGCCTGCACCCGATGATCCGGACGACGGTGTCCGGGGCGGACGACCACGACCAACGCATCGCACGCGCCGTCGAGTTGATCGCCGGCCATGTGGACGCGTACCCGGCGCACGTCCGCTTCATCGCCCGTGAGCGACACGGCGGGGTCCAGCCGGTGCGCGAGGCGATACGCGACCAACTGGCGCGGTTCGGCCAGGAGGTGAGGACCGAGCTGGCCAAGGACCCCCAGTCCGCCGGCTGGAGCGAGGACGACCTCCTGATGCTGGCCAACCTGTACGTCGACCAGATGCTGATCACCGCCTCGCTGTTCCTGGAGGCCCTGGAGGCCTCTCAGGAGGAGCGCGAGCGGGTCGTCCAGGTGGCCACGCGGCGGCTGCGGCTGATCAGCATCGGCCGCGACCACTGGCTGGACTGAGGCCGGGCGGCACGGCCGGGCAGCACAAAGGGGCGACACAAAGGGGCGGCACACCCGTCGGCCGGGAGTGCCGCCCCTGTCGTACGGCCTGCGAGGTCAGCTCTTCGTCGCCGATGCCGTCGCCTGCTGGCTCGGCGCACCGCTGGGCTGGGCACCGCCCCCGCCCGGGCCGCCGCCGCAGCCACCGCCCTGGCCTCCGCCGGGACCGCCCTGGCCGCCGCCCGGCCCACCGGAGGGCGCGCCGCTCGGCATGTCCGAGGGCACACCGGACGGCTGGGCGGTCGCGTTGCCGGTGGGGGCGCCCGACGGGGCACCGCTCGGCATCCCCGACGGGTTGCCGCTCGGCGCACCGGACGGCGGCGAACAGGTCTGGCTCTGGCCGGAGTTGCCGGTGTTCGAGGACGACGACGAGTCGCCCGAGCCGCAGGCCACGAGGGCGAGGGGCGAGAGCGCCAGCAGGGCCACTGCGGGGACGAGACGCACACGCTTCATGAGAAACAACTCCAAGGAGGATGAGGGGGTCCTGAGGCGGGCACTCAACCAACGTCCCTTGAGGGTTCCTTGGGCCCGCCCTGTCCCCCACCTGTGCGCAAGGCAAAGCGTGACTAAAGCGACCCGTCTGACCTGGGGTTCTCCTCGGCCTCTGCACTTACTCGCTGGTACAAGTCCGTGACAGAAGCGGCCGCCCGGGCCAGTTCCTCGCGCACTTCCGGCGGGGAGAGCACCTCCACCCGGTCGGAGAACTGCAGCAGTTGACGGGCCTCGCCGAGCACGCCGTACGCCAGACGGGCCGTCACCCACGTGCTCTCGCCGTCGTCGTCGGGGAGTTCGACCAGCGACGAGGCGTTGATGCGCAGGAACCGGTCGAGGCGGTCGCGGCGGACGCGGACGGTGACGTCGAGTCCGCCGGGGCGTTCCTCGACCTGCCTGCGCAACAGTTCCCAGACGTCGGCGAGTTCGACGCCGGGGCGCCGCCTGACCGGGTCGGCGAGGACGGTCGCCGACCGCACCCGGTCGGCGCGGAAGAGCCGCGGTCTCGTGCGCCGGTCGGCGACCAGGTACCAGACGCCCGCCTTGGCGACCAGGCCGTACGGGTCCACGGTGTACGTCCGCACCTCCCGCTCACCGCTGTGCCGGTAGCGCAGCCGCAGCCTGCGGTCGGCGAACACCGCGTCCTGCAACGCCTCCAGGTCCACCGCCTGCCGCGGACCGCCCTTCCAGCGCGTGGCGTCGACGAGGATGCGGCGGGAGGCCACCTCGGCGGCCGGGCGGTGCGGGGCGGGCAGCGCGGCCATCACCTTGCGCAGGGCCGAGCCCAGCGCCGCGTCCAGGCCGAGCGCGGCGTGCGCGCCCTGGGCGGCCAGGATGAACAACGCGCGGGACTCGTCGGCGGTCAGCCCCGTGACGTCCGTACGGAACCCGGCGAGCAGCTCGATGCCGCCGTGCCGGCCTCGTTCGGCGTAGACCGGGACGCCGGAGGCGGACAGGGCCTCGACGTCCCGGTAGATGGTGCGCACGGACACCTCGAGGCGGTCGGCGAGTTCGGGCGCCGGGACGCGGCCGCGGGTCTGGAGGAGCAGCAGGATCGACAGCAGACGGTCGGACTTCACCGCACCAGGATCCAGGGCAGGGCCGGGACCGGGGCCGCCAGGGCCCCGGTACGGCCGCTCAGCCCAGCCTGGCCCTGGCCAGCTGTCGCGACTGCGCGACCAGCCGGTCCGCGCTGTCCCACACCTCGGCGTCCTCCTCCAGGAAGCCGCCGGCGAGGTTGCGGGTGGTGATCGAGACGCGCAGCGGGCCCGGGGCCGGGCGGCTGCGGACGTGGACCGTCAGCTCGACCGTGGGCACCCAGCCGGACAGGCCGATCTCGAAGGCGGTCGGCGGCAGCGCGTCGACCGCGAGGAGCAGCGAGAAGGGGTCGGGGTCGCGGCCGTCGGCGAGGCCGAACCAGGACCGCATCTCGCCCTTGCCGGACGGCGCTCCGAGCGCCCAGCCCAGCGTCGACGGGTCCAGCTTCAGCATCAGCCGGTCGGCGATCGCCGAGCTGCCGGACACCGGCGCCGGACCGTCCTGCGGCCCGAAGCACTGTTCCATGGGCGGGATCGCGGGCGGCTCGGCCGTCGTACGGACGTCGTCCGGCAGCGAGTCCAGGTCTCCGTAGGAGGCGAGGACGCGGATGCGTTCGACCTCGCGGCCCTGGTCGTCGTACTGGAAGAGGGAGGCCTGGCCGGTCGACAGGGTGCGGCCGGTGCGGACGACGTCCGTGCGGACGACCGCCGGGCCGGGCTCGGACGCGGTCAGGTAGTGCGCCGAGATGGTGAACGGGTCGGCGTGCGGCAGAGCGTCCGCGAGGGCGCGGCCCAGGACGGCCAGCAGATAGCCGCCGTTGACGGCGCTGATGATCGTCCAGCCGGCGGAGAGGTCGATGTCGTAGACGCCGGGTTCGCGCAGGGTGACCGCGGTGTCCCGGTCGAACTCGCTGTCGCCGATGACGGCGCGCACGGTAGCTGCTTCTGGCATGCCTGAACGGTACAACAGGTGATTACTAAGCGGTAGCTTTTATCGTTACGGCGGCATGAACGTCGATCGCGCTCGCTCAGTCGATCGCGTTCACCCAGGTGAGGCGCGGGCAATTTTTCGGTAAGTGTCCCCACTCGTCCGTAAACCCGAAGGCCCGGCCTTCCCTCTCCGGATACATGAGCCTCACCGGGACTTCGTTCCTCTGCACCCTGATCGCGCTGGCCGTCGTCGCCCTCGCGCTGCCGTTCGCGCTGTGGTCGCGGCTGCGGGGACCCCGGGCCCTGCGCGCCGCGGCCCGGGTGCTGATGCTGCTGTTCGCCCAGGGCACGGCGGTCGCCCTGGTCTTCGTGCTGGTCAACAACTCCAACAACCTCTACGACGACTGGGCCGACCTCCTCGGCACCGGCGACCACGTCCAGCAGGCCGCCGACCTGGGCGCCGACGGCACCGGCGGGATCGCGCTGGAGCGGTTGCCCAAGGTCCGGCAGACCTTCACGGAGGCCTCAGGGGTGCGCGTCACCCAGCTCAAGGGCCGGGTGTCGGGCGTGAACGCCGAGGTCTACGTCTGGCTGCCACCGCAGTACGACGAACCCGCCTACCGGCACCACAGGTTCCCGGTCGTCGAGCTGCTGTCGGGCTATCCCGGCTCGGCGAAGGCCTGGTTCGGGTCCCTCCACGCCGACGAACAGCTGCTGCCGCTGATGCGCCACAGCGAGGTCGCGCCGTTCATCCTGGTCGCCCCGCGCACCAACCTGCTGGCCGGCGTGGACCCGGGCTGCGCCAACATCCCGGGCACGGTGAACGCCGACAGCTGGCTCAGCGTGGACGTGCCGAGAATGGTCATGGCCAACTTCCGCGCCGAGTCCGCCCCGGCAGGCTGGGCGGTGGCCGGTTACTCGGCGGGCGCGCACTGCGCGGCGAAGCTCGCCGTCGCGCACCCCGACCGCTACCGGGCCGCGGTCGCCCTGTCCGGGTACAACGACCCGATCGGCGAACGCAGTTCGCTCGCCGCGCAGAACCCCGTCCTGCGCAACGCGAACAACCCCTACGTGCTGCTGCGCGAGGCCCGCACCCCGCCCCGGATCGCGCTCTACCTCTCCGGCCAGCCGGACGACGGCTACCAGGATGCCGTGGCCCTCGAACAGATCGCGAAGGCGCCGACGACCGTGCACGTGGTCTACATCCCGAAGAGCGCGGGCGGGCACACCATGGCGCTGTGGCGGCCCCAGGTGGTGCCCGCCTTCCGCTGGCTGACCGAACAACTGGGCCTCGGCGCCACCACTCCTCCCGCCACTACTCCTCCCGTACGGTCGACCGGCGGTTCCACGCACGCGGCGCTCGCCAGTGGAACCTCATGGCGAGCAGCCGCAGGACGAAGGCGGTGACGACCGCGAGGGCGCTGGTGAGCGGGTTGAGGACGTCGTAGTGGATGCACAGGACCACCATGGTGGCGCCGACCATCGCCGGGACCGCGTACAGGTCGCGGTCCCAGCGCAGCAGCGAGGGCACCTCGTTGGCCAGCACGTCCCGCAGCACACCGCCGCCGACCGCGGTGGCGAGGCCGAGGGCCGCCGACTGGGTCAGGCCGAGCCCGTACTCGTACGCCTTCGTCGTGCCGGCGACGCAGAACAGGCCGAGGCCGGCGGCGTCGAAGACGTTCACGCCGGCCTGGATGCGCTCCACGTGCGGGTGCAGGAAGAAGACCAGGAGGGCGGCGAGCAGCGGGGTGACGAAGTACCCGAGGTCGGTGAAGGCGGCGGGCGGTACGGCCCCGATGATCAGGTCGCGGAACAGCCCGCCGCCCAGCGCGGTCACCTCGGCGAGCACGGCGATGCCGAAGACGTCGAAGTTCTTGCGGACGGCCAGCAGGGCGCCGGAGATGGCGAAGACGAAGATGCCGACCAGGTCGAGCGTGTGCTGGACGGACGGGCTGAAAAGTTGCTGAAGCACTCGAACATTCTTACCCGACAGCGAGCCCCCGCCTTTCAAACGAAGGCGGGGGCTCGATCGTCGTGCGGGGTCGCCGCTCCGGAACTACTTCTCCTTGGACGGGGTTTCGCCCTGCGTGGACTCCCCCGAAGTGGCCTCGACCTCCGCCGCCACCGCCGCCGAGGTCTCCGCCGACTCCGCCAGCACCTCGTCCGCGACCAGCTCGGCCGCCTCCTTGGCGACGGACAGCAGCACCGTGTCCTGCGGGGCCTGGTCCTCGAAGTTCTCCGGGTGGTGGCAGGCGACCTGCTGACCGGGCTTCAGCTCGACGAGCGGCGGCTCGGTCGTCCTGCAGATCTCCGTCGCCTTCCAGCACCGGGTGTGGAAGCGGCAGCCGCTCGGCGGGGAGATCGGCGAGGGCACGTCGCCCTTGAGCAGGATGCGCTCGCTCTTGGCGTTCTTGCGCCTGGGGTCCGGGATCGGCACCGCCGACATCAGCGCCTTGGTGTACGGGTGCATCGGCGCCCTGTACAGCGCGTCGCGGTCGGCGAGCTCCACGATCTTGCCGAGGTACATCACCGCGATGCGGTCCGAGACGTGCCGGACGACCGAGAGGTCGTGCGCGATGATCACGTACGTCAGGCCCAGCTCCTGCTGGAGGTCGTCCAGCAGGTTCACGACCTGCGCCTGGATCGACACGTCCAGAGCCGAGACCGGCTCGTCCGCCACGACCAGCTTCGGGTTGAGCGCGAGCGCGCGGGCGATGCCGATGCGCTGGCGCTGACCGCCGGAGAACTCGTGCGGGTAGCGGTTGTAGTGCTCCGGGTTGAGGCCCACGACCGACAGCAGCCGCTGCACTTCCTTCTTGATGCCGCCCTCGGGCTCGACGCCCTGCAGCTTGAAGGGAGCGCCGACGATCGTGCCGATGGTGTGGCGCGGGTTCAGCGACGAGTACGGGTCCTGGAAGATCATCTGCACGTCGCGGCGCAGCGGACGCATGCCGCCCACGCCGAGGTGCGTGATGTCCCTGCCCTCGAACTCGACCTTTCCGGCGGTCGGTTCGAGCAGCCGGGTGATCAGCCGGCCCATCGTGGACTTGCCGCAGCCGGACTCGCCCACGACGCCGAGCGTCTCGCCGGAGCGGACCTCGAAGTCGATGCCGTCGACCGCGTGCACCGCGCCGACCTGGCGCTGGAGCAGCCCCTTCTTGATCGGGAAGTGCTTCTTCAGCCCGGTCACCTTCAGCAGGACCTCGCCGGGGGCGGCGTCCTTCGTGAGGGTGGCGCGCTCCTGCTGAGGAGCCTCGCCCTGCGCGGGAATGCTCACCGCTTTCTCGTCGTCACTCACAGCTTCGGCGCAATCTCTTCGGTCCAGATACGCTCCCGCTGCTCCTTGCCCAGGTGGCAGGCGGCCCAGTGCCGGCTGCCCACTTCGGCGAGCTCGGGGCGGACGGTGCGGGTGACGTTGTCCTTCGGGAGGTCCGCGTACGGGCAGCGCGGGTTGAAGGCGCAGCCGGACGGGATGTTGATCAGCGAGGGCGGGGAGCCCTTGACCGGGATCAGGCGCTCCTGCTGCTCGCGGTCCAGGCGCGGCATCGAGCCGAGCAGGCCCCAGGTGTAGGGGTGCCGGGGCTCGTAGAACACCTTGTCGGCCGGGCCCCGCTCGACGCAGCGGCCGCCGTACATCACCAGGATGTCGTCGGCGAGTTCGGCGACGACGCCCAGGTCGTGGGTGATGACGATGACCGCGGAGCCGAACTCCTTCTGCAGGTCGCGGATCAGGTCGAGGATCTGCGCCTGGACGGTCACGTCCAGGGCGGTCGTCGGCTCGTCCGCGATCAGCAGCTCGGGGTTGTTGACCAGCGACATCGCGATCATCGCGCGCTGGCGCATGCCGCCGGAGAACTCGTGCGGGTAGCTGTCGACCCGCTTGTCCGGCTGCGGGATGCCGACCCGGTCGAGCATCTCGACCGCGCGGCGCTTGGCGGTCTTCTTGTCGACGTCGTGGTGGATCCGGTACGCCTCCACGATCTGCTGGCCGATCGTGTAGTACGGGTGCAGCGCCGACAGCGGATCCTGGAAGATCATCGCCATCTCACGGCCGCGCAGCTTGCGCACGTAGTCCGGGTCGGCGGACAGGAGCTCGGTCCCGTCCAGCCAGATCTCGCCGGAGATCTGTGCCTTGCGCTTGCCGTACTGGCCGGCGGTGTGC
This sequence comes from Streptomyces sp. MMG1533, assembly GCF_001279775.1. Classification (GTDB taxonomy): domain Bacteria; phylum Actinomycetota; class Actinomycetes; order Streptomycetales; family Streptomycetaceae; genus Streptomyces. Next base: position 22,426 of record NZ_LGDG01000015.1, on the reverse strand, counting down.
AGGCCCATGATGCCGAGCGAGGTCACCGACTTGCCGGAGCCGGACTCGCCCACGATGCCGAGGGTCTTGCCCTTCTCCAGCTGGAAGCTGAGCCCGTCGACGGACTTGACCAGGCCGTCGTCGGTCGGGAAGTGCACCTTCAGGTCGCGCACTTCCAGGAAGGAGGTCGGGGCGGGCGAGGAACCGGTGGGCTCGCCCACGGCCGCTCCGCTCTTGCTGAGTTCGGTCATGTGAGCCTCACTCGGGGGTCGATCACGGCGTACAGGATGTCCACCACGAGGTTGGCGACGAGCACCGCGAGGGATGTGATCAGGGTGACGCCCACGATGATGGGCAGGTCCTGGTTGCGGATGGCGTCCAGTACGGCCCGGCCGAGGCCGGGCAGGTTGAACGTGGACTCGGTCAGGATCGCGCCACCGATCAGGGCCCCGAGGTCCATGCCGAGCATGGTCAGGATCGGCGTCATCGTCGAGCGCATGGCGTGCTTGCCGATGACGGTCTGTTCCTTGAGGCCCTTGGCGCGGGCGGTGCGGATGTAGTCCTCGCCGAGGATCTCCATCATGGTGGCGCGGGTGATCCGGGCGTACATCGCCGCGTACAGGAAGGCGAGGGTGATCCACGGCAGGATCATGCCGCCGAACCAGCCTCCGACGCTGTCCTCCAGGGGCACGTACTGCGCGTCGATCCATTTCAGCCCGAAGGCGAAGATCGCCAGGCTGAGCATGCCGGTGAAGTAGATGGGGAGGGAGACACCCGCGAGGGCGACGACCATCGCGCCGCGGTCCCACAGGGTGCCCCGCTTGAGCGCGGAGAGCACACCCGCCGCGACACCGAAGACCAGCCACAGCACGGCGGCGCCGAGCGCGAGACCCAGGGTCACCGGGAAGCGGTCGGTCAGCACCGGCCAGACGGCCTGCTCACTGCGGAAGGAGTAGCCGAAGCACGGTGCGGCGCAGTGGATGCTGTCGCCGCCGCCCGAGTAGGTGCGGCCGGCGAAGATGCCCTTGAAGAACTCCCAGACCTGGGCGTAGATCGGGTCGCCCAGGCCGAGCTTCTGGCGCACGCCCTCGACGGCCGCCGGGTCGGCCTGCTTGCCCACGAAGCTCGTGGCGATGTCCACGCCCGCCCACTTGGGGACGAGGAAGAAGATGCCGAAGACCACCATGATGATGACCACGAGCATCACTGCGGCGGCGAACAACCGCCTGATGAGGTAAGCGAGCACAGCTCTCGGCCCGCCGCGGACCGTGGGCCACCGGAGGTCGTCCGATGGCCCACGATCACGCTGCGCCGGCCTTCACCTGCCTTTCGTGCCGTGTGGCGGGTGTGCCGGGATTACTTGGCGGACTTCAGACCGAGGTTGACGAAGTCGTACATACCGCTGTAGCCGTCGGTGGTGTACACGTTCGCCAGGTTGTCCGAGCGCCAGTTGATGAACTTCTCGAAGACGAAGGGCAGGTAGTACGCGCCCTCCATCACCTTGTGGTTGATCTCCGTGGCGATCTTTTCCTTGCCCGCGTCGTCCAGCGTGGTGACGTAGGAGTCGAACAGGCCGTCGATCGTCTTGTCCTTGATCAGCGCGTAGTTGGAGTTACCGCTGTCCAGGATGTACTTGCTGTCCCACAGCGGCAGACCGAAGCCCTGCACGGACGGGAAGTCCGGACCCCAGCCCATGATGATGATGCCGAAGCCCTTCTTCTTCACGTTGGCGGGGCTGCCGATGATGCCGGTGGTCTGCGAACCGTCGTACTGCTCGATCTCGGCGGTGATGCCGATCTTCTTCAGCGACGCCTGCAGGGACTGGGCGGTGGCCACCTCGACCGGCTTGTTGTTGCGGACCGCGATGGTGGTGGAGAAGCCGCTCGGCTTGCCGCAGGCCTTCAGGGCCTCCTTGGCCTTGGCCTCGTTGCCGGTCTTGTTGGCACCCGCGAGCTCGTACGGGTCGTACTTCTGGCCCTCGGCGCCCGGGATCGACGGCGGCAGCATGTTGGTGCCGATGTCACCACCGGCGACCGGGCCGCCGCGCGCGGTCTGCAGCGACACGTGGTCGGCGCCGTAGATCACGGCCTTGCGGCACTCGACGTTGTCGAACGGCTTCACGCTCTGCGGGAAGACCGCGTAACGGATGTAGCCGGAGACCGGGTTGTCCAGGTTGGCCTTGTGCTGCTTCAGGGCGGTGGTGCGGCCCTGCGGCGACATGCCGGTCTGGTTGATGTCGAGGTCCAGGTCACCGTTGAGCAGACGCTGGTCGAGCTGGTTGGCGTCCGAGAAGAACTGGACGGTGATCTTGTCCGGGTAGGCCTTGCGGATCGGGTCCGAGGCCTGCTTCCACTCGGGGTTGCGGACCAGCGTGAGGTCCTTGCCCGGGCTGTACGACTGGAACTTGTACGGGCCGGAGGAGAACGGGTGCAGACCGTACTTGGACTTGGTGTCCTTGTCCTGGCGGACCGGGGAGGCCGAGACCAGGGCCAGCATCTCCTCGAAGTCCGAGTTGGCCTGCGGCAGGTGGAAGACGATGGTCTTGTCGTCGGGCGTGTCGATCGCCTTCAGACCCAGCTTGTCCGCGGAGGTGTCCTTGTACGGGCCCTTGTACTCGCCCTTGGGGTCGAGGACGTCCTTCAGGTAGACGGGGCCGCCGGACAGCACGTCCTGCGCCCACACGCGCTCGATGCCGTACTTGACGTCCTTGGACGTGATCGGCTTGCCGTCCTCCCATGTCACACCGTCGCGCAGCGTGTACGTGTAGGTCTTGCCGTCGTCCGTGATCTTGGCGGTCGAGGTCGCGAGGTCCGGGGTGATCTCGGCACCGGCCGCACCCGGCTCGGCCTTGCCCGTGACGAGCTGGCGGCTGTAGTAGCGCGCGAAGTTCCACATGAAGCCGTAGTAACCGCGCGTGGTGTCCCACGAGTCGGCATCCTGGGCGCCACCGAACTTCAGCGTGCCGCCCTTCTTGGCGGCAGAGGCCTGGGCGACCTTGTTGTTCGCGGCGTCGAAGCCGGCGGCACCGGTGCTCGAGCCGTTGTCGCCGTCGTCTCCACCGCCGCCGCACGCCGCCGTGGTCAGCAGCGCGGCGACCGCGGCGACAGCGGCAAACGCCTGCTTCCGCCGCCCTGAGGTGCGTTGGGTAGTCACGATCTCGGATCCTCCGGATTTGATGAGAGACCCCGTGTGAGTGCCACGGGACAGTTGGGGTGCTGAGCTTCAGCGGTTCAGCGGTTCAGCGGTTCAGCGGTTCGGCGGTTCAACGGGAAGCCTTCGGGTCCAGCGCGTCCCGGACGCCGTCGCCGAAGAGGTTGAAGGCCAGCACGGTGATGAAGATCGCCACTCCCGGGACCACCATGTACATGGGGTCCGACTCGTAGTAGTCGATCGCACTCGAGAGCATCTGCCCCCACGAGGCCGTGGGCGGCTTGACGCCCACGCCCAGGAAGCTGAGCGCCGCCTCGGTGAGGATGTTGGTGGGGATCATCATCGTCGTGTACACGACGATCGGGGCGACGAGGTTGGGCAGCAGTTCCTTGAACAGGATGTACAGCCGCCCCGCGCCCAGCGATCGGGCGGCCTCGACGTACTCGCGCTCACGCAGCGAGAGCGTCTGGCCGCGCACCACGCGCCCGATGTAGGGCCAACCGAAGAATCCGATGACCAGGATCATCACGAAGACACGCACACTCGACCCGGTCAGACCCAGCATCTCGTTCGGCATGACGGAGACCAGCGCGATGATGAACAGCAGCTGCGGGAACGCGAGCAGACCGTCCATCACCCGGCTGATCACGGAGTCGATCCAGCCGCCGAAGAACCCCGCGAGGATGCCCAGCACCGTTCCGAGGATCACGGCGACCACGGCGGACAGGAAGCCGACCAGCAGGGAGATCCGGGCGCCGTAGAGGATGCGGGCGAAGATGTCGCGGCCGTTGACCGGCTCGACGCCGAGCAGGTGGTCGCCGCTGATGCCGCCCAGGGAGCCCGTCGGGGTGCCGAAGAGCGGGTCGATGAGGCTCTCGTGATACTCGTTCGGGTCCTGCCCGAGGAGACTCGTGATGACCGGGGCGAGCAGCGCGATCACGACGAGGAAGAGCACCACGACGCCACCCGTGAGGGCGAGCTTGTCCCGCTTCAGGCGCTCCCAGGCGATCCGGCCCAGGGAACGCCCCTGTACGGCCTTCGCATCGGCGCTGGCCAGCGCCGCTTCTTCGGCCGCGCTCGGGGCCGCTTCCGCGGTCGGCTCGTGCAATGGTGCCGTCATCTGGCAGGGACCCCTCTCAACCGGCGGTAGCCGGCCCGCACTTGCCGCTGTGGCGGCGTTATCAGTCCGTCATACACAGGGACGAAAGGCCCCTGGTGCGGGAGTCTTCAACGCTTTGGCGATCTGTTGCCAGACTTGGCGGTGAAAGGATGCATAAACGTGATGCGAGCCGGAGGGTTCCGTTATCCGGACGGCGGGTAACGCGGGGCGGACGCAGACCAATGGGGACATTGGGGGGCGGGCAGGGATGATCCACCCAGTTCTACGCGCGAAGACGGAGCCGGCCTCCGGAGCCGGAGGATCGTCCGGTCAGTAACCGCCGTGGGCCGGCGGATAGCCGTAACCGGCCACCGGAGCCTGGGCCGAGGAGGGGGCCGGGGCGGGCGCGGCGTGGGCCTCGCGGTCGTAGAACGGGCGGGCGCCCGCCCGCATCCACAGCGCGACCGGGTCGTACTCGTCGGACATCGCCACGGTCGACACCGGCAGCCCCTCCGGGACCGCCCCGATCGACTGCTGCATCATCGCGCGCACCGAGTCGACGGCCGGCGGGCTGGTGTCGTACACGTCGAGACCGATGGCGAGATACGGCGCCCCGAGCGCGGGCTGCACCCAGGCGCGGCGCAACGCGCGGACGGCCGGGGTGCGGTGGGCGTTCTGCGCGAGCAGGGCGTAGAACTGCGGGATCTCGATGCCGGGCTCGGACAGCCGGAGCGGACCGGCCGGCTGACGCTCCAGGCCGGTGGCGATGCGGCGCAGGTCGAGCCAGGGGATGCCGACGCCGCCGCCGGGGGCGTGCGGGTTCAGCCAGAGGCCGTAGTGGTCGGGGTAGAGGGTGCGGGCGACGTCGACTCCGTCGACGACTTCGTAGGAGCGGTTCCAGCCGCTGGCCGAGAGTTCCTGAGCCGAGGTCACGCACGGGGCATAGCCGTAGCCGTCGACCTCCATGTTTCCGTACTGGGCGTCGGGGGAGCCTGCCTGGCCGTGCCAGAGGAGCATCCATACCTGGCCGGAGGAGGGGGTCGCGAGCGCGCGCAGGAGTGCCTCGTAGGCGTCGTAGCGCCCGGGCGTCACCTGGCGCAGCATGTGCTCGACCTGCCCGGCCGCGATGCCGCTGGCGCTCACCTGTACCGCCCCTTCGTGAAGTTGCATCGATATGAAACTCGATATGAAACCAGCTTATGTGGAGCAGCCGACAGCAACCGCCCAAGAGCTCGGGGCTTTCTGTCCTACGGCGGGTGCGGGTTCGTGCGGGTCGGTCGCGCCCCCGCGACGCAGCCGGATATCGATACCGCCCCGCGCCCCTGGGGGCGTTGCTAGTAGCCCTGCTGGTAGAAGGGCCGGACCTGCTCGCGCATCCAGTGGCCCACCGGGTCGTCCGCCACGTCCAGGAGGACCAGGTTGACCGGCCAGGGGGCCGGAGCCCGGCCCAGGGCCCTGGCCAGGGCGTCCATGGGGGCTGTACGCAGGTCGGGAGCCTCCCACTGGGAGAGTTCCACGCCTACGAACATCACCGGGTCGGCCGTCTCGATGGCGGCCAGGCAGCGGCGGGCCGTGAGGATGACGCCGGTCGCGGCGAACTCGGCCGAGGCCGCGGCGAGGAAGTCGACGGGGTCGTCCTGCCAGTCGGGTTCGTAGAGCTTGACCCGGCCGCCGCTCGCGGGGCCGTCCAGCGGGGTGCGGCCGGTGCGGCAGAGGTCGGCCACGGCGGGCGGGGGCAGCGGGACGCCGACCGTGCCGTCCGGGTTCACGGCGATGCCGACCTGCGGGGGCAGCCCGCGGGCGAACTCCACCGCCGGCGCGATGGTGTACGACAGGTGCGAGCCGACGACCTGGCGGAACTGCTCCTCGGAGCTGAACACCGGCACATAGGCCTGGCCGTCGATCTCCAGTGTGGGCAGGTCGAGCGGGCCGCTGTGCGGGCCGCCGCCGCCGGGCAGCGGGATCCACACGAAGCTGCGGCCGAGCACCTCGATGATGCGCCCGCCGGCCCCGGGTATGCCGAGGGAGGCGGAGAGCACCTCCTCCAGTTCGTTGCCGGGCCATCCGCCGTGCGGATGAGGGTGCGCCTGTGCCGGGAACTCCGAGAAGCCCGCTGGGAGATCCGCCGGGAAGTCCATCTGCTGCCTACCGCCTGCCGAGTACCGCTGCTGTGGCTGAAAGGCTAGCGGGTGCGGACCGCTCGGTGGTCAGCCCGTGAAGCCGATCCGGGTCAGTACGTTCGCCGCGTCCCGGTCGATCAGGACCGCCGAGGTGCAGCCCTGGGGCAGGTCGCCCTTCTCCACGCTGCTGATCAGGCGGGAGGCCGCGCCGCGGTGGCGCAGGAACGCGTACCGCGAGACTCCCCGGCCGCGTTCGCGCTGACCGGCCAGGGCCGTGTCGGCAGTGACGTCGAGGAGCAGCAGGTGCAGGGTGCCGCCCCGGCGGCGGGCCTCACGGGCCAGCCAGCCGCGCACCCAGGCCTGCGTACCGCAGTCGTGCACGACGACGCCCTTGCCGGAGCGCAGGGCGCGGCGCAGTCCGGCGTAGTGGGCGAGTCGCACGAGCGGGCGGTAGACCGCGTACGGCAGGAGGCGGGACAGCCTGCCGTCCCAGCGGTCGCGGGTGTCCTGGGAGTCGATCCGCAGGCCCTTGACCGTGCGCCGCATCAGCGTGGACTTGCCGCTGCCGGGCAGGCCGGTGATCACGACGAGGTCGCGGGGTCCGAAGAGCAGTGCGTGCGGGCTGTGACCCTCGCGCTCGCGCAGGTCGCGGAGGACGGGTGCCGGGCGCGCCCCGCACGCCTGGCGGGCCGGGGCCGCGGGCTGCTCGGGCAGCGCGACGGCCGAGGTCGTGGCGTACGCCGTGGTCCTGTTCACCGTGATCGTCCTCCCCTGGGGTGGGTCACGAGTTCCCCTCCCCGTCGAGTGTAAAGAGAAGGTAATACGCGGTGTCTCGCGTTTTCATGCGCTTACTGCCACAGGCCGGTTACAGATGCGGCCTGCCGCGCGCCGGGGATGCGTGCAATGATGTGCGCGCCAACTGCATACCGGCCGTTTGAATCCGCGCGGGAGAGTCCCCAGTCGTACGTCGCTGGGGCGCCGAAGGAGCAAGTCCCTCCCTTGAATCTCTCAGGCCCCAGTTACCGCGCGGGCGAGGCACATCTGAAAAGCGGGCCGCTGCGACAGCGGCTCCACCCAAGGTGCAAGTCGTGACCACCGTTTCGCGGGGTCACGTCGAACCTCTCAGGTTCCGATGACAGATGGGGAGGAACGACCTCACCCTCCCCCACGCTCGAATGCGCTCGCGCGGGAGGTGCCCCCATCGCCTTGGGAGACGACCGTCCGATGAGCAGCACCGCACCCCGTCACACCGCGCTCGATGCCCTGCATCGTGTCCTCGGCGCGACGATGACCGACTTCGCCGGCTGGGACATGCCCCTGCGCTACGGCTCCGAGCGCGACGAGCACAACGCCGTGCGCACGAGGGCCGGCCTCTTCGACCTCTCGCACATGGGCGAGATCACGGTCACCGGCCCGCAGGCCGCGCAGCTCCTGAACCACGCGCTCGTGGGCGACATCGCGTCCGTCGGTGTCGGCCGCGCCCGCTACACCATGATCTGCCGCGAAGACGGCGGCATCCTCGACGACCTGATCGTCTACCGGCTCGCCGAGACCGAGGCCGGGTCCTCTCACTACATGGTCGTCGCCAACGCCTCCAACGCCCAGGTGGTGCTGGACGCGCTCGTGGAGCGTTCGTCCGGCTTCGACGCCGAGGTACGCGACGACCGGGACGCGTACGCGCTGATCGCCTTGCAGGGTCCCGAGTCGCCGGGGGTTCTGAAGTCCCTCACCGACGCCGGCCTCGACGGTCTGAAGTACTACGCCGGCCTCCCCGGCACGGTCGCCGGTGTTCCGGCGCTCATCGCCCGCACCGGCTACACCGGCGAGGACGGCTTCGAGCTGTTCGTGAAGCCGGAGCACGCCGTCGAGCTGTGGCAGGCCCTGACCAAGGCGGGCGAGGGCGTCGGCCTGGTCCCCTGCGGGCTGTCGTGCCGCGACACGCTGCGCCTGGAGGCGGGCATGCCGCTGTACGGGCACGAGCTCTCCACGTCGTTGACCCCCTTCGACGCCGGGCTCGGGCGGGTCGTGAAGTTCGAGAAGGAGGGCGACTTCGTGGGGCGCGAGGCGCTCGCCGAGGCCGCTTCGCGCGCCGAGGCGAACCCCCCGCGCGTCCTCGTCGGCCTGGTCGCCGAGGGGCGTCGCGTGCCGCGAGCCGGGTACGCGGTCGTCGCCGACGGCGAGGTGATCGGCGAGGTCACCTCCGGCGCGCCCTCCCCCACGCTGGGCAAGCCGATCGCGATGGCGTACGTCGACGCCGCGCACGCGGCGCCGGGCACGCCGGGTGTCGGTGTGGACATCCGGGGCAGCCACGAGCCGTACGAGGTCGTGGCGCTGCCGTTCTACAAGCGCCAGAAGTAGACACTTGAGCGGTCCGTGCGCGTGACCCTGCGCACATTTCCGCTGCTCACGTGCGTTTCCAACAGTCCCTCACTCACCAGCACTCCCCCGCGTACAGGAGAATTCAGGCCATGAGCAACCCCCAAGAGCTGCGCTACAGCAAGGAGCACGAGTGGCTGTCGGCCGCCGCGGACGGCGTCTCGACGGTCGGCATCACGGAGCATGCGGCCAACGCGCTCGGCGATGTCGTCTTCGTCCAGCTCCCGGAGGTCGGTGCCACGGTGACCGCGGGCGAGACCTGCGGCGAACTGGAGTCGACCAAGTCGGTCAGCGACCTGTACTCCCCGGTCAACGGTGAGGTCACCGAGGTCAACGAGGACGTGGTCAACGATCCGTCGCTGGTGAACTCCGCCCCCTTCGAGGGCGGGTGGCTGTTCAAGGTACGCGTGGCGGAGGAGCCGGCCGACCTGCTCTCCGCCGACGAGTACACCGCCTTTTCCGCCGGCTGAGGAGTCGTACACCTGATGTCCGTTCTGAACACGCCCCTGCACGAACTCGACCCCGAGGTCGCCGCCGCCGTCGACGCCGAGCTGGTCCGCCAGCAGTCCACCCTCGAGATGATCGCCTCCGAGAACTTCGCGCCCCTCGCGGTCATGGAGGCTCAGGGCTCGGTCCTCACCAACAAGTACGCCGAGGGCTACCCCGGCCGCCGCTACTACGGCGGCTGCGAGCACGTCGACGTCGCCGAGCAGATCGCGATCGACCGGGTCAAGGAGCTGTTCGGCGCCGAGTACGCCAACGTGCAGCCCCACTCGGGCGCCTCCGCCAACCAGGCCGCGCTGTTCGCGCTGGCCCAGCCCGGCGACACCATCCTCGGACTGGACCTCGCCCACGGCGGTCACCTGACCCACGGGATGCGGCTGAACTTCTCCGGCAAGCAGTTCAACGTGGTCGCGTACCACGTGGACGACGCCGGTCTCGTCGACATGGCCGAGGTCGAGCGGCTCGCCAAGGAGCACCGCCCGAAGGTGATCATCGCGGGCTGGTCGGCGTACCCGCGGCAGCTGGACTTCGCCGAGTTCCGCCGCATCGCGGACGAGGTCGAGGCCTTCCTGTGGGTCGACATGGCGCACTTCGCGGGTCTGGTCGCGGCCGGTCTCCACCCCAACCCGGTGGAGTACGCCGACGTGGTCACCTCCACCACCCACAAGACGCTGGGCGGCCCGCGCGGCGGCATCATCCTGGCCAGGAAGGACTTCGCCAAGAAGCTCAACTCGTCCGTCTTCCCGGGCTTCCAGGGCGGTCCCCTGGAGCACGTGATCGCGGCCAAGGCGGTCTCCTTCAAGGTCGCCGCGTCGGAGGACTTCAAGGAGCGCCAGCGCCGTACGGTCGAGGGCGCGCGGATCCTCGCCGAGCGCCTCACCGCGCCGGACGCCCGCGAGGCCGGCGTCAACGTCCTGTCCGGCGGCACCGACGTGCACCTGATCCTGGTCGACCTGCGCGAGTCCGAGCTGGACGGGCAGCAGGCCGAGGACCGCCTCCACGAGGTCGGCATCACGGTCAACCGCAACGCCGTCCCGAACGACCCGCGTCCCCCGATGGTCACCTCGGGCCTGCGGATCGGTACGCCCGCCCTCGCCACCCGCGGCTTCACGGCCGACGACTTCGCCGAGGTCGCGGACGTCATCGCCGAGGCGCTGAAGGCGCCCTCTCCCTTCGAGGGGGGCGACGTGGAGGCGCTGAAGGCCCGGGTCGAGGCGCTGGCCGACAAGCACCCGCTGTACCCCGGTCTGAACAAGTAGTTCCTTTTTGTGGTGCGCCCCGCACACTCATCAGTGCGGGGCGCACATCCCCTGCGCCACCCTGTATTGAGGAGTCACCGTGGCCATCTCGGTCTTCGACCTGTTCTCGATCGGCATCGGCCCGTCCAGCTCCCACACCGTCGGCCCGATGCGCGCGGCCCGCATGTTCGCCCGCCGCCTGCGCAACGAGGCCCTGCTCGACTCCGTCGTGTCCATACGGACCGAGCTGTACGGCTCGCTCGGCGCGACCGGCCACGGCCACGGCACACCCAAGGCGGTGCTGCTCGGCCTGGAGGGCGACTCGCCGCGGACGGTGGACGTGGAGAAGGCCGACCAGCGGGTGGAGGACATCAAGGAGGCGGGCCGGCTGCGGCTCCTCGGCGAACACGAGATCGCCTTCGCCTTCGACAAGGACCTCGTCCTCCACCGTCGTAAGACCCTCCCCTACCACGCGAACGGCATGACCCTGTGGGCGTACGACGCCTCGGGGACGGAGCTGCTCACGAAGACGTACTACTCGGTGGGCGGCGGCTTCGTCGTCGACGAGGACGCGGTGGGCGCGGACCGCATCAAGCTCGACGACACGGTGCTCAAGTACCCCTTCCGCACGGGCGACGAGCTGCTGCGCCTGACGCAGGAGACCGGCCTGTCGATCTCCTCGCTGATGCTGGAGAACGAGCGGGCCTGGCGCACGGAAGACGAGATCCGCGCGGGTCTGCTGGAGATCTGGCGGGTGATGCAGGCGTGCGTCTCGCGCGGCATGTCCCGCGAGGGCATCCTGCCGGGCGGGCTGAAGGTCCGCCGCCGGGCGGCCATGTCGGCTCGCCAACTCCGGGCGGAGGGCGACCCCTTGGCGCATGCGATGGAGTGGATCACGCTCTACGCGATGGCGGTGAACGAGGAGAACGCGGCGGGCGGCCGCGTGGTGACGGCCCCGACCAACGGAGCGGCGGGCATCATCCCGGCGGTCCTGCACTACTACATCAACTTCGTGGCGGGCGCGGCCTCCGAGGGAGAAAAAGAGGACGGGGTGGTCCGCTTCATGCTCGCCGCCGGCGCCATCGGCATGCTCTTCAAGGAGAACGCCTCCATCTCCGGCGCCGAGGTCGGCTGTCAGGGCGAGGTCGGCTCGGCCTGCTCCATGGCGGCGGGCGCACTCGCGGAGGTACTGGGCGGCTCCCCCGAACAGGTCGAGAACGCCGCCGAGATCGGCATGGAACACAACCTCGGCCTCACCTGCGACCCGGTCGGCGGCCTGGTCCAGATCCCGTGCATCGAGCGCAACGGCATGGCAGCGGTGAAGGCGGTCACGGCCGCACGGATGGCGATGCGCGGGGACGGCTCGCACAAGGTGTCCCTGGACAAGGTCATCAAGACGATGAAGGAGACCGGGGCCGACATGTCCGTGAAGTACAAGGAGACGGCTCGGGGCGGGCTGGCGGTGAACATCATCGAGTGCTGACGCCTGTCGGCGACGGCCACAGGTTGACGTTTCCACGTCACGCGCGGATCACTCGTGCCAGGGTAGGACGGCAGTCACCGACCAACTCCTGTCCCCCCAGGCACTCAGGGAGTCCCCCATGCTGCGCGGCATCGATGTGAGCGCGTACCAGTCCTCCTCCTACGACACGGACGGTCTCTCCTTCGTCTTCATCAAGGCGACCGAGGGCCGTTCGTACGTCAACTCGAAACTCGCGGCCCAGACGAAGCAGGGCCGCGACGCCGGTCTGGTCGTCGGCTTCTACCACTTCCTCTGGCCGGGCAACCTCACGGCCCAGGCGGAGTACTTCGTGAAGCACGCCCCTGAGAAGGCGGGCGACATCCTGGCCGTCGACTGGGAGACCACCGGCGACGGCACGCACGCCACCAACGCGGAGAAGGACAGCTTCATCCGCAAGGTGAAAGCACTGCGGCCGAACAACAGGGTGATCTTGTACTGTAATCGCAATTACTGGCTGAACATCGACACCACGTCGTACGCGGGTGACGGCCTCTGGATCGCCGATTACGTCACGGCCGGCAAGCCCCGCATCAAGGCGAAGTGGCGCTTCCACCAGTACACCGACGATCCGCTGGACAAGAACGTGGCGGACTTCGCCGACAAGGCGGCGCTGCGCGAGTGGGCCCAGGGCGCCTGACATTTTGGAGGGTTTCGGGTCATGGGTGGGACGGTCGGCGCGGTCAGCAGCAGCGGCACGTACTCCTTCACCAAGCCGAACCGGGAGAGCATCACGCTGATCGCCGGGCTCGGGGTGGAGGGGGACGTGCATGCCGGTGCGACGGTGAAGCATCGGTTCAGGATGGAGAACGATCCCTCGCAGCCGAATCTGCGGCAGGTGCACCTCATCCACGAGGAGTTGTTCGACGAGGTACGCGGGGCCGGGTTCGAGGTGACGGCCGGGGAGCTCGGGGAGAACGTGACCACGCGGGGGATCGATCTGCTGGGGTTGCCGGTCGGGACCCTGCTGCACCTCGGGGAGGCGGCAGTCGTCGAGGTGACCGGGCTGCGCAATCCCTGCAAGCAGATCGACAACTTCCGGAAGGGGCTGATGAAGCAGGTCGTGGGGCGGGACGCGCAGGGAACCGTGAGGTTCAAGTCCGGGATCATGAGTGTCGTCGTCGCGGGAGGTGTGGTGCGGCCCGGGGACCCTGTGAAGGTCGTGCTTCCGGACGGGCCGCACCTGCCCCTCGAGATCGTGTGACCTATCCGCGACGCTCCGGCTTTCGTTCCGGGCTCGCCTCCGCCAGCGCCTTCGTGACCCCGTCGGTGTCGGCCCGCAGCCCGTACACCGGGGTGTCGGGCTGCTGGCGCCAGGAGTCGTCGAGGCCGCCCGCGTCGACCGTGTCGAAGCCGAGTTCGTCGATGAGGGCCCGCACCTTGCGCTTCGCCGCCTCGTCGTCGCCCGCGACCGGCAGTGCCATGCGGTCGGGGGCGCCGGCCGGGCGCGGGCGGTCCAGGAGGTCCTGGGCGTAGGTGCCGTTGAAGGCCTTGATCACGGGGTGGCCGAGTTGCCGCTGTGTCCACCGGCTCTCCGTGAGCCCCTCGTCGTCGATCTCCACGATCTTGCCGTCGCGCTGCCGGGGGTAGTAGTTGCCGGTGTCGACCACCGCGGCGCCGTCCGCCGCCTCGTCGAGCAGGCCGGCGGGCAGGTCCGGTACCGCCTTCATGGGGATCGTGACGATGACGATCTCAGCACCACGGGCCGCCTCCTCCACCGGTACGGGGGTCGCGCCCGTCTCCTCGGCCAGTGCGGTGAGCGTGTGCGGGCCGCGGGAGTTGGCCACGGAGACGTCGTGACCGAGGGCGGTGAGCCTTCGGGTGAGGTTGCCGCCGATGTTGCCCGCGCCGATGATGCCGATCTTCATGTCGGGTCTCGCCCTTCGGAGGTGTGCCGCGGAGCCTTCGGCTCCTGGTCCGCCGACACCAACCTCCGGGAAGGGCGGGCTGTTCCGCACCCGCGCCGAACGCGTGACGCATGGCGGGTGACCTCAGACCCGTACGACGATCTTGCCCGTGTGCCGGTTCGACTCCATCAGCCGGTGGGCGTCCTGGATCCGGTCGAGGCCGTCGAAGACCTCGGCGACGACCGGGCGGAAGCCGCCGTCGGCCAGTCCGGCGTTGAGAAAGGCGGTGGAGCGGCGGCGGCCGCCGGGTGTGGTGGTGAGGGTCATGTTCGCGTACGTGTGGATGGTGAAGGGCCAGTTCCAGGGGATCTCGGCGGGGCGGCGGTCCAGCCAGCCGTAGACCAGCACGGATCCGCCCTCGGCGAGTGCGTCGGCGAGCGGACGGAAGGCGGGGCCGCCGATCGCGTCGAAGATCACCTGGGCGCCGTGGCCACCGGTGAGCCGTCGGACCTCCTTCGCGACGACCTCCGAGCCGCCGTCCGGCTCTCCCGAGACGATCACTTCCGCCGCACCCAGGTCGAGCAGTTGCCGCCGCTTCCCCTCGGTGCGCGTCGTGGCGAGCGGGATCGCGCCGATGCGGCGGGCCACCTGGATCGCCGCGGTGCCGACCCCGCTGGATGCGCCGGTGATGAGGACGTGGTCGCCGGGCTTCAGACCCGCGGTCTCCAACAGTGCGCCGTACGCCGTCGTGTACGTCAGCCAGGCTGCGGCCCCGGTGACCGCGTCCACGGACGCGGGCCGTCGTACGACCGCGGTCTCGGGGAGGACAACCCGTTCCGCGTACACGCCCTGCGCGCTCATCTCGATCCCGGGGCCCGTCATCACGGGGTCGCCGACGGCGAGTTCGGTGACCCCCTCGCCGACGGCCTCGACGATGCCGGAGGCCTCGTAGCCGAGGCGGGAGGCGGGGAGCGCGGGCTGGTAGTAGTAAGTCCCGGCGCGGAAGAGGGCTTCGGCCCGATTCAGCCCCAACGCCTCTACGCGTAACGCCACTTGGCGGGGCCCGGGCTCGGGGACGGTCAGGTCCTCGATCTTCAGTACCCCGGGTCCGCCGATCTCATGAAAAAGCACGGTGCGTGCGGTAGTTGGCATACCGAAAACGCTATGACCCGAGGGCGAGACGATCCATGTCCATCGGTCTCGCCTTCCTGTCCGTACGTCTTCCTGACCGGCCCGGCGCCTACGGTGGAGACATGGACGTACTCAGCGACGCCGTCGCCACGATGCGCACCGGGCGGCCGCACTCCTCGCGCCGGGACAAGCACGCGCCCTGGGGCATGCGCTTCGAGGCCTCGGACGGGGCCGGGTTCCACGTGGTGCTGCGGGGGTCCGCGTGGCTGATCCCGGCAAAGGGCGAGCCGGTCGCGCTCGCGCCGGGTGACGTGGCGTTCCTGGCGCACGGGCGCGGGCACGCGCTGGCCAGTGGTCCGGACGTGGAGCCGGACGTCGTACGGCTGGGTCCGGACGGCAGGTGGCCCGAACCGCCGTCTCCCGAAGGGCAATCGGCTCCGGACACGGTCATGCTCTGCGGCGCCTACCTGCTCGACCGCAGCCGCGCCCACCCCCTGCTCACCGGCCTCCCGGAGGTCGTCCACCTGCCCGCCCGGGTCGGCGCCCATCGCTCGCTGCGGGCCGCGGTGGAGCTGCTGGGCGCGGAGCTGGAGGGGTCCCGGCCGGGTGCGGACACGGTGGTCACCTCGCTGCTGGACACCCTGCTGATCTACATCCTGCGGGCGTGGTGGCAGGACGAACGACACGGCTCGGGGCACCCGACCGGCTGGGCGGCCGCGCTCGCCGACCCGGCCGTCGCGGCGGCACTGCGCGCGATCCACGGCGACCCGGCCCACCTCTGGACGGTCGAGGAACTCGGCGCCCGCGGCGGCCTGTCCCGTGCGGCCTTCGCGCGCCGGTTCGCCGCGCTGGTGGGCGAACCGCCGCTGGCGTACCTCACCTGGTGGCGCATGACGACGGCCGGCCGGCTGCTGCGCACGGACGACCTCCCGCTCCGCCAGGTCGCCCGACGCACCGGCTACACCTCGGAGTTCGCCTTCGCCAAGGCGTTCAAGCGGGAGTACGGGGTGGCGCCGGGGCAGTATCGCCGAAGGGCCTCCTAGCCGCCGAAGGGCCTTCTAGCCGCCGAAGGGATCCTCCAGCTCCTTCCGAAGGATCTCCGCCGCGGCCTCCGCATCCCCGTCCGCGACCGCCCGGACCAACGCCGCGTGCGCGTCATCCGCGGTGTTCGGGTCATGGGCCCGCAGGCCGGTCAGGGTCAGCAACTCGACCAGCCCTTCCCGCAGGACCGGCGTGAACTGGGTGAACAGGTCGGCGAGTACGGGATTGTGCGCGGCGGCCACCACCGCCGCGTGGAAGACGATGTCGGCGTCGATGAAGGTCACGTCGTCGCCCGCCGAGGCCGCCCGGCGGCCCTCCAGAGCGAGCTCCATCGCCGTGACGTCCTCGGGCCTACGGCGGCGCGCGGCGAGCCGCGCCGCGTGGACCTCGACGGCCATGCGGACCTCGTACACATCGGTCACCGCGGCCCGGCGCAGCCGGGTGGGCCAGTCCTCGACGGGCTCGGTGGCGATGACGAAGACGCCGGCGCCCTGCCTCGGCTGCACCAGCCCGGCACCGGCGAGCGCGCGCAGGGCCTCGCGGACGGTGGAACGGCCGACGCCGAGTTCCTTGGCGAGAGTGGTCTCGCCGGGCAGCCGGGTGCCGACCGGCCAGTCACCGCCGGCGATCTGCTCGCGCAGACGCTCCGCGGCCTGTTCGACCAGGGGGCTGGGGCGGACGGCACCTGGCGGCACGGGGTTCACCAATCTGTCGGGCCCGTCGGGTATGTCGGGTCCGTCGGGCGACCGGGTCAACTTGTCTGAGGAGCTGAGTGATTTCACTTGTCTGAGGACCTGAGCAGTGGATAGCGTAATCGGCATGACGCTTCGCGGTCTCCTTCTTCTCGGCTGCCGCGGCGGGGCCTGACGCGACCGGCACCCCGCCGCGGGACGCCGTGCTGCCGGTCTCGTCCGACCGAGCCGAAGGCAACAGCAGACGATGACTGCGACTCCGTACGCCCGACCGCTGTGGAATCCCCAGCAGCCCAGCCCCATGCCGCACCACCGCTACCTCCCCTTCGACCAGCGCGTCCACGTGCCCGCCACCGACCGGCGCTGGCCCTCCGCCCGTATCGAGCGGGCCCCGCTCTGGGTCCCCGTGGACCTGCGCGACGGCAACCAGGCCCTCGCGGAGCCGATGGACACCACGCGCAAGCGCCGCTTCTTCGACCTGCTGGTGGCGACCGGCTTCAAGGAGATCGAGGTCGGCTATCCCTCGGCGAGCCGTGCGGACTTCGACTTCGTACGGCACCTGGTGACCGGCGACGCGGTGCCCGACGACGTCACGCCGGTCGTGTTCACCCCGGCCCGGCGGGACCTCATCGACCGGACCTTCGAGTCGATCGAGGGACTGCCCAGGGCGGTCGTGCACCTGTACATCGCGACCTCGCCGGTGTGGCGGGACGTCGTCCTGGGCCGGGACCGCGGCGAGGTGTGGCGGACGGTGCGCGAGGCTGCCGAGCACATGGCGCGGCGTGCGGAAGGCACGTCCGTGCGGTTCCAGTTCTCGCCGGAGACCTACAACCTCACCGAGCCGGACTTCGTCCTCGAACTGTGCGACGGGCTGACGGAGTTGTGGGACGCGAGCCCCGACCGCCCGGTCACGCACAACCTGCCCGCGACGGTCGAGATCGCGACACCGAACGTCTACGCCGACCAGATCGAGTACGTCCACCGCCATCTGTCCCGCCGCGACTCGGTGATCCTCTCCGTCCATCCGCACAACGACCGCGGCACCGGCGTCGCCTGCGCCGAACTCGCCGTCCTGGCCGGGGCGCAGCGCGTCGAGGGCTGTCTGTTCGGCAACGGGGAGCGCACCGGCAACGTCGACCTGGTGACCCTCGCGCTCAACCTGTACGCCCAAGGGGTCGACCCGATGGTCGACTTCGGCGACATCGACGCGGTGAGGGAGACGGTGGAGCACTGCAACCGGCTGCCGGTGCACCCACGCCACCCCTACGCCGGCGACCTCGTCCACACCGCGTTCTCCGGCACCCACCAGGACGCGATCAGCAAGGGCCTGGCCCATCACGCGCGCAGCGCGGCGGAGTCGGGGGTGCCGGAGGAGGAGGCGCCGTGGGCCGTGCCGTACCTGCCGATCGACCCGGCGGACGTGGGACGTTCGTACGAGGCGATCATCCGCGTCAACTCCCAGTCGGGGAAGGGCGGAGCGGCGTACCTGCTGCGCACGCACCACGGTGTGGACCTGCCGGAGCGCATGCGGCCGGACTTCTCGCGGGTGGTCCAGCGGGCCACCGACGACACCGGCCGGGAGATCACGGCCAAGGAGCTGTACGACCTGTTCCTCTCGACGTACGTCGTCGAGGACGGCGAGGTGGCCCTGGACGCCTGGTCCGTCCACCGCGACGCCTGCGGCGCCCACCGCTTCGTCTGCACCCTGCGCACCGGCGACCGTACCGGCGACTACGAGGGCACCGGCCCGGGCCCGGTCTCCGCGTTCGTCGACGCCCTGACCGGCGCGGGCCACTCCGTGACCGTCCTCGACCACGCCGAACACACGACCCCGGACGGCGAGACCACGGCCTACGCCGAGTGCCGCGTCGACGGCACCGGGCACTGGGGCGCCGCCCGGGCCACGTCGGCCGTCGCGGCGTCGGTGCAGGCGGTGCTGTCGGCGGTGAACCGGGGGGTGCGGTGAGGGAGGTATGAGGGAAGGGGGAAGGGGGGCACCCCATGGGCGCCCCCCCTCACCACCCGCGTCACTTGTCCAGGTAGGCCCAGAACTCGTCGAACGACAGCACCTTGTCCCCGTTGAGGTCGCGGGACTTGATGATGACCTCGGCGACCGAATCGGTGACGTTCCAGTCGCCTTCCTGGGCCAGGGCGGTCTTGAACTCGGCGGCGGTGATGAAGCCGTCACCGTCAGTGTCGATCCGCTGGAAATGTTTGCGTGCTTCTTCGATGTCCGCCACCGATCCGCCCCTTTTTCTCGTACCTTGCAGTCCTACTGACGCAGGTCAGATTAACGGCCCGCCCTGGCCCGCAGCGCAGCGACCACCCAGCCGAACTCCTCCGCGTGCCGCAGCCCCGGCTCGTGACCGTTCACGAGAGCGATCAGCTCGCGGTAGCGGTTGGCCTGCGTGTGGAACCCGGCCTCCAGGCGTTCCAGGACGGCGGCCTGGTCTGCGCCCGGGCCGAGCAGCTCGTCCAGGACCGCGTCCGCCTCGGGCGCCTCGGGCGCGATGCCCTGCTCGCGAGCCTGCCCGGCCAGCTCCACCAGCCGCTTGAAGAACCACATCGAGGCGCCGGACGGTGTGTCGGGGCCGCGGTCCTGGGCGTTGAACTCGACCATCCGCCGCATCCGGACCCGGAACTTTGGGTCCTGCACCATTTCCGCCAGCTCCACCCAGGCGTCCACCTGCTGCGGGGTCGGCTCGTCGGGCAGGTCGACGGCGGTGTGCCGCAGCCGATGCCTGATGTCCGGGTCGGCGTTGTCGAGCCCGTGGAACACCTCCTCCACGAACTCCTCCATGATCCGCCTGCGTTCCGCGGCCGACAGCCGCGCCAGCTTGTTCATCAACGTCATCTCCTCCGCGGTCGAACCGCGTCGCGCCACGGTCGACAGCACCGCACGGGTCACCTTCAGGGAGCGGATCTGCGCGTCCAGCGCCACCACGTGCGCCGCCGCGACCTGCGCGACCGTCGTCTCACCGGCCAGCACCCGGCGTACGTCCTGCAGGCCGAGGCCCAGCTCGCGCAGGGTGCGGACCAGTTCCAGGCGGGCGACGGACGCGGCGGCGTACAGCCGGTAACCGCCCGTCGACCTGGTCACCGGGGGCAGGGCGCCCTCGTCGGACCAGTAGCGGATGGTGCGTACGGTCAGCCCGGTCGCCCGGGCCAGTTCTCCGATGGTGAGGAGTCCGGTGCCGTCGTCGATCATGTCTGCGAGTGTGGGCCTTCCAGTGGGTGGAGACTCAAGGAGCGCGATGGGGGCGGTCGTGGCGGAGACCTTGCGGAGCATTCTCGACGCGGCGGCGCGGGGCGTCTTCCCGGCCGCGGACGGCCGTACGACCGTCGTGCCCCAGCCCTCCCACCGCGACGCCGGGGTCTTCGCGTTCACCGCGCACTCCGTCGTCTTCACGGACGAGGATCCGCGGTGGGTGCACGAGGCTCTGCGCGCCGTCGACTGCGACGCCCTCGCCGCGAGCATGAACGCGCGGTTCCTCGCGGCCTTCATGGAGCGTACGGGGCGCGGGAGCGACACGATCGACGTGATGACGGTCGGTGCTCCACTGCCGGGTGAGCCGCCGCTCGCGCTGACAAAGATCGACGACCCCGATCACCCGAGGGTGGTGAGTTCCCGCAAGCGGCGCGATGACGTGCGGGTATGGGCCGCGGACGGCGGCGTGCTCGTGCTGGGGCGCGGGGTCGCCGGGCGGCTGGAGGTCGCGGTCGAGGTGGACGAGGACGTACGGCATCGGGGGCTCGGGCGTGCGCTGGCGCACGCGGCGCGGCAGCTGGGCGGGGATGAGCCGGTGTGGGCCCAGGTCTCGCCGGGGAACGCCCGCAGTCTGCGGGCGTTCCAGGCGGCCGGCTATCTGCCGGTGGGGTCGGAGGTGCTGCTCAGCGCCCGCCGCGTCAGCTGACCACACGTCAACTGGTCGTGGTTCAGCGGAAGATGCCCGTGTGGCCGAGCGAGTAGCGGCCCGGCTGCGGATAGACCGCGAGGCCGTGCGGGCCGCTGCCGACGGGGATGCGGGCGAGCTGGGTGCCGGTGCGGGTGTCGATGGCGTACACCTCCGCGTCGTAACGCCCGGACAGCCACAGGACCTTGCCGTCGGCGGAGACGCCGCCCATGTCGGGGCTGCCGCCCTCGGGCAGGTGCCACTTCTTGGTGAGCTTGTTCTGCGTGAAGTCGAAGACGGAGACGGTGCCTTCGCCACGGTTGGAGACGTACATCTCGCGGGAGTCGCGGCTGACGTAGAGGCCGTGGGTGCCCTTGCCGGTGGGCAGGAGGGTCGGCTTGGTGAACTTGTCGCCGTCCAGGACCCACATGCCGTCGGCCATCATGTCGGCGACGTAGAACCGCTTCCCGTCGGGCGAGATCTTCACGTCCTGCGGCATGGCGCCGTCGAACGGGAGCTTCTGCTGTCCGACGACCTTCATCTTCTCCGTGTCGACCTTGAGCAGCTCGCCGCTGAACTCGCAGGAGACGATGAAGTACTTGCCGTCGAGGGAGAAGTCGGCGTGGTTGACTCCGTAGCAGGTGACCGGCTCGGTCTTGATCCGCTTCATGGTGTGCGGGTCGAGGAAGGCGAGTTCGCGGTCGAGGGAAGCCATCACGACGGCGTACTTGCCGTTGGGCGTGAAGTAGAGGTTGTACGGGTCGTGCACCTCGACCGGCTTGCCCGCCTTCCCGGTCCTCGGGTCGATCGGGGTGAGCGTGTGGCCGCGGTTGTTGTTGACCCACAGGGTTTTCAAGTCCCAAGAAGGCACGACGTGTTGGGGTTGCCTTCCGACGGGGATCGTCTCGATGATCTCGTACGTCTTCGGGTCGATCACCGAGACGGTGTCGGACTCGCTGTTGGGCACGTAGACCCGGGACGGGAAGTCCTTGACCACCGGGGAGAGCTTGCCGGGGCGGTCGGCCGCGTACACGTCCTCGGGGTCGAGGACGGGCGGCATCCCGGGCAGGCCCTGCACCTTCCTCTGCTTCGGCGGCGCGGGTACGGGGGCCTTGGTGACCCGGGTCTCGCCTGCGCGGTCCTTGGTGGTCTCGGTGCCGCAGGCGGCCAGCGCGGTGAGGGCGGCCAAGACGGCGAGGGCGCTCTTGGTGAGGGTGCGGTGCATCAGCTCAGCAGCTCCGTGGTGGTGACCGCGCGCAGTCCGCGGCGGTCGAGTTCTTCCAGTACGGCGGGGAGCGCGGCGAGGGTGCCCGCGTACCCGAAGTGCAGGCTCACCACGGATCCGTTGCGGATCTCGCCGAGGACCTTGCGGGTGACGGCTCCGGCGCCGGGCGAGGTGGAGTCGAGGGAGTCGACGTCGTAGGAGAGGACGTGCGGGTAGCCCGCGTCGTACGCCAGGCGTTCGACGAGGGGGGAGGCGCGGGCGGCGCGGGACGGGCGGAACCAGGTGCCGATGGAGCCGGTGAGGCTGTTCAGGCGCTGGGCGCAGCCGGTGATCTCTGCACGGGCCTCGGTCTCGGACATCGCGTTGATGTCGAGGTGGTGGAGGGTGTGGTTGCCGAGGTCGTGGCCGCCGTCGAGGATGCGGCGGGCCAGGTCGGGATGTTCGTCGAGCCAGGCGCCGACGGCGAGGACGGTGACCCGGGCGCCGTGCCTTTCGGCTTCGGTGAGAAGGGCCCGGGCGATGGCGGGGTCGCCGCCGCCGTGGAAGGTGAGGGGGAGGCGGGGGTGGGTGCGGGGGCCGTGGGCGAGCTGGGTGGGGTGCGCGGGGTAGTGG
>NZ_LGDG01000014.1 GCF_001279775.1 Streptomyces sp. MMG1533 | reverse complement strand
CGCATCGGTCGGATAGAAGCGGTACTTGAACGCCCGCTTCACATGGTTCGCACTCACACTCACAAACTAGTGCAGCCACAGGTAAAGATCGAATCTGCCGGTCAGAGCACTACGATCCGCCCCGGCGGCGAATCGCAGCTCGTTGCCCTGCTCCGCAGGAGTCCGATTCCTCTCCGCCCTGAACGGCGGAGTATCCACGGAGATACCGGATGAAGCTGACCCACCGCCGGTCCATGACCACCATGAAGATGTCGCCGCTGAACAGTGCACCGCGTCCCTCGGGGTCATCACCCCAATGCAGCACGGTGCCTCCGGCGAAGTGCGTGCCCGCGTTGATCAGCGTCATGCCAGGCGCGATCTGATGGGTGTCGCCGGTCCAGTACTCGATCGCCGGATCGGGCCGCCCGACCCATCGAGCCGGCCGCGCCGGCCACCAGCGCGCAACTCGGCCAGTGTGGTCCACTGTTGACCGTTCCAGCCGACATACTGCCGCTCGTCCAGGCAAATCGGGCAATCGGCGCGCGGCGCTCCGTACTGCACACCGCAGGTGCAGCAGATTGGAAGCTGAGTACCGGTTACGGATGCGACCGGCTTCGAAGACGACACCAGAGTCCTCCCTCTCTGTGAACCCCACCGAATCACACCACTTGGCGGTGTTCGCAGCTATCACCGAAGGGGCGTGGCATTGCGGTTGAGGTGGCCCGCGGCCCACCAGCGCGAAGAGTGGTGAGCGGGCCATCGGAAGCCGAACTCGAGCGCATGAGCGGGTCCGAGTCGGGGCGATTCAAGGTGGGGCCAACTGCAGGTTCTGGCCCGATTTCTGTGATCCGTGCACGCCGAGTTATAGCCGCCCAGCAGACCTGGCTAGTGCTGTGACCGGGAATGTTCGCCGAGTTCGTGGCCGCAGTGGTCGGCTGGGTGGTGGCCACCATTCCGGAAGGGCGGCGTAGGTGTCGCTGACCCTCGCCGCGACAGTGGGCGGCGCGTCGTTCGTCGCCCAGCCCATCTGTCCCTCGCAGGTTTTTACGGTGGGCCAGGTTCATTCGACCGCCGTCGCTGTTCCTGGCGGGTCGCGGCGCGGAGGTGGCGACCCGCCAGGACCAGAGGCTGGTCGGTTCACCGGGAGCGCGAGGCGGCCTCCAAGACCTCGTGGACGGTCTTCGCGGGGTGACCGATGGTGGCTTCCAGTGTCGGATCGGTGGCGTTGAACTCGCCATTGCGCGATGCCGCGAACATCGTCAAGGAGAACTCCGCAGCCGGCCGCGGCATCCCGCTGGCGACTGCTGCGGATATCCACTCGTTGTCGTCCATGACGACTCGGGTGATGGTCCGGCCGGTGATGCGGCCGAGGATTTCGGCAACGTCGGCGAAGTCCAGCGTGTGGGGGGCTGTCAGCGGCGGCGTGATCCCCTCGAGTGCGCCGTCTTCGGTCAGGGCGGAGGCCGCGGCTTCTGCCAGGTCCTCGTGGGCCGTCCAGGACACCGGGCCATCCTGCGGCACGGCGAGCGTGCCGGTTTCCAGCGCCGCGCCGATGCAGGAGTCCAAGGTGGAGGCATAGAACCCGTTGCGAAGAGCGGTGTAGGGGACTCCTTGCTGCTTGAGGTGCTCCTCGGTAGCCGCGTGGACCTTCTGTGGCGGGAAGAGCGACGTGGGAGAGGCGGCCTGGTGGCTGGTGTAGAGGATGCGTTGGGCGCCCGCTTCCCGTGCTGCGTCGATGGCGGCGCTGTTGGCGGTCAACGCGCCGCCGCCTCGAATGGCCGCGGAGACGACCAGGACGCGCTCGGCATCTTCGAAGGCGTGCTTGAGACTGTCGGGTTCGGTGAAGTCTCCCGCGCGGACTCGGACGCCGCGCTCGGCAAGGTCGGCGGCCTTGCTCACGTCGCGCACACTGACGCCGATCCTGTCGGCCGGTACCCGCTCCAGCAGGCGATTGACGATCAGCGACCCGAGGTGGCCGGTGGCTCCCGTGACGATCAGCATCGGTGGCTCCAGTCTGATGATGTTTCCAACGGAACTGAAATAACGGTATCACTGATAATTCCATTGATTGCGCCCATGTGAGTCCATCCGGAGACTGGGCGACTGAACAGCACCTTCAGGCAGGTCACCCGCGGAGAGTTGGCAATATCGGCGATAACATCGCCTGTCACACACGGGCGATACCATCGTCTCCATGGCACCGAACGCGCAGCGTCGAGACATCACCCGGGACCGCATCGTGAAGGCTGCGGCCGGCCTGCTGCGCGACCAGGGTCCGGCCGCGGTGACCACGCGCCGCGTGGCGCACGAGGCCGGGCTGCAGCCTCCTGCTCTCTACCGCTTCTTCCAGGACAAGGACGACCTGCTGGATGCCGCCGCGGAACATGTCTTCGCCGAACATGTGGCGGGCAAGCAGACCACCGCGCCCTCGGACGACCCTGTGGAAGACCTCCGCGCCGGATGGAACACGCAGATCAGCTTCGGGCTGGCCAACCCGTACGTCTACGGCCTGTTGCTCGACCCGGCCCGCGCACGCGACACCCCGGCACAGGGCAAGGGTGTGCTGATCCTCGCCGAGCGTGTGCACAGAATCGCCGCCGCCGGGCGGCTCCGGGTGAGCGAGGAACGCGCCGTCAACCTCGTCCGCTCGGCGGGGATCGGAACCGTCCACACCCTGCTGACCCTGCCACCAGAGCAAAGCGACCCGCGCCTGGCCGACGCCGCCTTCGACGCGATCGCTCGCGCCATCCTCGCAGATGAGCCCGCTGTCCCCACCCAGGACCCGGCGGCCGTCGTTGCGGCCTTCCGCACCCTCTTGCCGGAACTGCCCAGTCTCAGCAAAGCTGAAGCCGCGCTTCTCGACGAGTGGCTGCAACGCTGATCCAGCACCGCGCTACGGCCCTGGCCACGATGGCAAGGTTTCGACCACCGCTTCTGGAAACCAGACCGAGGCACACGCACTGTCCCGTGCCCGGAACTCCGAAAGCGCCTTGTGAATGCTGCTGACCGGAGGCCCTCACGCGGCAAGAGCGGGTCTGCCGCCCCAGCGGATTCCCTTGTCACTGCGGATGCCTGCGCGCTCTCGGCGTTGGGCTGCGAGGACCTCGGGGTGGCGGGCGTTCTTGTTGCGCCAGCGCAGGTAGGCGTGCAGGGCCCGGGGCTGCGCGTGGTGATTGGGGTGGTGGGAGTTGGCGACGGTGAACTGCCGCAGCGGCCCGAAGTGGGCCTCGATGGGGTTGGCCCAGGACGCGTAGGTCAGGGTGAAGCACAGCTCGACCCGGCTCTTCTTCGCCCAGCGGCGGATCCGCTCGCCTTTGTGGGCGGACAGGTTGTCCAGGATGACGTAGATCGGAGCGCCGTCCGGTCGGGCTGCGCGGATCGACCTCAGTGCGGCCAGGGTGTTCACGGCACCCTTCTTGCGGCGGTTGACGCCCCACAGCCGGTCGTCGCCGACGGAATAGCAGCCGTGGAAGTACCGCACCCCGTGGGTGCGGTGGTAGGTCGCGGGATGGCGCTCGGGGTGACCGGCGGGAGCCCAGCCGGCCCCGCGGTGGGGCGGATGCCGAGCGGCCCGAACTCGTCGAACGCGAACACGCGGTCCGGGAAGCGTTCCAGCACCTCCTCGATTCGGTCGAGCTTGGCGTCGCGGTCGGGGTCGGGGGACTCCTTCCAGGTCTTGGTGCGTTGGAAGGTGATGGCGCGGCGGGCGAGCAGGCACCGTAATGCCTTGCGGCCGATCCGGATGACACGGCCGTGCACTTTCCGCGGGTAGGCGGCGAGTTTGCGGATGGACCAGCGGGTGAAGGGCTGGCCGAGCCTGGTCGGGCGGGTGGTGGCCGTCTGGACGACGAAGTCCTCGTTCGTCAGGGCTGAACAGGCGGGGACGGCCTCCCGCCCACCGAGGGTCCAGACAGGCCAGGCCAATCTCGTTGAACCGGTGGATCACGTCACGCACGGTGTCCCCGTCGGCCTGGGCCAGCTTCGCGATCACCGGGACCCGGTTTCCGCCGGCCGAGGCCAGCAGCATCATCGCGCGTCGGTACCGCACCGAACTGGTGCTGCCTCGGCGCACGATCTGCTGCAGCTTCTGCCCCTCCTGGTCGGTCAGCCTGCGCACACGGACAGGCTCAGCCACCACACCCCCAGCGGTCGTAAACGGACGTCGCCGCATATCCAACCGCGATGACCACCATCTCGGCGAACCTCCCGGTCACAGCGCTGGATGTACTGACCGGAGACGTTGATCGACGCGTCTCCTCGGCTGCATTACGATACGGAACGTGGCGTATATAAATAAGAGTGCTGGAGGGTCGCGCGGCCGCCCACGGGACGTCGAGTTGGAACGGCGGATCACGTCGACCGTGCTCGAGGTCCTCGCGGAGGACGGGTATGAGGGCGTCACTTTCGAGGCAGTCGCTCGTCGCTGTCAGACATCCAAGGCGAGCCTGTACCGGCGATGGGCCTCTAAGCGGGACATGGTGATTGCGGCCGTGAAGGCGGGGCCCGCCCACGACTCCACCGCCCCGCTGCCTCGCGGTGCCACCCTCCGCGAGGACTTGCTGAACCTGTGCGGCCGCTTGGAGCGCACGATGGCAGCCGCCGACAGCTCCACCGCGCTGATGCTGCTCCAGGCGGGACTTGAGGATCCCGAGCTGTGCGATGCGATCGAGGAGTCGGTTGGCCCGACGGGCGCACGGCTGCCGCAGTCAATCATCGACGCCGCGGTCGCACGCGGCGAGCTGCCGGCGGGGGCAAGCCCGTTCGCCTTCGAGGAAGTTGTCGGGGCCGTCCTCTTGCTCCGCCGAGCGAACGGACTCCTCATCGACAACGGCTACCTGGCTGCTCTCGTGGACACCGTGATCGTGCCCGCCCTCGCCGCCTCAGCCCGCAGCGCCACCACGCTGCCCTTCGGGATCTTCTCCGGACATCCCGAAGCCCGCTCGACCATCCACAACCAGGAGACCTCGTGACCACATCACTGACCATCGACAACTTCGTCTACCGAACGCTCCCGGGCCACGGTGGCGTGGACATGAACGTCGCCGTCGGCGGGCAAGGGGCAGCGGTCGTCCTGCTCCACGGCTTCCCGCAGACCCACTACATGTGGCGCCACGTCGCGCAGAAGCTTGCCAGCGACCACACGGTGATCGTCCCGGACCTTCGGGGATACGGCGCCAGCGGCAAGCCCGCAGCCGACGACCCGAACACCTACTCCAAGCGCACTATGGCCAGCGACGTCGTGGTGATCGCACACGAACTCGGGTTTGAGCACTTCGGCCTCATCGGCCACGACCGTGGTGCCCTGGTCGCCGTCCGCGCCGGCCTGGACCACCCCACGGTGGTGGACTACCTGGGCATCCTCGACGTCCTGCCGACGCTCGACACCTGGGGCGTGCTCCATGGCGTCAACGCCAAGGTCGCCTGGCACCTCTACCTCATGGCGCAGCCCGTCGGCCTGCCCGAGAAGATGATCGCTGCCGTCGCGCCCGAGTTCTTCGGCTCCTTCCTGGACGCATGGGACCCGACGGGGGCCACGTTCAGCGCCCAGGAGCGCGACTACTACGTCAACAGCTCCATCGCCGCGATCGACTCGATCGTCGCCGACTACCGCGCCACGGCCAGCATCGACCTCGACATGGATGCTGCAGATCGAGAGCGCGAGGCTCAGCTGACGATGCCCGTCGGCGTCATCTCGCAGGACTGGGGCTCCCAACTCGGCTTCGACGCGTCCGCCCTCTGGCGCGCCTGGGCACCCGACCTCACCTACCAGGCCACCACCAGCGGCCACTTCATGGCCGAGGAGAACCCGGACGAGATCACCGGGTTCATCACCGGCCTCGGATCCCGCGCGCCGCACGCGAAGCGCTGACCGTTATACGCCAAACGCGTGGGGGGCTCATCCCATGAGAAGAGCCCCTCGACCTATCGAACGGACCACATGCCACACCCGAACGCTGCCCTCACACCCCGCCACCGGCTGAAAGTCGCTCGCCTCGTCGTCGACGACGGGTGGCCGATCAGTGAGGTCGCCGCCCGCTTCCAGGTCTCCTGGCCGACAGTGAAGCGGTGGGTTGTTCGCTACCGGGCCGGCGAGCCCATGCACGACCGCTCCTCACGCCCGAAACACTCGCCCAACAAGGCGAGCAAGGCGGTGACGAAGAGATGCGTCAGCTTGCGCATGCGGTTACGGGAAGGGCCGGTCCAGCTCGCGGCAAGGCTGGGCATCGCGCCGTCGAACGTGCACCGCATCCTCACGACGGCGCGCCTGAATCGGCTGTCGTACGTGGATCGGGCAACGGGTGAGCCGATCCGCCGCTATGAGCACCCGAGGGCGCTGGTGCATGTGGACGTGCAGAAGCTGGGGAACATCCCCGACGGCGGTGGCTGGCGCTACGTCGGACGCAAGCAGGTAGACCGCAACCGCGCGGTCACGCCGGACAAGCCGAAGAGCCCTGGCGGCACGTCTGCTGCAGACGGTGCTGCTCGCGGCGCTCTTGCTGGTCGGCGGCCTCGCGCCGCCGGCCGACGCCCACCCGATGAGCACCTCCGCCGTCCTCCTCGACATCGGCGACGACCGGGTCGAGGGGGAGGTGCAACTGCCCCTGGACCGCCTCGCCATCGCTGTGGACCGCGACCTCACCCGCGAGGGCGTCCTCGGCGCCGACGGTGAGCCCTGGACCGTCACGCTCGGCACCGGATCGGTCCGGACGATCGACGCGACGGCGCACCTCGTCTACCCGCTGGAACTCCGCCCGCCCGACGGCCGGGTCACCGACTTCCGTCTGCGTTACGACGTCATCGTCGAGGAACTGCTGACCCTTCTGGTGCCCGAGCAGCTCCAACGCGCGGTTGGCGACGACCTCGTTGGCGTTCATGTTCGTCGAGGTGCCCGCCCCACCCTGGACGACGTCCACCACGAACTGGTCGTGCAGTTTGCCGGCCTGATCTCCCGGCATGCCTCGACGATCGCGGCGGCCTTCCTCGGCTCCAGCAGCCCGAGTTCCTCGTTGGCGAGGGTGGCGGCCTCCTTGACCGCGGCCAGCGCGTCGATCAGATGCGGATAGGCAGAGATCGCAGTGCCCGTGATGGGGAAGTTCTCCGTGGCACGCAGGGTGTGAATCCCCCAGTACGCATCGACGGGGACGTCACGGTCGCCAAGCAGATCGTGTTCGCTGCGGGTGACGGCGGTCATGGCGGAGCGGACCCTCTCCATATGGTTCCAGCGAGGACGTATGGGGGGGGTGCGTCAACAGCCGCGAGGCCGGAAAGCCGCAGGGACCTCCCAGGACCGCTGCTTGGGAAGTCCCCGCGGCTTCGGCGCCGTCGGCATCGGCTCAGAGCAGCCGGTCCTTCGCCTTGTAGTAGGCGCCGCCGAACGGCAGGAACCAGGGTGTGCCGTTGTAGAAGGGGACGGGCACCTTCGAGAAGCCGAAGCCGCGCAGGGGGTTGGCCTCCGGCTTGCCGTCCATCATCTCGGCCACGGCCCGGCCCATGTACGTGGCCATCTGGACTCCGTGGCCGCAGTAACCCATGGAGTAGTACAGGCCGTTGACGTCACCGGCGTGCGGGACACGGTCCCAGGAGAAGCCGACCATGCCGCCCCAGACGTAGTCGATCCGCGTCCCGGCCAGCTGCGGGAAGATCTCCGTCATCTCCCGCTTCAGGATGTCGCCGCTCTTGATGTCGGAGGCCGGGTTGGAGGGGGCGAAGCGAGCACGGCCACCGAAGGCGAGGCGGTTGTCCGGGGTGAGGCGGACGTAGTGGCCGACGTTCTTGTGGGCTACCAGCAGGCGGCCGTTGGGGATGAGTTCCTTGGCGCGGGTCTCCCCCAGCGGCTCGGTGACGATGATGAAGCTGCCGACGTTGATCAGCCGCTTACGGAACCACGGCATCGACTTGTCGGTGTAGGCGTCCGTCGCCGCCATGACCTGCTGGGCACGGATGGTGCCGTTCATGGTCTCCACCAGGAAGCCGCCGCCCGGCAGGCGGGTGAGGCCGGTGGCGGCGTTGCGCTCGTGGATCTCCGCGCCGGCGCGCTCGGCGGCGTCTGCCAGGCCGCCGACGAACTTGCCCACGTGCAGGCCCGCACTGAGCGGGTCGAGCAGGGCACCGTGGTAGTAGTCCGTGCCGAGCTCGGCACGCAGTTCGCTCTTGCTCAGGACGACCGTCTCGTGGCCGAAGTTGTCGGCCAGATCGCGCTGCTTGGCCCGCAGGCCGTCGAAGTGCCCGGGCTTGCAGACCGCGCCGAGGCGCCCGGAGCGGTGGAAGTCGCAGTCGATGTTCTCGGTGCGGGTGAGCTCCTCGACGACGTCGACCGCCTCGCGGAAGGAGTCGTACAGCTCACGGGCCCGCTCCTGCCCGTAGCGCTTGCGCGCCTCGGCGGGGCTGATGGTGATGCCCTGGGTGCACATGCTGCCGTTGCGCCCGGAGGCGCCCGAGCCCACCTTGTCCTTCTCGACCAGGACGACCCGGGCGCCCTTGCGGGCGGTGTGGTAGGCGGTGGACAGGCCGGTGAGACCGCCGCCGATCACCACCACGTCCGCCTCGTCGGGCAGGTCCTTTCCGGAACGGTCGGGCAGGGCTGGGGCTGTGTCCAGCCAGTAGGGGATCTGCTTCATGGCATGCGTCCTCTGCGTCTCGGTCTGTTTCGCCGTTGCGCCGTCGGTCAGCAGCCGAGGAGCTTCGGCAGGCCCGACAGGTCGGGCAGCTCGTCGTAGGGCTGGTAGTCGGCGCTGCCGGGGCGGCCGTAGCGGTTGATCCACACGCGGCGCTTCAGGCCGAGATCACGGGTCGGGATGTGGTCGTACTCCCAGCCCTGGGCGGTGTGGATGACCTGCGCCGGCTCGACGCCCATGGTCTTGAAGGCGTACTCGAAGGTCTGACGGTCCGGCTTGTAGGCACCGGCCTGCTGGGCGGTGATGACGTAGTCGAACTCGACGCCGATGTTCTCGACGTTCCGCGCGATCAGGTTGTCGTCGGTGTTGGAGATGATGGCGATCTCGTACTTGGTCTTCAGCTGGCGCAGCGCATCCGGGACCTCCGGGAAGGGACCGAAGGTGGGGACGGCCTCGACGAGGGCGTCACCGTCGGAGTCGCGGTACTCCAGGCCGTGCAGGCGCATGGCGTTGCGCAGGCTGGAGTGCAGGATCTCGTGGTAGGGGCGGTATGCCTCCAGGACGGCCTGGAACCGCATGACGCGGAAGTCGTCGAGGAACTCGTCGACATCCAGGTTGTCCAGATCCAGCCGGTCCTCGAGGACCTTCAGGGTCGTGGGACCGAGCTCGAAGTTGATCAGGGTCGCATAGGCGTCGAAGGTGACGATCTCTCGCATGGTGTTCGCCTCAGTCTCGCGGGTTTCCGGATTTTCCAGGGGGTGGGGGCTTCAGACGACGCGTTCCCCGGGGGTGACGATCGCGTCGAGTGCGGCCAGGTCGGCCGGGTCGGGGATCCAGTCGGCCGCCGCCGCGTTGGCGGTGACCTGTTCTGGGGTCATGGCGCCGCAGATGACGGAGCCGACGGCGGGGAGCGCGGCCAGTGCGCCCACGGCGACCTGGAGGACGGTGAGTCCTCGTTCGGCGCCGTACTCCGTGAGCGCCTCGACCTTGTCGAGGGCCGCGTCGGTGAGCCAGCCCTGCCGCCAGGACAGCCGGCTGCCGGCCGGGGGCTGCTCACCTCGCCGGTACTTTCCGCTGAGCAGGCCGTTGGCCAGCGGATAGTACGGCAGGAGGCCGACGCCGTGGCTGACGCAGGCGGGGACGAGGTCCGTCTCCACAGCGCGGTCGAGCAGGTGGTAGCGGGCCTGGACCGACACGAAGGCGTCCGTGAGGTCGTCGGCCGGCAGGTTGGAGCAGCCGATGTACCGGATCTTGCCCTCGTCCACCAGCTCCCGCAGGGCGGTGACGGTCTCTTCCAGCGGGGTCACGCCGTCCGGCTCGTGGTACTGGTACAGATCGATCCGGTCGGTGCCGAGTCGGCGCAGTGACGCCTCCACCGCGTTCCGGAGATAGGCACGTGCCCCGCGCGGACCGTACAGGTCCGC
Organism: Streptomyces sp. MMG1533; assembly: GCF_001279775.1. Classification (GTDB taxonomy): domain Bacteria; phylum Actinomycetota; class Actinomycetes; order Streptomycetales; family Streptomycetaceae; genus Streptomyces. Next base: position 19,986 of record NZ_LGDG01000014.1, on the reverse strand, counting down.
GTCCCGATCCATCTCCATGCCGAACTTGGTGGCCAGCACGACCTCGTCACGTCTGCCCTTGAGGGCCGCGCCCAGCAGCCGTTCACCGTCGCCGCGCGAGCCGCCCCGTTCTCCGGACCCGCCGTACATGTCGGCGGTGTCGAACAGCGTGATCCCCGCGTCGAGGGCGGCGTGGACGACGGCCTTCGTGCCGTCCTCGTCGAGACGGGCGCCGAAGTTGTTGCCGCCCACCCCGACCACCGAGACGGTTGGACCGCGCTCTCCGAGCGGGCGGTACCTCATGACCGGTTCCCGAACCCGATGCAGACGTTCTTCGTCTGCAGGTAGCTCGCCAGGCCTTCGAGGCCCTTCTCCCGGCCCCAGCCGCTGTGCTTGTAGCCGCCGAAGGGGAGTTCGACGCCGGTGCCGACGCCGGTGGCGTTGACGTAGACCTGGCCGGCCCGGATGCCCTCGGCTAGCCGCATCGCCTTGTCGATGTCACGGGTCCAGACGTAGGACGCGAGGCCGTACGGGCTGTCGTTGGCGATGTCCAGGGCCTCGTCGGCGTCGTCGAACTCGATGACGGTGACGACGGGTCCGAAGATCTCCTCGCGGGCGCACCGGGCGTCGTTGGTCAGGCCGGTGAGGACGGTCGGCTCGACGTAGTAGCCGTCGGCCAGGGCCGGGTCGGACGGCGCACCCCCGCCGGCCCGTGCCACGGCGCCCTCCTCGCGGGCCAGGTCCAGGTAGCCCAGCACCCGGTCGCGCTGTCTGGCGGCGACCAGCGGGCCGATGTCCGGGTCGCTGAGGCCCGGGCCGACGCGCAGTGCGGAGACGTGGGCGGCGAGCTTGTCGAGGAACTCCTCGGCGCCGCGCTGGAGCAGCAGCCGGGTGCCGGCCGAGCAGGTCTGCCCGGCGTTGCCGAACGCGGAGGCGGCGACGGCGGTCAGGGCCAGGTCGAAGTCGGCGTCGGCGAAGACGACGACCGGGGACTTGCCTCCCAGTTCCGTGACGGAGGGGACCACGTTGGCAGCGGCGGCCTGGGCGACCTTGATGCCGGTGGGCACCGAGCCGGTGAAGGTGACCTGGTTGATGTCCGGGTGGCCGGCGAGGGCAGCGCCGGTCTCGCCGTCACCGGGGACGACGTTCAGGACGCCCGGCGGAAGGCCGCACTCCAGGGCGATCCGTCCGATCTCCAACGGCGTGAGCGGCGCCTCCGGCGACGGCTTGAGCACCACGGTGCAGCCGGCAGCCAGCGCGGGGGCGGAACCCCTCGCGGTGTTCTGCAGGGGGTAGTTGAAGGGGATGATCTGGCCGGAGACACCGATCGGCTCGCGGACGGTGTAGTCGATGAGGCCGGGCCCGAGGGGGATCGTGGTGCCGCCGAGCTTGTCGGCGACGCCCGCGTAGAACTCGAAGTACCGGGCGGCGGCCTCGACGTCCGCCTTGGCCTGGCGCAGTGGCTTGCCGACGTCCTGGCTCTCCAGGCGGGCCAGCCGTTCGCCCTGGTAGCGGATGGCCTCCGCGATCCGGTAGAGGATGCGGCCCCGGTCGGCGGCGCGCATCCCGGCCCATTCGGGAGAGGTGAACGCCGCGCGTGCGGCAGCCACCGCCTGGTTCACGTCCGCCTCGCCGGCCAGGGCCACCTGGGCGATGGCCGTGCCGTTCGACGGGTCGAGGACGGTGAAGGAGCGTCCGTCGGCGGCGGGGACCTGCTTGCCGTCGATGAGCAGCTCTGTCAGCTGCGGTTCGCCGGTCATGGCCGAATCTCCCCCAACACCTCGCCGAAGATGACGACCTCGTCGCCGGGGCGGACGGTGCGGATCCGGCGGACCCAGAGCACGATGCCGTCCTGCGGAGCGGTGACCTCCTCCAGCGTGTTGCCGTAGTGATCGACGATGGTGGCGATCAGGTCGCCTTCCTTGCAGTTCTCCCCCGGCTCGGCGCGGGCGACGAAGAAGCCGCCGGCGGCGGAGCGGGCGAAGGTGCCGGAGACGGTGGTGTAGGTGTCCCGTAGCTCCGCCTCGCCGTCGGTCATGCCGAGGCTGCGCAGGACGTTGCGGATCGAGTTCATGTGCGTCTCGACATTGGCCTCGCGGTAGGTGCCGCCGCCGACCTCGATGGTGATGGCGGGCTTGCCGGCCGCGAGAGCGGGGTGGCGGACCGTGCCGCCCCACTTGCCGCCCTTCCAGACCAGCTCGTGACCGGCCGCCAGCGCCAGGCCGGTGGCCAGGTCCTCGTAGCCGCCCTGGAGGATGACCAGCGGGGCGATCTCGCCGTAGGCGCCGCCGGTGTGCAGGTCGACGACGGCGTCGACGGCCGGCACGACCTGCTCGACGAAGGTGGCGGCCAGCCGCTGGGAGTACGAGCCCTCCGCGTCGCCGGGGAAGATGCGGTTGAGGTTGAGGTGGTCGATGCCGCTGGCGCGGGCGGCCGCCTCGAAGGCGGGGGTGTTCATGCAGGGGATGCCGACGACGGTGCCGCGCAGGGTGGCCGGGTCGAGCTCGGCGAGCACGCGTCGGACGGCCTCCTGGCCGTCGTACTCGTCGCCGTGCACGCCCGCGTCCACACACAGGACCGGGCCGTCCTGCTCGCCGTTGACGACGATCAGCGGGATGCCGAGCTCCACGCCGTAGGTGCTGGTGCCGACCGGGATGAGGCCCTGGGCGCGCTCGCCGGGGGCGACGGTCAGCGAACCGATGGAGTACATGGGGTTCCTTTCCAAAAACGTGGATCAAAGGCGGGCGGACGCCTCGGCGAGGGTGCCGGCGACGATCGCGGCGATACCGTCGAGCAGAGCGCGGTCGCTGATCAGCGGGGGCGCGATCTGGACCAGCGGCGCGGAGCGGTTGTAGACACGGGCCAGCAGGCCGGCTTCACGCAGCCGGCGCGGGATCAGGTCGACGATCAGATCGGCCCGGGCGCGGTCGCTGAAGCCGCCGCCCTCGAGGTCGCCGACGAGTTCGCAGGAGTGGAAGAACCCGGCGCCGCGGACATCGCCGACGATTCTCAGGTCCGTGAGGGCCGCCATGCGGTTCGCCAGGTCGTCCTGGAGACCGCGGACGTTGTCCAGGATCCGGTCCCGCTCCATGATCTTCAGGTTGCGCAGGGCGATGGCCGCGCTCAGCGGGTGCCCGGCGAAGGTGTAACCGTGGTTGAGGACCGCGCCGGGCCGATTGATGACCTCCGCGACCTTGGTGCTCACCAGGGTGGCGCCCATCGGGGCGTATCCGGCGGTGATGCCCTTGGCGACGGTGACCATGTCCGGGCGGGCGCCGTAGCGGTCACCGCCGAACCACTCCCCGACCCGGCCGAAGGCCGTGATCACCTCGTCGGCGACGAGCAGGAAGCCGTACCGGTCGGCCAGCGCCCGCAGCCCTTGCCAGTACCCCTGGGGCGGGGTGATGCAGCCGCCGCGGTTCTGCACCGGCTCGGCGATCAGCATGGCGATCGTTTCCGGGCCCTCGGCCAGGATCTCGGCCTCCAGCTCGGCCAGCAGGTGTGCGGTGAAAGCGGTGTCGTCGGCGAACTGCGGTGCCAGACCGAAGCGGCTGGTGTTCGACACGAACCGGGTGTCGATCGCCGGCGGGCCGTACGGATCCGTCAGGCCTGGGTCGTCGGTGAGGGACAGGGCCCCGATGGTCAGGCCGTGGTAGGCGCCGCGCCGGGCGATCGCCTTGGTGCGGCCGGGCTGGCCGTTCAGGGCGTGGTAGCGGCGTGCGATCTTCCAGGCGGTCTCCACGGCTTCGGCGCCGCCGCCGCAGAAGAAGGTGTGCTCGATGTCGACGGGGGCGATCCGGGACAGCCGCTCGGCGAGTTCGATCGCCGTGGGGTGCGCGGAGCCGGTCCACAACGGGCTGTAGCAGAGCTCGCGCAGTTGCCTGTCCGCTGCCTCGGCGAACTCGGGGCCGTAGGAGTAGCCGAGCTGGCAGCAGTACAGCCCTGACAGGCCGTCGATGTAGCGCCTGCCGTCCGCGTCGTGGACGTACGGGCCCTCCCCCCGCTGGACGACGACGAGGTCCTCGCCCTCGGGGCCGAGCGAACCGTTGGGGGTCATGTGGAGCAGCAGGTGTCTGGCCGCCGAGGCGGACAGTTCACCGGCAGGACTGCGGCTACTGGTGATCACGACGCGGTCTCACTTCCCGCGCCGCGTCCCACTCCGGGCTCGGTGGGCAACAGTCCGTCCTGCTGGCCGGAGCCGCTGAGCCTGCGCACCACGGCGACCAGGGCGAGGGCCAGGACGGCGATCCCGATGAGGATCGCGCTGATCGCGGTCACGGACGGGTCGACGTCGTACTGAAGGACGTTGAACACCTGGACCGGCAGGGTCACGGTGTCGACGGAGGACAGGAACTGCGAGATGAAGAACTCGTCGAAGCTGGTGATGAAGGAGAAGATCGCGGCGGCGACCAGTCCGGGCATGGCCAGCGGGAAGGTGATGCGCCGGGCGACGGTGAGGCGGTTCGCGCCCATGCTGGCGGCCGCGTCCTCCAGCCGTTCGTCGATGCCCTTCAGCGTGGCCATGAGGATCATCACCGCGATCGGCGAGGCCAGCACGGTGTGGCCGAGGGCGATGGCGATCGGGCTTCCCAGCATCGCGGCCGGTTCGAAGAACAGGAACAGGCCGAGCGCGATGACCACTTGGGGGATCACCAGCGGGGCCAGGACCAGGCCGTAGACCGCCGTCCGTAGCGGCAGCTGGCTGCGGACCAGGGCCGTGGCCGCCGTCATGCCCAGGATGAGAGAGAAGACGGTGGTCAGGCAGGCCACGAGGACGCTGAGCGACAGTGCGGCCGGCCACTTGCTGTCGTCGGCGAACAGCACCTTGTACCAGTTGAGCGTCCAGGAGCTGGGCGGGAAGGAGCCGAAGGCGTCCTTGCCGAAGGAAGTGATGACGATGACGACGATCGGCAACACCAGGAACAGCAGGATCAGCGTGGACAGGACGGCCAGGGTGATGCGTCCGGCCAGGGTGGAGCGGAGCTCGGTCATGACGCCGTACCTCGATTCCGGTACGCCTCGCCCGCCGACTTCAGCACCCTGAGCAGCAGCAGTCCGGCGAAGGTGAGCAGCAGCAGGATGATGCCGAGCGCCGAGGCCCCGTTCCACTGGTCCTGCTTCATGACCTGTGTGTCGATCAGCGAGGCGACCATGGTCTGCTTCGGGCCGCCCATGAGGGCGGGGGTGATGTAGTAGCCGAGGCAGAGGATGAAGCAGAGGATGCCCGCGTTGACCAGACCGGGAGCGACCAGCGGGACGTAGACCCGGCGGAAGATGGTGATCCGACCGGCGCCCATGCTGGCCGCGGCGGCCATCAACCGGCGGTCGATGCCCTTCATGACCGCGTACAGCAGGAGCACGGTGTACGGCAGCATCACGGAGGTGGTGCCGATGACGACTCCCAGCTCGTTGTAGAGCAGTTGGAAGGGAGCACCGGGGACGTGAAGGCCCGTCAGGGCGTTGTTCACGACGCCGTGTTCACCGAGCAGGATGATCCAGCCGTAGGTGCGCACGAGGGCGCTGATGAAGTGCGGGACGACCACGACCACCATCACCAGGCCCGCCCACAGGGGCTTGAGCCGGGAGACCGCGGCGGCCAGGACGAAGCCGATGACCAGGCTGAGCAGCGAGGTCTCGGCGGAGATCCGCAGGGTGGTGAGAAGGATCTCCAGGTTGGCGCCCTGGAAGGCGTCGGTGTACCAGTGGAGGGTGAAGCCTCCGCTCTCGCCTTTGAGACTCAGCATCAGGATGCTGAAGATCGGATAGATGAAGAGGACCAGCAGGTACACGACGACGGGCGCGGCGTTGAGCAGTCCGAAGCGGGTGCGGCGTTCGGACAGCGCGCGGCTCAGACGTTTCTTGCCGGGCGCCGGGGCTGTGGAGACCGGTGCGGGAGCGAGCACGGCCATCGTCCTCACCCCCCGTCTTCCGCGTCGGGGAACACGCTGACGTTCGCGGCGTCCGCGGCGAGGTCCACGCGTGCGCCGAGGGCGGGCGCGCGGCCGGCGGGCAGTTCCAGCCGTACGAGGTCGGTGTCCGTGGCGCCGAGGGGGCGGACGGTGACCCTGACCAGGGTGCCGACGTAGGTGACCGTCTCGACGGTCCCGGTACAGAAGCCGTCGCCGGCAGGACACAGGAAGAGCCGGCCGGGCTGGACCGCGGCACGTACCCGTGCGCCGTCGGGGGCGGCACGCGGGCGTGCCTTGAGCAGGCCACCGGTGTCGAGCCGTACGAGCGTGTGGTCCGCGCTCTGTTCCTCGACGCGGCCGGGGAGGAAGTTGGCCGCGCCGAGGAAGTCGGCGACGAAGGGAGTGCGGGGGCGCTCGAAGAGCTCCTGCGGGGTGTCGAACTGGTCGATCCGCCCGTCCCGCATGACCGCGATGCGGTCGGACAGGACGAGGGCCTCTTCCTGGTCGTGCGTCACATAGATGACGGTGAGGCCGAGTTCCTGCTGGATGCGCTTGATCTCGGTCTGGAGCTGGTCGCGCAGCTTCTTGTCCAGGGCGCCGAGCGGCTCGTCCATGAGGATCACCGGGGGCCGGTACACCAGGGCCCGGCACAGGGCGACGCGCTGCTGCTGGCCGCCGGACAGCTCCCGCGGCCTGCGGCGGGCCATCTTCGACAGGCCTGCCATCTCCAGCGTCTCGCCGACCCTGCGCCGCTGCTCCGCCTTGGACACGCCGCGCAGTTGCAACGGGAAGGCGACGTTCTCCCACACGGTCATGTGCGGGAAGAGCAGGTACTGCTGGAAGACGAAGCCCAGTCCGCGCTTCTGCGGGGCCAGGCGGGTCACGTCGTTGCCGCCGACAACGATGCTGCCGGAGTCCGGCTCGCAGAATCCGGCGATCATCATCAGAGTGGTGGTCTTGCCGGAGCCGGAGGACCCCAGGAAGGTGACGAACTCGCCCGCCGCGATCTCCATGGAGACCTCGTCGACGGCCGTCACTCCCGAGTAAGTCTTGCGCAGTTGCCGGACGGACAGGGCTTTGCCGCTGCCGGCCAGCGCCGCGGGGGCGGCGAGCGACGGCTCGGGCATCACGTGGGTGTCAGGCATGCGTCCACTCCTGCCAGCGCTTGGCGACCGCCTCCTGGTTCTCGGCCCACCACTCGACATCCATGTCGAAGCCGGTCTTCAGGTGCTCGGGGGAACTGCCCAGGTTCGCGGCGGTGGTGGTGGAGAGCTTCTTGTAGGCGGCGGGCACCGACGGGGCCATCGGGTAGATCTCGGCGTAGGCCGCCTGCACCTCGGGGCGTAGCGCGAAGTCGATGAGCTGGTAGGCGGCGTCCAGATTGGCGGTGCCCTTGGCGATACCGAGGGCGTTGCTCTGCCTGCGGGCGCCGTTCCACTGGTAGGCGAGCGGGGAGCCCTGCTTGATCAGGGCGTCGAGGCGGCCGTGCCAGACGTCGGTGGCGACGACCTCCTTGCGGGCCAGCAGCACGCCGGGCAGGGCGCCGGTGTCCCAGTACTTCTTGATCGAACCCTTGATGTGGTCCAGGGACTTGAAGGCCCGGTCCACATCCAGGGGGTACAGCTTGTCCAGGGCCACCCCATCGGCGAGGAGGGCGAACTCCAGCACGGGACGGTCCGCGTCCAGGCCCTGGAGGGCGCGGTCGCCGGGGAAAGCCTCGGTGTCCCAGAAGTCGGCCCAGGAGGAAGGTTTCTTCCCGCCGAAGGCGTCGGTGCGGTACGCCATCACGCTGGCCCAGTAGTTCTTGCCAATGGCGTTCGAGGTGACCAGGGTCTTGGCAATGCCGGCGTTCTTGAAGTTCTTCAGCCGGTCGTAGTCCAGGGTTTCGGTCGCGCCCGCCTTCTTGAAGCGCAGGAAGTCGGACATGGAATCGTCGATGACGTCGAACTGCGGGCGGCCCTGCTGGATCTGGGCGAGCATCTGCGCGTACTGGATGTTCACCACCTCGATCCGGATCCCGGTCTCCTTGGTGAACGCGTCGTAGATGGCCGTCTTGTTGGCGTCGCCGTATGTGCCGCCGCTGTCGCGGACGACCAGCGTCTTGGAGCTCTTGCCACCACTGCCGGCGACGGACCGGCTGGTGCCGGTACCGCAGCCACTGAGGGCGGTCGCGGCGGCGACACCCGCCGTGACCCCGCCTATTCCGCGCAGGAACAGTCTGCGGTCGATCCGGGCATCTTTCATCGTGTGCCTCCTGGTGCTGCCGACCTTGGAAGGAGAGTGGCCGGGGAACGTGAGTGAAGAGCTGCTGGGGTGGGGGTCTAAAGGCGGGGGTCCGCCTCGTCGGATCCGACGCCCGTACCGGGGGTGCGGAGGGTGCCGGTTCGTGTGGCTGTGTCGGGGTCCCACGGGACGGCCAGGGCGGCCAGTTCGGCTCCGGGGGCGACGGTCAGACCGTGCATGCCGTAGAAGATCCGCCCGTCGGCCGGGGCGTGGACCGGGTGCTCCCGGCCGTCGGCCGGGTCGACGATGCGGCCGAGGACGTCGCCTTCCGCCACTTCGCCGATGACGTCGCCGGTAAAGGAGAACTCCGGGCACCACAGGCCGGTGGCCTCGGCCGTGACACCCGCGGACCAGACCCACTCGCGGATCGGGGCCGGGGCGGTGTCGTCCGGGTCGAGCACGCCGAGGTGGCGCAGCGCCCGGCACAGTCCCTCGACGCGGCGGCGGGCCGTGGCCGCGTCACGCCGCCCGAGTTCGCCCACCTCGACGAGCACCGCCGAGATGCCCCGGCGGGCGGCGGCCGCATGGCTGTTGCCGCCGTCGGGCTTCAGTCCGAGGATGACGTCCTCGATACCGAAGGACCCTGCCAGCGCGGCCGTCGCCTTGTCGAGGTCCGGGTCGCCGGTGAGGCGGTAGCCGACGAAGTCGCGCAGGACCTGGTCGATGCCGCCGCAGTGCAGGTCGACGTAGACGTCGGCGCCGTCGACCAGGTTCGCGAAGAGCCAGGCGGCCAGCCGCTCGGTGGGACCGCCGGCCGGGTCGCCGGGGAAGACGCGGTTGAGGTTCACGCCGTCGACCGGGGAGATGTTGAGCCGGCCCTGGTACACGGCGGGCGGGTTGGCGACGGGGCAGATGACTACCTGGCCGTGCACCTCGCCGGGTTCCAGCAGGTCCGCCAGCCGTACGGCGGCGTCGATGGGCGTGAACTCGCCGCCGTGGACGCCCGCGGTGACGACGACGCGGGGACCGGGGCGGGAGCCGTTGACCAGGGTCAGCGGGATGTCCACGGTGAGAGTGCCGAGGTCGGCCCGGACGGTGCCGCGAGCCTTGGTTCCCGGCCGGGCATCGAGGGAGCCGATGGCGAGGGTGGCGTCGTTCATGGTCATGCCTCCGTACGGCCGACGGTGGAGAGAAAGTCGATGGGCTGGGGCGAGGTGCCGTCCAGCGCCAGGTCGGCGGCGATGTCGCCGAAGGCGGGCGAGAGCTTGAAGCCGTGGCCGGAGAACCCGGCGAGCAGGATGACGTTCTCGGCGCCGGGCAGCGGGCCGACCAGCGGGCGGCTGCTCTCGGTGTAGCCCTCCATGTAGACGGAGAGCCGGGTCGGGTCAGGGTGCAGGTCCGGTATGTGACGCCCGATCAACTCGGAGAAGATGTCCAGCTCTTCCGGCCGCACCGTCCGGTCCAGCTGGTTCGGGTCGCCCGCCGGCTGGTGCAGGGCGCGGGAGAGGCCGAGCTTGACGGAGACGCCGTCCGGGGAGGGCAGGCCGTAGCAGTGGGTGGGCGCGGTACGGATGAACGCCGGGCGCTCCTCGCCGAACCAGGCGTCGGGGGTGGTGGGCACGTACCAGGCGCTCACGAGGCGGCGGATGTCCACCTCCCACGGCAGGTCGGGCAGCAGGTCGTTGACCCACGGTCCGGGGGTGACGACGGCGGTGTCGAAAAGCTCACTGCCGGAGTCGGTGCGGATCTCGACGCCGCCCGCGACGGGGACGATCTCGCGGACCGTGCTGTAGCGGTGGATCACCGCGCCCAACTGCTCGGCGCGGCGAGCGGCGGTCTGGATGGTCAGCTCAGGGCGGATGAAACCGGCGCGGCGGTCGAGCACGGCCGCGTCGCCGTCCTCGATGCGGTACTGGGGGAATCGTTTCGCCAGAAGCTCGACATCGAGCACCTCGTGGTCGAGACCGTGCTCCGCGATCGATTCGAGGACCGTGGCCATCTGCTGGTGCCCGGTCGGCCCCATCAGCAGACAGCCGGTCAGTCGGCGCAGCTCACGGCCGGTCTCCTGCTGAAGCCGCTCCCACAGGGCGTCCGCGTGCTTGAGCAGCGGCACATAGCGGGAGTCCTCGAAGTGCGCGCTGCGGAAGATCCGGGTCTCGCCGCCGGCGGCACTGCGATCGTGGCCCGGGGCGAAGCGGTCGTAGCCGACGACCTCGGCGCCACGGGCCGCCAGCCGCCAGGCGGCCTGGCTGCCCATCGTTCCGACGCCGACGACGGCGACGCGCTTCCTGGCAGCTGACACAGGACTTTCCTTTCGTATCGTCGGGGCGCATGCTGGGCGCCCCGACGTAGGGCTGATCGATTCGAGGCGGTTTGGGCGGGGGCCCGGGCCCTGCTTCGGGCCTACGGCTCACAGCCGCCGGGTCTCGCGATGCCGGCCCACTCGTTCGGGATCTCCCCGTCGGGGCCGTGCCACATTGTGGAATGCAGTGCTATAATCTGGCACGAGAATGACAGCGGCTCGAAGGGGAGTCAAGAGGATGTCCAGCAGAAATTCCGAGGATTAACGGGGGGAAACCGGATGGAAATGAAGAGCGTCACCAGGTCACTGCGCATCCTGGAAGCGGTCGCCCAGCATCAGCCGGTCACCGTCGGGGAGTTGACGAAACTCTTCGGACTTCCGAAGTCGACCGTCCAGCGCACCCTGGTCACCCTGGCCGAGGCAGGCTGGCTGCGCGCGAACCCACCACCCGCTGGGAGATCGGCGCCCGGGTACTGGCCGTACGACCCGCCGCCCTCCAGGGCTCCAGCCTGTTCGCCGCCGCCCGCGACCCCATGATCCGGCTCCGCGACACGGTGGACGAAACCATCCACCTGTCCGTGCCCGACGCGCTCCACTGCATGGTCGTGGTGGACCGCGTGGACTGCGACCACGCGGTACGGACCTTCCACGAGATCGGCGACACCTCACCCCTGCACGCCACCGCCGTGGGGCGCGCGACCCTCGCCCGGCTTCCGAAGCAGGACGTCGAGGAACTCATCGCGCGGGGCCTGGAGCGCTTCAGCGACGCAACCCCCGCCGACCCCGACGAACTGCGCGCCGAACTGGACCGGATCCGCACCGACGGTTACGCGATCAACCGGAACCAGTACCGGCCGGGCGTATGCGCACTCGCCGCACCCGTGCTCGACGAGAACGGCACACCGCTGGCAGCCGTGGCCGTCTCGATGCCCGACTCCCGGTACGACGCGGACCGGGAGCCCGAGTGGGGCGGCTTGGTCGTCGGCACGGCAGCGGAGATCAGCAGGCGCCTACTGGGCGCATGACAGAGGGGCGGTGGCCCAAGACGGCCCCGACCGGCGAGGGCCGGCTCGCACGCGTCGGAGCGTGCGGGCCGGCCCTCGCCGTATGCCAGAACGGCCGTCATGAGGGAGGGCGCCGAGCAGGGGCGACCGCTCCGCATGGGACGGGGTCAACGCACTCTCACCGCCCATCGCCGCTAAGGTCATCGGACCCTTCCCCTATGCCATATGGTGGAACGCCATGCTAAAATCCGGCACGGATCATGCTCAGGCTCCGGAGGGGAGTCAACAGATGCGCACGACGAAGACACACGACTGACGGGGGCACCGGATGGAAATGAAGAGCGTCACCAGGTCACTGCGCATCCTGGAGGCGGTCGCCCAGCATCAGCCAGTCACCGTCGGGGAATTGACGAAGCTCTTCGGACTTCCGAAGTCGACCGTCCAGCGCACCCTGGTCACCCTCAACGAGGCGGGCTGGCTCCGGGCCAACCGCAAGGACACCACCCGCTGGGAGATCGGCACCACCCGCTGGGAGATCGGCGCCCGGGTACTGGCCGTACGACCCGCCGCCCTCCAGGGCTCCAGCCTGTTCGCCGCCGCCCGCGACCCCATGATCCGCCTCCGAGACACGGTGAACGAGACCATCCATCTCTCGGTGCCCGACGCGCTGCACAGCATGGTCGTCGTCGACCGCGTCGACTGCGACCACGCCGTACGGACCTTCCACACCATCGGCGACACCTCACCTCTGCACGCCACGGCCGCCGGACACGCGATCCTCGCCCATCTCCCGCATCCCGCGGTCGACGAGTTCGCATCGGGCACGTTCGAGGGGTACGGCGAGGAGACCATCACCGACCCCAAGGAGCTGCGCACAGAGCTCCAGCGGGTCCGGGAGCGTGGCTACGCCGTCAACCACAACCAGTACCTCAAGGGGGTCTGCGCCATCGCGGCCCCCGTCCTGGACGGTGACGGCGTCCCGCTGGCCGCCGTGGCAATCTCCCTGCCCGACTCCCGCTTCGAGCCCCGCCGACTCGCCGAGCTGGGGCGACTCGTGACCGAGACGGCGGCGGAGATCACCGCCCGCCACCTGCGCTGAAGGCGGAAGCTTCGGGCACGGGGTGGCCCGCGCGGTGCGCGATGGGGCGTTTGTCAGGACAGGAGCGCCGCCGTCACCGCACGGGCACCGCCAGGTACTGGTACTCCAGGAACTCCTCGATCCCCACCCGGCCGCCCTCGCGACCCAGCCCGGACTGCTTGACCCCGCCGAAGGGGGCGGCCGGGTTGGAGACGAGGCCGGTGTTGAGGCCCACCATGCCGACCTCCAGACGCTCGCTGACCCGCAGGGCGCGGTCCAGGCCCTCGGTGAAGACGTAGCCGACGAGGCCCCAGGGGGTGTCGTTGGCCCGGCGGATCACCTCGTCCTCGTCGTCGAAGGTGAGGATCGCCGCGACCGGGCCGAAGATCTCCGTGTCCATCAGGCGGCTGTCGGAGGCGACGTCCGCGAGCACGGTCGGCGGGTAGAAGCAGCCCGGTCCCTCGGGCGTACGGCCGCCGACGAGCACCCGGGCACCGCGCTCCACCGCGTCGGCGACCAGGTCCTCGACCTTGGCCCGGCCGGTCCGGTCGATCAGCGGGCCGACGTCGACGCCGTCCCGGGTTCCGGGGCCCACGACCAGCGCGCCCATGCGCTCGGCCAGACGCCGCCCGAACTCCTCCGCCACGGAGCTGTGGACGAAGAAGCGGTTGGCGGCGGTGCAGGCCTCGCCCATGTTGCGCATCTTGGCGACCATCGCACCGTCGACCGCCTTGTCCAGGTCGGCGTCCTCGAAGACGATGAACGGCGCGTTCCCGCCCAGCTCCATTGAGGTTCGCACGACCGCCTCCGCGCACTGGGCGAGCAGCAGGCGTCCGACGTTGGTGGAGCCGGTGAAGGAGAGCTTGCGAATCCGCCCGCCGCGCAGGAGCGGTTCGCACACCTCCCCCGCACGGGAGGTGGTGACGACGTTCAGCACGCCGTCCGGCAGACCGGCCTCCTTGAGGATCCCGGCGAGGGCAAGGCTGGACAGCGGGGTCTGCGGGGCAGGCTTGAGGATCATCGTGCAGCCGGCCGCGATCGCCGGGCCGACCTTGCGGGTGCCCAGCGGGTGCCCATGGCCAGCGGGAAGTTCCAGGGGGTGATCAGCAGACAGGGGCCGACCGGGCGGCGGGAGAGCAGCATGCGGTTGCGGCCGTCGGGCAGGACACCGTTGCCGCCCTCGATGCGCACGGCCTCCTCGGAGAACCAGCGGAAGAACTCCGCCGCGTACGCCACCTCTCCCCTGGCCTCGGCCAGGGGCTTGCCCATCTCGGCCGTCATCAGGTGGGCCAGCTCGTCGGTGCGCTCGACGATGATCTCGTACGCCCGGCGCAGGATCTCGCTGCGGACCCGGGGCGCCGTACGGGCCCACTCCTCCTGCGCCCGGACGGCCGCCTCCTCCGCGCGCTGGGCGTCCTTGGCGCCGGCGTCGGCGACGTGGCAGAGGACCTCACCGGTCGCCGGGTCGTCCACGGGCATGGTGGCGCCGTCCGCGGCGTCCGCCCACGCCCCGCCGATGAACAACTGCGTGGGTGTGTCGGTCATGGGGTTCCTCCTGGTTGATCGGCGGTGGGGTCGAGCAGTTCCGCAAGGTGCAGGGCCCGGATGCCCCGGTCACCGGCGAGGTGGTCGATCTGGGTGGCGCAGCTGAAACCGTCGGCCACCACGACCGTCGGCATGGCCCCCTCGATGGCGTGGATGCCGTCGAGGCGTGGCTTCAGTGCCAGGTCGGCGACGGCCATCGAGGTGTCGTAGTGCTGCTCTTCGAAGCCGAAGTTCCCGGCGAGTCCGCAGCAGCCTTCGGCCTCGTCGACCTTCCGTACGCCGAGGCGGCCGAGCAGGTCGCGGGGGTGGCGGCCCTTGAAGGTGGCGTACTCGTGGCAGTGGGTCTGCAGGACGACTTGGGCCGGCAGCTCCGGCGGGGTCCAGTCCGGCGCGGCCAGGTCGGTCAGGGCGCCGGTGAGGGTGTGGACGCGGGCCGCGACGCGCTGGGCGGCGTCCGTGCCGAGCAGTTCGGGCACGTCACGCTTGAGGGCGGCGGCACAGCTGGGTTCGGCCACGATGATGGGCCGGTCGTCGCCGTTGTCCAGGTGGGCGACCGTACGGGCCATGATGCGGCGGGCGGTGGACAGCTGCCCGGTGCTGACCCAGGTCAGGCCACAGCACAGGCCGTCCTTGGCCGTGCAGGGGATGCCGGCGTCGGCGAGCACGCGGCTCGCGGCGCCCGCCACCTCGGGGCGGAAGGCGCGAGTGAAGCTGTCGACGAAGAGCAGGGCCTTCGCCGGTTCGCCGGTCTTCGCGCCGCGCAGGGCCTTGCGGAGCGCGTGCCGGGAGGCGAAGGCCGGGATCCGGCGCTTCGTGGTCACGCCGCCGAGCCGGGCGAGCAGCTTGCCGACCGGTCCGCGCAGCAGCGCGTTGATCGGGCGGGCGGCGAATCCGGCGAGGGCCGAGGTCAGCGGCAGCCAGCCCAGCGAGTAGTGGGAGCGGGGCCGGATCCTGCCCTTGTAGTGCTGGTGCAGGAACTCCGCCTTGTACGTGGCCATGTCGACGCCGACCGGGCAGTCGCTGGAGCACGCCTTGCAGGACAGACACAGGTCGAGGGCGTCGCGCACCTCCGTCGACCGCCACCCGTCCTGGACGAGATCGCCCCGCACCATCTCCTGGAGCAGCCGGGCCCGGCCCCGGGTCGAGTCGGTCTCGTCCCCGGTGGCCCGGTAGCTGGGACACATCACGCCGCCCGCGTCGCTGCGGCAGCGGCCGACGCCGACGCAGCGGCCTACCGCGCCGGCGAAGCCGTCCTCGTCGTGCGGGAAGGAGAAGAGGCTCTCGACGGGCAGCACGTCGGCGGGCGTGTGCAGCGCGAGGTCGGCGTCGAGTCGGGCCGGGGCCACGATGACGCCGGGGTTGAGCAGCCCCTCGGGGTCGAAGATCTCCTTGAAGGCGGCGAACGTCTGGATCATCCGGTGGCTGTACATGACCGCCAGCAGCTCACCGCGAGCCCGCCCGTCCCCGTGCTCGCCCGACAGCGAGCCGCCGTGCGAGACCACGAGCGCGGCCGCCTCGCCGAGAAAGCGGCGGGTCGCGGCCCGGCCGGCGTCCGTGGCGAGGTCGAAGTCGATGCGCACGTGCACACAGCCCGCGCCGAAGTGGCCGTACAGCACCCCGGTCAGGCCGTGGGAGGCCAGCAGCTTGCGGAAGTCCCGCAGGTAGGCGGCCAGGTCCTCGGGCGCGACCGCCGCGTCCTCCCATCCCGGCCACGACTCCCCGCCGTCCACCAGGCGGGCGGCGAGCCCGGCCCCGTCCTCGCGGACCCGCCACAGCGAACGACGTTCGGCAGGGCTCTGCACGACCCGTCCGCCGGTCATCCGGCCCTGGGCCCTGAGCACGTCGAGCAGTTCGGCGGCACGGGCGTCGACCGCCGCCTGGTCGTCACCGTCGAGTTCGACGTACAGCCAGGCCCGCCCCTCGGGCAGTCCTGTCACCGAGGCCGGGCCGCGACGGGCGCGCATGGTGGCGACGATGGCCTCGTCCATGCCCTCCACGGCGGTGGGGTTCCAGCGCAGGATTTCGGCGACGTCCTCGGCGGCGTCGACGACGTCGTCGTAGCCGAGCGTCAGGAGTGTGGAAGCCTGTGCGGTGGCCACCAGGCGGACCGTCGCGGCGGTGACGACCGCACAGGAGCCTTCGGTGCCCACCAGAGCGCGGGCCAGGTCGAAGCCGTGCTCGGGCAACAGGTGGTGCAGTTGGTAGCCGGAGACCTGACGGGGAACGCGGCCCAGCTCGGTGCGGATCGGCGCCAGGTTGGCGCCGATCAGGCCTCGGATGTCCGCTGTGTGGCGGGCGAGCCGACGGACCGCCTCCGTGTCGTTCGGGTCGGCCGCGTGCAGGCCCGAGCCGTCGGCGACGGCGCGCACGCCGTCGGCCGTCACGATCTCCAGCGCCTCGATGTGCGTACTGGTACGCCCGTGCCGCACCGACCGGTTTCCGCACGCGTCATTGCCGATCATGCCGCCGAGGGTGCAGCGGCTGTGCGAGGAGGGGTCGGGGCCGAAGGTGAGTCCGTGCGGGGTGCCCGCGTCGCGCAGCGCGTCCAGGATCACCCCGGCCTCGACTCGCGCGGTGCGTGCCACCGGGTCGATGTCCAGGATCCGGTTCATGTACCGGGAGAAGTCCAGGACCACACCCGGCCCGACCGCGTTGCCGGCCATGCTCGTGCCGCCGCCGCGCGCGGTGATGGGCACGCCCGCCTCCCGGCAGGCCCGCACCACCGCGACCACGTCGTCGGCGCTGCGGGGGAACACCACGGCCCTCGGCGGGACCCGGTAGTTGGAGGCGTCGTAGGCGTAGGGACCGGTGGAGCCCGGGCCGGTCTCCACTCGCAGGCCGGGAGCGGTCTCGGTGAGCCGGGCGACCAGCGGCTCCAGGCCCGTGGTGTTGCCCGTCATCGCCGTGCCGCTCCTGATGTGCCGGTCGCCACCGCGGCCGCCCACGCCTGGAGGCCCTCGTCCACCGCCGTCTCGTCGATGACGAGCGCCGGGATCATCCGTACGACCTGGTTCCATGCGCCGCACAGCAGCA
Organism: Streptomyces sp. MMG1533; assembly: GCF_001279775.1. Classification (GTDB taxonomy): domain Bacteria; phylum Actinomycetota; class Actinomycetes; order Streptomycetales; family Streptomycetaceae; genus Streptomyces. The sequence goes on along the minus strand of NZ_LGDG01000014.1, from coordinate 2,913 downwards.
GGAGCAGGCCCTCGTCGACGGCCACGCGGGCGGCGGTCTCCGGGTCGGGGCCGCCGTCCTCGGTGACGAACTCGGTGGCCAGCATCAGCCCGAGTCCGCGCACGTCCCCGATGGCCGGCGTGCGGTCGGCCACCGACTCCAGGCCGTGCCGCAGCCGCTTGCCCATCGCCTCGGCGTTCTCGACGAGCTTCTCGTCCCGTACGACGTCGAGGGTGGCGACGGCCGCCGCGCAGGCCACGGCGTTGGCGCCGTACGTGCCGCCCTGCGAGCCCGGCCACGCCTTGGCCATCAGCTCCTCGGAGGCGGCGATGCCGGACAGCGGGAAGCCGCTGGCCAGGCCCTTGGCGGTGACGAGGATGTCCGGGGTGACGCCGAAGTGGTCGTGGCCCCAGAAGCGGCCGGTGCGGCCGACGCCGGTCTGCACCTCGTCGAGGATGAGGAGGAAGCCGTGGCGGTCCGCACGCTCCCGCAGTCCTTCCATGAAGGCGCGGGTGGCGGGCACGTAGCCGCCCTCCCCGAGCACCGGCTCGACGATGATCGCGGCCGTGTCGGCGGGCGAGGAGATCGTCTGGAGGGTGTAGTCGAGCTCCTGGAGAGCGAAGCGGGTCGCGGTCTCCTCGTCCCAGCCGTAGCGATAGGCCGACGGGAACGGGGTGACGACCACACCGCTCATCAGCGGGGAGAAGCCGGACCGGAAGCGGGTGCCGGACGTCGTCATGGAGGCGGCGGCCACCGTACGGCCGTGGAAGCCGCCGTGGCAGACGATGACGTTGGGGCGGCCGGTGGCCTGACGGGCCAGCCGCAGCGCCGCCTCGACCGCCTCACTGCCGGAGTTGGTGAAGAACAGGCTGTCCAGCCCGGCCGGCAGCACTTCGCCCAGCTTCTCGACGAGCTGCCGCAGCGGCTGGTGCATGACCGTCGTGTACTGGCCGTGCACCAGCGTGCCCACCTGCTCCTGCGCCGCCGCCACGACCTTCGGGTGGCAGTGCCCAGTGCTGGTGACGCCGATGCCGGCGGTGAAGTCGAGGTGTCCTCGCCGTAGAGGTGGACGCCCTCGCCCCGGACCGCCACCACGGGCGTGGCCTGGCGAAGGTGCGGCGACAGTGCGGTCATGTTCGTCTCCCGGCCTCGGTGTTCGGTCTGCTGCGGTATCCCGAGCATCTCCGCGGACCAGGGGTGCGCCAACGTGCGATCTGTCCGGTCGGGCCGCGACATCCGGACGCTGTGTCAGCCTCATCGGGGGCATGCCGGGTGTCGATCGCTCACGGACCGCTCTTGCACAGGTCAGCCATGCTTGTCACAGTGGCCGGACACTCCCGGGCGATGAGCCGTGCTCGAGCGAGGGACCCGATGGAGAGACCGTGAACGACAACCACCCGGCCGGCCATGGGCAGACCCGCGCGCTCACCGTCGCCGACGTCCTGGCCCTTCCCGTCCTGGCCGCCGGACAGCCCCAGGTCGTCGCCGCTCGGCCAAGTCCCACGCGTATTCCCGTCGCCCTCTCAGCGGCGGTACGCGAAGACGAGTAGACATTGACCCCAGCGTCAAGGCAAGCCGATGCATGACGCCTGTGGGCGCAGGCGTGGCCGGTCAGCCGTTGGGCGCGGGCGTCTTGGTGGACCGCGGTGGTGCGGGCAATGGGATGGTCCTCAACTCGGTCGCAGCGCCTGGGGTGTGGGCATGCCGTCCCAGGACACGGAACCACCGGTGCCGCAGGGTGTCCGCCGCTGCCCCCGCAAGATCGGCTGCCCGCTTCCGTGCCAACCCGACCCGCCGTGCCCATCGTGTGAATCGCCTCCGAACGCCATCGGCTCATGAAGCTGGCTTACGGCCACAGGACACCGCACCAGGCGCGACAGCGCGCCAGCGTCGTGCTGCCGGCGGCACGCGGCCGGGCCAACGCCGCCCGGATAGCCCCCGAAGTGCACGTGCATGTGGATACGGTGCGTTCTTGGCGCTGCCGGTTCGCCGACGGCGGACTGCCGGCCCTGGCCGACCGTGAACGCTCCGGGCGTCCCGCCCGCTTCACCTCCGTACAGGTCGCCGGGGCCAAGGCCCTGGCCTGCCAACTCCCCGCCGAGACCGGCACGCCCTCGTCGCGCCGGTCCTGCCCGGAACTGGCCGACGAACTGACCGTGCGCGGGATCACCGGCACCGTCTCAACGTCCACCGTGCGCCGCTGGCTACACCAGGACACGCTCGAGTCCTGGCAGCACCGGTCCTGCCTCTTCATCCGCGCCCCGGACTTCCGCGCCAAGGCCCAGCAGACACTGGACCTGTACGCCCGCACTTTCGAGGGCATCCTGCTCAACCCCGACGAGTACGTCATCTCCAGCGACGAGAAGACCTCCATCCAGGCCCGCTGCCGCTGCCGCCCGACGCTCGCCCCGGGCCAGGCCCGGGCGATGCGCGTCAGTCACGAGTACGGCCGCGGCGGCGCCCTGGCCTGCTAGGCCGCCTACGACGTCCGCCGCGCGACAGTCTTCGGCCGCTGCGAGCCGAAGACCGGCATTGTGCCGTTCATGAGCCTGGTCGAGCAGGTCATGACCCAAGAGCCCTACGCCGGCGCGAAACGCGTCTTCTGGATCGTCGACAACGGCTCCTCCCACCGCAGCCAAAGATCCATCGACCGTCTGGCCGCTGCGCGCTGCGCGCTACATAGCGTTCACCTTCAATCCATTGCAACGAACAATTGGCCGTCGTTGCGTTAACGTCGAAGACGATTGCAACACTTTTCCGGCGCTCACCTGCAGTGATGATGGATAGACGCAACGAATACGTTGAAGGATTCTTGAATGCAACGTAGCGTTTCCAGCATCAGAAACAACGAGCCGCAGGAGAACACCATGCAGAAGTTCGACACCCCCGCCCCGGTCTCCGCCGTCCTCGACATCCCCGCGGGACGCATCCGGT
>NZ_LGDG01000013.1 GCF_001279775.1 Streptomyces sp. MMG1533 | reverse complement strand
GGGTTGAGACTTCGAACACCTCCCTCAACGGCGCGGGAGCCTTGTGCGTTGTGGCCACGGCGCCTGTCACTCGATCGGTGGCCAACCTGAAAGACCTCATTGTCTGTCAGTTGCACTCGCGTCACGGAAGAAGATCTATCCGCCCCGGGCGCCGGGAGGGCGAAATATGGGACTGCCACCATCCGCCATCGAATCGAACTGGGCTCAGCCGAGACCACGATGCGCGGCCCACAACCCCCCGGCACGGCTGGCAGCTTCGGCGACCAGGGCCGCCAGTGCTGGTTTGTCCGGGACGGGGAACGAGACGTACGCGCCCCGACCACCACCGACTGGGCGGCCATAGGCCTTCACGGCGAGGTGACCGTCCGGGAGAAGCCGGACGTTGAGTGTGGTCAGCGTGAACGCTTCACCGCGCCGAGTGTCCGTCCAGCGGAGCGCCTGCGGGATCGTGACATTGATCGCCAGAGCACTCACTTCCAGGTCGCTGCTCATGGACGGATGATCTCACGCGAGTCGCCGCAGGCGGCCGCCCCGGCTTATGCAGCAGACAGTTTGATCACGACTCGATACGCGCCCTAAGCTTGATCATTAACCTCGCTGCTGTTTCAGGCGGACGTGTTCGGTGAGGGTTTCGATTCGTTTCACGGTCTTCCCAGGCTCGTGACGTGGGGCTGACCTGCGGTTCTTCGAGCCGGGTGGGCGTCCGGGTCCGGGCTTGGAGGGTCTGGGCACGTCGGCAGGACGGGCTGTCTTCACGCGGAGGTGGCGGAACCCCCGGCGGACCCGGACAGGGGTGAGCCGACGAGGCTGCGTCGGCCGTTCCCAGGGCCGACGGAGATCCTCGGCGAGGGGCCGGGCAAGGCGGAGTTGAGTGTGGGCGGCGATGATCAGCCACGTCCACAGGTCGGCCGTGTGCGGATCGCGGACCTTGGGGACGGTCCAGCCCAGGGTCTGCTTGAACAGCCGGAAGGTGTGTTCAAGATCGAATCTGCGGAGGAACGCCTGCCAGCGCAGGTTGACGTCTTCGCCGGTCATCCCGGTGCGTGAGGACCACAGCCACACCGGTTTCGGGTCGCGGTCGCCGGGCAGGTGGTCGACCTTCAACCGGATCAACGTGCCGTGGATTAAAGGGAGTTCACCGCAGTGATCAAGCCAGGGGCCGCGGGCCTGCAGACGGGGGTGTATCCGGTCCCAGGCGAGGGCTTCGGCCGTGCCGTATCGGGTGGTGTCGCACGTCGTGGCCTGGTCAGGGGTGTGCCAGGACTCCGGCTTGGAGAAGGTGAGGACGCCGCCGTGCTTGCGGGGCTGTCCGCCTCGCGGGGTAGAGCGACGCGGTCCGGCATCCCGGAGCATGACCCGGTCCGAGCGGAGCCGGCCGACCAGCTCGACGGGCAGGTCGGCCAGGACGTAGGCGAGGCGGGTGACGTCGTCGCCGGTGTCCATGACGACGAGGATGTCCGCGTCGCCCGGCCGCCACTGCCCGGCATGCACAAGCCGGGTGACCACCTCCCGCTGGTGGCGGTCACCGAGGTGGCGTCGTCGGACGGCCCCAGCCGGATCGCGTCCAGCACAGCCGTCCAGGACGTGCGTCCCGTCTCCAGCGCGGCGACGAAGGAGTAGGGCCAGCCGGGGATGAACTGATCCGCGCTGCGGCCCCGCCCGTAGACGTGGCAGAAAAGCAACTCCGGGCTGGTGAGGGCGTCGGGCCGCAACCAGTTGCTCACGTCGACGGCAAGGACGATCCGCCCGTCGGCGGCCCGCGGCAGCGGCGTGGAGGCCAGCAGCCTGCGCAGGCGGCGCGGTTCCAGCCAGCCGTGGTTGACCGCGTCGTACATCGCCCCGTGCCCGCGCCGGTGCTCGGCCGTGAGCGTCAACTCGACCAGCGAGGTGACCGGGCCGTCCGAGCACAGCACCGCGTCGGTGGGCTCGAAGAGCGCATCCGCCCGGGTGTAGAGGCAGTCGTAGAACTGGACACGAAAGTGGGACAGGACACCCAACGCGGCGTCAGCAGACTGTTCAAGGGCGAGACTCTTCACCAGCGGCCGTTCCTTCACGCGACGTTGCTCGACACCTCGAAGCGTGAAGAACGGCCGCCTGCTGTCCCGGGAACGAACCAAGATCAGCGGGTCAGGTGAACGGCCGAGGTTAAACACCAAGCTAAGACGCTGTTGTCTTTCCGGACTTGAGGACTGCGTTTTCGCTGGTCGGGCATAGGGCGGGTGTTCCCGTGGGAGTGGTGGCGTGTCGTGTCGTCGCTCCGGTGGGGGTCGTGGATGCCGTCGGTCGTGGGGTTGCTGGAACAGCGCGAGGTCGCCGCCCGCCGTCGCGTGGATGGGCTGAGGGAGGAGGCCGACCGTATCCAGGCCGAGCTGGCCGTGGCCGAGCGGGAATGGCAGGAGTGGGCCATCGCCCCCTCGCGGGTCGGCGAGGTGTTGGCCCCTGTGGGCGAGCTCGGGCATAGCCACGCCCAGGCCGTTGGGACAGCACCGGTCATGGGGCAGGCCGAGGAGACATCGTCAGCGCCGACCGCGGCGAAGTCGAAGTCGCAGGTGCCGGTGTGGCGTGAGGGTCTGGCCTGGTCGGTGCTGTCGGTGGATTGCCAGCGCAGGCTGGAAGTGCTTGCGGACCGGGTCCGGCTCCATCAAGGGCCGCTGACCTGCCAGGAGAAGACCGCGGTGTTCGGCATGGACGTGGTGCCGGCGCGGGTGGAGGCGCTGCGGTCGAAGGCGAAACGTCTGGTCGCGCGGGGCTGGCTGGCCGAGCAGCAGCCGGGCCGGTTCACGCTCGTGCAGGGTGTGGCCGGGCCAGGCGGCGGGACATGAGCAGGGTCATCGACCAGTAGATCACCGCTTCGGCGCTGATGGTGCGGCGTTCGTAGTCACGTGCCAGGCGGCGGGTGCGCATCAGGTGGGCGAAGAGGCGCTCGACGATCCACCGCTTGGGCAGGACCACGAAGCCGCGCATGTCGTCGCTGCGTTTGACGATCGTCAGGACCAGGGCGAGCACGGTGAGGCAGTAGGTGACGAGGCTGCCGGTGTAGCCGCCGTCGGCCCAGAGCAGCTCCAACCGGTGGTGTGCGTCGGCGGCTTGCCGCAGAAGAACGTGGGCGGCGGTGCGGTCGCCGACATCCGCGGCGGTGACCATCACGCCCAGCAGCAGGCCGATCGTGTCGACCACGACGTGCCGCTTGCGGCCGTTGATCAGCTTGCCGCCGTCGAAGCCGCGGCTGTCCGCGCCGACGACCGCGTCCGCCTTGACTGACTGCGAGTCGATGACCCCGGCCGTCGGCTCCACGTCGCGGCCCAGCTTCTCGCGGACCTTGACGCGCAGCCGGTCGTGGAACTCCTTGACCAGCACTCGTAGTCGGCGACTACATCGGAGACAGCACCCGAGCCGAAATCGCCTACGCCCGGTCGCTGGGCAAGCCCGTGCGGTTCACGCACCCCGAAGTCGACCCCGACGCCTGACCGCCCGCTGCCAGCCCGACAACCAGGGCCGGCAGCCCGCCGCCTGACCGTCTCGCGGTGGCTTCGGGCGCCGCCCACCCCACACCCTCCGCAGGCATCCCTTGGAATTGATCATCTAGTCAGCCGGCCCAACTGAACACAAGTACTTGACTGGGAATGTGAAGTCGGCGAGGTCCGAGTCGCTGCTGGAGCATGGCAGGGCTGGCCGGTTCGCTTTCCCGCAGCCGATCGGGTCGCTGCTGGACGTGGACCTCGAGGAGGGTGTCGCTCTGCGTGTCCATATGGACGGCTCGGTGTCGCCCGACTGGGCAGGTTGCCGCATGGGTCGTCCTGGGCCCCGGCGTGGTGCCGGACCCGGGCGTGCTCTCCACCTGCCCGTACATGTACCGGGTGCGGTGCGAGAGTGAAGGGGCCGACCGCCAAGTCTGGATCGGCACCCAGAGTTTGGCCCGGACTAGATAATCTAGCAGTAGCCGTCCAGCCTGGTTCCGGCAGGAGCGAGGTTGGGCCAGGGGTGCCCTGCTGTGTCCGAGGCCGCGGACCTTAGAAGATCAAGAAGACTGCATCCGGGGTAGCCGCGGAAAGTCGAATGGGCGGAACGGTAGTAGCAGTTCCAGTAGCTCACGACCCGCCGCTGAGTGCGTGCGAAGAAGGCCGGGTTTTCTACGATGAACTGCCCGTAAGCGAGGCGGCTTCGAGTGCCCGGTGTGGCGAGATCACGAAGCTCATCGCGGATGACGACCAGGATCTCCAAGACGTACTCGCCGACCAACTGCACAACGAACGGAACGACCCACGGCTCCACGGAGTCAACGACCTCCGCCAAGTGACGCTGCCTGACCATCCCGTCGCAGTGCCTTGAGTACAGGCAGTGCAGAAGTTGACGTTGACGCGACGAGAGCGACGCTACCGCTTCTGTCGGCGGCTCGTCGCTGTACAGACGCCCAGGAATGGACAGCTGCTGGCCCTCTACATAGACCGAGAACGGCTCAAGCGGCCGGAGGCGGGAAGCAGGCATGACCGCCAGAACTGCCTCGGCATCCCTTGCAAGCCCGGCAGGGAACGCCAAGATCAACGGATCGCTGCTGTTGGAGGGCGGCTGCACGAGCTGAGCATAAGCGGACGCCCCAGCCACGAGCCTGGCCCTCACCACCTCACGGTCGCCCAAGCCGGTGAACGCATGTGGTCAGAGCACTAGCCGTAGATACGGCGGCGGTAGACCTCGATCGCCTCCCGTGCCGTCGGCGCCTGCACCCACTCCCCGTGATCCTCACCGCTCGGACGGTGCCAGCCGCGGACCATGCGGCCGGCCATCTCCGCGACATCCTCAGGAGGAGCAAAGACCCGGTGCAGCGGGGCAGCCGGCTCCTTCTCGAGGATGTCCGACGTACTGGGACCGGTCAGGGCGTATGCCCAGCCCGTCTCCTCCTCCCAGTGCCGCCGCCGCCGGTACGGCTCAGGTTCCACATCAGGATCAGATACGTCCGCCCACCGTGCTGGTGGGCGGCGTGGCTGACCCGCACCACCCCGGGCGAGACGCCTTCCGCGGTGAGGGCCTGGTCGACGGCCAGCGCGTAGGGCCAGTGCGGCAGGTTCTCCGGCGCGCCCGGCCATCCCGGCGGTGCCGGCTGATGAGGCCCCCTGAATCTCCCCACCTCGCGCTCGGGGGTGGGGCAGACCTGCTCTCCGAAATTCCCCATCCACAACCCGCTGACCTGCGACGGAACGGTGCACCTCCGGATTCGTCCGACAGCCGGCCGCGCTTCGGGCTCGGGGTCCCGCCGATATTCCTGCAGGATGGAACGCCAAGCGGGGGTCGGCACATCGAGCTGAACCTGGGCGCCTGTCAGTCTGCGCCGTCGAGGACCTGGCGCTGGAGGCGCTCGCGGAGTTCGGCTTCCTCGGGGGTGAGAGGTTCGTCGGGGCGTCGGCTTGGGCGGCAATGGGAGCCCGTCCTCTTCGGCGTCCTGCTCCGCCTCGGCCAGGCCCGGTACAGCGAGGCAATTGACGAGTTCTTGCCGGCCCACGCACGGTGCACCTGGTGTGACGTGCTTCACATCAGCGGCCTGTCACGTCCGGTGCGGGTGGCTTGTCCCATGGGCGTCACCGACACCGAAGCCGGTGCCCGAACTTGGGAGACTGAGATGAACAACGGCCACCACATCGTCGTCCTCGGCGCCGGCTACACGGGCATGTTCGGCGCCATCCGGCTGGCCCACCGCACCCACCGGACCGGCGTGAAGATCACCCTGGTTAACCCCTCGAGCCGGTTCGTCGAGCGGCTGCGGATGCACCAGATCGCCGCCGGGCAGGAGCTGGCCGACCACCAGATCCCCGACCTCCTCGCCGGGACCGGCGTCACGTTCGTCCAGGGCACCGCCACCGCCATCGACCCCGAGGCCCGGCAGATCACCGTCGACGGCGCCGAGACCCTCGGGTACGACACGCTCGTCTACGCGCTGGGCAGCTCGACCGACACCGGCAAGGTCCCCGGCGCCGACACCCACGCGTTCACCCTCAACAACCCGGAGATCGCCGGTCGGTTCGCCGCGCGGCTCACCGAGGTCGCCGCGTCCGGCGGCACGGTCACCGTCTGCGGCGGTGGCCTGACCGGCATCGAGGCGGCCACCGAGATCGCCGAGAGCCACCCCGGCCTGGACGTCACGCTAATCAGTCTGGACGAGCCCGGCGGGATGATGGGCGCCAAGGCCCGCGCCTACCTCTACCGCGCGATGGACCGCCTCGGCGTCACCCTTGAGACCGGCGCCCGAGTCACCAAGGTGCTGCCCGACGCCGTCGAGCTGGCCGACGGCCGGCTCGTCCGCTCCGACGCCTGCCTGTGGACAACCGGCGTCAAGGTGCCGCCGCTCGCCGCCGACGCCGGGATCGCCACCGACGACCGCGGCCTCATCCTGGTCGACGCCACGCTGCGTTCGGTGTCCCATCCGGAGATCCACGCCATCGGCGACGCCGCCGCCGTCCGCCTGGCCTGGGGACAGATCCACGGCACGTGCCAGAGCGGCCTGCCCACCGCCCAGTACACCGCCGACACCATCGCGCGGCTCGTGCGCGGCAAGGCCGTCAATCCGTTCCGCTTCGGCTACTTCCACCAGCCGGTCAGCCTCGGCCGCCGCGACGCCGTCATCCAGTTCACCAGGGCCGACGGCACCCCCCGCCGCATGCGCCTCACCGGCCGGAGCGCCGTCGCGTATAAGGAGATGGTCAGCGGCAGCCCGCTCAAGACCTATCGGTTCAGCAAGCGCATGAACGTCACCACCATCGTCTCCAAGGGTGGCCGCGCCACCCGCGAGCCCGCGGTATGACGGGCACATCGGCTCCCAGCGCCGTGATCTCGGGCTTGCCGCCCTGGTTACGGCGCTGGCAGCATGAGCCGATGGTCGATGCCAGAGCTGAGCAGGACCCGTACATCGAACACCGCAGGCTGCTGTTCGCCACTGCGTACCGCATGCTGGGCAGCGTCGCCGACGCCGAGGACATCCTGCAGGACGCCTGGCTGAGCTGGAGCACGGCGGACCGCGAAGCGATTCGCCACCCCAAGGCCTACCTGGTGCGCACGGTCACCAACCTCTCGTTGAACCGCCTGACTTCCGCGCGGGCCACCCGCGAGACCTACGTCGGCCCGTGGCTCCCTGAGCCCCTGCTGACCTCCCCCGACATCGCCACGGAGACCGAATTAGCCGACACCGTCTCCACCGCGATGATGGTCGTCCTGGAAACCCTCAACCCCGTCGAACGTGCCGTCTTCCTGCTCCGCGAGGTCTTCGGCTACTCGCATGCCGAGATCGCCGAGACCCTCGAACGCCCCGAGCCGACGGTCCGCCAGATCGCCCACCGCGCCCGCGAGCACGTCCAGGCCCGCCGCCCCCGCTTCGACACCGACCAGGCCCAGCGCCGACAGGTCACCGCCCAGTTCATGGATGCCTGCGCGGGCGGCGACCTGAACGCCGTCATGGAGCTGCTCGCCCCCGACGTCACCGCCTGGTCCGACGGCGGCGGCAAGGTCACCGCCGCGCGCCGCCCTCTCCACGGCACCGACCACGTCGCGCGCTGGATCGTGGGTTTCCTGGCCAAGCCCGAACTGGCCGCCCTGACCATGGAGCCGGCCGTCATCAACGGCGAGCTCGGCGTGCTGGCCACCCTCAGCGGGCACACCGTCGGCGCTCTCTCGTTCGACCTCGTCGACGGCCGCATCCAGAACCTGCGCTTCCAGGTCAACCCCGACAAGCTCAGTGGCCTGACCGCCGACAACAGCCTGGCGCTCCCCTGAAGCGTTCAATCCTGGAGCATTACCTGGCGGACCCTGAGCCGGGACGAGCTGTCCAGGGCGGGCGCAGCCCATCGCTTGCGACGCCGACGGCACCCTTGACGGAGCTGAGTAGACCCGAACCCTTCAATGCCGGGCGAATCGACCCTAGTTGACCAAGACAACGGCCTGGGCAGCGAAGAGCATCGCTGGCCGCTTTCAGAGATCCTCATCACAGCAGCATCGGAGCTCACCCCTGACCGTCGTGTGCGGGGACGGGGCGGGTCATGAAGCGCGCCCCAAGACGGCCGCCGGCCCGATGACACCGGGGCCGAACTTGTCCCGGACCCGGTCGATGGCCCCTTCGGCGACCAGGCGGGCTTCACGGGCGCCGTCGAGGCTGATCTGCTGGGCCACCTGGTCGGCGTCCACCATGTCCTCGCCTCTGAGGGCCAGCCCGGTCAGGCGGCCGCGCTGCGGGCCGGCGGCATCCATCAACTGGTAGGCAAGGGTGCGCAGATCGTCGTCATGGGCGGACGGCTCGGCCAGTCGGCGGGTCTTCTCCCACGACGTGCCGCCGGCGAACTTCAGGACCAGTGTCAGCGAGCGGGCCACCTGGCCACGCCGGCGCAGCAGGTGGCCGAGCTTGACGACCAAACCCAGGAGGGCGCCGCGGACCTCGGCGCCGTCCAGCACATGCCGGTCGAAGGCGCAGCGGGCGGTCGCGGCGACGGGCAGCGCCCGGGGGACCACGGGGCGCGGGTCGATGCCACGGGCGCGGTCGGCGGCTTGGCGGCCGGCGCGCCCGCCCAGCAGGCGCTGCACCGTGGCGGGCCGGGATGGCGGCGAGCAGGCCGACGCAGTGGATGCCGTAGTCGCGCAGTACTGCCGCCTGCCGAGGGCCGACGCCGTGCAGGGCGTCGACCGGCAGCGGCCCCAGCCAGTCGGCGACCTGATCGGGGCCGACGCCAAGGACGCCGCCGGGCGCACTGATCTGGCCGGAGACGGTGGCAGCGACGGTGATCGACGGTCCGACGCCGACGCGGACGTCGACCCCGAGGAGGGAGAGGGTGCGCACCCGCAGCACCTCCCCCAGGCGGCGGGCATCCGCCCCGTGATAGCGCAGGGCGCCCTTCAGCTCCACCAGGGCAGCAGTGGGCGGAGCCTGCACCACCGGGGAGAGCTCCGCCAGCAGTTCCAGGACCTGCCGGTAGAGCTCCTCCGGCAGCCGGTCCGGGCAGCGCACATGCATCACCGTGCTCCGACCCGCTGCTGTCCCGTCCGTCACGACACTCACCTCCCACACCCCACGTTATCGAACATCAAATCGAACACGCGAGAGCGCGGGCGCTGATCATGAGCATAGAATCAAAAAAGTGTTCGATGACCTGCCAGCCGACCTGGAGCGCCTACTCACCCTGCGGGTGTGGCACGCCATGTGGCTGGAGCGCATCGACGCGAAGATCGCCGCTGCGCGAAAGCGCGAGGCCGAAGCCGAGCACGGCCGCCGCAGCCGGCCCACACCGCCGGAGTGGGTCGTCGAACTCGGCATCGGCACCGGACGCCCACCCGTCCAGATCCACGCCGGCGACTGCCACATGGCAGGCGCACGCCGCCGCCCCGTCGACCGCACCGAAGCCCGCCGCCTGATCACCGCCGGACTGCGCGCCTGCACCCACTGCCGACCCGACGTCCAGCTCCACATCCTCGACTTAGCACCAGCCGATGCCGGACTGCGGCAGCCCGGCGCGGCGACCCTCCAGGCGGCACCGGCGACCGCACCCCGATCCCCTGGGGCGTCCCGCGCCGCCCATCACACCCCGTCGTGGTCTGCACGAACTCCGAGGCCGCCAACCGGCTCGCGCAATGACGCCCGCCACCGAGGCACGCCGATCGAACATCAGTACCGTTCCGGTCGTATGCTGCGTTCGCGGTGACCGGCACCGTCGCCCAGAACAGGACCATCCGATGACCACCACCCCCGCTCCCCCAATCTCGGATCCGGATCCTTCCGCCCTGGCCTGCCCCGGCAGCCTGATCGGCCCGTGCTCCGGATGCCAGCGGCCCACCCACAAGTACGGCAGCGGTGGCAGCCCTCTGTGCCAGTGGTGCATGGCCCCGGTGATGGAGAAGTGGGGCCCGGGCGTGCGCTTCGTCAGCACGCGCTCCTAAGCCAGCCCGCCGCGACCACGCCCGAGGCGCACTCGGTCGGGTCAAGGCGCCAAGACCGGGAGAACTTCTGCCGACGCCGACACGTAGTGCCTGCATGAGGTGCGCAGCAGCAGGATGCGATCGTCGGCGTCGAGGACGATGGCGCGGGCGGCTTCCCTCATAGGCGGAGTGGAGGTCGTCATGCCCTCCAGTCTGGCAGTCCCCGAAGGCAGGTCAGGACCGCTCGACCAGGTATTCGCCAACGCATGCCGCGTCCAGATCGCCGGCCTGGAGCGTGGCGAGCGCGTGGGCTGGAGTCTCGACGATGGGCTCGCGGTCGTTGAAGGACGTGTTCAGGACGACGGGCACTCCGGTGAGCTGGGGGAAGTGCTCGATCAGTCGGCCCGCCTGGTGTGTCTGGGTATCCGAAGCCGATCTCGCCGTGGACTCCGGCCAGGCCCTCCTGGACCTCGGCGACACCGGCCGCGCCCACCAGCTCATCACCGAGGGCGAACGCCTGCTGCCGTCCGCCCGGGACAAAACCCGCGGCGTGTTCCTCGCCTACCGCGCCGCGAGCTACCTCGACTTGAAGGAACCCGAGCCCGCCGCGGCCGCCGCCACCCAGTCGCTGCTTCTGGCCCGCCGTATCGGAGCACCCCGCTGCATCAGTCTCGTCGACGACATGCTCCCCCGTTTCCAGCCCTACAGAGACGCCCAAGGCGTTCCGGAACTCCTCCAGCTCGCTACCGCCTAGCGTGAAAGGCCGCCAGCCTGTCGTCACTGGGTTCCCACGTCCAAAGATCGTGCGAACCCAGCAGCCCTCCGACGAAGTTCGCGATCAAACAGAAGAAATGTTGAGCTTCCGCCGCCAAGCGCGTCGAGGATGTGGGGCCAGGCAGCCCTGGTCCGCACCAACCAGCCCGCCTCGCCGGCCTCAGCCGCCACGGCATCCGCACCCTCATCAACACCAGTCGCGGCAGCGGCTTCTGGGGCCCGCCGTTCCGCATCTTCGCCGCCAGCGAGATCACCCTGCTCGCACTCCGCTCCCCGCACCTGCCCAGCTCTCCGTAGCACTGGGCGGGCCAACCACGTTCTACGCAGGTCAGCGGCGCGAGGTCGGGTTCAGGTCGGTGTACACCAGGTGGTGGTCCGAGACCGGGTTCGGATGCACGCGCTGCTCGAGAGGGACGTAGCCTCGCAGGAACACGTAGTCGAACTTGCTCTGCCAGTCGGTGGTCGGCTCGCAGGTGCCGGTCGCCGAAGGTCGGCACTGTGGGGCCGCGTCCTCGGCCAGGGCCCACATCCTGGTGAGTTCGGAGGCGTCCGGTACCGCGTTGAAGTCGCCGATGACGATCGTGCGGTCGTACCGGGCGATCTCTTTGGTGAGTACGCCGACCTGGTCCGCGCGGACCGCCTCCTGACGTCGTTCGGCGAGGTGGGTGTTGAAGACCCTGACCTGGCGGCCGCCCACCGTGGTGGTGACCGCCATGTACCCACGGTCCTCGGAGCCGCCGTCGGGATATTCGACGTTGACGACGTCGGTCATCGGGGCCGCCGAGAGGATCGCCTGGCCGTAGCCCCCCGGGTTCCACGGCGCTCCCCCGCAACGGCCCCAGTTCCGCAGAACCGACCCGTACTCGACGTGGTAGACGAGCCCGTGAAGGTTCTCCAGATACTCCCGGATCTTCTCGACGTCACCCACGCACGCTTCCTGCAGGCCGATGACCTGGGGCGCGAAGGTGGCGATCTCCGCCGCCCGGTCGTCGTTGCCCGTCTCGCAGGGGTTGCAGAGATTCCACGTCGCGACCCGGTTCGATACGACGTCCCGGACGGCTTTGTCGGGCAGCGACCTGGCGTCGAGGGCACCGCTGGGTGCACTGGGTCCGGAGAGCACCATCCAGGCCAGGGCCAGGGCACCCACGAGCAACCACGTGCCCTTTCCGAGCACCATCGCCTCCTCGACGTGAATTCAACCGGCTTCTGACGTCCCCCTGCACGAGGTTATGGGAGCGTGCTCCGCTGAGCCCACGAAATGGCCACCCCCATGGTCATCCGCCACGTCACTCCTCGTCGCACAGCCGGGCCGCCAGGGAGGTCAGCGGCTCGGTCTCCTCGGTGTGGCCCAGGGCGGTCAGGTGGGAGACGGCGGCGTCGAGGCGGGTGAGGGCGGGGGCGGGGCGCTTCAGGTAGAGGCCCTCGACGACCGTCGGCTGACTTCGCGGGGCCGACGGCGTGGCCCCTACGTCGCATGTGCCGTTCGTGAGACGGGTTTCTACGGCGGTTCCGCCGCCCGTCCCGGATCGGCGCCGTTATCAACCGGGGATGGACAGGCCAGTGCACGCCCGCTGCCGGCTGAAGACTTGCTCGGCTACAAGGTAAGCGGGGGCGATCACGAACTGGCCGGGCAGCGTGCTGTCGCAGGACGGCCACGCTTCCTGCCACTCCTCGTCGAGGGGTTCGCCAGGCACGAGCTCGAAATCCCAATGTGCTGGCAGACCCGTCTGCGCCGATCGTTGCCGGAGATCGAGGGCACTGCTGCTCAGCCGACTGGCTTGCGATGCCAACGGATCGAGGCGGGCTTTGCCCAGTGCGGCCAGGACCGCCTTACCGTCCGGCTCGTCCGGGCCGAAGAGGACGGATCAGATCTGCCCCATGAGCCACAGCATCCCGTGAACAGCGCCGGGAGGGGGCGGGGCCACAGAATGGGCAGCCGCCCGGGCCAGCCCCTGGACTTTCTGCTCAACGAGGGCGTCATATATTCGCGGGCGATGACGTGATGAACGCTGTGTGCGTTGGATGCCAGGTCGCTGCGGGTTTCCGCTCGCGCTGCCAGCAGGGCGTCCAGCCGTCGTTCCACAGACTGCAGGCGGCCTTCCAACTGGGTATATGCCTGCTGCAGCACTCGGTGCTCGCGTTCGAGCCCGGTCAGCCTGCGGGCGCCCGCATCGAGTTCCATATCCAGTCGTCGGGGCCTGGCTGGGGGATCACCCACCACGCCGTCTTCCGGGTGGCTGAAGGTCTCACGGGGCTGTGCCGGTGACAACGCGTTTCGGATGAAGTCCACGGTCGTCCTCGGCTCAGTAGTTCGTCAGGAAACCAAGTGAGGCGGCAGCTTCCTCGCCGCTCTGCCGCACTACCGCACGGGCCTTGATCTCGGTTTCACCGAAGCGCATGTACAAGGTGACGCCGCGATCCTCCAAGGCGAAGGCCATGACCTTCTTCAGGTCAACCGTGACCTTGCCGAGGTACTCGCACCCCGGATCGGTGACGTAGCGAGGATCCGGCTCCGTGGAGGAGAACAGACTGAAGGTCAGCTTGCGGGTAGTGCCCTCGAGAGGAACGTACGGAAGGTGCGCTTCATCATCCGTGTTGACCAGGTCGCCCCGGGTGACGAGCTTGGAGAACCGCGCCTTGCAGTGGACCTCGCCCGTGCTCAGGGTGAAGCGGTACTCCTCCGGGTCGACGCCTTCCTCGAATTCTGGGCAGTAGCAGGTGCCGTAGGTCAGCCTGCTCCGACGTGCCCACGTGTGCGGTTCGTAGGCGGAGTGCGCGGCACCATACAGGACAGCGGCACCCGGGTCGGGTGGCACGAGCACGTCGGCACGGCCCAAGAGGTGCTCCTTGACCGCGTGCTGGAGCATGGAGGACGCGCTGAAGCCGCCGACGAGGAGAACGACTGGGGCGCGGCTTGTGGCGGTCGCCGTATTCTCCACTTCCTTGAGCTGCTCGCCGATTAGGTCGAGGATGTCTGGAAGAACGTTGTCGAACAGGCGGCGGGCCTCGTCTGCGGTCACGACGATGGCGTCCGTGACACCGTTCTGCTTGCGGGCGAGACGCTTTCGTACCGTGGCACCGATTCGCCGGTCGATCGCCGTCGGCAAGGTGAGGTAGATGGGGTCAGTCTCGTGGGGCCCGAAGTGGAGCTTGGCCCGCTCGAAGGCCTCGGTGAGGTCCAGCAGCGCCTCGGGGTGATCCGCGGCAAGATCCTGCAAGATCTCCAGCTTGCCGAAGCGGTCCAGGAGATGCTCATCGCGGAACGCGCGGTTGATCTCTTCTGCCCCGTGAGGGCCTCCGAGGGGAAGGCCGATCTCGACCATCCGGCCTTCGGTGTCGGTCTCGTAGGCCGTGAGGTCGCCGGTGCCGCCGCCGCAGTCCAACACCACGAACCGACTTCCGGGCTCCATCAAGCTGGCGCCATCCGAGGCGCCGCCGGCGACTTTGACGCCACTGACCAGGGCGTAGTGAGCTGCCGCTTCCGGCTCCAGGGCGAGGACGAGCCGGCCGTCCTCAAGGGGGATCCTGCTTTCCCCGCAATGTCCCGCATCACCTGCTTCTGTTCGTCGGTCCAGATCGCCGGCACAGTCAGACACCAGCGGATGTCGTCCTTGTCTTATCCGCTGGCGGTGACCTGCGTGAGTGCCGTCTCGTAGAGCTTCCGCAGGTACGCGGCGATGAGCGACTCCGCGTTCTGGCGGCGTGTGCCAGACAGAACGACGAGGTCACTGGTGCCCTCCTCCCCCGCCCCTTCCTCCTCGCCGGTGCTTTCGGCGACGTTCTCCGGCGACGCGTCAAGCCCGTTTTCGTCTTCCTGGCTGTCGTCTTCGCCCTCGTCGTCGTTGTCGGAGTCCTCAAGGACAGACTCTTCTCCGCCCAGGTCGGCGCGCTCCGCGACCGCCTGCTCCATGAGCCCCATTTTGAAGGCATTGAAGTAGCGAGGCTCATCAGCGCAAGCCTTGGTCAAAGCTCGTCTCCGTGCGTCGTAGCCCCACGCCAGGACTTCGCCTTGCGCGTCGACCAGAAGCGCGGACAGATTCTTCACGGTGGCGACGGGTTGTCCCGCCCACGTGTTGACGAAGTTGATGCGCCGCTGGGCCGGGTCGTCGTTCTTGCCGCCATAGGTGCACCACGAAATACCGGACCCATGTGTCCCGAAGTCAATTCCGACCACGACTTTTGGTGCCGCCATGACGCCTCCGCCTTATATGCCAGGGGCAGGCGCCCCCTTGGCCGCAGATGATCGACGCGGGTGCGCCGCCAGGCGGAGCTTCACGGATAATTCCCAATCCGGGCAAGCTGCCATCCCGTAAGCCCTCTTCTATGACCCGGCGAGCCCATATCCCGACTACTCACACACGAATATCAACACAATTAGGTGTGCAGAACTGGACATGTACATTTCTGCACATGCCTAAAGTGATCGCGATGGACAGCGAATTGCTGGGGATGCCTGCGCAAGCCATCCATAGGCAAGCAAACGCATCCCGCGCGCGTAACCAGAACCAGGCATCTCCGCCAGCTGCCGTGGAGAGCAAACCTCTGGACATGGTGGAGGACTGTGAATCGGAACTGGTTGCCTACAGGCGCTGCATGCAGTCGCGTGACGATCTAATCCGTAAAGCCAAGGCAGCCGGCCTTACCGAGGTCCGCATCGCGCAGCTAACTGGCCACTCCCGCAACACCGTGCGTGCCGCTCTCGGTCACAAAGGAAAGCAAGGTCGTTCCGGGTTCGCGAAATGGACTGACAGGCAAGCCCGTTGCCGCCCCCGCGAGCGGGTGCTGGCCGTAGATCTTCTTCCAGGTCGGGGTCGGCGTCCTCCTAATACTCCGGCCGTAGATCGTGATCTTGCTTTGTCGGCCGCTAATGCAGGTGTGCCGCGCTGTGTGTGTAACGGTCACGGTCCATAGGCCAGATCCGTGCCGCCGCTTGCCTCAATCAGCCACGAAAGCGAACCGCTGCCGAACGGCCAGCCGGTGGTGGCCACCTGAACCCAGCCGCCTCCCGATTCATCGGTTCCTGCGTGCCACCACCACCAGCTGCGATCGTCACCGGTCCCTTCCTCGGTCGGGTCGAAGTAGTACAGCCAATCCGACAGCGTCCACGGCCCCTGGCTGGCGGCCGCGCTCTGCTCCGGCGTCATCGCCCGCCACTGCCGCAGCCATGCCCCGGCATCGAAGCGCTCGCCAGGCTCCGGCTCCCTGGGCTCGGGCGCGCACCGCTGGATGAACCACGCCGGCAGCAGCTGCGGCCACCGGTCAAATGCAGGCCAGTCGCCTATCCTCTCGACCACGCGCGTCAGCACCGCACGCACATCGGCAATGACCTGGGCGGGATCCTCGGCGGTAAACCGGAGCCGTACGAGAAACGGCCGCTGCTGGCCGTCCTCAGCCCCCAGTCCAGACCGAAGCCGCCGTAGCTCGCCCTCCACGATCTCCACGGCGAAGAAGTGTGCAGCACTACCGGCCTCGCCGCACCTCAATACCGCCAGACCACGAGCTCACGATCTGCGACTGATGTGGTCTTCATGTCTGATGCGCGGCTTGTCGGCGGTAATGGCCGGCCTGGGCTCGGGCCTGATGGCGGCGTCGCCAGGCGGACCAACGGAGTTGGTGGGCCGCATCGCGCACGGGCCGCACTACGAGCGTCGTGAACAGTTTCTGGATCTCGTTGCAGGTGAGCGGGATCAGCCCGTCCGGGGCAGGATGGCGGCCGTGTTCGTCGGCGCGGACGACGGCGAGGAAGGCGTGGGCGAGCATGGCCAGGGTGACCCAGCGAGACCAGGAGGTGAAGCGGCGGACCTGGTGCTCGTCCAGTCCTGCCAGGCCCTTTCCGGCCTGGAAGGTCTCCTCCACCCGCCATCTCAACCCGGCGACGCGGACCAGCGTGGTCAGGGACGCCGAGGTCGGCGAGAAGCAGCGGTAGTAGGCGAGTTCACCGGTGGTGCGGTTGCGGCGGATCAGCAGCCGGTGGCTGCCGGGCCGGGGTTCGGCCAGCTCGATGACGGCCCAGCCGTCGAAGCGGTTTCCCTTGGCGCCGGCCCCTGCCGAGAGCTTCTGCCAGGCCCGTTGGGGCACCTTCGCGGCCAGGGCATCCGTGCGGAACCTCCCCGCGCCGGTGGTGACTTCGGCCGAGCAGGCGACGGCGAGCACGTAGCCGACCCCGCGTTCTTCCAACGCGGCCCGCAGTCTCGGGTTGCCGCCGTAGACCTCGTCTCCGGCGACCCAGCCCACACGGTGCCCGGCGTCAAGGAATCGGCCGATCATGCGGGCGGCCAGGTCCGGCTTGGTCGCGAACACGGTGTCCTCACCCAGTCCCGCGGCCCGGCAGCGGTCCGGGTCGCACGTCCACGAGCGCGGGATGTACAGCTCACGGTCCACCGCCGCGTGTCCGCGGCGGCCTGCGTAGACAAGGTAGACGGCGACCTGGGAGTTTTCGATCCTTCCGGCGGTGCCGGTGTATTGGCGCTGGACTCCGACGGTGTGCGTGCCCTTCTTCACGTCCCCGGTCTCGTCGACCACCGGCACCGCGTCCTCGTCGCCAGGTGCTCCAGCACGTACTCGCGCACGTCATCGCGCACACAGTCGGCATCCCACTTGGCGCGACCGAGCAAGTGCTGCATGCCGTCCGGAGTGGTCTCGCCAGCCCACTCGGCGATGGTCCAGCAGTTCTTGCGCGGCAGGTCGGCCAATAGACCGAGCACCAACCGCGCCGCCCTGCGACGTGGTTCGACCCGGGCGAAGCGCCCCGCGATCCGGCCCATCAGGCCCTCGAACACGTCCCGCCAACGGGCGGGTTCTATGCTGTGACCTGCGGCCACCGTCTCTTCGTCAGTCCACACAACTCACGATGATCAACGGTGGCCGCACCCGTCTCCACAAAGCGTCAGGGTCGCGCAGTTCCGCCTGCCGTCCTGAGTCAGGAGGACATGTGCAACGTGGCGAAGTCTGGTGGGTGGAGTTCGACGAGCGGCGGCTGGTCGTACTGCTGGCGGCAGACGACGCGTCCAGGATCCGGGCGATGCAGGTCGTCACTCCTGCGGGCGTCGACATCAGCGGTCTGGGCGTCGAAGTGCAAGTAGGTGCCATGGAAGGACTGCCCTTTGAAGGCGTGCTGCGGTTCGCGTTCCCGCGCCAGGGCTTTACCCCCTGCACGTGGCTGACCACCGTGTCCCAGAGCGACCTGATCGAGCGGGCGGGCGTCTTGTCCTCCGCGAAGCTCAGCGAGATTGAGGACGCCCTCCGTCTCGGTGAACTCGGGTAGGCGGAGAGGCGCCCCTCACCATCGAGATCACGATCTACGGCTGGAGTATTAACGGCGTGCAAGTGGCAGGATGCTGTCCGCCTTCGCGGTGGCGCCAACTGCCGCCAGGCGTCTGTCGGTTGGAGCCGTGAGGTGGACCGAGGGGACCGTTCATGCACAGCTGTCATTTACACGCCTCCGGGAGCGAGGTGCGATGTGGTGGGGCGACCCGAGAAGCCGGTCCCGGACCCTCTGAGCCCTGTCGGCAGACTTGCCGCAGCCTTGCGCAACGGGCGGAAGTTACGAGGCGTTTCCTACGCCCGACTCGCCGGGGGAACCCGACACCGCAGTGCGGCCACTCTGCAGCGGGCGGCTTCGGGATCGTGGTGCCCAAGCTGGAAGTGGTTCGCGCCTTTGTGCTTGCGTGCGGCCTGGACGTCGATGAGATCGACCGGCTGAGGCAGGAGTCCTGCCGAGGGCGCCAACGCGGCGGCGGTACCGGAGTGCAGGTTCTGTTGCCTCACCTCATCAGGGACTTCCGGGATCTCAGTGCCGCGCTGGCAGAACTGCGGCAGTCCAGCGGAGCACCGTCGTACCGGGTGATGCAGAACAGGGCGCGGGCTGTCGGCATGGATCTGTCCCGCTGCACTGCGTACCGGATCTCTACCCCGGCGGCAGGTTCCGGGCTTCGTTGCGTGCCTGGAAGCGTTCCTTGTCGGCTGTGCGCTGCCTGCGCGTCGCCGTGCTGTCTGGTGTGAAGCCTGGTTGCGGGCGCAGCAGCACGACGGCTGTGTCCGCGGGGCACGGGCCCGGGAGACGGCGCAGCTGGAGGCCGTGGTCGCGGACAGCCCGGGCGGCGAGGTTTCCCAGGACACCGCCATGCGGCTGCTGCGCAAGGCTGACTTTGATCCTCTGGTGCGCTGTCGCGGCTTCGGCGTCCCCTGGACGGTGGAGTGTGTCCGGTGTGCCGGCACGCTCCGGGTGAGACTGTCCGACGTCGTTGTGCAACGGGCCACCTGTTTGGGCTGTCCGGAGATCAACGAGCGTGTCCGTGAGGTGTGGGCTGAACTGCTGGCCAGCCACTCCGGGGCCCTCAGCCGCCAGGAAGTGCATGCCCTGCGCTTGCACCGTGCTGCAGGCCAGGCTGCAGCGCAATCAGCTGGACGTTCCCGTGGTCGTGGCGGACAGGGAAGCAGGCTCCGTCCTGCAGTCCGCCACGTGGCATCCAGCTCTTGAGACTGCTCTGCGGCGCCGGTTCCGCCTGGACGTCCTGCTCGTCTGCAACTACGACACGATGAGCCCCACCCGCAACGGGCACTGCCAGCGCAGGCTCGCCAAGGCCCGCCGACGTGGTCAACGGCCCCGTAGAGACATCGCGCCCGCCCGTGCCGGTCACACCTGAACGCACCGCGGTCCCGGGCCGGCCCTGGGCCGAGAAGCCGGACGAAGAGCCGTCTGGCGGCATCGACGCCGTCATTCAGGCACACCACAGCGGCCGGTCACGTCAGCCCTCGCCCACCGACAGCGGCCCCTGAGCAGGGCACCAGCAGAACCTTCCGGCATGATCTGCGTCACCGCGCCCGCGCACCGGCGAACGCACCTGGCAGCTCTCCTGCCTGCGGTTTCATCCCCGAAGTGCACGAGAGGCGGACCGGGTACGGCGGCCATACCGAAACTTGCGAACCGGCCATTCCCGACGCCGCCGATTCGGATAATTCGCCGCCCTCATCCGGAAGTTGCCGTCGGAGAGCTTCTGTACGTTGAGCCGCATGACCAGCCCGGACACGGCAGAGGGAAGCAACGGCAGCCGTTAAGCATCACCGTGTTTCCCCAAGCCGCGCCACCCGGCCGGTTGCTCAGCCCACTCAACGAGACAAGGAACCGCTACATGACATCCAGCCACCACGTGACGTCTGGCGACCGTGTCCCAGGCAACAGCGGCCAGAACGCCGACGCACGCCAGTGCACCGGAGCCTTGCTTTCACGGGGAACCCGATGACTCTGCCTCTCACCGTGACACTCGCGCTGGGCGGTCTGGGCGTCTACGCCGCCTGACGAAACCCCCAGTCGGGTGCGGCACTCCTGGTCGGCCTCGGCATCGTCACAGTGCTCTACATCATCTGGGAGAGGGGCCCTGCCGTCTTCGGTACGCAGAGCACGCCCGCTTCGACGGCCCCAGAGCCGACCGGGGCGCCGGACAGTCCAAGTACCGTGGCGGCACCATCGCCGGCGCCTCTCCATAGAGGATCGGTAGCTGCGGCGCGGCGGGAGTGACGATGCCGCCTGCATGGGCCGCTTTCACAGCAGCCCATCAAGTGGGACCACCTGGTCGACGTACCCCTCGCCCGGAAGCCGCAGCCATAAATGGCCGCCACCGACTGGGGCTGAAGTGCAGCACTCCTTCGACCACTACCGCACCATCCCGATCCCGCCGTCGAAGTTCGGCGGAACGCTGACCAGCGTCCAGGCGGTGCAGCGCCGGGTCGGCCCGGCCGGCACGGACCGGCTGCCAGCCACGGCCCTGGACACCGTTCTCCCACCATCGCCGGTGGCCTGTCAGGGACACACCTTCTTGAAGACCCTGGCCTCACGCGCGTCGCGCGGACGGATCCGTCGGCCGGGGCACCCGGCCCCGGCCGCTGCGCCGTGACTGCCGCAGATGCGCCGCAGATGCGCCGCAGTCACAGCATTCACAGGCAGAGGTGCGAGTGTCAGTTCACCGCCTCGTCGAAACGCCAGTCGGTGTTGCGCCCGGGGCGCTGCAGCGTCACCCATGTGTCATGTGCGACCGGCACCTCCGGGCCGACGGCGAGGCGGGTGTCCCTGACCGGAACGATGCGGTAGCTGTCCGGGTCGGACGGGCTCGTCCACAGAATCCAGCGTTGGGCGGGGTCCGTCTTGTCGCACTTGACCTGCTGCATGTACGCGCCGGGCTTGGTGTCGCCGTAGACGGCCATGCACATGTTCTCGCTGCGGCGGAACCTCAGGATGTGGGTGGTCGACACCGTGTCGCCGGTGATGACCCGGCCGGCGTCCTCGACCTCCCATGCTTCGTCGTAGCCGGGGTTTCCTCCGCCCCACGCCTTGACGAACCCGGTCGTTGCCGACCAGCCGTTGGGCAGCAGGCGGTCCGACGGGTCAGTGGCGCGCGTGATGATGTACGGCTCGGTGTCGATTACGTCCTTGGCCCAAGGGGCGTTGGATGGAGCTGACGCCTGGGCGGCACCAGGAACGACTGTGGCTGAGAGAGCCAGAACAGAAGCGGCGAACAGAGTCCGAAAGAAGCGCACGTTTCTTCCTCCCGCAGATGACGGCTGTGCGTCCGGCGTTCTGCTGGATGCACGTCTAAAAGGCTGCCGGATACAGGTAGAAATACTCAATCAATTCCAGAGTCTTCATATGTGATGACTTTGGAATTGGCGTGGGCCCGAGTGTCTGCCCTTCTTGCGTGGTCGACCTGCTGCCTGGCGCGAAGCGTTCCCACCCCGTTCGACGCCGGACCTTGAGCTGGATGCCGACAGGCGCCGGCCCTGTATTGTTGCGCATGACTGAGCTCAGGGTTATATCTGCCGGGCTGAGCGCATTTGGGTGAGAGCCTGACTCGCCGTAATTGGCGTCCCCGCGGAAAGTCCAGTCCCCACCGCCGCCTCCGGGAAATCACCTCCCGACGCCGATGTTGAGGATCTGTCCGGGCTGTACCGGGAAGAAACACTCGACGACCCCGCCGCCCCTGCCACCGGCGCCGCCACCGCCGCGGTAGTGGGAGCCGATGCCGGCGCCGCCGGCGCCACCGCCCCCCGGGGGGCAAGCAGCACCGGGCCCAGGCCAAGCCGAGGCTTCAGAAACAGGCTCTTGGGGGGTCGCTTTCGCCTTGAAGGGAATATTCCCCCGTATTCCGCGGCGCGTGGGTGTCGTGGTGGGGCTGACAAGTCGGATGCAGGGATGGGTCGTGTGGGATGACCGGAGAGGCGGAAGCGCCGTACACCTGTCTCATCCCAGGACGTCCGCCGCATGGTCCGGTTCAGTGACGAGGGGTCACCACCGGCACCGGCGGACCGGAGCCGATGCATGTTGCCGCATTCGGTACCTGCACCCAGGATCAGCAGCAACGTGAGAAGTGCAGCCAAGACCGCCTGAGACGCACAGGCCACCGGCAGATCAGCCCAGGAGAAGCCGTAGCTGATCAGCGCCGAGGAAGTCGACCCCACGCTCAGCACCAGGAAGAACCGACCCGTCTCACCGGGAACCGGCCCTCCCTCGGCAGCCCACTTCTTCATGCCTTCGACGAACCAGAAGGCAACCAGCGCCGCCGCTTCGAGCCCTGACAACAGGACCGCCAGGCCAACTTCCAGGACCCACTTCACCATGTTCACCATGCTGAAGCGGACCGCTGGCTTTGACCGTGAATGCTGACGTCGTTTGGCCGTGAAAGTTGACGGCGGTTCGTGGCCTCGGGCCGGCTGGATGTTGGTGAATTCTGACGGCAGTCCGGATGGTGTGGGGATGGCTTAGCGGGCGAGTTCGCGGCTGTGAGCGAGGCGGTAGGACTCGGTGCCGGTCTCGAGGATGTTGCCGCCGAAGGTGAGCCGGTCGACGATGGCGGCGCAGAGTCTGGGGTCGGTGAAGGTCTTGCCCCAGCCGGCGAAGGAGTCGTTGGAGGCGATGGCGACGGAGTTCTTCTCCTCGCATTCGGTGAGGACCTGGAAGAGGAGTTCGGCGCCGCGGCGGTCGAGTTGCATGTAGCCGAGTTCGTCGATGCATAGCAGGTCGACGCGGCCGTAGCGGGCGATGGTCTTGGTCAGGATCTTCTCGTCGGCGGCCTCGACCAGCTCGTTGGCCAGCTTCGATGCCAGGGTGTATTTCACCCGGAAACCTGCCATCGCGGCTTCGGTGCCGAGCGCGATGAGCAGGTGAGACTTGCCGGTGCCGGAGTCACCGATCAGGCAGAGTGGCAGGCCCTTCTTCACCCACTCGCAGGTGGCCAGCGAGCCGACGACGGCGGAGTCGATGTTCGGATTGGCATCGAAGTCGAACTCGCGCAGCGATTTCTCCCGGGGGAACTGGGCGGCCTTGATCCGGCGTTCGGAGCGGCGCCTGGCGCGGTCGTCGCACTCGGCCAGCAGCAGTTCGGCCAGGAACACCAGGTAGGACATCTGGTCGTTGCCGGCCTTGGCCGCCAGGTCGGGAAACTGGTTGCGGATCGTGGGCAGTCGCAGGACCCGGCATGCCTGGTCGACGGCGGCTTCGGCGGCTTGTTCACTCATCCGGCGGCGAGGGCTCATGGCGGCGGCTTCTTCCTGCTCGGCTTCTGGGTAGGTCTCGGGGCCGGCGCGCGCCCAGCGGCGGCCACGGCGGCTCGCCGGCTGGGAAGCAGCTGGTCGTAGATCGACACGTCAGGCATGGGGCGGGTGTCTTTGGGCAGTTGCGCCAGGCGCCGCTGGGTCAGCGAGGTGACGGTCGCTGCGACGGCCCGGTCTGCCTCGGTGGTGGCTCGGCGTCGTGGCTTGGCCGAGGTCGGTTCGTCGTTGTCGGCGATGCGGCGGGCTTCCAGCGCGGCCGCGTCCGCGGTGAGCGCTCCGACCTGGAGCGCGGCGGCCAGGCCGGCGACGACGTGGTCGTGCTGCATGTGCCGGTGCAGCAGCAGAACCTCGATCAGAGCGCGGGTGCCGGCGTCGCCGTGGGCGTTGCAGGCGGCTGTCCACCAGGCTTCGTGGATCGGGGTGAACTGGCCCGCGGCCCGGGCCTGTTCGAGGACCGTGGCGCCGGGCAGCGCGCCCGGTTTGCGCAGCAGCGCTTCGAGATAGTGATCGAGCTCGAGCCGTGATCCGCTCTTGGTCAGCAGCCGTTCGTGCTGGGCGATCTCGGTGCGGCCGTCGAACACCACGAGCTCGGAGGCGTGCAGCAAGACCCGGACCTGGC
The DNA here is from genome assembly GCF_001279775.1 of Streptomyces sp. MMG1533. Classification (GTDB taxonomy): domain Bacteria; phylum Actinomycetota; class Actinomycetes; order Streptomycetales; family Streptomycetaceae; genus Streptomyces. The sequence continues at coordinate 1,174 of NZ_LGDG01000013.1, read as the reverse complement.
GGCCGATGAACCGGGTCGGGACCGAGTAACGGTTGGTGCGGACGGTGATCTGGGAGAACCGGTCGACCCGTGGGGTGAACCAGCGGCCGGTCTCGAACGTCTCGACGGGCAACGGCTTCAACGACGGCCGTTCGACGGCGAACAGCTCGCCGATCGTGCGGGGACGGGTCCCGATCCGCCGGGCCTCGTCGGCCAGATCCCACTCGTCGATCAGCATGTTCAAGTGCGCCAGCGAGTCGATCTCGGGGACGGGAACGAAGTGGTTGCGGCGAAACCAGCCGATCTGGCCCTCGACGCCGCCTTTCTCGTGGGCGCCCTCGATTCCCGGCGTGCAGTAGAACGGCTCGATGCCGTAGTGGGACCGAAATGCGGTCCACCGGTCGGTCTCGACCCGGCGCCGCGTGAAGCCGAGCACCGACGCGACCGCGGCCTTCAGGTTTGTCATACCGGATCTTGCCGAACGGCACGCCGCCCAGCACTCTGAAAGCGTGCTCGTGGCCCTCGAAGAACGCCTCCTGACCGCCGGAGGCGAACACCCGGTGCACCGCCTTCCCGGAGAACGACAACCGCAGGCAGAACAAATGGCACTTCACCAGCTCGCCCCGCAAACGGACCGCGACCTCGCCGAAGTCGACCTCGGCTTCGGCGCCGGCCAGGTGCGACTGCTCGATGAACACGTGCGCCGGGCCACGGCCGGCCTCGACCCGAATCTCCGGCTTCCGCTTGGCGACGTAGGCGCGCACGACCTGGTAGGACACGTCGTCCATCGCGTGCTCGTTGATCAACCGGCGATAGATCCGGACCACCGTGTGACGCTGCTTCCTCGGCGCATCCAGATCAGCCAGCAGCATCTGGTCGATCACCGGCTTGAACGGATCCAGCTTGGAACGGCGAGGCGCGTACGGTTCCCGAGGCTGCGGCCACGCCGAACTCAGCGCCTTCTGAACAGTCCGCCAACCCACCCGGTACTTGCGCTCCAGCGCCCGGTTCGACATGCCCTCGCGAGCGTCACGCCGCAGCGCGGCATACAACTCGACCTTCGACTGACCAGGCGGCATCGGCGGTGTTCCTTCACTGAGGTCTTTCAGGTTGGCCACCGATCGAGTGACAGGCGCCGTGGCCACAACGCACAAGGCTCCCGCGCCGTTGAGGGAGGTGTTCGAAGTCTCAACCC
>NZ_LGDG01000012.1 GCF_001279775.1 Streptomyces sp. MMG1533 | reverse complement strand
ATCAGCCGGTGGCCGTTCATCTATGCGGGCACCATCCCCAATGCCGGAGCAAACCCCCGGATCAGGTCGAACCCGTACACCACTTCCCTGGACGCAACCGCGACCCATCCGGCAAGGGCCGCGGTTTCTCCCGCCGCGATGGTCAGCGCTCGCTCGTGGCCGCCAGCACGAGGAAGGGCCGCCGTGATCGCGTCCAGGTGAGACTCGACCCGGTTCTGCAAACTGCGTGCGCTTTCACTCAGCTCGTCCACATGCAACTCGGCCGCGTGATCGATGAGTACAGACGCGGACTCGGGGTCGATCCTGGCTCCCTTGCTGAGCGCGTAGGCGAGTCGGCCCCAAGGCTCGGCAGCGGCAGCTGCGCCGACGATGGCGCCTCCCAGCAGCGTTCGGCGCTTCACGTCGTCCAGGTCCTCCCCTTCAGCGTCGCCCTTCTTCCTCCGCCTGACTCGGGCGGCCTTTGCCTCCCGCAGGAGCGGCTCCAACGGGACGCCGCAGGCCACAGCGATGTGCCCAAGTGTGTGGTTCGTAGGGACGTTCTCACCGTTCTCGTACCGACTGACCTCTCGGCGGGTCACCGTCGCCCGGCCCGAGGCCGCGTTGATCGCATCCGCCTGCTCATCCTGCGATCGGTCCGCATTACGGCGCAGCTGACGGAGTAGTTGGGCGAACGGATCTGCTGCCATGAGTGTGACCTCTATCGGTGGGGAATCCAATCCTGACCCCAACTCCCCCCTCGTTTTCCCCCCTTGACAAAGTTTTCCCCCTCAGGTTTCCCCTGTTCCGGATCACGACACCACGGTGCGATGGGCACATGACCACGCACCGGGCAGCAACGCCTCCCCAACCTGGGATGACCGACGGCGGGCCCACCGCCGCCAGCAGCGTGCCGGCCGTGTCTCCGCTGGCATCCCGTGCCTTCGAGATGGTCATGGCGCCGGCGAGTATTCACGTCGCTCAAGCACGAGGCACCACAGCAGCCGTGCTGAGGCAGTGGGCCCTGCCGGACGCCCCGGCAGAAGACGCCCAGCTTGTCGTCTCAGAGTTGGTGACTAACGCGATCAGTCACGGCTCTGGGGCTGTGGGTCTGCGGGTGCTGTACGGCAACCACCAGCTCCGGATCGAGGTCACGGACGGAAGCACCACCCCTGCCAAGCGACGACGCGCAGGTGCCAACGACCTGGGCGGGCGAGGGCTGCTCCTAGTCGCACACCTGTCGCATCGGTGGGGCGTGGCCGACAGCGGCCGGACTACATATGCGGTCATTCCCACTCTTACGGAGGCACCCCCATGTCGCCGCACGGCGCAACCAACGTTGGATCCGACGTGTTGAGCCCCGTGGCCGACCATGGTCTGGGTCTGGAGGTGCAGTCATCCGGCAGCTGGCCGAATGCTGGCCAGATCCGGGGGCGGCACAGTGGTCCCGACCCTTTGGAGCGCCAGTCGCACAATGGGCAGCTCCGTAAGCTCCGCCAGCACTTCCATCGAGAGGCTGTCGGAAAACGCGACCGTCAAAGCAGCGACCGGCAGCTTCGCGTCCTGGCGTACAGCTTGGTGCCGAGTCCGGGGGCCAGCCCCGACGAGGACTGGAACACCCTCCATGCCGAGGCGGAGCAGCACGGCTACGCGATAGGAGCAAGGCTCCACGATGTTGCCGTACCCGTGCCCACGACGTACTTCCCCGGCTCGCGCACGGGCCGGAGCGTCTACACGCCCCCCTGGCAGCGCCCTGGATGGAGGGAAGTCGACCGACAGATCCGAGGCGCATTCGCAGAGGGTGTGATCGTCCTCGACCGGCACAACATCAGCTCCGATGACGACGAGTACCGCGCCGTGATCAAGCATCTGGGCGAGCGGTACCAGGCGTTCGTACACCTCGTGATCCCCGAGGAGCCTACTGCGCCGACTTGAAGGCGTCCGCTGCGCTGGATGGACAAGAAGGGCTGGGGCTGGAGGCAGATCAGCGCCCAGGTCCTCCTCATCGCCACCGTGTTCGCCGTGCTCGCCATCACCTTCAACTTCACCTGACCAGGGGCCGACCATGACATTCGAGGGACACACCGACCTGGCACCGCGGCTCCTGCCGCACCGCGAGCATGGCGAGGCTCTCCTCGCCATCCAGGAGGCCGCCCCGGAACCGCCCAGTGAGGCCGGACTCGATCTCTTCGCTGTCCCCGCCGGCGAGGTGCAGGGTGGCGGCTTCAACCTCTCCCGCTTCCACCGGCTCTCCCGCCCGCCGACTTCGGGGAACGGGGCGGCCTCGGCTTCGACTCATGACCCGCAGGACGCAGCATGAGGTCGCTGTTGCATCGCCTCAGTCCCGACCAGTGGGATGCCTGGTACAGCGAGGGTCGGGCCATAGACCGCCTCGTGACCGACGCCGAGGTCGACCGCTTTCTCCAGCACGTTAACCCGCACGCCGGGGCATCCGTACTCGACGTCGGCTGCGGCATCGGCAGCTTCAGCCGACAGCTCTCCCGTTGGGGCTACGACGTGCTGGGCCTGGACTTCTCGCCGATCGCGATCCGGACCGCGCATCGGCAAGGCGTCAACGGTCGGCTGCACTACGGTGTGCACGATTTCGACGCGGGGGCAATCCCGCCTCGACTGCAGCCCGGCTCGCTCGACCTCATCGTTTGCCGCAACATCCTGCCGTTCATCGACCACCCCCGTTTCATGGTCGACGCTCGCCGTTGGTTGCGCCCTGGCGGGCAGTTGTACGTCCTTGTTCGTGTCTGGTCCGAGCGCCGGGGCGAACCGGACGAGAGGCCCTGGCAGCGTGGCTTCACCGAGGAACAAGTGCAGGACCTCCAGAACGGCTGGGCCGAACAGAAACGCTGCTGGCTCGGCAGACACACCACGCTGTTCCTGTCCAACCCGCGCCACCGGACCTTGTGACCGTTCGTCGGCACCGGCGTCCACTCGTCAGCCCGGCATTTCCTTACCCCAAGTCGAGCCAGTGAGGGGGAAAGGCCGCTGCCGGTTGCGTGGATGAGTGAACCGTGAGTGATCCGATTTCATCGTCCCGTCACGGTGCCTTACAGCGATTTCCTTGATCCGGTCGGTATCCGACGTGTGCTCGCCCGCCTCGCCCACACGGTCCGGCAGAGGAGTGCGAGTCGCCCCGCGTCACCACTCACCCACGATCAATGCGCCGTTCGAGAAGGCCGGCGGGCCCAGCCAGTACCCCGAGTGTGAACTCGACCCGGTCTCGGACCTCTGAGTCGCGCCGCCTGCTGCCAATAGCCACCCTGATGAGGAGAACGAGCATGACCGTTCCCGCCCCGATTACTACACCAACTCCGGCCGCATCCGAGATCACACCTGGCGAGAGACAGCACGCTGGCCGCGCGCAGCGTGCGCTTCTTCTCGACCTCGAGGGGCAGCGGCGCGGCGAAATCCGGCGGACGGTCGACTCCACCCAGGCCGGCGCCCTGCTCGCGTCCTGCTACTTCTCCTCGGTCCTGCGCTGGATCCGGGAGGAACCTCCGCCCTTCGACCTGCCCGTCAGCCTCGACGCCGCGCTCGACATCGTCCTGCGGGGCCTGCTCACCTCCGGATGAGCCGACCGGACCGTCACTGAGCTCTCCGGAGCGAACAGAAGTTCTTACGAGAAGCTGACGCGGGATCGAATCACCCTTATACGACCTGGTGCGCGATTGGGGTCGGCCGTCCGTAGTGGAGGATGGCCCTATGCATGCTCTCTTCGACAGTCCCGGGCTCCGTCGCGTCTCGCTGGGCGAGTACCCCTTGTGGGACGAGGCTCTTGCGCTCCTCAACCGGGACTTGGCAGTGACTCTTCCTGAGCAGGGGCCCCTGCAACTGGTGGCCCAGCCTTCCTACGAGGCGGACGAGCCGGAGTATGTCTACGTTGCGCTGGCCAATGGCGAGTGGCACGGCGGTCACCTGTACCCAAAGGTGGCCAAAGACCTTGCTCATGCCTTGGCGATCGTCGCCGACGCCGCGCAGGATACCGTCGCTGAGCGTCTGGGGCAGGCGTGGCCCCTGTGCGTCGAACACAACCTGGGCATGCATGCGCGCGAGGCGGAGGAGCAGCTCTCCTGGTGGTGCGCCGGAGAGCGGCCGCGTCTCGGGCCGGCCCACATCCGTGCGGCCGTGGGCGCGCTCGATACCTTCTGAGCCGCCCGCATCGCCGCAACCGCAAGCGACGGAGAGCAGATCGACGTCATGTTGCGCGGCAGGCGCAGCGGGTGCGCAGTGTCGTGAAGGGCGCCGTGCGGGTTGGGTGTTCATATGACGCAATACCTTGGCCGCACGGCCTTGTCCCATCCCGTCTTCACCGGACTTCAGCACCGTCGACTCGGCGCGCTGATCGGCGAGTTGGCTCATGCGTGGATGGCATCCGAGGAGGGTCGACTGCACAACCGCAGGGGTCGCGGCCGTCTGAGGGCAGTCGGAGCCGGCCCGAACCATCAGTTGGTGTTCACCGACCGGATCATCGCCACCCTGGTCGTCCTGCGGTTCCAGCTTCCTCATGCAGCTCTGGCTGTTCTCTACGGCGTGGACCGCTCAACGATCACCCGGGCCGTCCATGAGATCCGTCCACTGCCGGCTGCCCGGGGCTTCGCTGTACCAGGACACCTAGACCTGCGGCTTCGCACCTTGGAGGACGTCTTCGCCTACGCCGCGGCCGAAGGCGTGGAACTGCGGTTGGATGGCACCGAGATCCGGGTGCGCCGCCGCGGGGCGAACCGGCCAGGACGGCGAGCGTTCGTCTCGGGGAAGATGCGACAGAACGCCAAGAAGGTCACCGTCGTCACCGACGAGCAGGGCCGCACCCTCTGGGCCGGCGCGTTCCGGCCCGGCCGGATGCACGACCAGACTGCGGTGAAAACTGAGGGCATCTGCGACTTGTTCGAGCGATACCCCGCGGTCAAGGCTAAAGCCGATGCCGGCTACTGCGGCCTGGCCAGGCAGTTCCCCGACCAGGTCCAGGCCCCACCCCTGAAGCCGAAAAAGGACGCCCCGCCCGAAACTCTCGCAGCGTGGGGTGCCGCCCGCCACCAGCAGTCATCAGAACGAATCTGCGTCGAGCACGCCAACGCCGAACACAAGCAGTGGCGGACACTCCAGCGGTACCTCGGACGCCGCGAGTACTTCGACGAGAGCTACTCGGCTGTGGCAGCCCTGGTCTCCGACCGCACCGCCGAGAGGTGATCACCCACCAGACAACCCGCCAGGCCAATACGCTCCGACCTCAATCGCGCACAACGACGGGATCCGGTCGATGGTACTCGGCGGGCCGCATGGTGATGTACCAGCGGAAGACGGTGGTGAGAGTGAGGCCGACCGTGCCGGACCGACGGACGACAGCGGTTCCTGCGGTGCCGGTGAGGAGGTAGCTACTGCCCGAGGTGACGGCTGAGGGGTCAGCGGAACGCTGGTGCCGAAGAGGACCCGGAGCAAGTTGAGTTGGGGGAAGAGGCCGTCGGGGAGTTCGTCGGGTGGGGCACGCGATGGTGGACTCGACGAGGGCGACTGTGTCGTCCAGGGAGGCGCGCGCGGGGCAGTTCGGCGAACCAGGCCGGGGCGGCGAATCCGGTGTCGGCGACGCCCGGACATCCAGCCGTGCCACCCGGAACAGGGTCAGTACATCCCGCATCCGCGAACTCACCGTTCACAGCGACCTATTGAAGGGCTGCCGGACCACGTTCAAGGTGTTTGCCCGGCGACGCTACGTCTGGGCGACGCCGCGTCCTGAATCGTCTGCATGCCTGTGTCTCGGCGGGTGGCCGTCCGCCGCGTGTGCCATCACGTGGGCAACCGACCGGGCCGGCGGACTTCTGCACCGTATGTCTTACGAACCCCTTACGTGCCCGGCTCAACCGACACAACGCGCCTACGATCGCAACGTGTTGACCATCAGAAAGATCATCCTGGTTATCGCCGCGCCCCTTGTGCTGGCTGCGGCCGGCGTCACACACCCGCATGGGCTGTCAAGGTCGACGGCAGCGGAGTGGACACAATTACACATCGCCCTGTTGCCGGTGTTTCCGCTGCTCACGATCGGCCTTCTCGTCCCCCTATGGCACCGCCCACGCCCCGACCTGGCCGGCATCGCCACGGTGACGGCCTGGGCGGGAGCGTTCGTCTACGCGGCCTACTACACGGGCCTCGACGCGGTGGCCGGCATCGCGGCCGGAACCGCGGTCGAGCACACCGCCGAGACAGCGGCCCTGGGCCCGATCAAGCGCCCGCTCTACCACACCGGTGAGGCGCTCGGGCAGGCCGGCGCCTACGCCCTCATAGGCGCCGTGGTGGCCACTGCGATCGCGCTCTTCCCCAAGCACGGCGCGCGCGTTGTCCCCGGCACGGTGATACTGCTCGTGGCCGGCTGGTTCTTCGTGGACAGCCACATCTTCTGGCCCCGCGGCGTATGGACCATGCTCGGCTTCGCCCTGGGCTTCGCTCTGCTCGCCTGGGGCACCGCGAGGAGCACACCCGCCGCCAGGGACCGCCGGTCCGTGACGACGGGCTGACAGGGAACGAACCGAGACGCGAAGAGACGGCTGCGACGCGCGGCACCGGCTGAGGCCCTACCTGTCGCCGCCCTCCACAGGGCGGTCAGTTCTTACGCCGTCCACGACGCCCCGCGTCGTCGCGGTCATGGCACGGCCGGCCGTGACAGTCACCCGTACTGGTTCTTCAGCCGGTCGTACTCGGCCTGCGTGACCGGCAGTACGGTGCCGTGACGGGGCTTGGAGGGGAGAGCGTAGTTGGAAGACAGGGTCCACTTGCCGGAATTGAGGTCGGTGGTCTCGAAGGGGATGTAGCCGCGCGCACCGTACTCGTCGATGAACTGGTACCACTTGTTCTCGGTGTTCGACTTGAGCACCAGCGGGCCCTCGCCCCGGCTGATCGAGCCTCTGCCGATGCAGTCGGCGACCACGGAGTACCGGGTGTTCAGGACGGTGGTCGACTTGTCCTCGGTGATGAAGTTGCTGCACGTGCCGCCGTCTCGCGCGTCCTTGTTGAGCCGGTAGTACGTGCCGTTGTTCTTGATCACCGTGGAGTCGATGACGGAGTGGCCCGGGTCGAACCAGGTCTTCGCCGCGCTGAAGGTCCTGAAGTCGCTGGTCGTCGCGTACAACATGACAGGTAGTACTTGCCGTTCTTCGTGGCCAGGCTGGGTGCCCAGAACACGTTCGGGGCAGGGCTCAGCGGCAGCGGGGCGTTTGACCAGCGCACCAGGTCCGTCGACGTCCACACGGTGGGCGCGGGGCTGTCCCAGCCGTAGCCGTCGGTGGTGCAGTACAGGTGGTAGACGCCGTTGATCACGTAGATGCTCGGGTCGGCGAAGAACCCGGGCACGATCGGGTTTCCGGCTCCGGGCGAATTCCACGGCACGTCCGCCGCGTGGGCGGGCAGGGAACTCGCCACCAGCGACATCGGTAAGCTCGCGGCTCCCGCAGCGACTGCGGCCTTGATCAGGTCTCGGCGGTTCACGCTTCCTCCGTCAGGCCGTTCGGTGGTGACCGTACTGAAGTCATGGACATGTCAGCCAGAAGGGAAACAGCTCACCAGGGCTCGATGCTGGTCGGCAGGTGTGTCGTTCGCACCAAGCCACTCCCCCGGCCCGGTCTTCTCCTGCCAGGCGAGATGACGTTCTGCGATGGCGTCGACGAAGTCCCTGGCGAGGGCGCCCGCTTCGAACAGGTCCTGGTCCGTGGTCTGCGCGCTGGATCCGATGATGAGCCCTCGCACCTCGGCGGAGTGGCCGTACCGGAAGTGGCCCGTGCCGCACAGATGCGTGTCGACGAGTACCGCCTCGCCGTAGTTGCGCCCGAGGCGGCGGTGGCCGCCGGCCTTGGCGGCGGCATTGGGCAGGAACCGGGCACCGTCGTCGCCGATCACCAGGGCGGCCATGACCGCCTGCTCGTTGGGCACCCACGGCCCGGAGGTCGGGTCCATCAGGACGAACGCCATGCAGGGCCGCCCGTAGACACCGTGCGGTGCGCTCTCCTCGACCGCCCGCTGGCCGGCCCAGATGCTCGCCGCGCGCCGCAGCCCCAAGTCCAGGAGAAGCTGGTCGAGTTCGCCGTCGGCCAGCAAATAGCGGTAGGGCTTGTGGTGATGCCCGGCGCGGATCCGCAGGCCGTCCGGTGAGAGTGTCTCGGTCACCATCGGTGGGCCACCTGGGGCGGATGAGCTCGTCGTACACCGCGCGTACCGTCCGCAGGGCGTCGTCGGACAGCGGTGCCAGGTCCGCGGCGGCCGCGTTGCCATGTGCCTGCTCGGGGGTGCGGGCGCCCGGGATGACGACGCTCACGCCGGGCTGGTCGGTGATCCAGCGCAGGGCGAGCGGTGCCATGGCGGTCCCGGACGGCACCAGGGGCGCACCCGCTGCCCCACCCGGGTGGCGTCGACGACACCGGCCGCGTCGCTGTGCGGGATCACACGCGGAAAGGGCATGGAGGAACCCAGCCAGCCGCGCCGCTTCTTGGTGTCCCCGGGATTGACGCCCGACACGGTGACGCGTACACGCACCTCGCCCGGGCCGGGGTGCGGGTCGAGTAGCTCGCCCACCTGGAACACGTCGGCTGCCGGGCCCTGTCGGTCGTACCAGGATGCAAGCAAGTGCAGGCCTCCGTTGCCTCTCAGGTCACGCGCTCATCGAGCGTAACCGGACCATTACCGGGGTGCGCGGCGCCGGATCCGGGGCCGTCTTCACCCAGGACTTCACGCAGCCAAGCACGTTCGGTGCGGCTGATGGCGCGGGCGGTGAGCATCATGCCGCGCCGGTAGGGGTCGGCGACATCCTCCGCGCGCAGGGGGCGGTCGCCGTCGTAGAAGAAGCTCGCCGGCGCCTCCAGAAACTCCAGCCGCCGACGGAGCACCGCGTGCTGCTCGGCGACGTCCGGGAGTTGGGAGAGGAACGCCAGGATCGTGAAGAACCGCGTGAAGTCGGTGATCTCGTGCTCGGCGGGCTCGCGCAGTCGCTTCAGCATCTCGGTGCGCCCGGCCACGGTCAGACTCAGGACGTACCGCGCGGCGGCCGCACTCGGCTCGGTGTGCCGCTCCAGCAAGCCGGCCTTCGTCAGGCGGTTGATAGCCGGGTAGAGGCTGCCGTCGCTGACCGGACGTGTGTACCCGGACAGCTGGGCCACGCGGCGGCGTAGCGCGTGGCCGGGCAGGGGGCCGTCGGCGAGGAAGCCCAGGATCGCGAGTTCCAGCATGACGCCATGCTCTCACATCGATTCGAGGCACACATCGAATCGATGTACCGTGGGCCTGCCGGATTCCGGGTCACCCCGTGAAGCAACCGCACGACCGGGCCACGTCCCCGCAAGGAAAGAGACCATGACCGACATCAGCCCCCAGCAGACGCAGGTCACCTCCGCCGACGGCACCGTCATCGCCGTCACGGTCACCGGACAGGGACGTCCCCTGGTGGTGTCCCCCGGAGCCCTGTGCGCCGCCCAGGACTGGCAGCTTCTGGCCGACGTACTCGCACCCCACATGACCACATACGCCGTCGACCGCCGCGGCCATGGAGCCAGCGGCGACAGCCCCGACTTCAGCATCGAGCGCGAGCAGGAAGACATCGCCGCCGTCCTCGAACTCGCGGGCCCCGACGCGATCCTGCTCGGCCACTCCTACGGCGGGCTCGTCACCCTGGGCCTTGCGCTCAAGCAGTCTCTCGCCGGGTTCATCCTCTACGAGCCCCCCGTGCCGCTGCACGGGCCCGTCGGCGGAGAAGCCCTCGCACCGTTCGAGCAGGCGGTGGGAAAGGGCCTCCTCGACCACGCTCTGACCCTCGGCCTGCGGAACTTCCTGAAGCTGCCGGAGGAAGCGATCGAGGCGTTCCGCCGCGAGCCCGTGTGGTCCGTACGAGCGTCGATGACCCCCACCTGGGCCCGTGAGATCCGCGCCATGGACGCCTTCGGCGACGACCTGGAGCGGTTCTCGCTCCTGGAGACCCCGACACTCCTGGTGGTCGGGCAGCTCAGCCCGCCGTGGCTCACCGACACCTCCCGGCGTCTGCAGCAGGCCCTGCCGAACGGACGCCTCGTGGAGATCCCCGGCCACGCGCACGACGCGTATCTCACCGATCCCGTCGCGATGGCCGAAGCAATCCTTCCCTTCGCCCTCAACCCCGCCGCATAGGCCCAGGCCGGGCGCTGCGGCGCGCCCAACTGCCGGACATGACCCCGGCCAGGAGCATCTGGCTGAAGCAACTCGCCGGGCCGACGGATCGCGTACACCTGTCGCCGACCCATCTCGGTCTCAGTCGTGGGCGTTTGCCCGGCAGTCACCGCGGGCCCGGACAGGAGCTCAATGCGGTGACATCACTGGCACTGGCGGCCGGTGTTGATGCACTGGACCATCTCGTTCATCAGCTGCTCGTCAAAAACGTTGACGAAGTCACCGTGGTCCGTGATCGGTTTGTGCATCTGCTCCGGGAAGCCGTCGACCGCGTAGAACGGGCTGGACTGGCCGTTGTCGTTGAGGCTGGGCGCGTCCACGTCGTAGACCAGACGCTGTACGAGCTGCGGAATGGCCTTGAAGCCACTCGGACACGCACCCGTGTTCGGATCGGCGAACGCGACGTGGGCGCGGTGGTTGGCGCTGTCGGTGTTCTGGCCGTCCCAGCAGCTCTGGAACTTGGATGTGCGCACCACGCTGCTGCCCTCGGGACAGATCGGGTACTTGTCCGTCAACTGGCGGTCCTCGAAGCCCGTGCAGCTCCACGCCGCGTTGGCGTTCGCGGTGCCATTGGTGAACGCCTTGGCGTCACCGGTGATGATCCGCAGGAACTTGGGCATGGCGACCACCTTGCCGCTCGCGTTGCCCACATACTCCAGGGTCACCTGCGACGCGGTGAGGATCTTGCCGGCATTGCCCTCGGCGCCGCCGCCCTGTTGCTGGGCGTCAAATTCCTCGGTGCCGTCCTGCAGCCTCAGGACCGGCCAGTAGTAGGACGACTTGTCACCCTGGTTCTGGCATGTGGTCTGGCCTCCCGCAAAGTCGTCGTTGTCGGCGAACGCGTCGTTCGCCTGGTTGCCGACGTAGTCGTGCGTGTGATGAGCACCGTTGTCCACACCGGGCGCGACGATGACGTTGTCGCTGTTGTACAGCTTGTTCTCGTTCACACCGCACTGGGTGGTGAAGGTCCCCCTGGAGGCCTCCTGCGACGCGCGGGGTGCTGTCACGTTGGGTTGGACCGTGGTGATGTCGACGAAGTCAGCGGCGACAGGCCCGTTGCCTGCCGGTCCGCCACCGGCGGGCTGCCCCTGCCCGTTGCCCTGTTCTTGTCCCTGACCGTTCTCCTGGCCGTCGTTCTGATTGCCGCCGGTGTCGCCCTGGTTGCCGGAAGCGCGCAGCGTACAGGCGGCCAGCGGCTCAATGCCCTGCGGCCTGTCCCCCACCCTGCCGATGGCGATGGCGATCCGGTCGATCGTCGCGACCCGCTTGTCCTTCAGGGGACCCATGATCGCGTTGTTGGCGAAGTTGCTGTCCTGCTGTATGGCCTGGGCCGAACTCTGCAGCCTCTGATAGGCCTCGGAGATCTGGCTGTCCAGCAAAGCAAGCTGCTTGTCGACCTCTGCCCTGGCCTGGTCCGGCACCTGCTGCAGCCGGCTGCCGACGTCGGGGCAGTCGATGGTGGAGGCTTCCGAGGCCGCGGCTTGGCCGGTCCCACCTTGAGATGACCGTTTGACGGTGTTGCCGCCTGATGTCTCGTGGGCGGAGGCATACACATTCACGACCACCAGCCCGCCTGCTCCGAGTGTGAGAGCCGCGGCGGCGGCAATGACCTTGCCGCCCGTGGTCTTCGATCGTTTGCGCGAGTTGCGCCCCATGGATTTCCTCCGAACTCTCCTGGGTGGAACACCACTTCACGAGGTGAGTCACGCCAGGAGGAAGCGATGTCCTGCCTGTCGGCCCCGCCAAGGGGCCCCTGCCGACGTGGGGCCAGTCGGTCGTCGTGCGAGGCCGGCCGTCCGGGATGCTTGGTCCCTTCGCTCACGGCTCCTCCGGCTCTCGACGCATCCGTCGAACCCTGTGTTCAGGGACCAGAGTTACCCGTGGGACTGCCGCGACGCAGGAATTGGGTCGCCACGTCAGGTTCTCGTAAGGACTCGCCGCACCGACCGAGGACTTCGCGAGCGCTGGTTGACGCCACCCACGAAGCGCGAAGGCACCTCACGACGGCGTGCGGCTGCGACAGCTTTCGGTCGCAGTACGACGCTCACGCCAGAGGGCTCTCGCAGCGATGACACGGCCAGGGCTCAGCCAGGTACACGACGTCCTTGCCGTCGAGGCCGGCCCTGACGCGGCCACGGCCACCGGAGGACTTCCCGCCCTCCCTCGATCGGACAAGACCGACGGCCGTTTGCCCCCGATCCCAGTGCGCGGTGCACACCTGACGTTCGGCTGGACGTAGCTGAGGCGGGAAGGTCGGCCCAGTTCTTACGAGAGGTTGACACGACGGCCAACCAGCTTCACTCAGCCTGTTGAACCGGCCAGCCTGGCCCCTCGCCACCAGCCCGGAGTGGCGGTCGAAGAACACGAGAAGTCGGACATGAGCAGGCCCAACCCACGCGACAACCACAAGCCCGCGGCACCGAGTCCCCTGAGGGTCATCGGCTGCGGGTTCCTGGCGACCACCGGCCTCGGAGCCACGGCGGCCGTTGCCCCGGCCGACCAGCCTGACCGTTCCGCCGCCGAGACGGGACGCAACGTCTGCGCCCATGGGACGACGGCTGACACCAGTCGGGGTTGCTGACGTCAGCACACGCCGCGTGGCCAGAGGATATGGCTTCGACGAAGAACCAGCCGGCCGCGAGGAACACTGTCGATCTGGAAGGCTCTGGTGCCGCACTTCGGCAGAAGCGCGACCGCCGTAGCCGCGACAAGGCCGATGAGGGCCGAGGCACCGGCCTGCCCTGGCGCCTCGTCCACGGCCGTCGACCTGGACAGCCCGTGCGGATACGCGATGCCCACCGTAGCCGGGACCAACGGGGAGGTCATCGGTCGGCTGGGTTTTGAGGGGTACTTCCTGGCCGTGGCCCAGGTCGTCGCGGACACACGGGCGCTGGGGATCCGGGTCGCCGCGCGCGGCTCCGGCGCCGGCTCCATGGTCAACCACGCGCTGTTCGTCGCCACGGCCAACCCGCTCGAACACCGCCTGCTGTTCGAGCGGTTCCTCAGCGAGCGGCGTACGTCGTTGCCGGACATCGACCTTGATGTGGAGTCCGAGCGGCGCCTGGAGGTGTACGACGCGATCATCGAGCGGTTCGGGCGGGAGCGGACCGCGGTCACCGGTATGCCCGAGACCTACCGGGCCCGGCACGCCCTGCGCGACACCGGCCTCGCTCTCGGGATTCCGCCCCAGCTCATCGGCGAGATCGCCAAGAGCTTCCCGCACCTGCGGGCCCGGGATATTCGCGGTGCGCCGGCCGAACTGCCGGAGCTGCGGCAACTCGCTGCCCGGGCCGACCGGTTCGGGTCGCTGTGGGAGCTCGCCGAGGGCCTGGATGCGCTGCCACGCGGCTATGCGATGCACCCGTGCGGAGTGATCCTGTCGAACGCGGCGCTGCTGGACCGGCTTCTGTAGGTTCCACGATCTCGTGCGCATTGGTTCCTGCGGGAACGCCGGAATCCGCGTGAGATGAGCACTGGCCATGTCGGTCCATCATGCGCAATCGGTGCCCTCGGAATGCTGTTCCTGTCACAGCAAGTGACAGTCGGCCCCCCGGCTGATCGCCGAACCAGCGCGTAATCTGAGCTGGATTTCTGCGAGTGCCAAGGGTGATGGTTCATCAAGGACTCTCACGTGGACGCCGATCGACCGGCTGTCTCTGCTCGGTACTGCCCCGGGGTAGTACCGAATTCCCGGCTGAAGGCATGTGAGAGGGCGTACGGGGTGCCGTAGCCGACGCGGCGAGCGATGGTGGCCAGAGGGTCCGGGGTGTCGCGGAGCAGGGTGGCGGCGAAGGTCAGGCGCCACCAGGTGAGGTACGCCATCGGCGGGCGGCCGACCAGGGTGGTGAAGCGGCGGGCCAGGGTGGCGCGGGACACGCCTGCCTCGACGGCCAGGCGGTCGTTGGTCCACGGGGCGGCCGGGTCCGAGTGCAGCGCCCGTAGGGCGGCGGCCGCCACTGGGTCGCCCAGTACGGTCGGCCAGGTGCCGCTCGTGCCCTGGGCTGCCCAGGAGCGGATCATGTAGACGAGGAGGAGGTCGAGCAGGCTGGGCACCGCGATGCAGGCGCCGGGTCCTTGTGCGCCCAGCTCGTGGCCCAGCAGGTCGACGGCGGCGCGCAGTTCGGGATGGGCGCCCACCCGGTTCGGCAGGTGGACGACCTTCGGCAGTTCCGCCATGAGCGGGTGTACGCGACTGCGGTCGAGCCGGTACTTGCCGCACAGCATCTGCACCTCGCCGGAGGTGGCTCGGGGTCGGCGCGGCCCCCTCTCGTCGAGCCACCGCTCGAACGGCACCGCCTGTTTCACGGTCGTCGCATCGGCGGGGGCGTCGGCGATCACATGTCCCGTGCCGTGCGGCAGCAGCACCACGTCACCCGCGCCGAGCGAGACTGGAGAGCCACTGTCGGGCAGCAGCCAGCAGCTGCCCTCCAGCACCACATGGAAGCCCGCACCGTCGTACGAGGCGAGCCGCGTGCACCAGCTCCCGCTCACCCGCACCCGGTTTGAGGAAGGACGCCCGATGCGTACCGCCGAGACCGCGTCGCTCACCACATCCATCGGGTCAGGATACCCATGGCGTCAGTGGTGAGACGGGTGCGTATCTGAATGAGCTGAGCGGGCATTGAGGGGCTCATCTGTCCTTCCTAGAGTCGAGGGCATGAAGAGCGAGAGCATGCAGAGCATCGTGCTCGGCGATGTCGAGGTCACCCGAGTCGTCGAGTGGCAAGGGGCGTTCGCGCCCGCACGCGGCCTGCTTCCGGAGTCCGGCGCCGAGGTGTGGAAGGGCAACGAGGACTGGCTGGCGCCGGATCACTGGGAACCGGACGGCGACAGGGCGGTGGTGGCGCTACAGACCTGGGTGCTGCGCAGCTGCGGACGGACCGTCCTGGTCGACACCGGGGTAGGGAACGGGCGCGAGCGGCCCGGCTCGGCCCGGTTTCACCACTGGCAGGGCGATTTCCTGGGTGGGCTGGCGCGGGTCGGCGTCCGGCCGGAGGACGTCGACGTCGTCGTCAACACCCACGTACACGGTGATCACGTCGGTTGGAACACCGTCGGTGTCGACGGAGGGTGGCAGCCGACGTTCCCCAACGCCCAGTACCTCATCCCGGCCGCGGACGACTTCCACTTCGGCCCGGACAACGCGTACGGGAACAGCCGCCGGGAGGATGACCGGCTGATCTACGAGGACAGCATCGCGCCCGTCCACCGGGCCGGGCAGACCGTACTGTGGGACGGCACCCACCGCATCGACGAGCACCTCACTCTGGAGTCCGCGCCAGGCCACACGCCCGGCTCATCCGTACTGCGGCTCGCATCCGGGAGCGACCGGGCGGTCTTCGTCGGCGATCTTCTGCACAGCCCGGTGCAGATCCTCACACCCTCCTGCAACAGTTGCTTCTGTCTGGATGCGGAACAAACAGTAGCCAGCCGCCGTCGGATCCTCGAACGAGCCGCCGCCGAAAGGGAGTTGGTCGTCCCTGCACACTTCGGCGGGGCGGGTGCCGTGGAAGTCCGGCAAGAGGGCGACGGGTTCACCCTCGGGCGGTGGGCGGCCTACGGTACGGAGTAGGTTGCGTCAGTCATAGCAACTACGGACCGCGACCGTTGCGCACCGAGTCTCGGATTCGCGCATTCAGAGGGCGTTAAGTCCGTTTCTGGTAGATGCCTCGGCCGGGTTGGGTGAGGAAGCCTTGACGGGTGAGGCGTCCGAGGCGGCTGCGGGTGACGTTCAGGGCTGGGTCGTCAGTGGGCATGCCGAGGAACTCGTGTAGTTCGCGGACACGGAACGCCTGGTCGGGGTACTGGTTGAAGGCGTTCAGGATGGCCTGGTAGTCGGTGGTCGACTCGGGCGGATCCGGTGGCTCCCCGGTCGGCGCGAGTTCGGCGATGACCTTCCGGGTGGTGGCCAGGTCCGCGAGACGCGCTTCGGTCTCGGTGAGAGCGGCAGTGAAGTGTTCGATCTGGGCGCGTAGTGCGCTGGCCCGGGCGGTGGCCTCGTCGTGCCGGGCCTGGAGGTCCGTCAGAAGTTCGATGATGTTCACGCGGCCACCTGGAGAGTGTCGCGCCAGGCCGGGGTGGGTGTGGTGAGACGGCGGGTCATGTTCGCGGTGGAGGCCCAGTAGACGCGCGAGGCGGAGTTGTCGGGGCGGTGGTCGTACTCGCGGGCCAGGCGCCGGTGCAGCATCAGCGTGCCGTTGACCTGCTCGACCACCCACCTCTTGGGCTGTGGGACGAAGCCCTTGCCCTGGTCGTCCGGGTTGCGGCGGACGACCTCGACGGTGATGTCCAGCAGGGCGCCGTGGATGATGGCCTCGTCCTTGAAGCCCTGGTCCACCAGGACCTTCTCCAGGCGCATCCCGCACCGCTCGGCCGCCTGGTCGAGCAGGGCGGTACCGGCGGTGTTGTCGTGCGCGGAAGCGGCCAGGACGACGACGCCGATGATCAGCCCCAGCACGTCGACGGCCAGTCCCCGCTTGCGCCCCGGCGTCCCCTTGTTCGCGTCCAGTCCCGTCGTCGTGGTCTTCGGGACACCCGCGGCGGCGCGCACGGACTGGGTGTCGATGACCACGAGGGACGGGTCCTCTAGTCGGCGGGCCTTCTCCCTCACCTGGCAGCGCAGCAGTTCCTGGATCCGCTGGTCGAGCCCGTCCTGGCGCCACAGCGTGAAGTAGGAGAACACCGCCGACCATGCCGGCAGGTCATGGGGCAGGTAGCGCCACTGACAGCCCGTCCGGTTCTGATAGAAGATCGCGTTCACGATCTCCCGGAGATCGCAGGACCCGGGGTCTCCGGTCGCCGACCGGCTCATTCGGTCCTGTTTCCAGGCCGTGATCATCGGCTCGATCAACGCCCACTGCTCGTCCGATAAGTCGCTCGGATACGGTCTTCGCTCCATGCCCGCATCCCAGCATGGGCATGACGAACGGTCGGCCCGGACGAGCATCGGTACCACGATCGAGCGATCACGAACCGAGATGGATCAGACTTAACGCCCTCGCAAACGCGGCAAGCCCCGCCGCCGTCCGTAGCGGATGGGAGGGCGTGCATGCGAAGATCCAACGGTCGGATAGGCGCACTTCGAAGGGCGGCTATGTTCGCGATCTCCCTGGGGGACGGGGCCGAGCTGCGGCCGCTGGAGCCGTGGCGGGCCGAGGAGTTCCTCGCGCATATGGACCGGGGCCGGGACTTCGTCGGCGAGCACATGGAGCTGCCCGACCTCGCTGCCGACCTCGACTCGGCCCGCGGCTATCTCCAGCGCTACGCCGACAAGGCAGCCTCCGACACCGGCCGGCTGTACGGTATCTGGCTCGACGGCACCCTCGTGGGTGGCGTCTCCTTCCCGAAATTCGACGCCGCAGCCGGCACCTGCGAGGCAGGCTGCTGGCTGGAGCCTGCCGCCACAGGCCGGGGCCTGGTCGGACGTGCAGCACGGCTAATCATCGACTGGGCGTTCAACGAGCGCGGCATCCACCGTGTGCAGTGGTTGGTGTCGCCGAAGAACACGCCCAGCATCAACGTGGCCAAGCGACTCGGCATGACCCGTGAGGGCGTCCTGCGCGAAACCTACCTCTACCGCGGCGTCCGCCACGATGCCGAGGTCTGGTCGGTGCTGGCGCGGGAGTGGCAAGCCTTGAGCAGCTGAGCGGTCCTCTGATTTGCCGTTTCTCCATGTCACAGCTGTCGATCCGTCGGGGCCGCAGGAAAGGCAGGCCGCCGCGTAAGCGACTCGGCCCGGGCCATGGAGCTGAGTCCACGGTGAACGTCACCCGCTCCCGACTCGGCCGACTCGGCCGCCAAGGCATCCTCACCCAGCCCGGACGAAGCCTCAGCAGGAAACGGACTTAACGCCCTCTGAAGGTTCATCAGGCACTCGTGGTTGTAGCGGACAGCACCGCCGTCCGGGCGCGTACGCGTGTCGCTGACCAGTGCGCAACCGTAGCCGTCGTTCTTCCAGAGCGCGTAGGTCGGGACGGCCAGACGGACATGCGTGGGTGGAAGAGTGAGGTGGTCGACGGCTTCCTCCGGATGCGCGGCGTGCCAGGCAAGCAGGACATTCTCACGCTCCTCATGGAGGTCCTCGTCCACGATCTGGGACCAATGGCAGTCAAGGCAACGCACTGCGTGCTGGAAGCCGTCGACGCGCTGGGACACGTCGTAGTAGGGGTGGTGCGGCGCTTCGGCGCCAACTGATTCGCCCATGTCCCGTCAACGAACGATGCTGCTTGGAGTCTCCGGCGGGGTACTCGCCTCCGACGCACATGGCCGGTGGTTTCGAACCCCTTGGCCGTCGTCTCGTCAACCTCGAAGAGTTCAGGTTCCCATCTGCTGCGGCAGATGGCATGTTCACCTTCCAGTTGCCTAAGCAAAGATGGCACGGGGAGAGATTGGAGACACCGAGTGAGAACAGCACAGAGCGCGGTCCGCATGGCTCTGGTCGCAGCCTGCACGGTTGTGGGGCTCACAATCAGCACTACCGGACCAGCCCACGCGGCCACCTTCTGGGACACCGAATCGTGGACGGACCCCAGTGACAAGGACCCCGGAGGTGTCGAGGCGGGCTCAGGTCTGTGGCGCAGCGACGGATCTGGCGAGTACTGGGTCTTCTTCGACCCGTACGGCGAGAAGCTGTCCGTGAAGGACGGCTACGCCGACGGACATGCTGCAAGAGCCCGGGTCGTCGTCACAGACGCGCAAGGTCATACACAGGACGAAGACACCTTCTACGTGGGCACGGCGGACGGGTTGAAGGAGTACAACCTGGGCACGCCCGACGGCAGCGGAGACATCGCCGAGGGCCTAAACGTCACCGTCTATGTGTGCATCAACGAGACGACGACGTGTTCGCCCAGTACTTTCGGCAAGGCGTGAGGAACAGCCGGACACTCGGCCGGGTGGACTGATGGCCCACGTGATGGCAGAAGTGTTGTCCAGTTCTCATCGAAATCTCTCAGTCGTCTGATCGCTAAACGGTGTCAGGAACCTGCTTCTTCTCCCGCTTGTTGGCCTCGTCTTCAGCTCGGGCGGCAAGGTATTCGGCCCAGTCGCGTCTGGCGTAGGCGACCCAGCGGATGGCGGTGTGGCGGTGCATGCCGGTCAGGTCGGCGAGGATTGGGCTGGGGAGATCGGCGGCGAGGGCTGCCAGCGCCGCGTTGCGGGCGGTGCGAACCGGGATGCCGTGGCGACCCAGTTTCTGGGTCATGCCGTGCGTCGAGATCGGCTTGCCTGGGACCATGCGCGGGAAGAGCCACCGCGGCCCTGGCTGGACTCGTGAGAGCTGCGGCCGTAGCTGAGGCTGTTCGGCGAGGCTCCGAAGGAGCTCGGCGAGCCGTGGAGGCAGCAGGACGGGGTGGCGGCCCAGGAACAAGTGAGCGTGCTCGTCACCGAACTTGAGGTGCTCGGGCGTCAGATGGCAAAGGCGTTCGGTGGACGGACCGAACAGCAGGGTGATCGCGCCGGCAGCCTGCACGTCCGTAGGCAGGGCATCGTCGGTGAGACAGCGCTGGAGGAGCGGCCATCGATCGTTCTCGTCGAGCAGGTTCTGGGGCTCTTGCCTGGGGATGGAGGGGACGGTCAGTTCGCGGGTGAGGCGACGGCTTGTGGTCCATTTCAGGAAGTATCGGATCAGGTAGCGGCGTTGGCTGGTGGCTCCGGCGATCCAGTCCCGGCGGCCCTGTGCTCACAGCAGGAAGTGGCGTACGCAGGTGAAGACCGAGGCGGACGACGACCGCGCGGGCGCTCTCCTCCGCGTCGGTGATCGCCTCCGTGAGCACGTCGGCCGCCCACTCGGCGACGAACGGGCCCTTGCGCAGGTAGTGGGTGAAGGAGGTGTCCGCCGTGTTCGTCGCCCGCGCGGACGGAAGATGCCCTCCGACCTGCTTCGCCGTGCGCACCTCGACGGTCTTCTTGATGCCCGTCACCATCATCTGCAGCGGCTTGCCGTCGTCGCCGACCAGGCCGTGGCGCTCGGCCCACGCCCCGAGCTTCAGCTTGCGGGCCAGCTCGGCATCGAAGGGCCCGATGTGCCCGCCAGTGGCGGCATTGAGATCACCGCCTCGGCCGTTGCCCGCCCAGATCGACCACACCGACCCGCTCCCGGAGAACGCCCGGCTGTGGCCCATCAACCGGTGCAGCAGCAGGTAGAAGCTCCCCATCGTCCGCAACTGGCGGTCCTCATCGACGCTCCAGTGCACCGTCGTGCGGGAGTTGGCCTTGCCCCGACGGCGCTTGGTCAGCGTGACCGCCACCGCGCGCGCCTCCAACAGCCGGTGCTCGGCGGGCAGTTCCTTCAATGCCTCCGGGTTGCGCCCGCTCAGCCCGGCCCGTGGCCGCCATCGCCGCCAGCCGCCGCGCCCCCTGTTCCCGCTCAGCCACCGACAGGCTTTCGTCGTTGTCGAGGAAACGCCCCAGCAGCTTCTCGCCCGCCATGATCCGGTCACGGACAGCGGCCACGTCCGAGCGGGCGACGGCCATGACAGCCTGGAACTCGCGATCGGAGTACCCCGGACGCCCAGCCTGCTGGGCGTCCACGCCGTGCCCGGGCTGCCCGGCAAAGTCCACCACAGCCCCGTCCAGCCGTTCCTGACCGGGCAGGACACGCACGATCCGCAGCAGGTCCTGCAGGTTCCGGCGGGCGGACTTCTCCCCACACGTCTGCCGCCTCGACATCAGGTACCGCTCCAGGTGACGCACTCGCAGCTCCTCCACCCGCCGCGGCGGTTCCGCAAGCTGGTCCAGGAGCAGCAGGAACCGCTTGATCGTCTGCCACTGGCCGCTCGCCGCCCGCTGTGTGCGGCGCCCGCCGCCGGGTCCGATCCGCACCCCCAGCGCGTGCGCGAAATCCCGGTGCAATCCTGGCAGCGGCAACTCCTCGAACCGGAACACGCACTCGCGGCCGTCCTCACCGGTGAACCGCACCACCGGCGCCCCGCCGTCCTCGGGGAACTCCACGGTCGGGGGCGGCTCGTAGAAGCCGCCGGGAACAGCCGACGCACGGCCGCGACCCGCGCGGGGTGCCTCCTCGCTCACGCGGCCACCGCCGACCGCTCCAGCCAGCCCTCGTCGCTGAAGCCCACCGGCTCCCAGGCCCCCTCCGGCACCAGTTCAAGCCGGGTACGCATCTCCAGCTCCTGCAAGGTGTGCACGGCTGCCCCTCGGGCGCCCCCAGATCATCCAACCCCTGAGCGAGACCGGCGAACAGATCACTGAACTCCCGCATGAACGGGGTCACTTCGCGTGGCCGTGCCAGTTCCCGGCGAGTGAAGTGCACCCGCCACCCCGTGATCGACATGACGCGGCACTCCATCCCGCGGACAGCTCAACAGCGCATAACCGAAGTGGTACGGGTTCCGGGCGCAGGTATGGGTCGAGTCCGGCCGGGTGGTGCTGCGCTCACGGCGGGGCAGCGACCTGGTGCCGGCATTCCCGGAGATCGTGGCCGGCGCTGCTCAGCTGCCCGACGCGACCGCCCTGGATGGCGTTATGTCACCTGCTGGCCTGTCTCCGCCCTCCAATGGCACACCTCAGGAGGCTGGCTGGTGCGGGTGCCGGTCTACGGACGCCAGCGTTCAGGGATGTGGCCGGTGCGGCTATCGGTCGAGCGTCGCGACCTCGTCACGCTCCGTGGTGGGTGACGTCCTGCGGGTACAGGAAGATCTGCAGGCGGGGCCCCCACTCGTGGTCGGCGGAGCGGGCGGTGTCGAATCCGAGGACTTCCGAGCCGCTGCCGACGCGGGCGGCGGAGTGCGTAATCCCGGGGGCGGCCTCGTCCAACAGGGGCCGTACGGCTTCGAGGTAGAAGCGGCGGGAGAGTTCCAGTCCGGGGATGAA
>NZ_LGDG01000011.1 GCF_001279775.1 Streptomyces sp. MMG1533 | reverse complement strand
GGGCGGATGCGGCCGATGACCGGTTGCGGTGGTTGCCGGGGATGGAGGAGCCGGAGCAATTCGGGGACCGGGCAAAGGCGTTGGCGTGGCTGGACGGGGAGCGGGCGGGTCTGGTGGCGGCGGTGGGCTGGGCCCGGGAGGAGCGGTTCGCGGCCATGGCGGTGCGGCTGGCCGAGTGTCTGGGGGAGTACCTGAACTGGCGGCGGTACTTCGATGACTGGGTCGCCGTCGCGGAGGCCGCGCGGGAAGCCGCCCACCGCACCGGGGACCGGCCGAGCGAGGCCAGAGCGTGGAACAACCTTGGTCTCGCCCTGCTGGACGCGGGACTGACGGATGAGGCGATCGACGCCCACACCCGGGCCCGCGACCTGTCCCGGGCCACCGATGACCGCTACCGCGAGGGCATGGCGTGGAACAACCTTGGTCTCGCCCTGCTGGATGCGGGCCGGACGGCGGAGGTGATCGACGCCCACACCCGGGCCCGCGACCTGTCCCAGGCCACCGAAGACCGCCACCTCGAGGCCATCGCGTGGCACAACCTCGGCATCGCCCTGCGGGCGGCGGGCCGGGCGGAGGAGGCTGTCGTGGCTTACGGCAGGTCCCTGGAGATCTGCCGGGAGTTCGAGGACTGGTACGGCGCGGGGCAGACCCTCGACAACCTGGCTCTCGCCCACAAGGCTGCTCTCCGCCTCGCCGAAGCGCGAACCGCGTACCTCCAGTCCGCCGAGGCCTACGATCGCGCCAAGGCCCCGGCCCGAGCCGCCCAAGCCCGCGCCCGAGCCGCCGATCTCGACGCCCCCTCCCCGTAGGGCCTGTCCGGCGGATCATGCCGCGGACGCGGGGCGTGGCACGCCGATCCGCGGCGTTGCCGCCGGTTGCCGACTCCCCCTAACGCCCCCGCTCCCCCTCCCCCCGCTCCGCCTTGACCCACCGGTACTGCAACTCCGGCCGCCCCACAGCCCCGTACTGCGGACTCCGAGCCGCCCGCCCCGCATCCACCAGATGCTCCAGATACCGCCGAGCCGTTATCCGCGAAATCCCCACAGCCTCCGCCACCCCCGTCGCCGTGAGCCCCTCCTCACAGTCCCGCAGTGCCACGGTCACCCGCTCCAACGTCGGCCCGCTCAACCCCTTCGGCAGCGCCGCCGGCCCCGGCGCCCGCAGCGTCGCCAGCGCTCTGTCCACCTCGTCCTGCCCACTCGCCTCACCCGCCGCCGCGTGGAACTCGGCGTATCTCACCAGCCGGTCCCGCAACGTGGCGAAGGTGAACGGCTTCAGCACGTACTGCACGACCCCCAGCGAGACACCTTCCCGCACCACCGTCAGATCCCGCGCCGACGTCACCGCTATGACATCCGCGTGGTGCCCGGCCGTCCGCAGCGAACGCGCCAGCTGCAGCCCGTGCACGTCGGGCAGATGCAGATCCAGCAGCAGCAGATCCACCGCCGTACGCTCCAGCGCGCGCCGCGCCTCCGCACCGGTGTGCGCCTTGCCGACGGCCGTGAAGCCGGGGACCCGGTTGACGTACATGACGTGCGCGTCGGCGGCGACGGGGTCGTCCTCGACGACCAGGACGCGTATGGGCTGCTGCTCGGTCGTCGTCATGCGTCGCCTCCAGAAACCGCACTGCCCCCGGAAACCCCGCTGCCCGAGACGGCCCTCTCGGACGCCCGCTCGGCCCCGCCCCCGCCTCCCAACGGCAACCGCACCTCGAACTCCGCCCCACCCCCGTCGGCCGCCGCCACCGTCAGCGCCCCCTCGTGCCGGTTCACCGCCTGCCGTACGAGCGCCAGCCCCAGGCCCCGCCCGCCCGGCCCCGCCGGCTTCGTCGAGAAGCCCCGCTGGAAGACGGCGTCCGCATGTGCCGGGTCGACCCCCGCACCGGTGTCCGACACCCGCAGCACCAGCTCGCCGTCAGCCGTGTACGCGGTCACCGTCACCCGCCCCCGCACACTCCCCTGCGCCGCGTCCACCGCGTTGTCGATCAGGTTGCCGAGGATGGTCACCAGGTCCCGGGAGGGAAGCGACGGCGGCAGCAGGCCGTCGTCGAGACGGCTCTCCTCCGACACCACCAGCTCCACGCCCCGCTCGTTCGCCTGGGCCGTCTTGCCCAGCAGCAGGGCCGCCAGCACCGGTTCGCTCACCGCCGCCACCACCTGGTCGGTCAGCGCCTGCGCCAGCTCCAGTTCGGCGGTCGCGAAGTCCACCGCCTCCTCCGCCCGGCCCAGCTCGATCAGCGAGACGACCGTGTGCAGCCGGTTCGCCGCCTCGTGGGCCTGGGAGCGCAGGGCCTGGGTGAAGCCGCGCTCGGAGTCCAACTCGCCCATCAGGGACTGGAGTTCGGTGACATCGCGCAAGGTCACCACCGTGCCCCGGTGTTCGCCGCCGGACACCGGCGAGGTGTTCACCACCAGCACCCGGTCCGCTGTCAGGTGCACCTCGTCCACCCGCGGCTCCGACGCCAGCAGCGCGCCCGTCAGCGGCGCCGGCAGGCCGAGGTCGGCGACGGACCGGCCCACCACATCGTCCGACACGCCCAACAGCTCCCGTCCGCCGTCGTTGATCAGCGCCACACGGTACTGCCCGTCGAGCATCAGCAGCCCCTCGCGTACGGCGTGCAGCGCGGCCTGGTGGTAGTCGTGCATGGCGCTGAGCTCGGCCGCGTTCATGCCGTGGGTGTGGCGGCGCAGCCGGGCGTTGACGACGTACGTGCCGACCGCGCCGAGCGCGAGCGCGCCGGCCGCGACGGCGAGCAGGGCCGTGAGCTGGCCCTGGACCCGTTTGCTGATCTCGTCGACCTTGATGCCGGCGCTGACCAGACCGACGACCTCGCCGCTCGACCAGATCGGGGTGACCGCGCGGACCGAGGGGCCGAGGGTGCCGGTGTAGGTCTCGGTGAAGGAGCCGCCGGCCACGGCCGGGGCGATGTTGCCGCGGAAGAGCTTGCCGATCTCGTCCTCGCTGGGATGGGTCCAGCGGATGCCCTGCGGGTTCATGATCGTGACGAAGTCGACGTCGGCGTCGCGCATGACCCGTAGCGCGTACGGCTGGAGGTTGCCCGACGGATCGTCCGTGCGGATCGCCTCCCGCACGGACGGGGCGTCCGCGACCGAGCGGGCCACGGCCATGGCCTGCCGCCGCGCCGAGTCCTCCGCCTGGCTGCGGTCGCTGACGTAGCTGAACAGCGCGTAACCGGCGACGACCACCGCTATCAGCACGGCCTGCATGGCGAAGAGCTGGCCGGCCAGGCTGCGGGGACGCGGGAGGGGGATGCGCATGTCGTCAGTGTGCCTCGCGGGTTAAGCATGAACTAAATGAACGGAAGGGTGACCGCCCTCACAGGGAGGGGGATAGTCACGGCATCCCCCCATAACTTCCCGGACGTGAGCCGCACGCCGGTGATACCGACGAAGACGTCAAGGAGGGCAGCCGTGACCGCCAGCACCCCCGCTACGGCACCTGCCAAGTCCGCTGTGAAGCGGGATCGCACCCACTACCTGTACATCGCCGTCATCATCGCAGTGGCGCTCGGCATCGCGGTCGGTCTGATCTGGCCCGACGCCGGGGTCGAGCTCAAGCCCCTGGGCACGGGCTTCGTGAACCTGATCAAGATGATGATCTCGCCGATCATCTTCTGCACCATCGTTCTCGGCATCGGATCGGTACGGAAGGCCGCGAAGGTCGGCGCCGTCGGCGGTATCGCGCTCGGCTACTTCCTGGCGATGTCCCTGGTCGCACTCGGCATCGGTCTCGTCGTGGGCAACATCCTGCACCCCGGTGACGGGCTGCACCTGACCGAGGCGCTCAAGGCGTCCGGTCACGACCAGGTGTCGAGCGAAGCGCTGCCGCCCGTCGAGTTCGCCCTGTCGATCATCCCGGTCACGTTCGTCTCCGCCTTCACCGAGGGCCAGGTCCTGCAGACGCTGCTGGTCGCCCTGCTCACCGGGTTCGCCCTGCAGGCGATGGGCTCGGTGGGGCAGCCGGTGCTGCGTGGCGTCGAGCACATCCAGCGACTGGTGTTCCGCATCCTCGGCATGGTGATGTGGGCCGCCCCGATCGGTGCCTTCGGCGCCATCGCCGCCGTGGTCGGCTCGGCCGGCATGGACGCGCTCAAGAGCCTCGCCGTGCTGATGCTCGGCTTCTACATCACCTGCTTCCTCTTCGTCTTCATCGTGCTCGGCACGCTGCTGCGCGTCGTCGCGGGACTGAACATCTTCACGCTGTTCAAGTACCTCGCCCGGGAGTTCCTGCTGATCCTGTCCACCTCCTCCTCCGAGTCCGCGCTGCCGCGGCTCATCGCGAAGATGGAGCACCTGGGCGTCAGCAAGCCGGTGGTCGGCATCACCGTTCCGACCGGCTACTCCTTCAACCTCGACGGCACGATGATCTACATGACCATGGCGTCGCTCTACATCGCCGACGCCCTGGGTACGCCGATGTCGATCGGCGAGCAGATTCCGCTGCTGCTCTTCCTGCTGGTCGCCTCCAAGGGCGCGGCGGGCGTCAGCGGCGCAGGTCTGGCCACCCTGGCGGGCGGTCTGCAGTCGCACAAGCCCGCGCTGGTGGACGGCGTCGGCCTGATCGTCGGCATCGACCGCTTCATGAGCGAGGCGCGCGCCGTCACGAACTTCGCGGGCAACGCCGTCGCCACCGTCCTGATCGGCACCTGGACGAAGGAGATCGACCGCGAGCGCGTCGCCCAGGTGCTCGCCGGACAGGCCCCCTTCGACGAGAAGACGCTCCTCGACCACGGCGACGAGGGCGCAGAGCCCTCAGACGCCCACGCGGACGTCCCCGAGCAGGGCGGCGAGAAGGAACTCGCCAAGGCCTGACCACCGGCCCCGAGACCCGGGCCCCCAGCCGGGTCGGGCCCGGCGCCTGAACCCGGGCCCGCCCCAACTCCACCGGGCGGCTGAGTACTCCCCCGTAGCTCAGCCGCCCGGTTCCCGTTCCGGCCGGTTCTCCGGCCGGTTTTTCAGTGGATCTTCCAGCCGGTCTTCCGGCCGGTCTTCTAGCCGGTTCTCCGGTCGGCCTCCCAGTCGCTCAGCTCCGCCACCAGTTCGGTGGCACGAGAGGCGGGCACGCCCGCCGCGGTCAGTACGGTGACCGCGGCCGAGCGGCCCGCCTCTTCCGTTGCCAGCAGACCGTCGTTGACCGCCTCCATGAGCGCGATCAGGGTCTGTTCGTGCACGTACGCCAGCGCCGCCGGAGGCAGCGGCGAACTGAAGACACCCTCCTCCAGGCCCCGCCGCAGCAGTTCCACACTGGCCCGGCGCACGGGTGTGAGGCGGTCGCGGATGCCTTGCATGGTGACGCTGCGCTGGGCGAGGGCGACCAGGATCCGATAGCGGTCGGCGACCTCCCAGACCGCCAGCACCGAGCGCGCCACGGCCTCCGCCGGGTCCTCGACGCCCTCCCGGCCCGCCGCGTGCGCGGCCGCCACCGACTCCACGGCGTGGTCGACGAGCGTGCCGACCAGCGCCTCGCGGCTGGGGAAGTGGCCGTACACGGTCCGTCGTACGACACCCGCGGCGCGCGCGATCTGGTCCATGGACGCGTCGGGGTCGCGCAGCAGCTCGGCGAGCGCGACGTCGAGGATGCGTCGGCGGTTCGCGTCGGCGCGACTGGTGGGGCCTGGGTTCATGGCTGCCATTCTGCACGCCCTTCCCCTCGATTTGCACACCGTTGTGCATCCAGCGTACATTGCACGGCGTTGAGCAATTGCACGGTGCTGTGCAAATCGATCGACGTGAGTTCCCGCCGGAACGGCACGTACGTCTGTGAGGAAGGCGCCCCCAAGCCATGCGACTCGTCATGACCGAACCGGTCGAAAGGATGGACCGCCCCTACGCCCGGCGCTGGTGGGCGCTGCTGGTCCTCTGCCTGAGCCTGCTGATCATCGTGATGGCCAACACGGCCCTCACCGTGGCGGCCCCGAGCATGACCCAGGACCTGGGGCTGTCCAGCGCCGACCTGCAGTGGGTCATCGACGGCTACACCGTCCCGTACGCGGCGCTGATGCTGCTGTTCGGCGCGATCGGCGACAAGTACAGCCGTCGCGGGGCGCTCATCCTCGGGCTGTTCGTCTTCGGCGGCGGAGCCGTCGCCGGGTCGCTCGTCGGCAGTGCCGACGGCGTCATAGCGGCCCGCGCGGTCATGGGCTTCGGTGCGGCCATGATCATGCCGGCCACCCTCTCCCTCCTCGCCGCCACCTTCCCGCGCGCCGAACGCGCCAAGGCGATCACCCTGTGGACCGCCACCGCCGGTCTCGCGATCGCGGCGGGACCGCTGCTCGCGGGTGCGCTGCTGGAGGACCACGGCTGGAAGTCCACGTTCCTGATCAACGTGCCCATCGCGGCCGTCGCGATCATCGGAGCCCTGCTCCTCGTACCGCCGTCCAAGGCGGGAAAGGCGGGGAAGGACGGGAAGGCCGGGGAAGCCGGGAACGGCGGACGGATCGACCACGTCGGCGGTCTGCTGTCGGTCGTCTGGATCGCCGCCCTCGTCTACATGATCATCGAGGGCCCGCACTTCGGCTGGGGCGTCAAGGCGATCACCGCCGCGGTGGTCGCGGGCGCCGGGCTCGTGCTGTTCGTGGCGTGGGAGCTGCGCCACCCGCGTCCGGTCGTCGACGTGCGCCGCTTCGCCGAGCGCCGGTTCGCGGGCTCCAACCTCGCCGTGGCGCTGTTCTTCCTGGCCGTCTTCGGCGCCTTCTACTACCTCACCCAGCAGCTGCAGTTCGTCCTCGGCTACAGCGCCCTGGAGACCGGCCTGCGCATGCTGCCCCTGGCCGGCGCCGTCTTCGTCGGCTCGGCCCTCACCGGCTACCTCACCCCGCGCGTCGGCATGAGGCTCACGGTCACGGCGGGCATGGTCGGCGGCACGGCGGCCCTCGCCCTGCTCACCCAGGTCGACGCGAGTTCGTCGTACGGCGATTTCGTCGCGCCTCTGATCATCCTCGGCCTCGCGATCGGGCTCGCCCTCTCGCCCTGCACGGACGCGATCATGGGGGCCTTCCCCGAGTCCGAACTGGGCGTCGGCGGCGCGGTGAACGACACCTCGCTGGAGCTCGGCGGCTCGCTCGGCATCGCCATCCTCGGTTCGCTGCTGGCCACCTCGTACCACGACCACCTCGCGGACGCGACCGCCGGCAGCAAGCTCCCCGCCTCCACCCTGTCCACCGCCCAGGACTCGGTCGGCGCCGGATACGCGGTCGCCCAGGGCATCTCCGAGCAGGCCCGGAAAGCCGCCGCGCAGGCGGCCGGGGCGACCGATCCGCAGCAGGCGGCCCAGTTGAAGGCGCAGGCCGAGCAACTGGCCCAGGGGGCACACCGGATGGCCGACGCGGTGGGCTCCTCCTTCTCCGAGGCGGTCGCCCGCACCAGCCTGATCGGCGCGGTGGTCCTCGGCATCGGCACGGTCGTCGTCGCGCTGCTGCTGCCGCGCGGGACGGAGACCGAGCGGGTGGAACGGCCGGAGAAGGAGAAGGAGGAGAAGAGGGAGTTGGTCGGCGCGAGCTGACTCACCGAACTCTTACCCCGCCCATCTAGCCTGCCGTACCGGACCGACCGGTACGGCAGGCTCATACGGAGGCACGCGGGGGATGAAGATCGACTGGGACCGGCGGACCTGTGCCCGGCGCGGGCACGTGACGTACGCGCCGGACGAACCCCGGCTGCGCGAGCGTCTGCACGCCGGGACAGCGCTCGGCGAGGCCTGGCGCTGTCTGCGCTGCGGCGACTTCGCGCTCGGTGACCCGCACGGCTCGGGACCCGCCTCCCGGGCGCCGCTCGTGCCCCGGGGCAAGGTGCTGCGCGACCTGTTCGTCCTGCGCTTCCTGGCCGTCGAGCGGGCGCTGCGCGGGGTGTTCATCGTGCTGGTCGCGACGGCGGTGTGGAAGTTCAGCAACTCCCAGGACGCGGTCCGCCGGCTCTTCGACGAGTACCTGGACGTCCTCCGGCCGGTCTTCCGGCACTTCCACCACGACCTCGACCACTCGCCGGTCGTCGGCACCCTGCAGAAGACCTTCGGCTACCGGCACGACACCCTCGTCCTGGTGGCGGTCCTCCTCCTGGCCTACGCCCTGATCGAACTCGTCGAGGCGGTCGGCCTCTGGTACGCCAGGCGCTGGGCGGAGTACCTGACCGTCGTCGCCACCGCCGCGTTCCTCCCCCTGGAGATCTACGAACTCACCGAGCACATCAGCGGGTTGAAGATCGCCACGCTGGTACTGAACGCCCTCGCCGTCCTCTACATCGCCCTCGCCAAGCGGCTGTTCGGGCTGCGCGGCGGGCAGCGGGCGTTCGAGGAGGAGCGGCGGAGCGCGTCCCTCCTGGAGGTGGAAGAGGCGGCCGAGGTGCCCGTCCACGGTGGGTCCTTCGTCAGTCCGTGAGGTCGCAACGGATGGCCGTGCGACGGGAGTCGAGCGCTCGCTGAGAGCGTTGCACGGCTCAAGCCCACGGATCCGTGATCTCCCGCAACAGGGTCAGGGCCTCGCGCAGTTGCTTCGTCCTGCGCTTGCCGAGGTGGTCCTCCCACTCCTTCTCCACCTCGGCGACCACCGCGTCGGCGACCTCCTTCGCCGCCCACGCCTTCGCCGCGCCGCACACCAGCCGGGCCCGCTTGTCCGTCGGGTCCGGTTCGCGGGTGACGTAGCCCGCCTTCTCCAGCTGGTCGACGAGGAAGCCCGCGGTCTGCTTGGTGATCTGGGCCTGCTCGGCCAGCTCGGTCAGACGCGTGCCGTGCGGGCCGATGCGCTGCATGACCCGGGCCTGGGCGGGCGTGAAGTCGTCGAAGCCGGCGTCGGCGAGCGCGGCGAAGATGCGGTTCTCCAGGGCCCGGTAAGGAAGGAACAGGAGCACGCCCGTGTTGAGCTCGCTCTCCGCCACCATGGTCGACGCCTCCTCGCAGTGCTTGACAGTGGTCAGAGTCTCTGACTACTTTGGTCAGAGAAGCTTACCACTTCAGTGGGTGATTCCCGTGAGTGCAGTGTTGGGGACCGGCGAGCGCTGGCGGATCGTCGACGAGCAGCGCGCGAGCCTGGCCGACCTGCTGGCGGGCCTGAGCCCCGAGGAGTGGGAGGCGCCCACGCGCTGCGGGGACTGGCGGGTGCGGGACGTCGCCGCGCATCTCACCATCGCGGCCCGCCTCACCCACCGCGCCGTCGTGGCCGAGTTCGTCCGGGCCCGGGGGAACTTCGACCGGATGATCCACGACTCGGCCGTCCGCGAGGCCGAGCTGCCCGTGGCCGAGATCGTCGCCAACCTCCGCTCGATCATCGGCTCCCGCCGTCTCGCCCCCACCACCTCGCCCCGCGAACCCCTCCTCGACATCCTCGTCCACGGCCAGGACATCGCCCTGGCCCTCGGCCGCACCCGCGAGATGCCCCCGGACGCCGCCCGGGACGCCGCCGACCGGGCGTGGACCATGCGCGTCCCGCCCCGCCCCTGGCCGCTCCCGAAGGCCCGGCTCGTCGCCACCGACATCACGTGGACGCGCGGCGCGGGCGAGGAGGTCCGTGCCCCGATCGCCGCCCTGCTCCTGCTGGTCACCGGCCGCCCGGAGGCGGCCCGGCAGTGGTGCGAGCGGGTCGGCGCGGAGGGTGTCACCGGCCACCCGTTTTCGGGAGACTCGCCCCAAATCCTTTGACCCGCCCGGGATGCACCCCCCACGCTGGAAGCCTCGCGGGCACGGGCGACGTACGGAGGCAGTCATGGGGGAGCCGGATCAGCGGGAGAACCCGCAGCTGTCGATGGAGCAGGTGCACGACCTGTTCCACGAGTTCCTCAGCGCAGTCGCCCACCCCCGTCGCAGGGACCGGGACGGCAATCGCGACCTCACCGCACGGCTCCGCGACCACCTGGGTTCGGCCCCCGCCGACCGCCCGGTCGTCAAGGCCGCCTACCCGCCGTACGACCTGCCGAACGTGCACCTCGCCCTGGAGCGCTGGTTCGCCGCCGACGGCCGCGGCTACGACCTGATCGGCATGCGCGGCGCCCAGCACCACGGCGAACTCACCCTCGGCGACATCCTCGAATCGGCCGACCGCTACGACCGGTTCGTGATCGGTGCCGTCGACTACGCCCATCTCCCGATCTCCCCGGACGAGGAACTCCCCTGCGTCTCCTGCGGGTTCTACCTCGGGGCCGACGGAGACGAACGCTTCGCGATCCTGCTGCGCGGCCCCGCCGACGAATACGGCCGCAACAAGGTCGAGCTCGAAGTTCTCGCCCAGGACAAGGAGTTCGCGGACCGTCTCCTCGCCGAGCTCGACACCCTCGTACGCGAGCACAACGTCTTCCGCGGCCAGGTCCTCTCCTTCGAGGGCTCGGAGTTCGGGCATGGCCTCGGCCCGTTCCGTTTCCACCGCCGCCCCGGCCTCACCCGCGACGAGATCGTCCTGCCCGAGGGCCTGCTGGAGCGCGTCGAGCGGCAGGTCGTCGGCGTGGCCCGCCGTCGGGAGCAGCTGCGCGCCGCCGGCCAGCACCTGCGCCGAGGACTCCTCCTCTACGGCCCTCCCGGCACCGGCAAGACCCACACCATCCGCTATCTCCTCTCCCACCTCCCGCAGTTCACCGTCGTGGTCCTCTCCGGCACCGGCATCGAGGCCATCGGCCCCGCCTGCGCCCTCGCCCGCATGCTCCAGCCGGCCCTCGTCGTCCTGGAGGACTGCGACCTGATCGCCGAGGCCCGCGACTACGGCGGCGGCGAACAACCCCTGCTCTTCCAGGTGCTGAACGAGATGGACGGCCTCGGCGACGACGCCGACGTGGCCTTCCTGCTCACCACCAACCGCGCAGACCTCCTCGAACCGGCCCTCGTCCAGCGCCCCGGCCGCGTCGACCTCGCCGTGGAGATCCCCCTCCCGGACGCGCAGGGCCGCGCCCGGCTCCTCGACCTGTACGGCTCCGCCCTCGACCTCGGCAAGGAGATCGCCGACGAGGCAGTGGCCCGTACCGAGGGCACCACGGCGTCCTTCACCAGAGAGCTCGTACGACGCTCCGTGCTGATCGCGGCCGAACGCGAATCGGCACGCACGGAACCCGAGGACGTCCGCGCCGCTCTCGACGAACTCCTCTCCGACCGCGACCGGCTCACCCGCCGCCTGCTGGGCGCGCGGGGCGCCGCCGATGTCGACGACGAGGACTGGATGCCGGAGGAGGCGGATGAGGAGACGGAGGAGCAGGAGGAGCATGGCGGGGGGTACTTCTACGGAGGAGTCCACCCGGCCCCCGGCCCCGGCCCGTTCCCCGGCATGCCCCGGCCCTGAGCCCGCTGACGCGGGTCACGACCATGGCGTGCCGACCGTCCTGCACGAGCGCACCGACGACGGCACGACGACCTGCGGCCATCCATGAGGGTCACTCTCGTCAAGGTCGGCTGAGGCCGCCGTCCAGCCGGGCCAGTTCCTCCGCGTCCAGCTCCAGGTCCGCCGCGGCCGCCGAGTCCCGTATCGTCTCCGGCCGGCTCGCTCCCGGGATCGGGATCACGACCGGCGACTTCGCC
The DNA here is from genome assembly GCF_001279775.1 of Streptomyces sp. MMG1533. Lineage (GTDB taxonomy): Bacteria > Actinomycetota > Actinomycetes > Streptomycetales > Streptomycetaceae > Streptomyces. The sequence goes on along the minus strand of NZ_LGDG01000011.1, from coordinate 11,605 downwards.
AACATCCAGGCCAGACACACTTGTTGGGGGCTGACCCCGCGCTCGGCGGCCACGTCGTGGAAGGCACCGAGACGCCGAGAGCCCTCGACCCGCGAGGGCCCGTCCAGCGAGCTGCGTGAGATGCCGCCCAGCGGGCTCCACGGCAGGAACGCCAGCCCCGACTCCGCACACAGCGCGAGCTCCGCCTCGCTGTCCCGTACGGCCGGCGAGTACTGGTTCTGCACCGAGACCAGCCGGTCCCCGAGGATCGCGCGGGCCGCCTCGATCTGTCCGGTGTCCGTGTTGGACACCCCGGCGAGCCGGATCTTCCCCTCGTCGAGCAGCTCGCGCAGGGCGCCGACCGACTCCTCGAAGGGGACGGACGGATCCGGCTTGTGCAGCTGATAGAGGCCGATCGCCTCCACGCCGAGCCGCTTCAGGGATCTCTCGGCGGCCGCCTTCAGATGCCGGGCGCCGCCGGTCACCGTCCAGCTGCCGTCGGCAGGCCTGCCCCGGCCGCCCTTCGTGGCCACCAGTACGTCGGCCGTGTCACCCCCGTACGCGGCGAGCGCGCGGGCCACCAGCAGCTCGTTGTGACCGGGTTCGGCACCGGGCAGATGGTAGGAGTCCGCCGTGTCCAGGAGGGTCACGCCCGCGTCCAGCGCCGCGTGCACCGTGGCCAGGGCGCGGGTCTCGTCCGGGTGGCCCTCGATGGACAGGGGCATCGCGCCGAGCCCTATGGCGCTCACGCGCAGGTCGCCAAGTGTGCGGTACCGCATGTCAGTTGCCACCCTTCCCGAGGGTCTCGGCGATGGCCTTCGGCAGCCACTGCCGTACGTCGCCGAAGGGGAAACCGAGCCGGGCGGCCCGGGAGTTGTCCATGCCGTAGGAGCGGGTGAAGGAGAACGGCGAGACCTCGCCGACCTCGACGGCCCGCAGGACCGTCCTGCCGTCGGGGAAGCGGACGGCCACCGCCTCGCACAGCTCCTCGGTGCTCAGCAGTCCGTCGGAGGCCGCGTTGACCGGCCCGGTGAAGTCCTCACCGGCCGCCCAGGCCAGGAAGTCGGCGATCTCCTCGACGTGCACGTAGGTGGCCGGCCGGTTCACGACCGGCACGGCGATCGGCTCGCCGGCTTGGATGCGGTCGGCGTAGTGCTGGAGCCGCCCGGTGAAGTCGTCGGCGCCGCCCAGGACATGGGCCACCCGTACGGCCGCGTAAGGGAACTCCGGGCCCGCGGCCGCGAGGACCGCCTCGGCCTGCCGCTTGCCCTCGCCGTAGTGGGTCTCCAGAAACTCCGGGTCGTCCCAGGGGAGTTCGAGGTCGACGGGGACGGTCAGCGGGTCGAGGGCGTCCTCCCGTACGAGCGTGCCGGAGTCCTCGTACTCGTACACCTCGACCGTCGACGTCATCACATAGCGGCGGGTACGGCCGGCGAAGACCCGGCGGGCGGTCTCCGCCTGGCGCGGGGTGTAGCAGACCTGGTCGACGACGACGTCGAAGGTGCGTGAACCGAGAGCGTCCTCCAGCGACTTCTCGTCATTCCGGTCGGCGACGAGATGAATTGCGCCGACGGGCGGCTGTGACGATCCGCGATTCAGTACGGTCACCCGGTCCCCGGCCGCCAGCAGCCGCGCGATGAGCCGCTTGCCGAAATAGCGGTTTCCGCCGATGACCAATACCTCTCGTGCCTTCTCCATGACCATAATTCTCCCGGCGTACACGCACGTACTGAAGGGGGAACCATGGGAGTTCAGGCTGCCGCACCGAAAGAACCACGGCATCTGCGAGCCGCCGCCGACGAAACCTCGGTGGCCTTCGACGCACTGGACCGGCAGATCCTGGAGCTGCTCCAGACCGAGGGCCGGATCAAGCTCAGCGAGCTGGGCCGCCGGGTCCGGCTGAGCCCGGCGGCGGTCACCGAGCGGGTCCGGCGGCTGGAGGCGGCGGGCGTGATCGGCGGGTACGGCGCCCATGTCGTCCCGGCCCGGCTCGGCTACGGCATCCAGGCGTTCATCCGGGTCAACCCGCACGGCGGCTACAACCTGAAGCACCCGAGGACCCTCGAACTGATCGAGCGCCCCGAGATCACCGAGGTGCACCACGTGGTCGGTGAGGACTGCTGGATCCTCAAGGTCGCGGTCCGGGACACCGTCCACCTGGAGGAAGTCCTCGAAGACGTGTCCGCCCTGGGGCGCACGACGACGTCGATCGTGCTGACCTCCCCGGTGGAGCGGAAACCGCTGTTGCCTTGACGTCGGCGTCAAGGCTTACGTTCGTACACATGCGAATCGGCGAGCTGGCCGCGCGGGCCGGGACCACGACCCGGACGCTGCGCTACTACGAGTCGCGCGGGCTGCTGCCCGCGCGGCGGGGCGGCAACGGATACCGGACGTACGACGAGAACGACCTGAGGCTGCTGAGGCAGATCAGGACGCTGCAGGACTTCGGGTTCGACCTGGAGGAGACGCGGCCGTTCGTGGAGTGTCTGCGGGCCGGGCATCCACAGGGCGACTCGTGCCCGGCGTCCCTCGAGGTCTACCGCCGCAAGCTGGCGGAGCTGGACGACCTGATCGGCGAGTTGCAGGCCGTGCGCGCGCAGGTCGGGACGCAGCTGGCGAAGGCGGAGCGGGCGCGCGACGAGCTGGCGGCCGAGGCGGAGGTTCCGGGGGGTCCGGAACCGGTGTGCGAACTGGGGAGGAACCTCAAGTGATCAAGGCGGCGGGAGTGGCCGAGGTGACGGACGCGGACTTCGCGGCGGAGGTGATCGGGGCGGAGCTGCCGGTGCTGGTGGAGTTCACCGCCGACTGGTGCCCGCCGTGCCGGCAGATGGGGCCGGTGCTCAGCGCCCTCGCCGAGGAGGAGGGCGGGCGGCTGAAGGTGGTCCAGCTGGACGTGGACACCAACCCGGAGACCACCAACGCGTACAAGGTGCTGTCGATGCCGACCTTCATGGTGTTCCGGGGCGGTGAGCCCGTGAAGGCGATGGTGGGGGCCCGGCCCAAGCGCCGGCTCCTGGAGGAGCTGTCCGACGTGCTCTGAGCTCGGCACCACGAGCCCCGTACTACGAGCCCCGTACTACGAAGAAATCCCCCGAGCAATTGCGCTCGGGGGATTTCTTTGCGTATATTTAATGGTTCGCGACTTCAAGGATATTGAGTCGCAAAGAGGCTTAGTGAGCACAGTATATCCGGGCGGGAGCGGAATTGTCAAACACCGGTTTTCAAGACAGTGAAGACACTGAATTGCGGCAGGAACAGCAATTCATCGACGGGCTGTACGCGCGCGTCGACGCCCTGCGCGGCCACACCGAGGGCTCCGTCACGGACGCGCTCGCCCAGGGCAACACGCCCATGCAGGCCCGACTCGAACGGGACATCCTGGTCGCCGAGCGATCGGGGCTGCTGGCCGCGCTGAACGCGGTCGACGGTTCGCTCTGCTTCGGCCGGATCGACCTCACCTCGGGCATCAGCCACCACATCGGCCGGATCGGCCTGCGCACCGACGACGCCGAGCGCACGCCGGTCCTGATCGACTGGCGGGCGGACGTCGCCCGACCCTTCTACCTGGCCACCGGCCACACCCCGATGGGTCTGCGCCGACGCCGGCACATCAGCACCGACGGCCGCCGGGTCGCCGCCCTGCACGACGAGATCCTCGACCTCGGCGACGCCACCCGCACCGGCCACGAGGACCCGAGCGGCGACGCCGTGCTGCTGGCCGCGCTCAACTCCGCGCGCACCGGCCGGATGGGCGACATCGTGCAGACCATCCAGGCCGAGCAGGACGAGATCATCCGCGCGCCCCACCGAGGGGTGCTGGTGGTGGAGGGCGGCCCCGGCACCGGCAAGACGGCGGTCGCCCTGCACCGGGCCGCGTATCTCCTCTACGAACACCGGGAGTTGCTCGCCAAGCGGGCCGTCCTCATCGTCGGCCCCAACCCTGCCTTCCTCGGCTACATCGGCGAGGTCCTGCCCTCCCTGGGCGAGACGGGTGTGCTCCTCGCGACGGTCGGGGAACTGTTCCCCGGCGTGAAGGCGACGGCGACCGACACCCGCGAGGCGGCCGCGGTGAAGGGCCGCGCCGACATGGCGGACGTCCTCGCCGCCGTCGTACGCGACCGCCAGGCGCTGCCCGATCCGGTGATCGCGATCGAGCACGACCGCGAGATCCTGATGCTGGACGACGACCTGGTCAACATGGCCCGCGAGCGCACCCGAGCCGCCGGACTCCAGCACAACGCGGCGCGTGAGCACTTCGAGGGCCACATCCTCAACACACTCACGGACATGGTCGCCGAGCGCATCGGAACGGACCCCTACGACGGCTCCAACCTGCTGGACCCGAGCGACATCACCCAGATCCGCGACGAACTCGCCGAGAACCCCGAAGTCTGGTCGGCGATCGACCAGCTGTGGCCGAGGGTGACCCCGCAGCGCCTGGTCGCGGACTTCCTGGCGGCGCCCGAGGGATACGTCGGTGACGAGGACGCCGCGGCCATCCGCCGCCCGGTGACGCGGGCGTGGACCGTGGCGGACGTACCGCTGCTCGACGAGGCGGCGGAGCTCCTCGGCGAGGACGACCGGGTGGCGCGGGCGCGCGCGGAGCGGGAGCGGGAGAACCAGGTGGCTTATGCGCAGGGCGTCCTCGACGTGTCGTACGCCTCGCGCACCTACGAGTTCGACGACAAGGACGAGGAGGACTCGGAGGTCCTGTCCGCGCACGACATCATCGACGCCGAGCGCTTCGCCGAACGCCACGAGCAGGACGACCACCGCAGCGCCGCCGAGCGTGCGGCGGCCGACCGCACCTGGGCGTTCGGGCACATCATCGTCGACGAGGCGCAGGAACTGTCGCCGATGGCCTGGCGGCTGCTCATGCGGCGCAGCCCGACCCGCTCGATGACCCTGGTCGGCGACCCGGCGCAGACCGCGGAGCCGGCGGGCGTCGGCTCGTGGTCGGGGATCCTGCAGCCGTACGTCGAGGACCGCTGGGAGCACGCGCGCCTGGGCGTCAACTACCGTACGCCCGCCGAGATCATGGAGCTCGCGGCGGCCGTGGTGCGGGCGGAGAACCCGGACTTCGAACCGCCGAGTTCGGTGCGGTCGACCGGGGTACGGCCCTGGATCCGCGCCACGGATGATCTGCCGGGTGCGGTGGCCAAGGCGGTGGAGGAGCTGACCCCGGTCGAGGGACGGCTCGCGGTGATCGCACCGCGTGAGCTGCACCGGAGGCTGGCGGCTCGGTTGGACGGGGTGACGGCGGGGGCCGAACCCGATCTGACCCACAGGGTCGTGCTGCTCGATCCGCGTCAGGCGAAGGGGCTGGAGTTCGACTCGGTGCTGGTGGTCGAGCCGGGGCGGTACGGCACGAGTGATCTGTACGTGGCGCTGACTCGGGCCACTCAGCGGCTGGGGGTGCTGCACACCGGGGCGTTGCCCACGGCCCTGGGGAGCTGCCGCTGAGCGGGGGAGGGGCCAAGGGCGTCTCCGGGCGGCCCGGCCGGCGGTACCTGACGAACCCGCGGGGAACGCCTGTTCTCGTCCTTGCGGTCGTCGGCGTACGGCGCTCTCAGTAGCCGGATTGTCTACAGACGCACGACGACCGGACGGTCCCCGCCCCGAGAGGATTCAGCCGACCGCGAAGATCGATTCGAGCTCTTGCTCGGGCTGAAACGGGAGGTAGAGACGTGCGTCGTATGAAGGTGGCGAAGCGCAGGGCCGCGGCGGTACTGGTTGCGGGCGGGCTGTCCGTGGGGGCGCTGCTGGGCACGGCCGGAGCCGCCAGTGCAGCTGACTCGAGCTTTACTGTGCAAGGTGACGGACCGACGCCGGCTGACGCGAAGGCCATAGCGGAGAGTAACGCGCACGAGGCGTGCACCAGCACCAACGGTGTCTACACCGACTACAACCAGACCACCATCGTCGGTAACCCCGACGGAACATGGTGGGTCGCCGAGATCAGGGTCGCGTGCGGCAGGCCGTGACCGTTGTCGTACCGGTCTTGAGAGACGTGCGCCGAGCGGGAGTCCCGATCGGGTGACCCCGCGGTGATCAGCGCACAACGGCAGGGCCTCTCGGCAGCTCGGGGTTGTGAACCGAACACGAGGGGCCCTGCCGACGTCCAGGCCGGAAGAAGCTCGGTGGTACGGCGAGTGGACTAGGCAGGGCGCAGCCACACCGTCGAGAGGGGCGGCAGGGTCAGGTGGACGCTTGCCGCGCGGCCGTGCCACGGCTGTGGCTCCGGCTTGATGACGTCCGGGTTGGTGACGTCGCTGCCGCCGTACTTCGCCGCGTCCGTGTTGAGGGCCTCGTGCCAGGCCGGGACCTCGTCCGGGACGCCGAGGCGGTAGTCGTGGCGGACCACCGGGGCGAAGTTGGAGACCGCGAGCAACGGGGTGCCCTCCGCGTCGTAACGCAGGAAGGCGAAGACGTTGTCCTCGGCAGCGTCGCCGACCACCCATTGGAAGCCTGACGGGTCCGTGTCGCGCTGCCACAGCGCCGGGGTGTGGTGGTAGACGATGTTGAGGTCCCGTACCAGGTCCCGCACCCCCCGGTGGTCCGGCTCCGCCCCGTACGCCGGGTCCAGGAGCCACCAGTCGGGGCCGTGGGCCTCGGACCACTCGGCGCCCTGCGCGAACTCCTGCCCCATGAAGAGGAGTTGTTTGCCTGGGTGGGCCCACATGAACCCGAGATACGCGCGGTGGTTGGCGCGCTGCTGCCACCAGTCGCCCGGCATCTTCGAGACCAGGGACCGCTTGCCGTGGACCACCTCGTCGTGGGAGATCGGGAGGACGTAGTTCTCGCTGTAGGCGTAGACCATGGAGAAGGTCATCTCGCCGTGGTGGTACTTGCGGTGCACCGGCTCGTGGCTCACGTAGTCCAGCGAGTCGTGCATCCAGCCCATGTTCCACTTCAGCCCGAACCCGAGGCCGCCGCTGTCCGTGGGGCGGGTCACGCCGTCCCAGGCCGTGGACTCCTCGGCGATCGTCACGACGCCCGGCACACGCCGGTAGACGGTGGCGTTCATCTCCTGGAGGAAGGCCACCGCGTCCAGGTTCTCCCGGCCGCCGTGCTCGTTGGGCGTCCACTGGCCCGGCTCGCGCGAGTAGTCGAGGTAGAGCATCGAGGCGACGGCGTCCACGCGCAGGCCGTCGATGTGGAACTCCTCGCACCAGTACACGGCGTTCGCCACCAGGAAGTTGCGCACCTCGCGGCGGCCGTAGTCGAACTCCAGGGTGCCCCAGTCGGGGTGGGCGGACCGCAGCGGGTCCTCGTGCTCGTAGAGGGGACGGCCGTCGAACTCGGCCAGCGCCCAGTCGTCGCGCGGGAAGTGCGCCGGCACCCAGTCCATGAGGACGCCGATCCCGGCCCGGTGCAGGGCGTCGACCAGGTACTTGAAGTCGTCGGGGGTGCCCAGGCGGGCGGTGGGGGCGTAGAAGCCGGTGACCTGGTAGCCCCAGGAGCCGCCGAAGGGATGCTCGGCGACCGGCATCAGCTCGACGTGGGTGAAGCCCAGGTCCTTGACGTAGGCCGGTAGCTGCTCGGCGAGTTGACGATACGTCAGACCAGGGCGCCAGGACGGGAGATGGACCTCGTACACCGAGAACGGTGCCTCGTGCGCGGACGAGTCCGCGCGCCTGGCCAGCCACTCCTCGTCCTGCCACTCGTGGTGCGAGGCGTGCACGACGGAGGAGGTGGCGGGCGGGACCTCCGTACGGCGGGCCAGCGGGTCGGCGCGCATGGTCCTCGAACCGTCCGGCCGGGTGAGCTCGAACTTGTACAGCTCGCCCTCGTCGATGCCGGGCACGAACAGCTCCCAGACGCCGGAGCCGCCGAGCGAGCGCATCGGATACGCCGTCGCGTCCCAGAAGTTGAAGGTGCCGGCCACGCGCACGCCCCGCGCGTTGGGCGCCCACACCGTGAAGCGGGTGCCGGGCACGCCCTGGTGGGTCATCGGCTCGGCACCCAGCGCCGTCCACAGCTGCTCGTGCCGGCCCTCGCCGATCAGGTGCAGGTCGAGGTCGCCCAGCGCGGGCAGGAAGCGGTACGCGTCCTCGGTGTCCTGGACCGTCCCGTCGTACGCCACGAGGAGCCGGTACGCCGGGACCTCCGGCAGCGGCAGCAGTCCCGAGAAGAAGCCGTCCCCGTCGTCGTGCAGTTCCGCCCGCAGCTCCCCGGCGACGACCGTGACGGACAGCGCGTACGGCCGGAAGGCGCGGAAGGCGATCCCGCCGGGCACCGGGTGGGCGCCGAGCACGGCGTGCGGGGCGTGGTGGGTGCCGGCGAGCAGACGCTCGCGGTCGCCGGCGTCCACGGCGGGGGAGACGGCTACGGGTGCCACGGGTGACTGCGGCGGCGGAACGGGGTTCGGCGCGGTGACCTTCTTCGCGATGGCCGTCTTCGTCGTGGCCTTCTGCGCTGTGGTCTTCTGCGCGGGGACCTTTTTCGTGCCGGTCTTTTTCGTGGTGGCCTTCCTGGCGGTCGGGGCCGTCTTCTTCGCCGCCGTCGTCTTCGTCGCGGCCTTCTTCACGCTCTCGGCGGCCTTCTTGGCCTTCTTGGCCGTCTTCTCCTCGGCCGTCTTCTTGGGATCCGAACCGCTGGACGGAGTGCGGGGGGTCACTGGCGGAGCCTCCTCGGCGAAAGTCTGGTCGGTCAGATCAGGTCGGATGTGACGTAGCCCTCGATGGCGGCCATCGGCACGGGAAGCCAGTCGGGGCGGTGGCGGGCCTCGTAGACGACCTCGTAGATCGCCTTGTCCGTCTCGTAGGCGCGCAGCAGCACCGGGTCGGTGCGCGGATCGACACCGCTGACCTCCGCGTACCCGGAGCAGTACGCCGCCCGGCAGGCATGGGCCCAGCCGGGCACCGGCAGGTCGGTGGAGTGGGCCGCGTAGTCGAAGGAGCGGAGCATTCCCGCGATGTCCCGGGCCGGTGGCTGCGGCATCCGGCGTTCGGCGAGCGGTTTCGACGGCTCGCCCTCGAAGTCGATCAGCGACCACTGCCCGGCGGGCGAGCGCAGGCACTGGCCGAGGTGCAGGTCGCCGTGGATGCGCTGCGCGGTCCAGGTACGGCCCTCCGCGGCCAGGTCGGCCAGCGCGGTGAACGCGGACTGCAGACCGGGCGCGTACGGCCGTAGCGCCGGCACCGCCTGCACGGCCGCCTCCAGGCGCTCGATCATGCCGTCGACCAGCGGCTGGAGCTGGCCGTGGCCGAGGGTGACGGTGGGCAGCGCCCGGGCGAGCGCGGTGTGCACCTCGGCGGTGGCCCGCCCGAGCGACCGCGCCTCCGCGCCGAAGTCCTCGCCCTTGGCCAGCTCCCGCAGGGCGAGTTCCCAGCCGTCGGAAGCTCCCTGCACGAACGGCTGGAGGACGCCGAGGACGTACGGCTCACCGGCCAGCTCCGCCCGCAGCCATCCCGTCGGCGCGGGCACCCGGGGGCAGCCCTCCCGGGCGAGGGCCAGCGGCAGCTCCAGGTCGGGATTGGTGCCGGGCACGATCCGGCGCAACAGCTTCAGAATGAACGTATCTCCATAGACGATCGACGAGTTGGACTGCTCGGCGGTCATCACACGGGGCACGAGCCCGTTCCGTATCTCCTGCTGCGGGTCCCGTTCGAAGCGCAGCCCGCCGATGCGGGCCTGGGTGCGCAGGGCCTCCAGGAGCAGTTCGGCGGGCCGGGGGTCGTACAGGGCCTCGTACGCCGTGTACCCGGCGAGGGGGCCCTCTTCGACGTGTCCGATCAGCGCGGGCGCCAGCCGGGGGGGCAGCGCCTCGCGCACGCCTATGAGGAGCTGGTAGCAGTCACCGGGATGCGGCGGACTGCCCAGGGTGAGCGGCTGGTGGGCGCGTACCAGCAGGTGGTACAGGCCCTGCTTCGCTGTCAGTGGCAGCAGCTCGGTGGCCGCCACCAGGGAGAACCCGGTGACCGGGCGCCCCTTGCCCGCGAACCAGCGCTGCCGCGGCAGCCACTCCCGCAGCAGTGGGTCCAGCGACGCAAGGAGGCCGGGACTTGTCGTGGCGGTACGGGTGACGGCTTCCGACATGGCGTCGCGTCCTTTCCCCGGGTGGTCGGGGTGTTACTGATGCGTGCCCCGGGCGGGGCGGGGGAAACCGGCCCGCCCGGGGTTCGGCCGTGCTCTGCCGGTCGCTACGCGGCTACGGCGGTTTCCTTGCGGAGCCGGAACCAGTAGAACCCATGCCCGCCCAGGGTCAACAGGTACGGCAGTTCACCGACGGCCGGGAATCGCACCCCGCCGAACAGCTCGACCGGGTGCCGCCCGCTGAACGCGCTGAGGTCCAGCTCCGTCGGCTGCGCGAACCGCGAGAAGTTGTTCACGCACAGCACGAGATCGTCCTCGTACTCCCGCAGGAACGCGATCACAGCCGGGTTGGAGGAAGGGAGCTCCGTGTAGGACCCCAGGCCGAAGGCGTGGTTCTGCTTGCGGATCTCGATCATGCGGCGGGTCCAGTGCAGCAGGGAGGACGGGGAGGCCATCGAGGCCTCGACGTTCGTCACCTGGTAGCCGTGGACCGGGTCCATGATCGTGGGCAGGTACAGGCGTCCCGGGTCGCAGGACGAGAACCCGGCGTTGCGGTCCGGGGTCCACTGCATCGGCGTGCGGACGGCGTCCCGGTCGCCGAGCCAGATGTTGTCGCCCATGCCGATCTCGTCGCCGTAGTAGAGGATCGGCGAGCCGGGGAGGGACAGCAGCAGGGCGGTGAACAGCTCGATCTGGTTGCGGTCGTTGTCCAGCAATGGCGCGAGCCGCCGCCGGATGCCGATGTTGGCGCGCATGCGGGGGTCCTTGGCGTACTCCGCCCACATGTAGTCGCGTTCCTCGTCGGTGACCATTTCGACATTTCGAGCGTCAGCTCGTCGTGGTTGCGCAGGAAGATGCCCCACTGGCAGTTCGAGGGAATGGCGGGGGTCTTGGCGAGGATTTCCGAGACCGGATACCTGGATTCCCTGCGCACGGCCATGAAGATCCGCGGCATGACCGGGAAATGGAACGCCATGTGGCATTCGTCGCCGCCGGCCCGGTAGTCGCCGAAGTAGTCGACGACGTCCTCCGGCCACTGGTTGGCCTCCGCCAGCAGGACCGTGTCCGGGTAGGAGGCGTCGATCTCCTTCCGGACCCGCTTGAGGAACTCGTGGGTTGCCGGAAGGTTTTCGCAGTTGGTGCCCTCCTGCTGGTAGAGGTACGGGACCGCGTCCAGCCGGAACCCGTCGATGCCGAGGTCCAGCCAGAACCGCAGGGCGGAGATGATCTCCTCCTGGACGGCCGGGTTCTCGTAGTTGAGGTCCGGCTGGTGGGAGAAGAACCGGTGCCAGTAGTACTTCTTGCGCACCGGGTCGAAGGTCCAGTTGGACGCCTCGGTGTCGACGAAGATGATCCGGGCGTCCTGGTACTGCTTGTCGTCGTCGGCCCAGACGTAGTAGTCGCCGTAGGGGCCGTCAGGGTCCTTCCTGGACTCCTGGAACCACGGGTGCTGGTCGCTGGTGTGGTTCATGACGAAGTCGATGATGACGCGCATGCCGCGCTGGTGGGCGGCGTCGACGAACTCCACGAAGTCGGCGAGGTCGCCGAACTCGGGCAGGACGGCGGTGTAGTCCGAGACGTCGTAGCC
>NZ_LGDG01000010.1 GCF_001279775.1 Streptomyces sp. MMG1533 | reverse complement strand
TGACCAGACCCGGGCCCTGCTTGCGCAGGTACATCACGACCGGCTCGTCGTGCTCCGAGGAGACGACCAGCTGCTTGATGTTGAGGATCAGGTCGGTGATGTCCTCCTTGACGCCCGGCACGGTGGTGAACTCGTGCAGAACGCCGTCGATGCGGATGGACGTGACCGCCGCACCCGGGATCGAAGAGAGGAGCGTACGGCGCAGGGAGTTGCCGAGGGTGTATCCGAAGCCCGGCTCCAGCGGCTCGATCACGAACCGGGAGCGGAACTCGTCGACGACCTCTTCGGTCAGGGACGGACGCTGAGCAATCAGCACGAGGTGTTGCCTCCAGTGGTTTGGCGCCCGCTATGTGACGCCGTGGACACCATGAAGGGTACGGGCGATACGGGCGCTGCGGTCTCCGCAGGGGCCGAACCGCCATTCTCCCCAGCTCAGCGAGGAGGTTTCGGGCCTCCCTTCCGCCAGCCACTCCCACGGCCGGGTGATGCTGTGATCATGGCGTTGGCCGGGCCGGTTGGCGGGGGTGGTGCGCACCGCGCGCTTCGTGCCTGGCGCTGTGACCATCGTCGTCGAGGTCCGGCTGACGTATCTGACGGGCCGGGCGCTGTTGCCGCGCCTGCTGGAGATCTGCACCCGCAGCGGGTTCCGGATCCTGCAGGTCAGGGCGGAACGGCTCCCCGGCCGCGCGGAGACCGTCATCAATCCGGCACGTGTATCGAGGGCGTCTGTAGCTGGAAAGAGTGAATGAGTGGCGAATGCCTGGTTCGGATGGGGGGTGTCGCGCGGTTCAAGAGGGTGTGGGCGCAGAGGTCGGTCGGCTTTTGCGTTTCAGGGAGCGCGATGTGACGGCTCACCCAAACCCGGGCGCGTACAGCGCGGGGGCTTGGGTGGCGAGCCGGCGCTCAGTTCGTTTCGGTGTCGGCTGCTGGCGGTGCCACGGGCCGGGTAACGGGGTGCCCGGGTGCTCGTGGTGTGCGGGCGCCGTCCGGGCCGTAGCCGAAGCGGATCAACAACTGCGGATGGCACCGCTTGTGCCCGGGGAGGGCCATCGCGGCCCGCAGCTCGGGCCATTCCATGGCCTGGTGCAGGAGCGAGGTGCGCAGCCCGCGGGCGGTCGCCGTGAGCAGGACGTACTGCAGGGCCTGGCCCGCGCGCAGCCAGTCCTCCCGCCGGTCGTGACCTGTCCACAGCAGGGCCAGCTGAATGTGGCGTTCGAACCACAGGGCCGGCAGGCGCACGGCGGGGAGTGCGCCCGTGAAGTCCCGCATCGGCATCCGCGCCGCCGCGTCGGGCGGGCCGAGGGCGGTGACGGGGATGCCGTAGGGGGCGTTCGCTCCTGGGGCGTTGATCCAGGCGAGGGTCTCGGCGGTGCGGTCCGGGTGGGCGTGGTTGCGTGCCTCGGCCGTGGCGGTCAGCCGTAGCAGCCGCCGTGTTCCGGCGATGTCCGGCACGTGCAGCCGTGCGCCCGCGGCATGCGCGGCGGCCGTCATCTCCGCCACGATCGGCTCGGGCACCGGTCGGCCGGTGAACGGCATCCGGCTCGAGTGCCGAAGCGCGATGGCCTCATGGAGGCCGGGGTCGGAGGGCTGGTCGTCCGCGGCGAGTGGACCGGTCAGCCGGACGGTGGCCAGCAGTCCGGGGCGGTGCGGGTCCGGCAGCAGCCTCACCTCGGGGCGCCAGCCCTGGTGGACGGCGGCGAGACGCAGGTTGAAGAGTGCCGCGCCCACGGACAGGTACTGGGCGCGGTGCACAGGGTCGGCGAGCGGTAGCGTTCGCGCCGGCGCCGAATGGATCTCCAGCACGTGGCCGTCGGGGGCCGGGTGGAAGCGCCAGGGCTGGGTGTTGTGGATCGACGGGGCCGTCACGGCCGCCGCGAGCAGCGACTCCACGGTGGCCGCGTCCGGCAGGACCTGGGTGGGCATGATGCCTCCTCGTTTCTTCGTGACGGTGGTCAGGTGGAGGGCAGGGCGGTGGCCAGCAGGACGACGCCGAGGGAGCCGACGAGGGAGACGACCGCCAGGGTCCGGGCCAGGTCGGCGCGGCCCTTGGCATGGGCGATGCCGTGGGCCGCCGCGGCAAGCATCACCAGCACGAAGAGGGCGAGTTTGGCCGCCAGGGTGCGGCCGTAGCCGGGCTCGGCGAGCGAGGCCCAGGTGACGCCCTTGTGCCAGGCCATGGCCCAGCCCGTGCCCAGTTGCACCGGCAGGAACACCGCCCCCGTCAGCATCCCGAACCGGCGGCCGGCCGCGGCGGTGAAGCGGTCCTTGGCGTCCGCGTCGAGCAGGTGGCGGGCCAACGGCAGGATCACCAGGGACAGGGCCAGTTGGCCGCCGACCCACAGGGCGGCGCCGGCCACATGTGCGAACCGCACCAGGGACCACACACCGACGGTGTCCATCAGTCGCTCACCTCCACCGTGCCGTGCGCACCGGCTTGTGCGTGGCGCATGTCGTGGTCGACGAACGCGTAGTGGCCGGCCTCGGGGAACGTCGTCTCGACGAAGCCGCCCTGCGCCGTGGCCAGGTCCAGCACCTGCGAGCCGCCCGCCTGGTCCGGCTTCAGCAGGTAGGCGCCCTCCTTGTACACGGTGTCGAAGACGGTGCCGACGATGTGGAAGGCGATGCCGTCGCTCGGCCCGGCGGCGACCACCCAGAAGCGGGCCCGCTCGCCGGCCTTCACCTCCAGGGGGCGCTTGGCGTACTGGTTCGCGACGCCGTTGAACACCCACGCGTCCGGGGTGTTCTGGCTCATCTTGGTCACCTGCGCGGTGCTGCCCGGTGTACCGAGGTAGAGCTCGGAAGAGACCAGCACGTACTCGTGGTCCACCTCGGCCAGGCCGGGTGGGTCGATGACGACGGCGCCGTACATGCCGTTGCCCATGTGCTGGAGCATCGGTGCCGTGCTGCAGTGGTACAGCCACGCTCCGGCCTTCTCGGCGCGGAAGCGGTAGACCAGGCGCTTGCCGGGCTGGATGGTGCGCATGGGCCCGTCGGGGGCGAGGGAGCCGGCGTGGAAGTCGATGCCGTGGCCCATGGACGTGTCGTCGTTGACGAGGGTGACCTCGAAGACGTCGCCGACCTTGCCGTGCAGGGTGGGGCCGGGCGCGGTGCCGCCGAAGGTCCACATCTGCTGCTTCACGCCGGGGGCCACCTCGACCTGGGTGTGGGCGGCGTGCAGTTCGACCTTGTGGACCGTCCCGCCGGGCGCGGGGGTGAGGTCGGCGGTGCGTGGCTGCCAGCCGGAGGAGAAGTCTGCGGAGAGGTCCAGGGCGCCGTCGGTGGCGGCGGTCGTGGAGTGGCCGTCGTGTGCGCTCGCGCCGTCGGTGGCGCCGGTGACCACGATGTCCATGGCCATCCCGGCCGCCCGGTGGCCCGGCAGGGTGCACCACGCCTCGCGGTCCTCGGTGACCTGCCCGACGTCGAGTACGTGGGTGTGGCCCTTGGCGAGCATCGGGGTGGTGGGGCCGTCCTCGACCTTGAGGTCGTGGCGCATGGAGTCGGTGTTGGTGACCTTCAGCCGCAGGTCGGTGCCCGCGGCGACCTCGATCCGGGCCGGGCGGATGCGCATGTCGGCCAGGGTGACGGCGACCGTGCGGGTGGTGCCGGTGCCCGCGCCTGCCGTCCCGGCGGCGTCGGCCTGGCCGCTCGTGTTCCCGCCGCTGTTGGCGACGAGCACGGCCAGCACGATCAGTACGGCCCCCGCGGCGGAACCCCACAGGACGGGGCTCCGTGCCCCACCGCTCCGTCCGGTGTCCCGTAGGAGCCCTCGGCCGCTGCGGACGAGCGCGGCCGCGGTCAGGGCGAGGAAGGCGATTCCGGCCGCGGCGGCCAGCAGGGTGCCCGCCGTGTCGGCGGGGCCGGGCAGTGGAATCGCGAGCAGGGCCACGCCGAGGTTGAGCACGACCAGTCTCGGCAGCCAGCCCTGCTCCAGCACCGCCCGCAGTGCGGCACGCTCCTTCGGGCCGGAGGCGAGCACGATGGGCAGCAGGTAGGTGAGGGCCCCGATCAGGATCTGGGCGACGAAGCCGATGAGCAGCACGGGGATCAGGGCGTCGATGCCGGTCTGCGCCGTCGTCAGCGGGCGGGTGACGAGGAGTGCCAGATCCGCCGTCACCGCGACGAGCAGCCAGCAGGTGGCCGTTGCCAGCATCCAGGCCGCCGCCGCGGAGACGGGCCGGCTGCCGCGTACGGTCCGGACGAACAGGTTCACCGCGACGGCCGCTCCCTCGGCGTACACGGCGAGACCCGCAGCAGCCGGCCAGCGCCACCCGGCCACCAGAGCGGCGACGGCCACCAGCAGTCCGCTGCAGGCGAGCCGCAGTACCCAGCGCGCCACCCGGGTGGTGCGGTCCTTCATCCGCACGCCCAGCACGGTGGGCCACAGCATGAAGAGGGTTCCCAGGACGGGCAGTCCGATCCAGCCGAGCAGGGTGACGTGCAGGTGAGCCAGGCGCAGCCCGGCGTACCACTGCGGACCGGCCCTGCCGGTGGCCAGCAGCCAGCCCAGCACGCCGCCGATGATCAGCGCCGCGGCGGCGGCCCGGTAGTAGTCGGCGATCGGGGCGAGCCGTCCGCCCAGCGCGCCCCGGCCCAGACGGACCAGGACCACCAGGTGCGCGGCGGTCGCGGTGACCAGCAGTGCGCATCCGGCGCCGATCAGCACCGGCAGGTCGGCCCACACTCCGGTCAGCACCGCGGCGACCGCGACGTTGACGCCGGCCAGCCGGGCGTTGCTCCACCGCCGGTCCGGCCGGGATGCGTGCAACATGGCGACGGCGAAGTGCTCGCTCCACACCACGATCGCGGTGGTGGCGGCGCCGAGCAGGAACAGGTGGATGGCCAGCCAGCGGGCCACCGGCAGCGTCTGCTGGGCGCTTGCCGCGAGCAGCGCGAGGACGGCCCAGGCGGCGACCAGGGCGTGCGCGGCCAGGTGCCGGCTGCGCAGCCCGGAGGTCTTGAACCTGCTGGGCGGCGGACCGTCACCGGCGGCGGGGTCATCGTTCCTGCGGTACACGGTTCTCCTTGCCGCCCGGGGCGGCGGCCGAACCGTCACGCATGCCGGGCTCGGCGTCGGCGCCGCCGGACAGCAGCGCGGCCAGCTCCCGTTGGTATGGGAAGGAGCCGGGGACGTATCCGCACCATGGCTCCTCGGCGTACGGGTCGCCGGTGACGCCGTAGGCGCGGGAGCGCGAGCCGCCGCAGACCCGGCGGAACTCGCACCGCCCGCAACGGCCACCGAGCATGTCGGCGGCCCGCAGGCCGGTGAACAGCTCTGAGGTGCGGTAGATCGACGTCAGCGGCGTCTTGCGCACGCTTCCCGCGCTCAGCGGCAGGAAGCCGCTGGGGTGCACGGTGCCGGTGTGCGAGACGAAGACGAAGCCGCGGCCCGCGTTGACGTCCAGCGGCGGTCGCCGTACCCGGCGCTTGGCGGCGTCCAGGCCCAGGACCGCGGCCCGCTCGCGCAACTCCTGGTAGAGCCGCCCGAGTCCGAGCACCGCCACGTGGTCGTCGCCGGCATCGGCCAGGACCTGGCGTTGTAGGGCGACGCGGCGGAAGTGGTGGGCCTCGGTGGTCTTGGCGGGGACGGTCAGGCCGACGTCGTAGACGAAGTTGAGGACGTCCTCGACCTCTCCGGCGGTCAGGGCGCCGAGGGTTCGGCCGCGGCCGGTGGGTACCAGGAAGAAGGCGCTCCACAGCATCGCTCCGTGCTCGGCGACGAGGCGCACGATGTCGGGGAGGTCGTGCAGGTTGTGCCGGGCGACCGTGGTGTTGATCTGGACCTTCATGCCGAGGGCGCGGGCGGTGTCCCAGGCGTCCAGGGTCCAGCGGAACACGCCGGGCACGCCGCGGAAGTCGTCGTGGAGTTCGGCGGTGGAGCCGTCCAGGCTGAGCGAGAGTCCGGTGGCGCCCGCGGCGTGCACGGCCCGCAGCCGCTCCTCGGTGAGCGTCGGCGTGCCGGAGGGGGACACGGCCACCCGGACCCCGATCTCCCTGCCGTGTGCGATGAGCTCGGTCAGGTCGGGGCGCTGGAACGGGTCGCCTCCGGTGATCACGAACAGCGGGGCGGGCTGCCCGAAGGCGGCCACCTGGTCCAGCAGGTCCTTGGCTGCGGCAGTGTCCAGCTCCCGAGGGTCGCGGTCGGGCACGGCCTCGGCGCGGCAGTGGCGGCAGGCCAGCGGGCAGGCGCGGGTGGACTCCCAGATGACGATGAAGGGCCGGTCGGCCGCGTCGTGCCGCTGGCGGCGGATGGCATGGGCTGCGGCGCTCATCGCACGGCCCTTCCCAGCGCCCTGGGGCTGTGTCCGGTCGCCCTGGAGTCAGGGCAGACGAGGCGGGCGGCCGGACGGTGACCGGGCCGGGCCGTGCGCGGCACCCACCGCGAGCGACAGCGGTGGGATCGGCCTTGAGGGTGGTCGACGTTGTCGTGCACGGGTTACCTCCGGATCGGTCGCCGTCAGCATCCACCGGCGGCGGCGGTCGGCGCGGCGGCCGATGGTCTTCTCGAACAGGGCCGATGGTCCCTCTTCACCACAGGTGTGACAGAGCCGGACGGGCCATCGGCAAGACGACGACGTGCCGGGGGATGTGCAGGGAGCGTCCGTGCGCATCCCCCCGGCGGACGAGAGTCACGGTTCCGTCCGTGCGCGCCGTGACTTGGTCAGAAACAGTCAGGAGTGGTCGGGGGAGCGGGGTGCCAAAGCGTCCGAGGTGGCCACGAGCGCGGCTCCCAGGCCGGTCAGCGCGGCGCCCAGCCCGGTGACCAGCGTTGTGATGTGCCATGCCTGGTAGGCGGACATCAGCGAGGCCCGCAGCGACTGGCCCATGAACGCGGTCTGGCGCAGCTCGGAGAGCTTCTCGTCGTCGCCTCCGGCGGCGTGCAGCTCCGCGGTGATCTCGGCATAGGTGCGGCCGCCGGTGGCGTGGGCGAGATTGCCCTTGATGAACTCGGCGTAGGCGTGGGCCTCGGGGCCGGTTTCCACGCGCCGGCCGGCGTAGGCCGCGAGTTCGGCAGGCAGCCCGCGGGCGGGGAAGGTGATCTTCTGGGCGGCCAGTTCGGTGCGGATCTCCTTCCTGCCGCTGCGACCGCGCAGCACCATGACCGGCCCGGCGACCACCAGGGCCACACCGACCGTCCCGAGCAGGGTTCCGGCCCAACGGCGGGATCCGTCCATGACGTGTCTTCCTTCTTTCCTCGTGTGCTGCGGGTACGGCGGCGCGAGCGCTCCGGATGGAGCAACGTCCGTGCGCCGCCGGCAGGTTGGAGTGGTCTTCGGATCAGCGGTGGTTGAGCCGCAGCCGCCAGGCTTCGGGGCCGCGTTCCAGGTACTCCACCGAGAACGTGCCGGGGCTGCGCTGTTCGATCTGCGCGAGCAGCGGCAGCGGATCGTGCGGGGCGACCAGCACCATCGCGGTGCCGGCCGGGACGGCGTCCAGGGCGCCGAAGACCGTCGCGTGACGCAGGGCGTGCGGCACCTCCCGCACATCCAGTTCGGGTTCGGCCGTATCCTCCGTGCCACCGCAGCCGCATACTCCGCCGCAGCCGCCGGTCTCCTCGGTCTGTTCTTCCTGCACGTCCTGTCCTTCCTCGGTGGCCCGGGTTCCGTGGGCGCCCTGGGCGGGCGTGGCGCCTGCGAGCCGGTGGTGCATGTCCGCGAGCAGCTCCGCCAGGGAGATCTCGGGCGTCATGGCAAGCAGCGGCAGCACGAGGCCGTTCTCCTTGGCCACGTGTTCCTCGAAGAGCACCTGCAGGGCCCGCGCGTCGGCCGCCGCGCCCGCCGGGCCGGGGGCGGTGCGCAGGGCGTCGACGAGCGCGGTGAGGCAGCGGTGTTCGCCGATCAGGCTCTCGATGAGCAGGCGGGCCTCGGGCATGCCGTGGGCGACGGGGTAGAGCACGGCTTTCTCGGCTGCGGCGTGCGGCAACAGCGAACGGTCACAGAAGGTGACGAGATCGGCATGGATCTTCTCGGCGGCGCTCGGGTTGCGCTCCACGGCGGTGAGCAGCATCTTCACGCGTCCGGCCAGCTCCCCGGCCAGGCGGGCGTGGTGCGCCTCGGCTCCTTCGAGGGCCGTGGCGTCCTGAGGGTCCGAGGCGAGAGTGAGCACGCTCATGGTCGTGTCTCCAGCAGGTCGGGCCGGCTCGGCCGGCCGATGCGGGTGGGGGGTGGCATCCCGGGTGCCGATTCTCGGGCGGATGCCGCGTCCGGCCGCAGTGAGCGGCCGGACGCTCGACCGAACCGGGCACCACGCGCCGTACGCGCTGCACCTGCGGCGGCCAGGGACGGGGGAGTTGGCCGCCTGGCAGGCACCGAATGCGGTCGTACGGAGGGGCATCTGCGGTTCGATCGATGCCCAGCATGCACGCCGGGCGCAGCCGGTTCCCTCGCCGACCGGACCCAGCGCCGGGACCATTGGTCCCTAATACGATCAGCCAGATTGGGCCGGACGGTCATCCGGCAGGGACCGCCAGCCCCAGGCGCACCACTGCCTGCGGCTTCTAACGTTCCCAGCCATGGAGAACGATCAGAACGCACGGCGCCGGGCGTCGCACGCCGCGGAAGACTGGCCGCTGGCCGCGCGCAGACTGTTGACCCGCCGCGAGGTGTCCGCCGACGGGCGCGCCGTGTTCGGGGACGGCGACCCGAAGTGGGAGAGCTTCTACCGGGACCGGTGGGCCCACGACAAGGTGGTGCGCTCCACCCACGGGGTCAACTGCACCGGTTCCTGCTCGTGGATGGTGTACGTCAAGGACGGCATCATCACCTGGGAGCACCAGGCCACCGACTACCCGTCCATCGGCACGGACTGTCCCGAGTACGAGCCGCGCGGCTGCCCGCGCGGGGCGTCCTTCTCCTGGTACACGTACTCGCCCAGCCGCGTCCGCTACCCGTATGTGCGTGGCACGCTGCTGAAGCTGTGGCGCGAGGCCCGCAAGCGGCTCGGCGACCCGGTGGCGGCCTGGGCCGAGATCACCGGTGACCCTGCGAAGGCACGCGCCTACAAGCGGGCCCGCGGCAAGGGCGGCCTGGTGCGCGCCGACTGGGACGAGGTGAGCGAGCTGGTCGCGGCCGCCCACGTGCACACGGTCAAGGCGTACGGTCCCGACCGCGTCGCCGGCTTCTCCCCGATCCCGGCCATGTCGATGGCCTCCTTCGCGGCCGGCGCCCGCTTCATGTCGCTGATCGGCGGCACCCTGCTGTCCTTCTACGACTGGTACGCGGATCTGCCGATCGCCTCCCCGCAGGTCTTCGGCGACCAGACCGACGTGCCGGAGGCCGCGGACTGGTGGAACGCCGGCTATCTGATCATGTGGGGCTCCAACATCCCGGTGACCCGCACTCCCGACGCGCATTTCCTCACCGAGACCCGCTACAACGGCACGAAGGTCGTCGCGGTCAGCCCCGACTACGCCGACAACGTCAAGCACGCCGACGAGTGGCTGGCCCCGCACCCGGGCACGGACGGGGCACTGGCGATGGCCATGGGTCACGTGATCCTGCGCGAGTTCCTGGTCGACCGCGAAGTCCCCTACTTCCAGGACTACTTGCGCAAGTTCACCGACGCCCCCTTCTTGGTCTCCCTGCGCGAGCACAGTGAGGGTCTCGTCCCGGACGGGTTCCTGACCGCCGCCGACCTCGGACACGACACGGAACACGCCGAGTCCAAGACCGTTCTCCTCGACTCGGCAACCGGCGAACCGGTCGTGCCGAACGGCTCGCTCGGCTTCCGCTGGGGGGAAGCCGGGCAAGGCCGCTGGAACCTCGATCTGGCCGACGTCGTACCGGAGTTGAGCCTGTTCGAGCGGGCCGAGGAGACCGCCGAGGTCGCGCTGCCCCGGTTCGACGAGGGCAGCACCGAGGGCGGCTCGGTCATGGTGCGCGGGGTGCCCGTGCGGCGGATCGGCGGGCGCCTGGTCACCACGGTGTTCGACCTGATGCTGGCGCAGTACGGTGTCGCGCGTGCCGGTCTGCCGGGCAACTGGCCCACCTCGTACGACGACGCGGCCGAGCCGTACACGCCCGCCTGGCAGGAGACGATCACCTCGGTCCCCGCCGAGCAGGCGGCGCGCATCGCCCGCGAGTTCGCCCGCAACGCCGAGCGCACCAACGGCCGCTCCATGATCGCCCTCGGCGCCGGCACCAACCACTGGTTCCACTCCGACACCATCTACCGGGCCTTCCTGGCGCTGACGACGATGACCGGCTGCCAGGGCGTCAACGGCGGCGGCTGGGCGCACTACGTCGGCCAGGAGAAGGTCCGCCCCCTCACCGGGCTGCAGCATCTCGCGTTCGCCTTCGACTGGCAGCGGCCCACCCGGCACATGGCGGGCACCTCGTACTGGTACCTGAACTCCGACCAGTGGCGCTACGAGGCGTTCGGCCCCGACGAGCTGGCGTCCCCGCTCGGGGAGGGACGATTCAAGGGGAAGGCGTTCGCGGACACGCTCGCGCAGGCGGTACGGCTGGGCTGGACGCCCGGTCACCCCGGCTTCAACCGCAACCCGCTGGATCTGACCGACGAGGCCGCCGCCCAGGGGCGCCCCGTCGCCGAGCACATCGTCGACGAGCTGAAGTCCGGGCGGCTGCGGTTCGCCGCCGAGGACCCCGACGACCCGGCCAACTTCCCGCGCGTGCTGACCGTGTGGCGGGCGAACCTGCTCGGCTCCTCCGGCAAGGGCAACGAGTACTTCCTGCGCCACCTGCTGGGCACGGACGCGGCGGTCCGCTCCGAGGAGACCCCGCCCGAGGGACGGCCCAAGGAGGTGGTGTGGCGGGAGGAGGCCCCCGAGGGCAAGCTCGACCTGCTGGTCACCATGGACTTCCGGATGACCTCCACCGGCCTGCTCTCCGACGTCGTCCTGCCGGCCGCCACCTGGTACGAGAAGGACGACCTGTCCAGCACGGACATGCACCCCTTCGTGCACGCCTTCACCCCGGCCATCGCCCCGCCCTGGCAGGCCCGCACCGACTACGACACCTTCCTGACCATCGCCGACAAGTTCAGCGAACTGGCCGCCGACCACCTCGGCACCCGCACGGACGTTCTCGCGGTGCCGCTGCTGCACGACACTCCGGACGAACTCGCCCAGCCAGGCGGGGTCGTCCGGGACTGGAAGTCTGGCGAGTGCGAGCCGATCCCGGGGCGGACCATGCCCAAGCTGGTCGTCATCGAGCGGGACTACGCCGCGACCGCGCAGAAGATGCGTGCCGTCGGCCCCCTGCTCGACACCCTGGGCACCACGACCAAGGGCGTCACCGTCCACCCGAACCAGGAGATCGACGAACTGCGGCGCCGCTGCGGGGCCGTCCGGGACGGTATCGCCGCCGGGCGGCCCTCGCTGGCCACCGCCTCCGACATGTGCGAGGCGATCCTCGCCCTGTCCGGCACCACCAACGGGCGCCTGGCCACCGAGGGCTTCCGCGAACTGGAGCGGCAGACCGGCAGCGAGGGCCTGGTGGAACTCGCCTCCGAGCGCGAGGCGGAGCGGATCACCTTCGCCGACACCCGTACCCAGCCGCGCGCCGTGATGACCTCGTACGAGTGGTCCGGCAGCGAGACCGGCGGGCGCCGCTACTCGCCGTTCGTCATCAACACCGAGCACAAGAAGCCCTGGCACACGCTCACCGGCCGCCAGCACTTCTTCGTCCAGCACGACTGGATCACCGAGCTGGGCGAGCAACTCCCCGTCTACCGGCCGCCGTTGAACACACCCCGGCACTACGGCGACGAGCACCTGCACGACAACGACCGGGCGGAGGTCACCGTCCGCTACCTGACCCCGCACTCGAAGTGGTCCATCCACTCGAACTACCAGGACAACGCCCACATGCTGGCGCTGTCCCGCGGAGGCCCGGTGATCTGGATGTCCACCGCCGACGCCGAGAAGATCGGCGTGAAGGACAACGAGTGGATCGAGGCGTACAACCGCAACGGCGTCGTCGCCTGCCGCGCCGTGGTCACGCACCGCATGCCCGAGGGCACGGTGTACATGTACCACGCTCAGGACCGCAACGTGAACGTGCCGAAGACCGAGGTCACCGGCAAGCGGGGCGGCATCCACAACTCCCTGACCAGGCTCCTGCTCAAGCCCACCCATCTCGCGGGCGGCTACGCCCAGTTCACCTACGCCTTCAACTACTACGGCCCGACCGGCAACCAGCGCGACGAGGTCACCGTCATCCGCCGCCGCAGCCAGCAAGTGGAGTACTGACATGCGCGTGATGTCTCAGATCGCCATGGTGATGAACCTCGACAAGTGCATCGGCTGCCACACCTGCTCGGTCACCTGCAAGCAGACGTGGACCAACCGCACCGGTGTCGAGTACGCCTGGTTCAACAACGTCGAGACCAAGCCGGGTGTCGGCTACCCGCGCCGCTACGAGGACCAGGAGCAGTGGAAGGGCGGCTGGATGCTCGACAAGCGCGGGCGGCTCGTCCTGCGCTCCGGCGGTCGGATCAAGCGCCTGCTGTCGCTGTTCTCCAACCCCGACCTGCCCTCCATCGAGGACTACTACGAGCCGGTCACCTACGACTACGACAACCTGGTCAGCGCCCCCGCCGGCCCGGACATGCCGGTCGCCCGGCCCCGCTCGGTCCTCACCGGAAAACCCACGTCCATCACGTGGGGCGCCAACTGGGAGGACGGCCTCGGCGGCGCGCCCGAGAACGCCGGCGGCGACCCCAACCTCACCGGGGAATGGGCCGAGAAGGTCAAGTTCGAGTTCGAGCAGACCTTCCTCTTCCACCTGCCCCGCCTGTGCGAGCACTGCCTCAACCCGGCCTGCGTGTCGGCCTGTCCGTCCGGCGCGATGTACAAGCGGGTCGAGGACGGCATCGTCCTGGTCGACCAGGACCGCTGCCGTGGCTGGCGGATGTGCGTGACGGCGTGCCCGTACAAGAAGGTGTACGTCAACCACGCCACCGGCAAGGCCGAGAAGTGCACGTTCTGCTTCCCGCGCATCGAGGCCGGGCAGCCCACCGTCTGCTCGGAGACCTGCGTGGGCCGGCTGCGCTACCTCGGACTGCTGCTGTACGACGCCGACCGCGTCGGCGAGGCCGCGGCCACCCCCGACGAGCACGACCTGCTGGACGCCCAGCGCGGCGTCTTCCTGGACCCGCACGATCCCGAAGTCATCGCGGCCGCACGGGAGTCCGGCATCCCCGAGGACTGGCTGGACGCCGCCCGCCGTTCCCCCGTGTACGACCTGGTCATGCGCTACAAGGTGGCGCTGCCGCTGCACCCGGAGTACCGCACGCTGCCCATGGTCTGGTACGTGCCGCCGCTCTCCCCCGTCCTGGACGCCGTCGACGCGGCGGGCGGAAACCAGGACGACCCCGACCACGTCTTCGCCGCCGTCACCCGGCTGCGCATCCCGCTGGAGTACCTGGCGGAGCTGTTCTCCGCCGGGGACGCCGACGTGGTCGCCGGGGTGCTGATGAAACTCACCGCGCTGCGCTCGTACATGCGCGAGCGCACCCTCGGCGAGGACGGCGACGAGGCCGTACTCAAGGCCGTCGGCCTCACCGCCCGTGAGGCGGAGGACATGCACCGGCTGCTCGCCGTCGCCAAGTACCAGGACCGGTACGTCGTCCCCGCCGCCCACAAGGAGGACGCGGCCGCGCTGAGCGCCATGGAGAACCGCTGCCCGGTTGAATCGTCCGGCGACCCGGCGGACGCCGGTGGCCGACGGGTGATGCTCGGCATTCCCACCCTGCGCCGCCGTGCGCCCGAAGCCCCCGCCGGAGAACGCCCGTGAGCCCGCTGCCCTCCCCCAGTGCTGGACGCCTGGGGGGACCCCCATCGATTCCCGCCCTCGTCCGCACCCGCGTCCGGGCGGCCGTACGCCGCCCGGGCCGGCTCACGCCGGAGGAGGCCGAGGCACGTACCCTGCTGCTGCGGCTGTGCTCGCTGCTGCTGCAGTACCCGGATGCCGAACTCGCCACCGCCCGGCCGGTGTTGAAAGCCGCCGTCGAGGCG
The DNA here is from genome assembly GCF_001279775.1 of Streptomyces sp. MMG1533. Taxonomy (GTDB): domain Bacteria; phylum Actinomycetota; class Actinomycetes; order Streptomycetales; family Streptomycetaceae; genus Streptomyces. The sequence goes on along the minus strand of NZ_LGDG01000010.1, from coordinate 8,720 downwards.
CTGCCGTCCTCGCCGGCCGCCGAGGACCTGGCCGTCTTCACCACCTGGCTCACGGGCCAGGAGACGGAGGCTCTTGAGCGGCACTACGTCGAGATGTTCGACCTGCGGCGCAAGAGCAGCCTGTACCTCACCTACTACCTGCACGGCGACACCCGCCGCCGGGGCATGGCCCTGCTCACCCTGAACCAGCGGTACAAGGCCGCGGGGTGGGACACCGACGGGGGTGAACTGCCCGATCACCTGCCGGTCGTGCTGGAGTTCGCCGCCCTGGCAGGCTCGGGTGGCGGCGAGGCGCCGCTGCGCCAGCACCGGCGCGGCCTGGAGCTGATCCACCGGGCGCTGACCGACGCCGACTCCCCCTACCGGCATGTCCTCGGCGCGTTGCTCACCCTGTTGCCGCCGCCCACCGAGGCGGACCGCGTGGCGGTGGCCCAGCTCGTGGCCGAGGGGCCACCGAACGAGGAGGTCGGCCTCGACCCCTACGGGACGTACGGGGAGGGGGAGTTCGCGCCTCCGGGCACGTTCGTGCCGCCGGCGCCCGCCCCGCCGACCCGTGTGCCGCCCGCTTCCCCGACCACCACCCGTATGGAAGGCACCCGATGAACGCCGCATCCCTCTCCCCGTCGGCCGCCGCGCCGACGAGCGGCACCGACCTCCTGCTGTGGGTCGCCATCCCCTACATCTGCCTCGCCGTCTTCGTGGTCGGGCACATCTGGCGCTACCGCCAGGACCAGTTCGGCTGGACCACCCACACCAGCCAGCTCCTCGAACACCGCTGGCTGCGCTGGGGCAGCCCGCTGTTCCACCTCGGCGCCTTCATGGTGATCGCCGGCCATGTCGTGGGACTCGCCATCCCCGACTCGTGGACCGAGGCCGTCGGCATCAGCGAGCACGCCTACCACACCACAGCCGTCTGGGCGGGTTCCGTGGCGGGCGTCGCCATGGTCGCCGGGCTCGGCATGCTCTGCGCCCGCCGCCTGCTGACCCGCCGGATCCGCCTCGGCACCGACCGCAGCGACAAGTTCCTCTTCCCGCTGCTGTCCGCCACCGTCCTGCTCGGCATCACCGCCACCGCCGCCCACAACGTGTTCGGCAGCGGCTACGACTACCGCTCGACCGTCTCCGTCTGGTTCCGCGGCCTGTTCGTCCTCCAGCCGCAGCCCGAGGCGATCACCGGAGCACCGCTGCTGTTCCAACTGCACGCCCTGAGCGCCTTCCTGCTCTTCGCGGCCTGGCCGTTCACCCGGCTCGTGCACGTGTGGAGCGCGCCGATCGGATATCTGGCCCGGCCTTACCTGGTCTACCGCAGGCGCACCGCAACACCGGCCACAGCCCCGAGAGCTGCGGGCCGACCCCGGTCGGCCTCCGGCCGCCGGTGAGCCGTATGAGTCACAGACCCGCGCTCGCACCGGACGACACGACCGCCCGGCGGGTGCACACAGTGGCCGCGAGCCGCCGCACGGGCCTGGTGATGCTCCTGGCCGGGATCGTCGGCTGGCTCGCCTCGTTCCAGCTCACCGTGGACGACTGGCGGCTGCTGCGTGACCCCGCCTACCAACCCCCCTGCAACATCAGCCCCGTCGTGAGCTGCGGCAGCGTCATGTCCAGCTCGCAGGGCAGCCTGTTCGGCTTCCCCAACATGCTGCTCGGACTGGGGGCCTTCGCCGCCGTGGCCGCCCTGGGCATCGCCGTGCTCTCCGGGGCGCGCCTGCACCGGCGGCTGTGGCTCGCGCTGGACGCCGGGGGGCTGGTGGGGGTGGTGTTCGTGCACTGGCTGATCTGGCAGTCGCTGTACGAGCTCAACAAGCTCTGCCCGTACTGCGCCGTCGTCTGGATCGTCACCATCGCCCTCTTCTGGTACGTCACCCTGCACTGCCTGGAACGGGGGATCGTTCCTGTGCCCCGGGGGGTGCTGTACGTCGTGCGGGACACGCACTGGCTGCTGCTCGGTGCCTGGTACGGGTTGATCGCGCTACTCGTGCTCACCCGCTTCTGGCCGTACTGGAGCAGCCTGCTGTGACCGACCGCCACACCCGCGCAAGCGGCACACAGGTCCCACGGACGAAAGATCGACGATCATGGATGACGTACTGAAGGAATGGACGGCCGCCGTGAAGGCCGATCTGGGCATCGACATCGAGGTCGACCGGGCCCTGCTCCTGGCCCTCGCCGGCGATGCCGCCCACGGCGTCGCCCGACCCGCCGCCCCGTTGACGACCTTCCTGGTCGGGTACGCGGCGGGACGGGCGGGCGGTGGTCCTGAAGCGGTGGTCGCCGCAGCCCGGCAGGCCGGCGAACTCGCCGCCCGGTGGGCCGGTGAGACCGAGCACGGCCCCGGCGTCGGCGCCGTATAGCGAACCCGACGCCCACCGCCGCACCACAGCCCAGGAATCGGAACTTGGCGGGACGGGTCCACTGGGCCCTTCAATCGGGACGTTCGGCCCCCGCACGCTGCCATACATCCAAGTTAGGTTTGCCTAAGTAACAGTGCAGCAGAGAGCGAGGCAAACGACCATGGCATCGACGGACCATTCGGCCCTGCAGAAGAACATCCCCATTCCCGGCGACGGACTGGACGCCGCCCGCATGCCAGGCCACTGGCTGCTGGCCCGCCTGGGCAAGCGGGTGCTGCGCCCCGGCGGCGTGGAGCTGACCCGGTGGATGCTGGACTCCCTGGGCGTGGATCCGCAGGACCGGGTCGTGGAGCTCGCAGCCGGCCTCGGGGCCACCGCCCGGCTGACCCTCGCCCGCCGCCCGGCCACCTACACCGCCGTCGACCGCGACGCCGCCGCCGTAGCCGCGCTCAGCGCCCTCGCCGCCCCCGGCCCGACCGAGGTGCGTGCCGTGCGGTCGGACGCCGCGGACACCAAGTTGCCGGACGGCGAGGCCAGCATCGTGTACGGCGAGGCGATGCTGACGATGCAGCCCTACCCCGCGAAGCGACGCGTCGTACGGGAAGCACGCCGTCTCCTCGACGGCTCCACCGGCCGGTACGCCATTCACGAACTGTGTCTGCTGCCCGACGACCTCGACCCGGCACTCGCCGACCGGATCACCGCGGATCTGCAGGACGCCATCCATGTCGGCGCCCGCCCGCTGACGCCCACCGACTGGCGTGAACTCCTCGCCGACGAGGGCTTCACCGTCACCGCCCACAAGACGGCACCGATGGCGCTGCTCGAACCGCGCCGGCTCGTCGCCGACGAAGGGCTGATCCCGGCCCTGCGCATCGCCGGACGGGCGCTGCGAGACCCGGCCGCCCTGCGCCGCGTGCTGCACATGCGCCGCGTCTTCCAACGCCACAGCGCCCACCTGGGAGCGATCAGTCTGCTCGCCGTCCCTACCCCGTCCCAGCCCTGAGGAGGTACCCCAGATGTCCGCCACCGTGATCAGCGACCTGGCCGCCGAGCTGACCGTGCCCGAGGACGGCACCCTCAGCCGTGTCCTGTACCGCGATGACCGCCTGCGCGTGGTCGGCTTCGCGTTCGCCGCCGGCCAGGAACTGACCGAGCACACCTCCGCCCTGCCCGTGGTCATCCAGGTCGTTCAGGGCCGTCTCGACCTCGTCCTGGGCGAGGAGAAGACCGAGGCCCTGCCGGGCAGTTGGATCCACCTGCCCGCACGGCTGCCGCACACCGTGCGCGCCACCGAGCCCAGCGTCATGTTGCTGACCATGCTGCCCGCCCCGGAACCCGCCGGTGCCGGCGGCCCCGCCGCAGCCTGACCGGCACCAGACCGGGCAGAGCAGGGGCGTTCGCGGGCGACAGCACGTGCCAGGGAGGCATCCTCCGGCAGGCGACCGGTAGCACCGGTATCAAGCCCCGTGCCGGAGGAGTGCCCTGACCTGACCTCTGGGCGCGAAGGCCGTCTGGTTGTGGGGCGTTTCGTCCTCGCGGCGGTCACGGCGGCCGCGACAGACGGTCCTCGCGCAGCTCCAACGCCACGCACAGGGACGAGACGAGGGACAAATCGGTCCGGTCCTCGTCGACGATTGTCCTGGGAAGTGTTTGGCGCATCCGATCACTGGCGACCCGCACGAAAACCAGGCGCGCACCCATGGGCCGCACGGACCGCGAGGTAGCCGGGCCACTCCTGCCGCACGACCCGGCCGACGGGTCCGGTCTCGGGACGCCCGACATTCACATGAGCCGACTGGCCTCACGGAGAAGGCCGACCGGCCCATCCGCCCCAGTACCCGGACCCGCCACGATGGTGAGCGCCGCCCCCCTTGTACACCACTACTGAGGAGACCCATGCTTTCGCCCGAGTCGGCCACCGTCGTCCGCGCCACCCTGCCCGCCGTCGGCGGGGCCCTGAACGAGATCACGACGCGGTTCTACGGCACCATGTTCGCCGAGCAACCCGATTTGCTGGACGGACTGTTCAACCGAGGAAACCAGGCCAGCGGCGACCAGCGTCGTGCTCTCGCCGGGTCAATCGCGGCCTTCGCCCAGGCTCTGCTCGCCGACCCCGACGCCCGCCCGGACGCGCTGCTGTCCCGGATCGCCCACAAGCACGCCGCACTCGGTGTCACCGAGGACCAGTACACGATCGTCCACAAGTACCTCTTCCGTGCCATCGCCGATGTGCTCGGCGACGCGGTCACGCCGGAGGTCGCCGCCGCCTGGGACGAGGTGTACTGGCTGATGGCCGGCGCGCTGATCGCCCGGGAGGCCCGTCTCTACCAGGAGGCGCAGGTCGATCCCCGCCACCCGTGGCGGCAGTGGACGGTGGTGGAACGGCGCGAGGAAACCCCCGACGCCGTCTCCTTCCTGCTGCGCCCGGCCGACGAGGACCCGGTACCGCCCGCCCGCGCCGGCCAGTACGTCAGCGTCAGGGTGAAGATGCCCGACGGCATACACCAGCTGCGCCAGTACAGCCTGTCTGGCGCCCCCGGCGACCGGCAGCGCCGTATCACCGTCAAACGGGTCGCGAGCGTGGCCGACGCCCCCGAGGGCGAGGTGTCCAACCAGCTGCACCGCGCTGTCCGGGCCGGTGACGAACTCACCCTGTCCGCTCCGTTCGGCGATGTGGTCCTCGACGACGCCGACAGCCCGCTGCTCCTCGTCTCGGCCGGCATCGGCTGCACCCCCATGGTCGGCATGCTCGAACACCTCGCCGCGACCGGCGCCGCCCGCCCGGTCACGGTGCTGCACGCCGACCGCTCACCGGCCGACCACGCTCTGCGCGCGGACACCCGCCGCCTCGTCGACCAACTGACCGGGGCCCGGGCAGAGTTCTGGTATGAGCAGGACGCCGCCGCCGAACCCGGCGCCCGCACCGGACTGATGGACCTCGCCGGACTGGACCTGCCCGCCGACGCCGACGTCTACCTGTGCGGCACGCTGCCCTTCATGCGTGGTGTGCGGGCCCAGCTGCTCCAGGCGGGCATTCCCGCCCGCCGCATCCGCTACGAGGTCTTCGGCCCCGACCTGTGGCTGGCCCACGCGGAAGGCTGAGGGGCGTCGCAGAGTGCGCGCGCGTGAGGTCCGGCGACCCGGCCTGCTGCGGAAGCCGTGCAGGCCGGGCGACCGGTGCGTTCGGGCCGGCGTTGCCGGGTCGGCCAGGGCCGCGCTCACCGCGTGGTCTGGCCCGCCCGGGTGACGGAGAGGTGGGCGTCCACGGCGACGACACCGTCGACGGCCTGGGAGAGGCTCACGACCACCGGGACGAGACGCGATGCCGGGACGTGACCCCGCAGGGTGACGACACCGTCCCGGACCTCGACGGCGACGGTGCCCTCGTCCAGGCCGAGGATGCGTCCCAGGACGTCCTGCTCCACCTCGTCGCGGATCTCGACGTCGGAGCGGATGAAGGCGTTGAGCAGGTCGCTGCGGCTGACGATGCCGGTGAGGAGCCCGTCGTCGCCGACCACCGGCAGCTGCTTGACGTGCCGTCTGCGGAGTTCCCGCGCGGCCCGGGGGATCGTCCAGTCGGCGCGGGCGGTGAACACGGGGCTGCTCATGAGCGCGCCTGCGGTCCGGGCCCGGGCCTTGCTCCAGGCGCGCTCGTCGTTCCCGTCCTGCCCCTGCGGATCGGGCATACCGGTCTCGTGCCGCAGCACGTCGGACGCGGACACGACGCCGACGGGGGCGCCGTCGGCGTCGACGACCGGGGCCGCGACGATGTCGTTCGCGTCCAGCAGTGCGGCCACCTCCTGGAACGGCGTACTGGTGCGGAGGGTGACGACCTCCTCGGTCATCACGTCACCGACCGTGCGGCGGTGCAGCATGGCATCGGCCTCCTCCGATTTGCGATGGGTCGGCAGCGGTCCGACCGCCCGGTCCGACCGCGGCGCGCCGGCTCGTACGCGCCGTCTTCCCTACCCATGACAACACCGCGCCGCTCCGGCGACCAGTGACGTTCGGCCTGCGGGGAGGGCCGGCGGTCCCAAGGCCGGGAGTGCGGCCGAGTGCGCCGTGGATGCTGCAGACGCTGGGCGCGCGGCCCTTTGTGCTTGTCGACGTGGAGGATCAGGTGGTCGCCCGTCTGACGCCCACACTCGGCGTCATTGAGCTGCGGACCCAGCCGCGCATACGCGACGCCTCACCATGCGACCTCACCCGCCCCGGGGCGACTATCGCCCGCCGTCGTCCGGCGCTCGCTTTGAGGCCGTATGGCGCGCCGGGAGGGGCCGGTCAACCCTCTCGCGGGCGGGAAAGGTGCCGCAGGGTGGGCGATACGGGGGGAGCCGTGCAGAAGAGGAGAGCCGCCATGCAGACCCGCGAAGTCGACGCCGGAGCCGTCCAGTCCCTGCTGGCCGCGGCGGTGGCGGCGCCGTCGATCCACAACACGCAGCCCTGGCGGTTCGGCCTGGGCCCGGACATCCGGTCGGTCGAGGTCCGCGCCGACCCCGGACGGCGGCTGCCGATGACGGATCCGGATCTGCGCGCCCAGCACCTGTCGGTGGGCGCGGCCGTCTTCAACCTCCGGGTGGCCGCAGCGCACCTGGGCTGGGAGCCGGTCGTCCGGCTGCTGCCCGCCGCGGACGATCCCGGCCTGCTGGCCACCGTGCGACTGGCCGGGCCTGCCAAGGACGGGCCGGCGCCCTTGTGGCACCTGTACGAGGCCATCGAGCGGCGGCACACCAGCCGGATGCCCTTCACCGGCCGCCCGGTGCCGGAGCCGATCGTGACGGAGATGATCAGTGCGGCACGGGTGGAGGGAGCGCGCCTGGACGTTCCCGACATCGTGGGGACCCGGCGCCTGCTGCAGTTGACCGAGGCGGGCGAGGTCCGCAACGCATCCCACCCGGGCCGCACGGCCGAGGCGCGCGGCTGGCTCACCGCCCCGGGACGAGACGCCGGCTACGGCATCCCGGTGCCCGCCGTAGGGGCCTTGGACGCGTCCGGGCGGATACCGATGCGGGACTTCACCGGCAGGCTGCCCGTGCCGCATCTTCCTGCCCTGCACTTCGAACGCCATGCGCAGGTGGCACTGTTGTGGACGGCATGGGACCGGCGGGAGGACTGGCTGCGGGCGGGCCAGGCGCTGCAGCATGTCCTGCTCACTGCGACCGCGTATGGGGTGCGCACCTCGATGCTGCATCAGGCGATGGAATGGATGGATCTGCGGGCGGCGATGGGCGGATCACGGCAGCGGCGTTGCCCGCAGTTGCTGATCAGGTTCGGCTACGGCCCCGAGGGCGGCCGCACGCCGCGCGCGGCCGGGCATGCCGCACCGCATCCCGCGCCCGTACCCGGGCCGGCAGCCTCCGGTGTGAGGATCGCTCCATCCGCATGACCGTGCCCGGTCGGCAGGGCCCCTGCCGACCGGACGGGAGCCAGAAACGGGCGCGCCGCTCCGGCTGCGGCTCATTGCGTGGTGGTGGCTCCCGTGAGCTCGCGTCCGGTGACCAGCTCGGACTCGATGCGTACGAAGACTCCGTTCCGTACGGGCATCCAGGAACGCGGGCCGGTCTGTGACAGGCGTTCGTGCTCGGCGGGGTCGGTCACCACGGTGGCCAGGCCGGTGACGACCACGCTCCAGCCGGAATGGGTGGCCGCGGTGAACTCGTCCGCTTCGAAGGCGACCACGACCCCGTCGATGGCGCGTACGAGGTCGGAGACGGCCGAGGTGTACAGCAGGACGGAGGTGTCCTCGTCCAGGGAGAAGTTGACCGGGAGGACCGCGGGCAGCGCATGCCGGGTGTACACGACCCGGCCGACCGGCACCTTGGCCAGGAGGCGAAGGCACTCCTGCCGGTCGAGAATGCGAAAGGCGTCGTTCTCGAGCATCACACCATCCTCAGCGTGGTCGCCCGGTGCCGAGTAGGGCCGGTCGGCCCTAATTTCGTGGCCCGGCAACGGACGGCCGCAGCCGCGGTTTCGAAGGAGGTCACGCGAGCAGTCTGGGGCACGGGTCCGAAGAGGGGGGACAGCCGGATCCGGCCCGGGGACCGTCAGCCCCGCGGCAGGGACCCATGGCCCATGTCTCCCAGGCATCCGGAAGCGGACAGTGGTTGAGGGGTTGCCGATCCGCAGGCAAGAGGCCTGTGGTTCCGGTGCTCCCCGAGTCGCAGAACCACCGTGGGTAAGAGGGAAGGGACGGACAGCATGGTCCAGTCGTCGACGACGGAGAGCAGCAGAGTGGCCCCGGGTGCGCCGGTGCCCGGCCGGGCCTGGCTGATGCTGGCCCTGGCCACGGTCGGGTTCGCCGTGAACTTCTGGGCGTGGGCGCTGCTGAGCCCGCTCGGCCCCCGTTTCAAGGACATCCTGGAG
>NZ_LGDG01000009.1 GCF_001279775.1 Streptomyces sp. MMG1533 | reverse complement strand
GGGGGGTGGCGGGTCTGCCGGAAGGGCTGGTGGCCGGGGCCGGGTGGGCCACTGCTCCGTGGGTCGCGCAGCCCTCGGTGAGGGCGCCTGCGGTGACGAAGGCGGCGCCTGCGCGGAGGGCCGTACGGCGGTCGGTCGTGGTCACCCGCACCATTTAAGGGTGGTTACGGGGGAAAACGGGTGATTCAGCCGAACGGCGGCGGTACGGGTCGCGTGGAGCGGGCGGACTTTCTTTCGCCCCCGCCGCCCCTACCCGTCCCATCCCCAGGGGCGCCACCCCTTCGACCCCGGCAGGGGCACTGCCCCCGCACCCCGCTGGGGCTGCGCCCCAGACCCCGCTTCGGCCCGAAGGGCCTCGTCCTCGAACGCCGGACGGGCTGGAGGTGAGCGGTGCGCACAGGGGCGGAGCACCCGGCAAGGCAAGGCAGGCATCGACGCCGGGGCACCGCTCGCCCTCAGCGGTCCGCCACCCTCATCTCGAACCACGTCGTCTTGCCTCGCGGCAGCAGGTCCACGCCCCAGCGGTCGGAGAGCTTGTCCACCAGGAACAGCCCCCGCCCGCTGATGTCCATCTCCTGGACCGGCATCAGACACGGCAGGCCCCGGGACGGGTCGCGGACCTCGACGCGGATCCAGCCGCGACGGCGGCGCATGCGGAGGCCGAAGACGCGGGCGCCGGTGTGGCGTACGGCGTTGCCGACGAGTTCGGAGACCAGTAAGACCGCGTCTTCGGTCATCTTGGGGGTGAGGCCCCACTGGCGGAGGACGACAACCTGGGCCAGCCGGCGGGCCGTTGCCGCGGACTCGGGGCGGGACGGCAGCGGAACCTCCGCCTCCGTGGGGTTGCCGAACAGTTCGAGTGCCTTGAGTGCGCGTTCGTCCTCGACCGCCGGAGACCAGCGCGCCGCGGTCGCACGGCTCTCTCCCCGCGGCTGTTCGATACCCTCCAGCCCCGCCATGCCCCCATCATGGCCGCCCACTCCGCTCTCCGGGGCCGTTCCTGACGAATACGCCCCCCGGAATCCGCCATTCCGCGCGGGTCGTCCGGCATATGCCGATGGCACTTCAGTGCCTCGAACAGCCCGTCTGACCTGCGGCGGAGGCTCCGAGGACGGCAATCGACAGACTCCCTCGACAAGGCAGACTTAAGGTTGCCTTAAGGCTCCCATAAACCGCCCCATCGAGGGACCCCGGATCAGACGCCGCGTCAATTGCAAGCGGTTCAGAGAAACTTCGCCTTGCCGGGGCCTTCTTCCACAAAGCTCTTCATTCCGCGCTCGCGGTCCTCCGTGGCGAACAGGCCCGCGAACCAGTTCCGTTCCACGGCCAGGCCCGTCTCGATGTCCGTCTCCAAGCCGGTGTCGATCGACTCCTTCGCCGCACGCAGTGCGATCGCCGGTCCCTGCGCCAGCTTCGCCGCCCACGCGTGCGCCTGTGTGTACACCTCGTCGGCCGGGACCACCCGGTCCACCAGGCCCAGCGTCAGCGCCTCGTCCGCCTTCACCATCCGGCCGGTGAAGATCAGGTCCTTCGCCTTGGAGGGGCCGACCAGCCGGGACAGGCGCTGGGTGCCGCCCGCGCCCGGGATCAGGCCGAGCAGGATCTCCGGCTGGCCCAGCTTGGCGTTGTCGCCGGCGATCCGGAAGTCCGCGCAGAGCGCCAGCTCGCAACCGCCGCCCAGCGCATAGCCCGCGACGGCCGCCACCACCGGCTTGGGGATGCGGGCCACCGCCGTGAACGAGTCCTGCAGGGCGCGGGCACGCAGGACCATCGCCGCGTGGTCCATGGCCTGCATCTCCTTGATGTCCGCGCCCGCCGCGAACACCTTCTCCCCTCCGTAGATCACCACCGCCCGTACGTCGTCCCGGCGGCCCGCCTCCTCGGCGAGCTCCTTGAGCCGGTCCTGGGTGGCGATGTCCAGCGCGTTCATGGGCGGGCGGTCGAGGCGGATGGTGCCGACGCCCTCGGCGACTTCGAGATTCACGGTCATGCAGGCAGGTTAACGGGGACTAACGACAACCGACTCGGTGCAGTCGGTCACACCCCGGCCGGGGGTCCGGGGGTCGTCCCCCAGGCAGACACAGCACGGGGACCACCGACAACCGGGGGTCCGGGGGTCGTCCCCCAGGCAGACACAGCACGGGGACCACCGACAACCGACTCGGCGCAGACGGTCACACCCCGGCCGGGGGTCCGGGGGTTGCCCCCCAGGCAGGCACAGCACGGGGACCAACGACAACCGGCCCCGGTGCCATACCTCGCACCAGGGCCGTACGTCTGCCAGGAGTCCTACGCCTTCCACTTCTCCCACGACATGTTCCAGCCGTTGAGCCCGTTGTCGGGCGCGACCGTCGCGTCGTCGGAGTTCTTCACGACCACCACGTCGCCGATCATCGAGTGGTTGAAGAACCACGCGGCCGGCACGCCGCTGTCGTAGCCGCCCTTCACGTCGCGCAGGCCCACGCAGCCGTGGCTGGCGTTGTAGTTGCCGAACGCGCCGCCGCCCCAGTAGTTGCCGTGGATGAAGGTGCCGGAGTTGGTCAGGCGGATGGCGTGCGGGACGTCCTTGATGTCGTACTCGCCGCCGTAGCCGACGGTCTCGCCGTTCATCCGGGTCACCGTGAGCTTCTCGCTCATGACCATCTGGCCGTTCCAGGTGTCGTAGCCGGGCTTGCCGGTGGTGACCGGGATGGTCTTGACGACCTTGCCGTCCTGCATGACCTTCATCGTGTGCTTGGCGGCGTCCACGACCGAGACCTGGTTGCGGCCGACGGTGAAGGAGACGGTCTTGGCCTGCTTGCCGTAGACGCCGTCGCGGCCCTCCACGCCGTCGAGGTTGAGGTCGACGGTGACCTTGGTGCCTTCCTTCCAGTACTCCTCGGGTCGGAAGTCCAGGCGGTCGTTGCCGAACCAGTGGCCTTCGACGTCGACGGCCGGCTCGGTCTTGATGCTGATGGCCTTCTCGACGTCCTCGGGGTTCGTGATGCCCCGGGTGAAGCGGATCGAGAACGGCATTCCGACGCCGACCTTCGAACCGTCCTCGGGGGTGAAGGTGCCGATGAACGTGTTCTGCGGCGTGAGGGTGGTGAAGCTGGAGTCCTCGGCTGCCGTGCGGCCCTCGGAGTCCTTGGCGATCGCGTGCACCGTGTACTTGGTGCCGGAAGCCAGGTGGGTGGACGGAGTCCAGGTCGCACCGTCGGCGGCGATCTTCCCCGCCACCGCGGTGCCCTCGGCGTCCTTGACCTCGACCTCGGTCAACTCACCCTTGGCGACGCTGACCTTGAGCGCCCCGCTGGTGTCGACGGACTTGGCGCCGTCCTTCGGGGCTATGGAGACGACGGCCTTCGACTGTACGGTCTCCGCCTGGGAGGAGTCCGCGCCCTCCCCCTTCCCCTCCCCGGAGTCGGAGCCGCCGCCCCCGCCGCACGCGGTGACGGCCAGCAGCAGGACGCCGAGTATCAGCGCCAACAGCCCCCTGTGGCCCCGCCCCCGCGCGTCAACCGACGCCCCCGATATCGGTCGCACGTTCAAGTCTTCTCCCCTCGCGGGGCCTGGCCCGGCCCGGCCCCCGCTCCCCCGCGCGCACCGCCGCGCACATCGGCGCATCGTAACCACAAGGTCAGGGGCGTCGGCGGCTCATGATTGTCACTGTTCCGTACCGACTTCAACGGATAGTTGGATCACCCCGCCCCCCCTCGGTCGGGTTACTTCAACGCACTGCCCGCCTTCCATGCCTTCCATCCCATATTCCACCCTGAGAGCCCGTTGTCGGGAGCGACCTCTTTGTCATTGCTGTGGACGACCTCGATGACGTCCCCGACGAGGCTGCGGTCGAAGAACCAGCCCGCGGGCGTGTCCGAACCACCGCCCTTGACGTCCCTCAGTCCCACGCAGCCGTGGCTGACATTGACCCGCCCGAAGGCGTCCGGAGCCCAGTAGTTGCCGTGCAGGAAGGTGCCGGAGTCGGTCAGGCGCATGGCGTGCGGGACGTCCGGGATGTCGTACTCGCCCTTGCCGTTCTTCTTCTTGAAGCCGACCGTCGCGCCGTTCATCCGGGTCAGCTCGAACATCTCGGTGACGACCATCTTCCCGTTGTACGTCGTCGTCTTGGGGGCGCCGGCCGTGATCGGCACAGTGGCCAGCAGCTCGCCGTCCCGCCGGACCTCCATGGTGTGCTTGGCCGCGTCGACCAGGGAGACCTGACTGCGGCCGACGGTGAAGGAGAACGTCTTGTACTGAAGGCCGTAGACCCCGGGCGAGCTTTCCACGTCTCGCAGTCTGAGCGAGACCGTGACCCGGGTGCCGGGCTTCCAGTACTGCTCGGGACGGAAGTCGAGGCGGCCGTTGTCGAACCAGTGCGGGCGGATCTCGACGGGTGGCTGCGCGGTGACGTGGATGGCACGTTCGACGGCCGCGCGGTGCTCGACCTCCCGGTTGAACTCCAGGGAGACGATCATTCCGGTGCCGACGACGGAGCGGTTCTCCGGGCTGACGTATCCGATGAAGCGCTCTGCGGGGACGTGCGTCGTGAAGGTGGTGTGGCGCGCCGAACGGCGGCCGTGGCCGTCCCGGGCGACCGCGTCGATCGTGTACTTGGCGGCCAGTGCGAGTTTCGGGTCGTCGGGTTCCCAGCTCAGGCCGTCGTCGGAGAAGTGGCCTGATACCGGGGACTCCTGCGCGTCCTGGGATCTGACCACCTTGACCGACTCCAGACGTCCGTCGGGCACCCCCACCCGGAGCTTCTCCTCGGGACGTACCCCTTTGGTTCCGTCGTCCGGCGAGATCCGGATGACCTCCTCGGGTGCGGGGGGCTTGCCGAGCCCGCCGATGTCGATGGCGCCCTTGCCGTCGGTAGTGCAGCCGGTGGCCCCGGCCAGCAGTCCTGCCCATGTCAGTACGGCGGCCAATGCGACCCCCGCGCGCCGTGCGCGCCCAGTTACGTGCCTCACGGCGTGCCCAACGACCGGGCCTGCTTCGGGGAAACGTGAGTGCGACCCAAGCTCTGGGCAGAACAGTGGGGAGAACGACGCGAGGGGGTGCAGCGGTCGGGACGCCGCACGCCCTTTCCCGGGTCGTTCCACGAGCCGTGGGAGGCTGACAGGTGTCCAGCGCAGCCGAGCAGGAGGCGGTGGCCGAGGACGGGCGCCCCGCCGCCGTCGTGAACGGCGCGCGCCGCACCGCGCCACCGCCGGCCGTGCCCGTGCGGCCGGGGGCACCGATGCCGCTGGGGGCCCGTTTCCGGGTCGGCCCGGACGGTGTGGCGGGCACCAACTTCGCGTTGTGGGCGGGCGGGGCCGAGGCGGTCGAGCTCTGCCTGTTCGACGAGGCCGGCAAGGAGACGCGGGCCCGGTTGACGGAGCTGACCCACGAGATCTGGCACGGCTTCGTGCCGGGCGTGATGCCCGGCCAGCGCTACGGCTATCGGGTGCAGGGCCGCTGGGACCCGTGGACCGGCGGCCGCTGGAACCCGGCGAAGCTGCTCCTCGACCCGTACGCGCGCGCGGTGGACGGCGACTTCAGCCTCCCGCCGGAGGTGTACGGGCACGTCCGCGACTGGCCCCAGCAGCACGTCGCGGACACCGTGCGCGACGACCGGGACTCGGCGCCGTACGTCCCGAAGGGTGTCGTCGTGCACGATGACGACGACTGGGCGGACGACCACCGTCCGAAGACGCCGTGGGCCGACTCGGTGATCTACGAGGTGCACGTACGGGGGTTCACGCGGCTGCACCCCGGGATTCCGGAGGAGCTCCGGGGCACGTACGCCGGACTGGCCCATCCGGCGGCGATCGAGCACCTGGTGAAGCTGGGCGTGACGGCCGTCGAGCTGCTCCCCGTCCACCAGTTCGCACACGAGGACCATCTGCTGCGCAAGGGCCTGAAGAACTACTGGGGCTACAACTCGGTCGGCTACTTCGCACCGCACGCCGCCTACGCCGCCTCCGGTACGACGGGACAGCAGGTCGGCGAGTTCAAGCGCATGGTCCACGCGCTGCACGAGGCCGGTATCGAGGTCATCCTCGACGTGGTCTACAACCACACGGCGGAGGCGGGAGAGCTGGGCCCGACGCTCTCCCTGAAGGGCATCGACAACCGGGGGTACTACCGGTTGCAGTCGGACGCCCGGCGCTACGCCGACTACACGGGCTGCGGCAACACCCTGCACGTGGTCCAGCCGCACGTCCTGCGCCTGATCACGGACTCGCTGCGCTACTGGGTGACCGAGATGGGCGTGGACGGCTTCCGCTTCGACCTGGCGGCCGCGCTGGCCCGCTCGATGCACGACGTCGACATGCTGTCGCCGTTCCTGGCCGTGATCGCGCAGGACCCGGTGCTGCGGCGGGTGAAACTGATCGCCGAGCCGTGGGACGTCGGGTCCGGGGGCTATCAGGTCGGCGCCTTTCCACCCCTGTGGACGGAGTGGAACGACCGCTACCGCAACGCCGTGCGGGACTTCTGGCGAGGTGCGCTGCCGGACGTGCGCGACCTGGGCTACCGCCTGTCGGGGTCGAGCGACCTGTACGCCTGGGGCGGCCGCCGCCCCTACGCCTCGGTCAACTTCATCACCGCGCACGACGGTTTCACCCTGCGGGACCTCGTCTCGTACGAGCGCAAGCACAACGAGGCGAACGGCGAGGGCAACCGGGACGGGACGGACGACAACCGGTCGTGGAACTGCGGGGCGGAGGGGGAGACGGACGACGAGCGCGTACGGGCGCTCAGGCGCCGCCAGTTGCGGAACCTGCTGACGACCCTGCTGCTGTCGACCGGCGTGCCGATGCTGGTTGCCGGGGACGAGCTGGGGCGGACCCAGCGCGGCAACAACAACGCGTACTGCCAGGACAACGAGATCAGCTGGGTCGACTGGAGCCTGCTGGAGGACCCGGGCTGGAAGCCCCTGTTCGACCTGACCGCCCGTCTGATCGACCTGCGCCACCGCCACCCCGTGCTGCGCCGCCGGGCCTTCTTCTCCGGGCGGGCGCACTCGGCGGACGGCCTGCGGGACCTGGCCTGGTTCACGGCACGCGGCACGGAGATGACGGAGCGGGACTGGTACGCCCCCGCCGCCACCCTCGGCATGTACCTCTCCGGCCGGGACATCCCCGGCCGCGACGAGCGCGGCGCCCCGATCCTCGACGACAGCTTCCTCGCCGTCCTGCACGCCGGGGACCGGCCGGTGAGCTTCGTGCTGCCGGGGCCGCCGTGGGCGGAGCGGTACGAGGTGGTCGTCGACACGGCACGGGAGGAGCAGGGGGAGGCGCCCGGGGTGGTACACCGGGCGGGGGCGGCCATCACGGTGCCGGCGCGGGCTGTGTTGCTGCTGAAGGCGGGCTGAGAGCGGGCTTCCGCAGTGTGGACGTGTTCGTAGCCCCCTCCCTCTTCGCCTTCCCCTCGACCGGTCGAGGCCGTCGCACGACCCTCACGTCTTCGCCGCACCACCCTCACGTCATCGTCGTGCGACCCCTCGAACACGCAGGTCGTAGGACCTGCGGCCGATCCGGGTACGGCCAAAACTCGGTGGGCGTTGTCAGTGCCGATCCGTAGGCTCGCTGCTGATGGCGACGACACCTGCAACCACCAAGGACCCCGAAAAACCCGGCGACCGGTCGGCCGTGCGCACGCTGTTGCGCCTGTGGCCGTACGTCCGGCCCGTGCGCGTACGGCTGTTCACGGCCGCGTTCGTCGCGGTGCTCGCCTCGTGCGCGGGCCTGGTGATTCCGCTCGTGCTGAAGTGGATGGTGGACGGGCCGGTCGCCGAGGGGGATTCGGCGGGGGTGTGGCTCGGGGCGCTGTACCTGCTGCTGCTCGGGCTCGCGGAGGCGCTGCTGTTCGGGCTGCGGCGGTGGCTGGTGGCGCGGCCGCTCGCGGGGGTCGAGGCGGGGATGCGGGCCGATCTCTACCGGCATCTCCAGCGGCTGCCGGTGGCCTTCCACGACCGGTGGGCGTCGGGACAGCTGCTGTCCCGGGGCACGACGGACCTGATGCTGCTGCGCATGTTCCTCGCCTTTCCGCTGACGTTCCTGCTGGTCAACGGCGTGACGATCGTCATCGGCGTGGTGATCATGCTGATCCAGGACTGGTCGCTCGGGCTGGTGATCCTCGGTCCGGCGATCCCCGTGATCGTCACGTGCGTGGTCTTCGAGACGCGGTACACCGAGGTGGCACGGCGGGCACAGGACCAGGTGGGCGATCTGACGACGGTCGTCGAGGAGAGCGTGCTCGGCATCCGGATCATCAAGGGGTTCGGGCGGCACCGGAGTCAGGCACGGGCGTTCCGGGAGCTGTCGCGGACCCTGCGGGGGACGGAACTGCGCAAGGCGGGGCTGCTGGCGACGATCTGGGGCGTCATCGTGACGCTGCCGGAGGTGGCGATCGGGGTGGCGCTGGTGCTGGGCACCGTGCAGGTGGCGGACGGGGAGCTGTCGGCGGGGACGCTGGTGGCCTTTCTCTCGACGGCACTTGCGCTGCGGTGGCCGGTGGACTCGATCGGGTTCCTGCTGGCCATGAGCCAGGAGGCCGCCACCGCCACGGAGCGGTACTTCGAGGTGATGGACGAGGAGCCCGAGTCGCAGGCGACGGCCGCCGCCACGCGGTCCGAGGACAGCGGGCTGCGGTTCCAGGAGGTGTCGTTCCGCTACCCCGACGCCCCCGAGGACTCACCCCCGGTCCTCGACCGCATAGACCTCCACATCCGCCCCGGCGAGTCCATGGCCCTCGTCGGTGCCACCGGAAGCGGCAAGACCACGCTCACCGCGCTGGTGCCGCGCCTGCACGAGGTGACGTCCGGGCGGATCACCCTCGACGGCGAGGACATCACCGGCATGTCCCGTGAGGAGCTGCGCTCGAAGGTGGCCGTCGCCTTCGAGGAGCCGACGCTGTTCTCCGCCGGGGTCGGGGACAACGTACTCATGGGGGCTCAAGGCACCGCAGGGCAGACCGAGTTGGAGCGGGCGCTGGCCGTCGCGCAGGCCGACTTCGTGTACGGGTTGCCGCAGGGCACGGACACCCAGGTCGGCGAGCAGGGGCACAGTCTGTCGGGCGGGCAGCGGCAGCGGCTGGCGTTGGCCAGAGCCGTGGTCGGCAGGCCGAGGTTCCTCGTGCTGGACGACCCGCTGTCCGCTCTGGACGTGCACACCGAGGCCGCCGTCGAGGCCGCGCTGCGGGACGTCCTCGCCGAGACCACGGGCCTGATCGTGGCGCACCGGCCGTCGACCGTCCTGCTCGCCGACCGGGTCGCCCTGCTCTCCGGCGGCCGGATCGCCGCCGTCGGCACCCACCAGGAACTGCTGCGCACGAACGCCGAGTACGCCCATCTGATGGCCGGGACCGAGGAGGCAGCCCGATGACCGTGCAGGCGCCCACGACCACCGCACGGGACAAGGAGCAGCCGGGCAGAGAGCAACCGGCCGAGGAAACCGCCCGGCAGGACGACGCGTTCGACCGCGACGTCCTGCCCACCCCCCCGGGCGCCACCGCCGCCCTCCTGCGCTCCCTGCTCGCCCCGATGAAGGCCCGCGTCGCCGTCACGACGCTCCTGCTGCTGCTCCAGCAGGCGGCAACCCAGGCGGGCCCGCTGCTGGTGGCGTACGCCATCGACAGCGCCGTCCCCGCGTTCCGCGACCACGACAACGGCCCCCTCGTCGCGGTCGGCGTCGGCTATCTGCTGTGCGCGCTCGCCTCCGGCGCCCTGCAGTCCGCGTTCGTCGTCGCCGCCGCCCGCGTCAACCAGGACGTGCTGCTCGACCTGCGCGGCCGCATCTTCCGCCACGCGCAGGCGCTGAGCGTCGACTTCCACGAGCGTTACACCTCGGGCCGGCTCATCTCCCGCTCCACCACGGACGTGGAGTCGCTGCGCGAGCTGCTCAACGAGGGCCTGCAGGAACTGGTCGGCATCGTCCTGTCCTTCGCCTACATCTCGGCGCTGCTGCTCTGGCTCGACCTGGGGCTCGGCGCGGTGGCGGTGGCGTCGTTCGTGCCGCTCTATCTGCTCATACGGCTCTACCGGCGGCGTGCGGGGCGGGTGTACCGGGCGCGGTCGACGGCCATCGCGGCCGTGATCGTGAAGTTCGTCGAGACGATGAACGGCATCCGTCCGGTGCGCGCGTTCCGCCGCGAGGCGGTCAACGACGCCGACTTCGGAGTGCTGAACACCCGGCACGAGCGGACCAACGGCGACGCGCTGCTCGAGATGGCCCGTTATGTGGTCGGTTCCCGGCTGGTCGCCAACACGTCGGTCGCGGTGATCGTGCTGTGGGGCGCGCACCGGGTGGCGGACGGCTCGCTGGAGCTGGGTGTGCTGGCGGCCGCGGTGCTGTATCTGCGGCGGCTGTACGACCCCATCGACCGGCTGGGGATGTTCCTGAACTCCTACCAGTCGGCGGCGGCCTCCCTGGAGAAGATCGCCGGGCTGCTCGCCCAGACGCCGTCCGTGCCCGAGCCGCGGGCGCCCCAGCAGCTCCCGCCTCTCGAGTCCGAACACCCCGGCCGCGAGGTCGTCTTCGACGGGGTGCGCTTCGCCTACCGCACCGGCGGCGAGGTGCTGCCCCGCTTCGACCTGACGCTGCCGGCCGGGCAGACGGTCGCGGTCGTCGGCTCGACCGGCGCGGGCAAGTCGACCCTGGCCAAGCTGCTCGCCCGCTTCTACGACCCCTCCGACGGCCGGGTGTCGCTGGACGGCGTCGACCTGCGCGACCTCGCCGTGCCCGAACTGCGGCGCGGGGTGGTGATGGTGACGCAGGAGGCGTTCCTGTTCTCCGGCACGGTCGCCGAGAACATCGCCATCGGGCGGCCGGACGCCACCCGCGAGGAGATCGAGGAGGCCGCGAAGGCGATCGGCGCGCACGACTTCGTCACCGCGCTGCCCGACGGCTACGACACGGACGTACGCAAGCGGGGCGGCCGTATCTCCGCCGGACAGCGCCAACTCGTGGCCTTCGCCAGGGCGTTGCTCGCCGACCCGGCCGTGCTGATCCTCGACGAGGCGACCAGCTCGCTCGACATCCCGGGCGAGCGGGCCGTCCAGCGCGCGATGGCGACGGTACTGAAGGGGCGTACGGCCGTGGTCATCGCGCACCGGCTGTCGACCGTGGAGATCGCGGACCGGGTGCTGGTCATGGAGCACGGGCGGATCGTCGAGGACGGCAGCCCGGACGAACTCGTCGCGGGCACGGGCCGGTTCGCCGATCTGCACAGGGCCTGGCGGGACAGTCTGGCGTGAGAAGCGGGGAGAGATGATCGACGCGTACGAGGATCCCGGCACGCCCGACTGTCGCAGCGGCGGCCGGTATCTGTGGTGGCTGGTGCGGTGCCAGCCGGGCCGGTCCGCCGCCGGGGCGCTGTTGGGCAGTACCTGGATGGTGCTGCTCGCGGCCACGCCGTATCTGATGGCCCGGGCGATCGACGACGGCCTGGAGCCGGGAAACATGGGCGCGCTGGCCGGCTGGAGCGTCGCGCTGTTCGTCGTGGGGTCGTTCAACGCCTGGCTGAGCATCATGCGGCACCGCACGATGACCCGGGTGCGGATGGACGCCAATTTCCGCACGGTCAAGGTCGTCGTCGGGCAGGCGGTCCGGCTGGGCGCCGCGCTGTCGCGGCGGGCGGGTGCCGGCGAGGTCGTCACGATCGGTGTGGGCGACGTGCAGACGATCAGCCAGTCCCTGACCGTCGTCGGGCCCGGGGTCGGCGCGGTCGTCGCCTATCTGACGGTCGCCGGGCTGCTGCTGTCGGTCTCGACGCTCATCGCCGTGGTGGTGCTTCTCGGGATACCGGTGATCATCCTGCTCGTCGGGCCGCTGCTCGCCCGCCTTCAGGGCACCGAGACGGAGTACCGGGAACGGCAGGGCGTGCTGACCGCCCGGATCGCCGACCTCGCGGGCGGGCTGCGGGTCCTCAACGGCCTCGGTGGCAAAGGGCTGTTCGCCGACGCCTTCCACCGGGACTCGCAGCGGCTGCGGTCGCAGGGCTACCGGGTAGGGGCGGTGACCAGCTGGGTGCAGGCGCTCGGGGTGGGACTGCCGACGCTGTTCATGGTCGTCGTGACCTGGCTGGCGGCCCGGCTCGCCGCCCAAGGCGCCATCACCGTCGGCGAGTTGGTGTCGGTCTACGGCTATGTGGCGGTCCTGGTGGGGCCGGTGGCGTTCTGGGTGGAGTGCGGCTACCAGATCAGCCGCGGTCTGGTGGCGGCCCGGCGGGTCGTACGGTTCCTGCGCCTGGAGCCGATGGCGGACACCGGCATCCGGGACGGGCCCGCGGAGCCCTCGGTGCTGCACGACCCCGCGTCGGGCGTACGGGTGCTGCCGGGGCGGCTGACCGCGCTGGCCGGCGCGCGCCCCGCCGACACCGCGGCCGTGCTCGACCGCCTCGGCCGGTACGCCCCGTCGGCGGCGACCTGGGGCGGGGTGCCGCTCGACGAGATCGCGCTGGCGCAGGTCAGGCAGCGGATCCTGGTCGCCGACCACGAGGCCGACCTGTTCGCGGGCACCCTGCGCGAACTGGTCGGCGGCGGGGACGAGGAGAGCGTCGGGCGGGCCGTGCACACGGCCGTCGCCGACGACATCGTGCAGGGCCTGCCGGACGGGCTCGACTCGGCGATCGACGCGCAGGGCCGCAACCTCTCCGGCGGCCAGCGCCAGCGCGTGCGGCTGGTGCGGGCGCTGCTCGCCGACCCCGAGGTGCTGCTCGCCGTCGAACCCACCTCGGCGCTCGACGCCCACACCGAGGCACGGGTGGCCGAGCGGCTGCGGGCCGCGCGCGAGGGCCGTACAACGGTCGTCACCACCACCTCCCCGCTCGTGCTGGACCGCGCGGACACCGTGCTCCACCTGGTCGACGGCAAGGTCGCCGCCACCGGCAGCCACCGCGAACTGCTGGACAGGGAGCCGGGATACCGGGCACTGGTGGCGCGGGACGCGGACCTCGCGGACACCCCAGACGTCGCGGACACCCCAGACGTCACAGACGCCGAGGAGGCCGTACGGTGACCGGCTCGACGAGCTCTTCCGGGCAGTTACCCGTCGCCGAACCCGCCGACGTGCGGCGGGCCTCCGTGCGACTGGTGAGGGCCGACGGCCGGGCCTTCACGGCGACACTCGCGCTGAACGGGCTGGCCGCCGTCGCGGGGCTCGCCGGGCCGTGGCTGCTCGGGCGGATCATCGACGACGTACGCGACGGGGGCGGGGTGTCGGCCGTGGACCGGCTGGCGCTGGCCCTCCTGGTGTGCGCGGTGGCGGAGTTGCTGCTGGCGCGCTGGGCGCGGTACGTCGGGCACCGGTTCGGGGAGCGGACCCTGGCCCGGGTGCGCGAGGAGTTCGTCGACCGGACGCTGGCGCTGCCCGCGTCGGTGGTGGAGCGGGCCGGCACCGGCGATCTGACCGCCCGCGGTACGGCCGACGTGGCCACCGTCGGCACCACACTGCGTGACGCCGGGCCCGAACTGCTCATCAACGGCGTGCAGTTCCTGTTCGCGCTGGTGGCGGTGTTCGTGATCGACCCGCTGCTCGGTGCGGTCGGCGTGCTGGGCCTCACGCCGATCTGGTTCGCCCTGCGGTGGTATCTGCGCCGGGCGCGCGCCGGCTATCTCGCCGAGGGCGCGGCCGTCTCCGAGGTCGCCGAGATCGTCGCGGCGACCGCGTCGGGCGCGCGCACGGTCGAGGCGCTCCGCCTGGAGGAGCGGCGGATCAGGGCGAGCCGGGAGGTCCTGGAGACGTCCCGGCGCACCCGCTTCCACACCCTCTACCTGCGCACGGTGTTCTTCCCGGTGGTGGAGGTGTCGTACCTGATCCCCGTGGCCGGGGTGCTGGTGATCGGCGGGATGCTGCACGCCGACGGTGCGATGAGCCTGGGCGCGGTGGTGGCGGCGGCACTGTATCTGCGGCAGATGAGCGAGCCCCTCGACCAGATCCTGGTCCGCGTGGAGCAACTGCAGAGCAGCAGCGCCTCGTTCGCCCGCGTGGAGGGGCTGGCCCGGGCCCCGCGGGCCGACGCGGCCGACGCCCCCGTCCCGGCGGACGACCTGATCGAGGTGACCGGCGTGCGCTACGCCTACGACCGGGGCGGCGAGGTGCTGCGCGGCGTCGATCTGACCGTGCGCCCCGGTGAACGGCTCGCGGTCGTCGGTCCCTCCGGTGCCGGCAAGACCACCCTGAGCCGGCTGCTGGCGGGCGTGGACGCGCCCGGCACCGGCACGGTGACCGTCGGCGGGGTGCCCGTCGTCGGACTCGGCCCCGAGCAGCTGCGCCGCCAGGTCGTCCTGGTCACCCAGGAACACCACGTCTTCCTCGGCACGGTCCGCGACAACCTCCTGATCGCCGAACCCGGGGCTGTGGACGACGACTTGTGGTCCGCGCTGGACGCGGTCGGGGCGGGCACGTGGGTACGCGAGCTGCCCGACGGCCTCGACACGACCCTGGGCGAGAGGGGTTGCCGTACGGACGGCTCCCAGGCCCAGCAACTCGCCCTCGCCCGCGTCGTCCTGGCGGACCCGCACACCCTGATCCTCGACGAGGCCACGGCCCTGCTCGACCCGACCACCGCCCGCCACACCGAGCGCGCCCTGGCCGCCGTACTCGAAGGCCGCACCGTCATCGCCATCGCCCACCGCCTGCACACCGCCCACGACGCGGACCGCGTGGCGGTGATGGAGGACGGCCTGCTGACCGAACTCGGCACGCATGACGAACTGGTGGCGGCGGACGGGGCGTACGCGGCGTTGTGGGGGTCGTGGCACGGGGACCGGCCGCAGTCCGGCTAGGGACGACTGTTCCGTATAGCGAACACGAACAACCGGACAACGAACGATTTCCAGCCAACTTTCTGACGCGCTCCTGACAGAAACCGCCATCTCCTGCGACTCTTCCCACGGCCGCTTCACAGCAACCCCACATGTTGCACCGCTGTGTGCGCGGCCTGGGGCCGCAAGGCCCCGGCTCCCGCACGAGGTTCCGCGCACCGCCCTGTTCTGCCCGGACGGCCCACCCGCCGACCGGTCTTCCCTGGCCGCGCGACCCGCGGCCGTGCAGAAGGAGTCAGTGTTGAGAAGGTCCTCCCACAGACGCACCTCCCACACCCGCACCATCACCCCGCGCAGGGCCGCCGCAGTGGCCCTCGTCGGCGTGTCCGCCCTGATCGCCGCGGCCGTCCAGTCGGGCGCCGCCACCGCAGCCCCGGCGAAGGCACCGTCGGCCGCGGGCAAGGTCATACCGGGCGCGGAGTCGGTCAAGCTGACCCCCGCCCAGCGCGCCGCGCTCATCCGCGAGGCCGACGCCGGCAAGGCGGAGACCGCCGAGGAACTGGGCCTGGGCGCCAAGGAGAAGCTGGTCGTCCGTGACGTCCTCAAGGACGGCAACGGCACGGTCCACACCCGCTACGAGCGCACCTACGACGGTCTGCCCGTCCTCGGTGGCGACCTCGTCGTGGAGAGCACGAAGGCGGACGCGACCGAGGCCGTCGTCAAGGCCACCCGAGCCGCCATCAAGCCGGCGACCACCACGGCCAAGCTGTCCGCGGCCAAGGCCGAGACGCAGGCGCTCGCCGCGGCCAAGGCCGAGGACGCCAAGAGCCCCGACGTCAACCGCGCCCCGCGCAAGGTGATCTGGGCGGCCGAAGGCAAGCCGGCCCTGGCGTACGAGACGGTCGTCGGCGGCTTCCAGCACGACGGCACCCCGCAGGAGCTGCACGTCGTCACCGACGCGGCGACCGGCGAGAAGCTGTACGAGTGGGAGGCCATCGAGACCGGCACCGGCAACACGGTGTACAGCGGCACGGTCACCCTCGGCACCACGCAGTCCGGGACGACGTACAACCTCACGGACGGCACCCGCGGCGGCCACAAGACGTACAACCTCAACCGCGGCACCTCCGGCACCGGCACGCTGTTCTCCGGCTCGGACGACATCTGGGGCAACGGCAGCCCGTCGAACCTGGAGTCGGCGGCGGCGGACGCGCACTACGGGGCCGCGCTGACCTGGGACTACTACAAGAACGTGCACGGCCGCAGCGGCATCCGAGGCGACGGTGTGGGCGCCTACTCCCGGGTCCACTACGGCAGCAACTACGTCAACGCCTTCTGGTCCGACAGCTGCTTCTGCATGACGTACGGCGACGGCTCGGGCAACACCAACCCGCTGACGTCGATCGACGTGGCCGCGCACGAGATGACCCACGGGCTCACCTCCAACACGGCGGGGCTCAACTACAGCGGCGAGTCCGGCGGCCTGAACGAGGCGACCTCCGACATCTTCGGGTCGACCGTCGAGTTCTACGCCAACAACTCCTCCGACGTCGGTGACTACCTCATCGGCGAGGAGATCGACATCAACGGCGACGGCACCCCGCTGCGCTACATGGACCGGCCGAGCCAGGACGGCTCGTCCAAGGACAGCTGGTACTCCGGCATCGGCTCGATCGACGTGCACTACTCCTCGGGCCCCGCGAACCACTTCTTCTACCTGCTGAGCGAGGGCAGCGGCGCCAAGACCATCAACGGCGTCAGCTACAACTCGCCCACCGCGGACGGCCTCGCGGTCACCGGCATCGGCCGGGACAAGGCGGAGAAGATCTGGTTCCGCGCGCTGACCACCAAGTTCACCTCGACCACCAACTACGCGGCGGCCCGCACCGGCAGCCTCGCCGCGGCAGGTGAGCTGTACGGCACGACGAGCGCCGAGTACAAGGCGGTGCAGGACGCCTGGGCGGGCGTCGCGGTCGGCGCCCGCTCCGACGGTGGCGGCGGTGGCGGTGGCGGCACCTCCTTCGAGAACGCGACCGACGTATCGATTCCGGACAACGGGGCGGCGGTCACCTCGTCGATCACGGTGTCCGGGCGGACGGGCAACGCGCCGTCGAACCTCGCGGTGGCGGTCGACATCGTCCACACCTACATCGGTGACCTCCAGGTCCAGCTGGTCGCCCCCGACGGCACGGCGTACACCCTCAAGGCGTACGGCACCGGGGGCAGCGCGGACAACATCAGCACCACGTACACGGTGAACGCCTCCTCCGAAGTCGCCAACGGGACCTGGCAGTTGAGGGTTCAGGACAACGCGGCCCTGGACACCGGCCACATCAACAGCTGGAAGCTCACCTTCCCGTAGACCGTACGGGCCCACAAGGCCCCGCAGGCTCCTCGTACAGGGCGCCGCCCCGGTGGTTCGACTCCCCGGGGCGGCGCCCTCTTTTTGCCCACTCCATGCCGACGGCTTGTTGGGTTTTTGCCGAGGTCAACTCCCTTCACATTCCCGCAATATTCAGCCGCACGTCGTTTTTCGGCCAACATCACCAGAGGGTCATGACATGTACGCGGCGCCAATGCCACTCTTCCTCACACCCGCCGCACAACTTCACAACCACTCCGGCCGACCGCCCCCATGGCCGACCGGACTCCCCCACATGAAGGAGCTTGTGTGTCCTCCGTCTACGCGCGTCACAAGCGCACCACTCTGGCCATCGCCACCACCGTCGCCGCCGGAGCCCTGCT
Organism: Streptomyces sp. MMG1533; assembly: GCF_001279775.1. Taxonomy (GTDB): domain Bacteria; phylum Actinomycetota; class Actinomycetes; order Streptomycetales; family Streptomycetaceae; genus Streptomyces. The sequence continues at coordinate 7,783 of NZ_LGDG01000009.1, read as the reverse complement.
CACCACAGGTCTGACCGCCGTCAGCGCCTCCGCCCAGACCCCGGTGGACAGCACCAGCGCCGCGAAGCCCCTCGCCGCCCCGACCACGCTCGCTCCGGCCGCGCGCACCGCGCTCATCCAGCAGCAGCAGGACGCCGCGGGCGACACCGCCCAGGAGATAGGCCTCGGCGCCAAGGAGAAGCTGGTCGTCAGAGACGTCGTCAAGGACGCCGACGGCACGGTCCACACCCGCTACGAGCGCACCTACGCGGGCCTGCCCGTCCTCGGCGGCGACCTGGTCGTCCACGAGTCGAAGGCCGGCGCGACCCAGGGCGTCACCAAGGCGACCAAGACCACCATCAAGGTCGCCTCGCTCAAGCCCGCGATCGCCGCGACCAAGGCGGAGAAGCAGGCCCTGACCGCCGCGGAGTCGGCCGGCTCGGAGAAGACCGAGGCCGACGCCGCGCCCCGCAAGGTGATCTGGGCGGGCAACGGCAGCACGCCGACCCTCGCCTACGAGACGGTCGTCGGCGGCCTCCAGGAGGACGGCACCCCGAACCAGCTGCACGTCATCACCGACGCCGCCACCGGCAAGAAGCTCTTCGAATACCAGGGCATCGAGACCGGCACCGGCAAGAGCCTCTACTCCGGCACCGTCACCCTCGGCACGTACCTGTCGGGCTCGACGTACCAGCTGTACGACACCTCGCGCGGCGGTCACAAGACGTACAACAAGGCGCACGGCACCAGCTCCTCCGCCGGCACCCTGTTCACCGACGCCGACGACACGTGGGGCACCGGCGCCGCCTCCAGCTCGACCACCGACCAGACCGCGGCCGTCGACGCCGCGTACGGCGCGCAGACGACCTGGGACTTCTACAAGAGCACGTTCGGCCGCAGCGGCATCAAGAACGACGGCAAGGCCGCCTACTCCCGCGTCCACTACGGCAACGCGTACGTCAACGCGTTCTGGGACGACAGCTGCTTCTGCATGACGTACGGCGACGGCGAGAGCAACACGCACCCGCTGACGTCGCTGGACGTGGCCGGCCACGAGATGACGCACGGCGTCACCTCGAACACTGCGGGCCTGAACTACTCGGGCGAGTCCGGCGGTCTGAACGAGGCCACGTCCGACATCTTCGGCACGGCGGTCGAGTTCTACGCGGCGAACTCCAACGACGTCGGTGACTACCTCATCGGCGAGGAGATCGACATCAACGGCGACGGCAGCCCGCTGCGCTACATGGACCAGCCCAGCAAGGACGGCGGTTCGGCCAACTACTGGTCGTCGTCGCTGAAGAACCTGGACGTCCACTACTCGTCCGGCCCGGCGAACCACTTCTTCTACATGCTCAGCGAGGGCAGCGGCAGCAAGACCATCAACGGGGTCAGCTACAACTCCCCGACCTACAACAGCTCCACCGTCACCGGCATCGGACGCGCCAAGGCCGTCCAGATCTGGTACAAGGCGCTGACCGAGTACTTCACGTCGACCACCACGTACGCGGGCGCCCGCACCGGCACCCTGAGCGCGGCGGCGGCCCTGTACGGCTCCACCAGCACCGAGTACAAGGCGGTCGCGGCGGCCTGGTCGGCGGTCAACGTCAGCTGACTTCTCGCCAGTTGAGATGGGCGGCCCCCGGGACGAAGGCATTCCCGGGGGCCGCCCTACTCTTGGGTGCCATGCCCTTGACGGACTTCACGTACGACGATGTCGGCGCCACCCGGCAGCACGGCTTCTGCCCGCCCGGCTTCCACCCCATGCACGTGCGCACGCGCATCGGTGAGGGCGAGGAGGTCTTCCGCAGGGCCTGCGAGGCGGTCCTCACCTGGGAGATGCACCGCGAGCTGGGCGTCGGCATAGACGCGAGCGCGGAACGCGCCGCCCCCGAGGTCGACGTCACCGTCACCCTCGCCGGACTGATCAAGGCTCCATGCCGCGTGGTCTGGACGGTCGAGGAACCCCGCCGCACCGGCTGGGCGTACGGCACGCTGCCCGGCCACCCGGAGTGCGGCGAGGAGTCCTTCGTCGTGGACCGCACCGGCGACGGCACGGTCTGGCTGACGATCTCCGCGTTCAGCCGGAGCGCCAAGTGGTACGCCCGCGCGGGCGGCCCGGCGACCCGGGGGTTGCAGCACGCGTACGCCCGGCGGTGCGGGGCGGTGCTGCGGAGGCTGTGCGCGCCGGTCGAGGAGATCTGAGCCGGCTCACCGCACCAGCACCCCGCCGCCTCACCGCACCAGCACCGCCGCCGCACCACCCCGGCACCCCGCCGCCTCACCTCATCAGCACCCCCGCCGCCTCCACCACGTCCTCCGACGGCAGCGCCACCAGCCCCGGCTCCGCACCGGACGCCAGCAGCCGGTGCGCGGGGAGGATGCGGACCGTGTAGCCGTAGGGCCCGGTGCGGTCCAGGGACAGCGGGCCCTCGTACACCCAGCGACCCTCCGGATCCGGCCCGCCCGCCGGTTTCAGCGGGACGGTCGTGGCGTCGGTGATGCGGTCCTCCCCGTCCACCCGGCCGGAGACCGCCTGCACCTCGACGTCCTCGGGGGCGAGCCCGCCGAGGCCGACGCGCACCCTCAGCCCGAGGGTCGTGCCGAGTTCGGCGGTGGCGATGGCGGTGGTCGTCTCGACGTGGTCGACGGTCACCCCGTGCCAGGCCGAGCGGAGCCGGGACTTCCACTCCGCCAGTTCGCGGGCGGCGTCGGGGTCCATCGTGCGGTGGGCGTGGGCGGCCGGGGCGTAGAGCCGCTCCACGTACTCGCGGACCATGCGCCCGGCCAGCACCTTCGGGCCGAGCAGGGTGAGGGTCTGGCGGACCATCTCGATCCAGCGGTCGGGCAGCCCGCCCTGCCCGCGCTCGTAGAAGCGCGGGGTGACCCGCTGTTCGAGCAGGTCGTAGAGCGCGTCGGCCTCTATGTCGTCCCGCCGGTCGGGATCGGTGCCGGCCCCGTCGGCGGTGGGGATCGACCAGCCGAAGTCGGGCTGGAACCACTCGTCCCACCAACCGTCCAGGACGGAGAGGTTGAGGCAGCCGTTGAGCGCGGCCTTCATGCCGGACGTGCCACAGGCCTCCAGCGGCCGTAGCGGGTTGTTCAGCCAGATGTCGCAGCCCGGATAGAGCTTCTGCGCCATCGCCATGCCGTAATCCGGCAGGAACACGATCCGGTGCCGCACCCGCGGATCGTCCGCGAACCTCACCAGTTCCTGCACCAGCCGCTTCCCGCCGTCGTCCGCCGGGTGCGCCTTGCCCGCGACCACGATCTGGATCGGCCGCTCCGGGTGCAGCAGCAGGTCCATCAGCCGGTCGCGGTCGCGCAGCATCAGGGTCAGGCGCTTGTACGACGGGACGCGCCGCGCGAACCCGATGGTGAGGACGTCGGGGTCGAGCACGCCGTCGATCCAGCCCAGCTCTGCCGTGCCCGCCCCGCGTTGCCGCCAGGAGGCGCGCAACCGCTCCCGCACCTCGGTCACCAGTTGCTCGCGCAGGTTGCGCCGCAGCTCCCAGATGTCCTGGTCGGGGATGTCGGCGACCGCGTCCCAGCGGTCCGAGCCGCCGACGGTCATGGCGTCCTCGGTGCGCTGCGCGCCGATCTGCCGGGCGCCCAGCCGGAAGACCTCGGGGGCGACCCAGGTAGGGGCGTGCACCCCGTTGGTCACAGAGGTGATCGGCACCTCCTCGGCGTCGAATTCCGGCCAGAGTCCGGAGAACATCTCCCGGCTGACTTTGCCGTGCAGCAGGGAGACTCCGTTGGCGCGCTGGGCGAGGCGCAGGCCCATCACGGCCATGTTGAAGAGGTTGGGTTCGCCGCCGGGGTAGGTCTCCATGCCCAGTTGCAGGACGCGTCCGACGTCGATGCGCGGGAGTTCGGCGTCGGGGCCGAAGTGGTGGGCGACCAGTTCGCGGTCGAAGCGGTCGATGCCGGCCGGGACGGGGGTGTGCGTGGTGAAGACGGTCCCGGCCCGGACCGCTTCGAGGGCGGAGTCGAAGTCCAGCCCCTCCGCGCACAGTTCGGCGATCCGCTCCAGGCCGAGGAAGCCCGCGTGGCCCTCGTTGGTGTGGAAGACCTCGGGTTCGGCGTGGCCGGTGAGCCGGCAGTACGTCCGCAGCGCCCTGACTCCTCCTATGCCGAGGAGCATCTCCTGCAACAGCCGGTGTTCGCTGCCGCCGCCGTAGAGCCGGTCGGTCACCCCGCGTTCGCCGAGGTCGTTCTCCTCGACGTCCGAGTCGAGCATCAGCAGCGGCACCCGGCCGACCTGGGCCAGCCAGATCCGGGCGTGCAGCCGCTTGCCGCCGGGCAGGGCCAGGGAGACCTGGGCCGGGGTGCCGTCGGGTTCCTTGAGCAGGGCCACCGGCAGCTCGTTCGGGTCGAGCACCGGATAGTGCTCCTGCTGCCAGCCGTCCCGGGACAGGGACTGGCGGAAGTAGCCGTGCCGGTAGAGCAGCCCGACACCGATCAGCGGAACGCCGAGGTCACTGGCCGCCTTCAGATGGTCGCCGGCGAGGATGCCGAGGCCGCCGGAGTACTGGGGCAGGGCCGCCGTGATGCCGAACTCGGGCGAGAAGTAGGCGACGGCCAAGGGGAGTGCGGACGTCTGGGCCTGGTACCAGCGGGCGCCGGTCACGTAGTCGTTCAGGTCGTCGGCGGCCGCGGTGAGCCGGCGCAGGAACCGGCGGTCCTCGGCCAGTTCGGCGAGCCGCGCGGGGGGCACACTGCCGAGCAGCCGTACGGGGTCACCGCCCGAGGCGGCCCAGCGCTCGGGATCGACGGACTGGAAGAGATCGCGGGTCTCCGCATGCCAGGACCAGCGCAGATTGCGCGCGAGATCACTCAGCGGCCGGAGGGGGTCGGGGAGCACGGGTCGGACGGTGAATCGACGGATCGCCTTCACATTCCACCTCAAGCGAGCGTGAGGAAGAGGACGCACGTCGGTGTGCGTCCCGTCGTCAGCTTCGAAGGTATCGGGGACAGGCCCTTCGTAACCACGGCGCCTTCTCGCGAGCCCCCCTTCCGGCCGCACTCGATGACCACTGATCCGATTTGGCCGATTCCGCCCCCGTAGGCGCCCTTGTCGTACTTCACACCGCACGACAGGCTGCCAAGTGGCGTACCGGCCCGAGAAGCCGCGCACGCGGTGACCCCGGCTGTCGTACGCCGAGTTGAGGAGGGGGTACAAAGCCATGGCACGGACGCGAACACGGCGTCTGCGCCGGGCGGGGGGCCTGACCGCGGTGACCTGTGCCGCGGCGCTTTCGGCCATCACCCTGCCCGCGCACGCCGTACCGGAGGGGCGGATACTCGGCGCCGGACAACCCGGCTCCGTCGGCGGAAGTTACCTGGTGACACTCGAGGGGGGCACGAAGGCCCCGTCGGCGGCCGGAAAGGAGCTGGCCGAGAAGTACGGGGCGCAAATCAGCCATACATACGGCACGGTCATGAACGGCTACGCCGTCAGGGCCAACGAGAGACAGGCCAAGCTGCTCGCGGCCGACCCGCACGTCGCCTCGGTCGTCCAGGACACCCGGGTGACCGTGGACCACGTCCAGAAGAACCCGCCGTCCTGGGGCCTGGACCGCATCGACCAGCCGAGCCTGCCACTGAACAAGAGTTACACCTGGCCGGAGTCCGCGGGGGCGGGCGTCACGGTCTACGTGATCGACACCGGCATCCGGATCGGCCACACCGACTTCGGCGGCCGGGCGAGCTACGGCTGGGACTTCGTCGGCGGCGACAAGAGCGCGGGCGACGGCAACGGCCACGGCACCCATGTCGCCGGCACGGTCGCCGGCACCAGGTACGGCGTGGCCAAGAAGGCCAAGGTGGTCGCCGTACGCGTCCTCGACAACGCGGGCGCGGGCACCACCGCCCAGGTCATCGCCGGTATCGACTGGGTCACCAGGAACGCGAGGAAACCCGCGGTCGCCAACCTCAGCCTGGGCGGCTATCACAACGCCCAGCTGGACGCGGCCGTACGCAAGTCCGTCGCGTCCGGCGTGACCTACACGGTCGCCGCGGGCAACGACGGCCTGCCGGCCTCGCTCTACTCCCCCGCGGACGTGGGGCAGGCGATCACGGTCGGCGCGAGTGACAAGAAGGACGCCAGGGCGAGCTTCTCCAACTACGGCTCTGCCCTGGACCTGTTCGCGCCAGGTGTGTCGATCACCTCGGCGTCCATCGCGAGCAACACCGCCACCGCCACCTATTCCGGTACGTCGATGGCGTCACCGCACGCGGCGGGCACGGCCGCGCTCTATCTCGCGGACCACCGAAAGGCCACACCGGCGCAGGTCGGCAAGGCACTTGTCGACCTGGGGGCAGCCGGAAAGGTCTCCGGTCGGGGCCTGGGATCACCGAACAAACTTCTCCAGGTACCGCGCTGACCGGGGGCTGACTCCCGCACCGGCCCCGTTCGGCCTGAACGGGGCCGCTCTTGTGTGTAGACATACGCGTGAGTAGTTAACAAAGTGCCGGATTGCTCACCCGAATAGGGTGGGAAGGCTCCTCCGGTACGCCCCTCAGCAAGACCCTAGGGACACCACGCAGGACCCACCTCCCCACATCCATCCGCCCACCCACGTTGACGCGGACAGGAGCGGTCATGCCCGCCACGCACCACTCGTCAGCACCCCCGACACCGAGCACAGAGGCAGTACCCGTGCGCCCGGTCGACGACGGTCCGCCGGCCCCGGAGCCACCCTCCGCGGGCGACGCCGTCGCCGGTATCGGACGCATACCCGTCCTCGACGTCCGCCCGGTCGTCCAGCACGGACGCAGGCCCGCCAAGGCCGTCACCGGCGAGACCTTCGAGATCTCGGCCACCGTCTTCCGCGAGGGGCACGACGCCGTCGCCGCCAACGTCGTCCTGACGGATCCGGAAGGCCGTCCCGGCCCCTGGACGCCGATGCGCGAACTGGCCCCCGGCACCGACCGCTGGGGCGCCACCGTCAGCGCCGACGCGCCCGGCCGCTGGACGTACACCGTTCAGGCGTGGGGCGATCCCGTCACCACCTGGCGGCACCACGCCCAGATCAAGATCCCCGCGGGCATGGACACGGAACTCGTCCTGGAGGAGGGCGCCCGGCTGTACGAGCGGGCAGCCGCCGACGTCCCCAAGAAGGGCAAACGGCAGGTCCTCCGCGCCGCCGTCGCCGCCCTGCGCGACGAGACCCGCCCCGCGGCGGCCCGACTGGCCGCCGCGTTGACGCCGGAGGTGGACGCGGTCCTCGCCCGGTATCCGCTGCGGGAGCTGGTGACGGCGTCGGAGACGCTGCCGTTGCTGGTGGAGCGGGAGCGGGCGTTGTACGGCTCCTGGTACGAGTTCTTCCCACGCTCCGAAGGCACGCCCGAGCAGCCGCACGGCACCTTCCGCACCGCGGCCAAAAGGCTTCCGGCGATCGCGGCCATGGGCTTCGACGTCGTGTATCTGCCGCCGATCCATCCGATCGGCCAGACCTTCCGCAAGGGCCGCAACAACACCCTCTCCCCCGGGCCGGAGGATGTGGGGGTGCCCTGGGCGATCGGGTCCCCGGAGGGCGGTCATGACGCGGTCCACCCGGATCTGGGGACGATCGAGGACTTCGACCGGTTCGTGGGCCGGGCCCGTGAACTGGGCCTGGAGATCGCTCTCGACTTCGCGTTGCAGTGCTCGCCCGACCATCCGTGGGTGCAGAAGCATCCGGAGTGGTTCCACCACCGGCCGGACGGCACGATCGCGTACGCGGAGAACCCGCCGAAGAAGTACCAGGACATCTACCCGATCGCCTTCGACGCCGACATGGACGGCCTGATCGCCGAG
>NZ_LGDG01000008.1 GCF_001279775.1 Streptomyces sp. MMG1533 | reverse complement strand
AACATCATCGCGCTGCTGAAGTCGACGTTGGAGAAGAACGACGGTACGGCGCAGTCGACGATCCAGCGGGCCAAGGCCGCGGTCGACAACATCGGCTGACGGACGGGTTCGTCTGCCGTAATCATCCGCTCTGGGGCGGGTTCCGCTCCAGAGCTGTTTGTTCGGTATCGGAAGTTTAGGAAAACGGGGGTTTTCGGTGCCCGGCTGGGATCTGAAGCCGCAAGGCATTTCCAGTGTGTTGAAGACGACCGGTGAGACGGCGTCGGACCTGGAGAAGTACGCGAAGGCGTTCGGTGAGCACCTGACGTCGGCGGCCACAAGTGCGGGCACTATTTCCGCCGAGGGTGGCGGTGGCGGCGAGGGTGGCGGTGGCGGCGAGGGTGGCGAGAAGGCCGCGGGTGGCCTGGTCGCCCTTGCGTTGTCGCAGTATGCGGAGCGTGCGTCGAAGGACCTGCAGTATGTGGCGGCCCGGGCGGGCAAGTCCCTGCAGGGCGCGGTGGACGCGACGACGGCGTATCTGAATGGCGACCAGGAGATGGCCACGGAGGCGCAGCGCAACGCGTTGTCCGAGCCGAAGCTGGACATGCCGGGGGCGGGCAAGGCGTGATCCAGCCGGAGAAGATTCCTCAGTTCACGGGTGACTTGGCCCAGCTGGAGACGGACTACGCGGACCTGAAGAAGGACGCGGGGCATGTCCGTACGACCGGCGGGGACGTGCATTCGCAGTTCCAGGGCCTGTCGGCGTACTACACCGCTCCGGAGGCGGAGCAGCTGTTCGCGACGACGAAGCCGGTCAAGGACCGTGCGGACACGTTCGGGGACGACCTGGAGACGGTGTCCGGCGCGCTGTCGTCGTACGCCACGGAGATTCGTCCCCTTGTCGACAAGCTGAAGGAACTGAAGACCAAGGCCGTGACGTTCGTCGACTCCGTCAAGGACGACGACGAGTGGGAGTACGACGGCGACAAGGTCGACGAGCACAACCAGATCCGGGACGACATCACCGCGACGGTGGCGGCGTTCTGGGCTGCCGAGCGGACCGCCCACAACAAGATCACCGCGTTGTGGGGTGGCACGCAGATGGTCGCCGGGGACGGCTCCGACCGCAAGGACCAGTACGGCTTCAACGCGGACGACCTGAAGAACGCGAAGCTTCCCTGGGGCGACCCGGTCGAGGAGAAGCACCACTGGTACGAGGTCGGCCACTGGGTGAAGTCGTTCGTGTGGGACGGCCTGATCGTCGACGGTATTTGGGGCACCATCAAGGGCCTGGGCACCCTGGTCGGCTTCGGCGGCTGGGATGCGATGGGGCAGGCGTGGAAGGGCCTGGCGCAGTTGGCGACCGGCCTGACCCTCAGCATGATGCCGGGCGCGCAGTTGGCGTTCTGGGCGCTGCCGGACGACAAACTCCCTTCCTGGATCCGTGATTCGCGCACCGCGATGAAGGAGACGGGCAAGGCTCTGGTTGCGTGGGACGAGTGGGGCAAGAACCCCGGTCGTGCGGCCGGTGCCGTCACGTTCAACGTCCTGACGACGGTGTTCACGGGTGGTGCGGGCGCCGGTGTCGCGGGTGCGGGCAAGGCTGGTGCGGTGGCGAAGGTGCTGTCGGTCGCGGGCAAGGCGGGCAAGGTCATCGACCCGATGACCTACATCGCCAAGGGCGCGGGCGCGGGCCTGTCCAAGATCGGCGATATCACGAAGGGCCTGCGGGGCGTCGGCAACATCGACATCCCCACCCTCCCGGACGGAGCCGTCAACCTGCCCGACGGCCGCCTGATGGACCCGAACGGCAACCTCATCTCGCCCAACGGCGCGATCGACACGACCCCGGTCCACTACGAGCCGAACACCCCGACGGTCCCGCACGGCACCACACCGACACTCCCGGCCCACTGGACGACTCAGGGTGCCCCCACCCCGTCGTACGCCGGGAGCCACGCGGGAGCCGACACGGCCGCACACACGGTCGACAACGCCGGGCACTACGACGCGCCCAACGCCGGCCACTACAACACGCCGACCACGCCCGCGGGCCACACGCCGGGCGGCGCCTTCGACACGACGCCTTCGCCGAGCGCGTACGACCACGCGCCGGCGGGATCGCCGTACGGTCACGCGCCGTCGGGATCCCCGTACGACCACGCGCCTTCGCCGTCCGCGTACGACCAGGCACCGGGTACGAATCCGTACGCCCAGACGCCGTCGGGGGCGCCGTACGGTCATGCGCCGTCGCCATCGGCGTTCGATCACGCGCCTTCACCGTCCGCCTACGACCAGACGCCGACCGCCACGCCGCACGACGCCCCGACGTCGACGCCGCACACCGGTGGCCACGACGCTCCCGGCGGCGTCGGCCACCCGGGTGCCGCGAGCCCGTGGTACCACCAGGGTGCGGCGGCGACCCCCGCGCACGACATCCCGACCACGCCGCACACCGGCGGCCACGAGGTCCCCGGCACCGGCGGCCACGGCACCCCGGACGCGCCGCACGGCACCGGGCACGACGTCCCCGGAGCGGGTCACGCCGACGACGCCTCGCACGGCGCCGGACACGGTGACGACGGTGTCGGTCACGCGGACGATGCCGCGCACACCGGCGACCATGTCGACGCCGGGGCGCACCACGGCACGGATGGTCCGGTCGCTCCGGGGCATCAGGGTGCGGATGTGCCGGGGCACCCCGGGGCCGGGGAGCCGTTCGAGTACAAGCCGACGATGTCGGACGCGGCCTTCGACGCCCTCAGCGACGCCGAGAAGCACGCGGTGGCCGAGGCCGAACTGGCGCGCGGCACGAACCACGCGCCCAGCGCCACCAACGACGCCGGGCTGGCGTACGGCAATGCGTACTGGAACGATTTCCTGGACGACCTGCCCACCGAGTCGCAGCAGGCGCTGAAGACGTACAGCGGTAATGAGTACACCCAGATCAATGGACACCTGCGCTTCGGCAACGACGTGGACCCCTCGCTCCTGCACACCATCGACGAGATGGACAAGGTCATGGACATGCGCCCTGTGCCCGAGGACATCATGGTCGTCCGCGGCACCGGGGTCGACCACGTCAAGGTCGACGGCCTCCCGATCGATTCACCGCTCGACATGCTCGGCGGGACCTTCGACGACAAGGCGTTCACTTCCACGGCACTCGGCAAGTCGCCGCCGCCCCCGTTCGACCAGAATCCCGTGTGGATGCACTTGCGGGTGGCGAAGGACACCCCCGCCCTCTGGATCGACCACCTCTCCAAGTACCCCGGAGAACGTGAGCTGCTGCTGGCCCGGGGCTCCGACTACAAGGTGACGCGTGTCTTCTTCGACGAGGCACACGGCAAGTGGCACATCTACGGAGAGGTCCTGCCGAGGCCGAAGCCGTAGCGGTGGCCGCGTTGAGGATCAGGCAGAGTTAAGGGAACGTGGACTTCATGAGCAGCGAACGACCGATCAACCCGCGCTTCGCCGAGGACGTGCACTTCGACCTCGTGGCGCCGGGTCCGTCGAGGTACCGCACCCGGACCGACAAGCCGGTGCGGTACTTCACAGTGGTCGACAAGGAGGGCGGCGCGGCCCTCGGATATGTGTGGGCGAGTGACGAGGACGACGCCGCCGCGTGGGTGCCACGCAACGCCGCCGGAGGCCGGGCCCTCGCCGAGGGCGGTCATTGGCACGCCCGGCTGCAAGAGGCCAAGGGGCGGGGCATCCTGCCGTCCCAGGCCCTCGCGGAGATGCTGTCCAACCCGGAAGGCAACCGCGGACGGGCCCTGCCCGGCTCCCTCACCGACGCCCCGAACGCCGACGCGGTCAAGTCCCTCGCCAAGGGTGAATGACGGACAGCCGGTCAACCCGCGCTTCAACGATGACGTGCACTCCAACCTCGTGTCGGGTCCGCCGCGATACCGAAACCACACCGACAAGCCGGTGCGTTACTTCACGGTGGTCGACAAGCAGGGTGGCGCGGTCCTCGGTTGGGTATGGGCCGGCGACGAGGACGACGCCGCCGCGTGGGAACCGCGGCAGGCTGGTGGTCCCCGTGCGGCGAACGAAGGCGGCTTCTGGATCCGTCGGCTGCGCGATGCGAAGCAGCGGGGCCTTCTGCCGTCCCAGGCCCTCGCCGAGTTGTACGGCAACCCGGAGACTGCCGGCAAGGGCCGCCCCCTCCCAGGCTCCCTGACCGACGCCCCGAACGCCGCCGCGTTCCATGCCCTCGCCCAGGGCGACTAGCGAACCGGTGGGCCCGCGCTTGAACCGAGTATCTGCGGAGGTATCGGCCCCCGAGGCCTGACCAGCATGACCAGTCCCGTGCACTACGTCACCGTGACCGCCCCCGACGGCGAAGTCGTCGGATACGCCTGGGGCGATGCCACCGACGTCGAGTGGATGCACCGGAACGCCAGCAGTCCCGGTGCCTACAAGGCGGGGTTGGGGTGGTACACCAAGGTCCGTGAGGCTCACGATCGTGGTCTCACCCCCCTCGGTGTCCTCGGACTGCTCAGTCACGAGCCCGGTGTCGGGCCGGTCACCGAGGCGCCCGATGTCGCCGCGCTCGAAGAGCTGGCCCGTGTCGTCACCCCGGCCGACGACCGGCGACTGCTCGCCCAGCTCGACCGTGACAACGCGGAGGCGTGGCAGGAGCTCGCCGACGCCTTCGACGCGCTCACGGACGAGGACCGGGACGTGAAGTGGGGCGGGGGGCAGAAGATGCCGAGCGGTGCCATTCACGTGCCGTTTCCCCTCTACAGCGAGCCGCTTCAGCGTGCTGTTCGTGCCCTGCACGGTGTCGGCGCCGTGACCCCCGAGCACCGGTGGCGGCACAGTCCGATGCCCCAAGCACCGTCGGAGCGGGGGCTACGGCCCGCCGACGCGGTGCGCGCCGCCACCGCGGTCGTGACCGCGGAGCGGATGAGCGACGGGGAGATCGCGGAGGCCGTGGGGAACGGCCTCCTGGACGCCATAGCCACCTCGCTGCGCGCCTGGTACGCCGAACCTTCCACCGAGGAGCCCGGGGAGCAGCTCCAGGCCGACGCCCCGCCCACCAACCAGCCCCAGGCCGACCCGGGCCCCTCCACCGCCGTGCACCCCCAAGCCCCCACCCCACCCATGTGCAGATTCTGCGGAGGTTCCCCCGCAGCGGACGTAGCCTTCCGTGCGCACCGAGGCCTCGTCGTCTTCATGGGGTTCAGGAAGACGGACGGGCCGATGTGCATGACCTGTGGACTGGCCGTTCACCGCGCGCTGACCACCCACACGCTCGCCTGGGGCTGGTGGAGCCCCTTCTCCCTGTTCGTCTTCGCGCCGTTGACGCTGGTCCGGAACCTCCTCGCCGTTCGCAAGGTGAAGCAGCTCGCGGTCCCGGGGCCGGGCATGCTCGGGCCGCGATACGACCCCGGCGTGCCCATCCACCGGCGGCCGCGCGCATACGTCGCGCTCGTGCCCGTGCTGTGGGTGCTCTTCATGATCGTGACGGGATTGTCGGGAGGGGCGTGACAGAGCCCGAGAGACGGCCGTACCCCGGCTGTACGCGTGGCGCGTCCATGTCCTATGTTGCGGAAGCGAAGCAGGGGGGATCCGCATGCCGCAAGAGATGAGTCTGGCCGAGGTCGAGGCCGTCGCCCGCGCCGCGCACGCCGGGCAGACGGACAAGGCCGGACGGCCTTACGCCGAGCACCTGTCGGCCGTCGCCGAGGGCGTGCGTGCCCGGGGCGGGGGCGAGGAGCTCGTCGCCGCCGCGTGGCTGCACGACGCCGTCGAGGACGGGGTGCTCAGCGAGGACTGGCTCGACGCCGCCGCACTCCCGCAGCGCACCAAGGACGTCGTACGGGCCGTGACCAAGCGGCCGGACGAGGACCCGGAGGCGTACGCGGGCCGGATCCTGGCCACTGAGGGGGCCCGGCTCGTCAAGGCCGCCGATCTCGCGCACAACGCCGACCCGAGCCGTCTCGCCGTACTCGACGAGCACACCGCCCGGCGGCTCACGCACAAGTACGCCGCCATGCGGCACCGCCTCGGCCTCGCTCCGGGCGACTGACCTCCAACCAACCCCCTACACAGGACGACTGAATGTCACGGGACTACGACAGCCAGCTGCTGGAGTCGGTGGCGGTGCGCCGGCGCCGGATGCGCGACGCGCTGCTGTTCGGCGCGCAGCGCGCCCGGCGGACGGCGGACGAGCGGTTCGGCAAGATGTTCGCGGGTATCGCGATCGCGGCCGTACTGTGCGCCGGATGCGTCGGCTGGTCCTTCCTCCAGGCCACCTTGGCGAAGCAGAAGGCCGAGGAAGAGAAGCAGCAACAGCAGCAGGGGCAGCTGTACGACCCGACGCCCAGCGCCTCTGCGACCGGGGCCGGCGAAAAGGGCGACAAGGGTGCGGAGAAGCAGTGAACAGGGTGTGGACGGGGGGCGTGACCAAGTCGGAGCGCGCCCATGGCAGAAACGACGCGATGATAGGTTCCGGTGAGTGGTGAGCACAGCAGCGACGTTCCGGACCCAACTCAGCAGGGTCACTCTGATCGGTGAGCGCCGACGCGCCGACATCGTGTTGCCTTCGGACACTCCGATCGGCCAACTGCTCCCCGACATACTGCAGTTGCTCGACGACCGGGCCGCGTCCCGGCCGACCACCCGGCAGCTGATCACCTCCGATGGTTCCGCGCTGCCGCACGACGCCACGCTGTCCTCGGCGGAGGTCCCCGACGGCGCCGTGCTGCGCCTCGTGCGCGCTCACGCCGCACCGCCGGCGCCGGTCGTGCACGACGTCACCGACCAGGTCGCGGACGACCTCGACCTGCGTGGCTGGCGCTGGCGCCCCGCCGTACGCCGTACCGCCGCGGGCGTGGCCACCGTCGTGTTCGCCGTGATCGCGGCGCTGTTGGCCCGGCGCGAGTTCGCGTTGGAGTCGGTCGCCACCGGGCTCGCGGTCGTCACCGCGGTGTTCCTGGTCGCCGGTGCGGCGATCGCGAAGATCGGCGAGGGCAACCGGGGCCTGGCCACCGCGCTGCTGCTCGCCTCCGGCGGGCTCGGCCTGCTCACCGCGACGACCGCGGCCGACGCCTACGACTGGTCCGGGACGGCCCGGCTGGCCGGTGTCGCCGCCGCGCTGGTGCTCACGCTCGTGCTGCTCGCGTACTGCTCGCCGCTCGGCCGCGGCGGGTTGATCGGGGCCGGGGCGGTCGTCGGTGTGGCCGCGCTGTGGGAGGGCGTCGCCCTCGTACAGGACCGGCCGGACCGGATCGGCGCCGTGATGGCCGTCGTCTCCGTCATCCTGCTCGGTCTGCTGCCGCGGTTCGCGCTGATGGCCTCGGGGCTCACCGCGCTCGACGACAAGCGTTCCTCGGGCACCTCGGTGAGCCGGCACGAGGTCGCCAACGCCCTCGCCGCCACCCACCGCGGGCTCGCCCTCGCCACCGTGGTCACCGCCGCCTCCGCCGCCGCGGGCGGCTGGCTGCTGACCACCGCGAAGGAGCCGACCGTCTGGACGGTGTCCCTCGCCTCGCTGGTCGCCGTCGTGCTGCTGTCCCGGGCGCGGGCCTTCCCGCTGGTCGCCGAGGTCGTGGCGCTGTTCGGGGCGGCGGCGCTGCTCGTCGTACGTCTCGCGGTGTTGTGGCTGGACCACGCGGGGGGTGCCGGCGCGCTCGTCCTCCTTGCCGCGGCGGCACTGCTGCCGCTGCTGGTCCTGGCTGTCGAGCCGCCGGAGCACGTCCAGGTACGGCTGCGGCGGTTCGCCGACCTGATCGAGTCCCTCGGCGTGATCGGGCTCTTCCCGCTCGCCATCGGGGCGTTCGGCATCTACGGGCAACTGCTCAACAAGTTCTGAGCTTCGAAGACCAGACGCCGCCGCGCCGTCGCTCCGGGCGGGACGACGAGGCGGCGGCGTAGCAGGAGAGAAGGGCGACATGCCGAGCGGGGACAACTGGCAGAGCGACGTGCTGCGCGACCTGAAGGGCGGCGCGGCCCAGCAGCGTGCCCCACAACAGGGCGCGCAGCCACAGCAGGCGGCAGGGCAACAGCCGGAACAGCAACCGGGCGCGCAGAACGTCCCGCCGCAGGGCCAGGCACCGGCGTACGGCTACCCGCAGCAGGCCGACCCCGCCCAGCCGCAGCAGCCGTACGGCTATCCGCAGCAGGGGTATCCCGCGCAGGGTCAGCAGGCGTACGGCCAGTCCCAGCAGCCGCCGTACGGTGATCAGGCCGCCGGCCACCCGCAGCAGGGCCACCCCGCCCAGCCGCAGCAGCCCTACGGCTATCCGCAGCAGGGCTACCCCGCCCAGCCGCAGCAGCCGCAGCAGCCGCAGCAGGCGTACGCCGAGCAGGCCCCCGCCCAGCCCCAGCAGCCCCAACAGGCCCAGCGGGCCCAGGCTCCCGCCCCCCGCGCCCGCTCGCCCCGCGCCACCCCCGACTCCCGCCCGGTCGTGGACAAGAAGCTCGCCTCCGCCGGTCGGGGACCGCGCCGCGGGGAGCCGTTCAGCGCCCGCGCCCTGCGGGCCGTACGCCGGACCGTGTCCTCCTCGGCCGCGCGTGAGGTCGCCGAGACCACCGCGACCGCCGAGATACTGCAGCAGCCGGTCACCACCGGCCGGCAGATCGCGGTGACGTCCATCCGCGGCGGCTCGGGCAAGACGACGGTCGCCGCCCTGCTCGGCACCACGTACGCCCACTACCGCCAGGACCCGACCCTCGTCATCGAGGCCGACCCGGCGCTCGGCTCGCTGCCGCTGAGGCTCGGCGCCGAGACGCTGCGCTGGACCACCGGCGACCTCGCCGACGTCGTCCAGCCGCAGATGTCGCTCCTCGAAGTGACCGGCTACCTGGTCCAACTGCCCGACAACGCCTGGCTGTTGCCCGGCAGCCAGGGCCAGGTCGGCGCCATGCTCGACACCAAGGCCTACGAGCGGGTCATGGTGTCGATGCGCCGCTACTTCGGGGTGACCGTCGTCGACTGCGAGACGATGCCCGCCGAGGTCGCCCGCACCGCGCTCTCCGCCGCCCAGGCCCGCATCCTCACCGTGCCCGCCACCCTGGAGGGCGTCGCCAGCACGCACGCCGTCCTGCAGTGGATGCGCGGACTGCCCCGGGACATCACCACCTCGACCGTCGTCGTGCTCACCGAGACCGTCCCGCACACCGGCGTCGACGTCGAGAAGGCAGCCGAGCAGCTGAAGACGACCGGGGCGAGCGTGCGGATCCTGCCGTACGACCGGCATCTGGCGGCCGGCGGCACCATCCGCACCGACCTGCTCGCGCGGGACACCCGGGAGGCCGCCACGCGGCTGGCCGCGGAGGTCTTCCAGCTCTCCCAGAAGAGCCGCTGAACCATCCCCTGCACGAAGGGAACCTGAGGACAACCGAGGACGAGGACGATGAGCACCCGACTGATCCACCGGCCGGCCCGCACCACCCGCCCCCCGGCCTCCCCCGAGTCGCGCACCATAGAGGCGCCGCCCAACCTGCCCGACGGCAAGTCTGGTTCGATCGCGACCTCGTTGCTGCCGGTCGCCGGTGTGATGTCGTCGGTCGTGATGATGACCGTCGTGCGCAACAGCCAGTTCGCCGGGCTGGGCGCGATCATCCTCGTCGTCACCATCGTCGGCTCGATGGTCATGCTCTTCTCCCAGCGAGGCAAGGCGCAGCGCACCCGCCGCACCCAGCGCGAGGCCTACCTCACCTACCTTGAGGACACCCGCGAGGAGCTCTCCAAGGAGGAGCGGGAGCGGCGCGAGAGCACGGGGGTGCTCAACCCGCCGCCGGACGCGCTCTACGACATCGTGCGCGACCCCGCCCGGCTGTGGGAGCGGCGCCGGATGGACGCCGACTTCCTGCGGGTCCGCGTCGGTACCGGCGAGATGCCGGTGCGTGACCTGAAGGTGGGTCAGCCGAGCTCGTCCGTGCTCACCCCGCCCGACCAGTTCATGCTGAACGAGGCGTCCGCGCTGGTGTCCCGCTTCAGCGTCGGCACCGAACTCCCGCTCACCGTCCCGCTCGACCGGGTCGGCAACATCAGCGTCATCGGCAGCCGCGAGGACACCCTCCGGGTCGCCCGCGCGCTGCTCGTGCAGGCCGCCGCCACCCACGCGCCCGACGACGTGGCCATGGCGCTCGCCGCGCCCGGCGACCGGATCGCCGACTGGGAGTGGGCCAAGTGGCTGCCGCACCTGCTCGACAGCGAGCAGTTCGACGGCCCCGTCGCCGCCCGCCGCATCGCGCCCTCGCTGCCCCAACTGGCCCGCCAGATCGGCCCCGAGCTGCGCCGCCGCGCCTCCTACGCGGCCGAGGTGCGCCGCGGCCTCTCCGGCAAGGACGCCCTCGCCATGACCTCCCGGCTGCTGGTCGTCGCCGACGGGCACGGCGACGACGCCGTCGACCTGCCGCGCCCGGACGACGCGGTCGGCCTGCGCGACATGAGCGTCACCGTCCTGCATCTCCTGGACCAGCGGATCCAGGAGCCGGGCAGCGTGGGCGTGCGCATCACCGTCGACGGCGAGCAGATCGTCATCGAGGACCTGCGCATGGCGGAGCCGATCAGCGCCCACGGCACCGTCGACGAGATCGGCATCCCCTTCGCCGAGGGCCTCGCCCGGATGCTCGCCCCGCTCAGGCTGTCCGCCGAGTCGATGGTCGACGCCCCGCTCACCGGCCCGGTCGACTTCGCCGAACTGCTCGGCATCGACGACGTGGCCGGCCTCGACCTGAACCGGATGTGGGCGCCGCGCGGCGAACGGGCCTTCCTGCGCGTGCCCATCGGCATCAGCGACTCCCACGAGCCCGTGCTGCTCGACCTGAAGGAGTCCTCCGAGCTGGGCATGGGCCCGCACGGCCTGTGCGTCGGCGCCACCGGCTCCGGCAAGTCGGAGCTGCTGCGCACCCTGGTCCTCGCCCTGGTCGCCACCCACCCGCCGGAGGACCTCTCCCTCGTCCTCGTCGACTACAAGGGCGGCGCCACCTTCGCCCCCTTCGCGGACCTCCCGCACGTCGCCGGCGTCATCACCAACCTGGAGAACCAGGCCGGCCTGGTCGAACGTGTCCACGCCTCGCTCGCCGGCGAGGTCAAGCGCCGCCAGCAGGTCCTCAAGAACGCGGGCAACGTCGCCGACATCGGCCACTACGCCGCCCTGCGCGCCGAGAAGCGCCCCGACCTGGACCCGCTGCCGCACCTGTTCGTGGTGATCGACGAGTTCGGCGAACTCCTCACCGCCAAGCCGGACTTCATCGACCTGTTCCTGTCCATCGGCCGCATCGGCCGCTCCATCGGCGTCCACCTGCTGCTGTCCAGCCAGCGCATCGAGGGCGGCAAGCTCAAGGGCCTGGACACCTACCTGTCGTACCGGCTCGGTCTGCGCACCTTCTCCGCCGACGAGTCCCGTACGGTCCTGGACACCACGGACGCCTTCCACCTGCCCCCGCTGCCCGGCTTCGGCTATCTCAAGGTCGACACCAGCCACTACGAGCGGTTCAAGGCCAGCTACGTCTCGGGCGCCTACAGCGGTCCCGTGCAGCGCGAGGACGAGGACACCGGTCCGCTGGCCCTGGAGTACGAGGCCTACAACACCCTCGGCGACGACGGAGGTTCGGCGCCGGAAGAGCCGAAGATGCGGCGCCGGGAGACCGGGCCCACCCAACTGGGCGTGCTCATCGACCAGTTGGAGAACGCCGGAGCCAGTTCGGTACGCCAGATCTGGCTGCCCCCGCTGCCCGCCGCCGTCCCCCTCGACAAGGTCGCCGGACCCGTGGAGGTGGGCGCGCGCGGCATGCAGCTCGCCAAGCGACGCGGCCCCCTCCAGGTGCCGCTGGGCATCCTCGACGACCCGACCAAGCAGTGGCAGGGCCAGTGGTACCTGGACCTCACCCTGTCCGGCGGCCACGCGGCGGTCATCGGCGGCCCGCAGTCCGGCAAGACCACCCTGCTGCGCTCCCTGGCCCTCTCGCTGGCCCTGACGCACACCCCGCAGGAAGTCGGCATCTACGGCCTCGACCTGGTCGGCGGCGGCCTGCAGGCCCTGTCCGGGCTGCCGCACGTCGGCGGGGTCGCCGGACGCGCCGACCGCGAACGCGCCGCCCGCACCATCGACTCCGTGCGCGCCATGCTCGACCAGCGCGAGGAGCTCTTCCGCATCCACAACATCGACTCGCTGGAGCAGCTGCGCACCCTGCGCGCCGCGGGCCAGGTGCCCGAGCTGGCCTCCACCGAGATCGTGCTGCTCATCGACGGCTTCGGCGCCCTGCGCGACGACTTCGAGAACCTCGACGACGCCGTCATCGACATCCTCAAGCGCGGCGGCGGCTACGGCATCCACGTGGTCGCCGGCATGCTCCGCTGGAACGACGTGCGCATCGCCACCCAGTCGCAGTTCGGCACCCGCGTCGAGCTGCGCCTGAACGACCCCAGCGAATCCAGCATCGACCGCAAGCTCGGCGAGACCCTCTCCCCGGAGGAGAAGGGCCGCATCCTCACCGACGGCAAGCTCTTCGCCCAGGTCGCCCTGCCCCGCGTCGACGGTGTCGCCGACACCGCCGACCTCGGCGCGGTCCTGGAGCGCACCGCCCGCCAGCTCCGCGCCACCTGGACCGGCGAGGTCGCCCAGCCGGTGCGGGTGCTGCCGCACGTCCTGGAGCCGGAGCTGCTGCCCGGCCCGGCGAGCGAACCGCGCCGTGTCCCGATCGGCCTCGACCAGACCCAGCTCGCCCCGGTCCTGCTCGACCTGTTCCAGCACGACCAGCACCTGATGATCATGGGCGACAGCGAGTGCGGCAAGACCAACCTGCTCAAGGTGATCACCCAGGGCCTCATCGAGCGCTACGGCGACGACGAGCTCGTCTTCGGCGTCTTCGACCCGCGTCGCGGCCTGCGCGGCGCCATCCCCGAGGAGTACCGGGGCGGCTACGCCTACAACTCCAAGCTCGCCGCCGGCCTCGCCGCGGGCATCGCCGGCGAACTGGAGAAGCGGCTGCCCGACGAGAGCGCGGATACCGAGGACCTGGAGCCCGGCAGCTTCTCCGGCCCGCGGATCGTGATCCTCGTCGACGACTACGACGTCCTCAGCACCGCCGGCCAGCAGCCGCTGGCGCCCTTCGTGCCGTACATCCCCTCGGCCGTCGACATCGGCCTGCACTTCATCCTCACCCGACGGGTCGCGGGCGCCTCCCGCGGCCTGTACGAGCCGATGCTGCAGGGCCTGCGGGAGTCCGGCTCCTCCGCGCTGGTCATGTCGGGCGACCGCAGCGAGGGCCAGCTCTTCCCCGGCGTGTACGCGAGCGTGCAGCCGCCCGGCCGCGGGGTGCTGGTCCGCAGGGGCCAGCCGAGCCGGCTGATCCAGACTGTCTACACGGGGACCAGGTGAATCCATGACGAAGGACGTCATCACCCTTACGAAGAAGATGCCCGACCCTCTGAGCGTGATCGCCGGGCTCCTCTCCGGCGGCCCGGACCGGCTGGTGGGCACCGAGGGAGAGGGCGCGGTGGTGCAGCTCTGCGACGAGCAGGGCCGCCCGCTGGTCTCCGTCGAGGCGCCCCTGCTGGTGCAGGTCAGGGGTGAGGCCGAGCGGCTGCTGGGGGCGAGTGCGCCCGAGGTGCCGTACTGGTGGACCGAGGCCCGCGCCACCACCGGTGTCAAGGAGGCGGAGCAGC
This sequence comes from Streptomyces sp. MMG1533, assembly GCF_001279775.1. Lineage (GTDB taxonomy): Bacteria > Actinomycetota > Actinomycetes > Streptomycetales > Streptomycetaceae > Streptomyces. The sequence goes on along the minus strand of NZ_LGDG01000008.1, from coordinate 10,790 downwards.
TCGCCGGCACCTTCGCCGCCCGGCTCGCCACGCTGGTGGGCGGCACCGCCTGGCCGCCCGAGGTGGCCTGGTCGCTGGCCGTGGTCAACACGGACGGGATGAGCGCGGCACCGGTCCCGGCCGCCGCCCAGCCCGCCGTGGACGTCCTCACCGACAAGGTCGCGGTCATCATCCAGGACCGTCCGGTGGTCGCGATGACCGCCTGGCTCTCGGACGCCTTCCGCGCCGCCGCGAACGCCGAGCTCGGCCTCCAGATCGTCACCCCCGCCGGCACCCGCCTCTCCCCGGCGGTCCGCGGCAGCCTGCCGGGCTGGCCCTCGCGCTGGGTGGTGCAGGACGAGCGGGACGGCTACTACGACGGCCTGTCCGGAGCGGTCCTGGAGTGGAACAACGGCTTCTTCGCCACCGTCGTGCCCCCGGACGCGACCCGGGAGGACCCGCGCACCCCGGTCGCCGCGACCTTCAAGGACGGCCTCGCCGCAAAGGGCGACACCGGCGAACGCCAGCTGGCCATCTCCTTCCGTACCGTCCACCCGGCCGACGACCGCCTCGTCCTCGGCGGCGCCGTGGAAGCCGTATGGCGGGAGATCACCGGTGAACCGCCGGCCGGCTGGGGCACCGAGGAGCCGGCCAACCTCCCCTGGTCCCTGCGGCAGTTGACCGACGTGGCGTACGAGCGCTCGCCCGCGCCGACCTGGCTGGTGGTCGTCGGCACCCCGGAGCGTCCCGGACTCGCGACCGTCCGCATCACCCGGACCAAGGGCGGTGTGGAGGAGGACGTGACCATGGCCTTCGGCTACGGCCCCGGCGAGCAGCTGCCGACGGACGCCGTGCAGGCCGCGGCCGAGGCTCTCGCCACCCGGCACGACCTCCAGTCCATGCTGGTCCAGATCCGCCGCGCCCGCCGGGACCTGTCCGTCCCGCCGCACTTCGAGGGCCCGGGCGTGCCGTTCGCGTTCGTCCTGGGCGCCGAGGAGGTCCGCCAGATGCCCGGTGACCGGGCCCGCCGCACGCCCCTCGCGGAGTCCCCGCGCGACCTGGGCCCGAAGACCCGCCCCGCGCTGTACTACCCCCTGCCGGGCGACCCCTCGGACCTGTCGGGCTGGCAGGACTTCGAGCGCCTGATGAGGCATCTGAAGGGCAACTAGCCCGGTCGACCGGTCGGCCGGAGAATCGACGGAGCCCCCACTGCTGAGCAGTGGGGGCTCCGTCGCTGTCTCAGCCCGTCGTGACCTTCTCCCGTACGGGAGTCTGCTCACGCTGCGCGCGGCCGCGGGCGACCTCGGCGGCATCCCGCTTGAAGGCCCACTCCATCTTCGGCTCCATCGCGAACCGGAAGACGCGGCGCACCGGCGCGGTGCACAGCAGGGTGACGGCGACACCCGCGCAGACGCTCACGAAGATCTGGCCGAGCGGGTGGTGCAGCCAGGTCTGCTCGAACCAGCCCTCGTAGTCGCCGGCCTTGACCAGGAAGCCGTGCAGCAGATAGCCGAACAGCGTGCCAGCGCCGAGCGAGGTGAACCACATCTTCCGGCCCGGCACCCAGGAGAAGAAGCAGGCGGTCAGCAGCAGCGAGCAGCCGAACAGGGCGAGGACCATGACCGGTCCGGTCCACCACGGCGCGCCCAACTCCTGTGCGGAGTCACGGTGGTAGAACCAACCGGTGTTCATGCGCGGCACCGACCACCAGCTGACGGCCAGCGCGGCCGCGAACACCGGCACCGACAGAATCCGCACCGACCGCCGGCGCACCAGCCGGAAGTGCTCGGGCTTCATCATCAGGCCGAGCACGAAGAAGGGCAGGAACTGCAGCACGCGCTGAAGGTCCAGGTCGTCGCCGATCTCCGGGGTGACGGACGCCAGCATCGCGAGGGTGAGCGCGAGCGGCAGCGGCCACCGCACCAGCTTCCAGATCGGCGTGGTCAGCCGCCAGACGAACAACGCGGCCAGGAACCAGGTCAGGTACCAGGGATCCAGGAGGCTGATCTCCTGGTCGGGCGCGCCGCCGACGTAGCGGTTGAAGAGCGTGTAGCCGGTCTCGAACAGGACGTACGGCACGACGACGCCGGTGATCAGCCGTTGCAGCCGGTCGGCGCGCATGTCGAAACTGCGGGAGAAGAACCCGGAGATGATGATGAACGCCGGCATGTGGAAGGCGTACACCACCGTGTACATGCCTTCCAGGATCCGGCTGTCGCCCTTGAGCGGCTCCCAGGAGTGGCCGATCGCCACCAGCACGATCGCCAGATACTTGGCGTTGTCGAAGAACGCGTCGCGCTGTTTGCCGGGTTTGTCGCCTGATGGGGCGGGCTTGTTGCCCGCAGCGGCTCTGGTGTTCTGCGGCGAGCGCGGACTCGGCACTCCGTCCGCCGGCGCGTGTGCCGGGGGGAGTGGCGCTCGGTTCTGGCCGTGCGGTCGCAGCGAGTTCGTCACAGACCCTCCCACCAGGAACGGGGGGAGAGGATCGGGGACCTCGCTGCGCTTGCGGGGGACGAGGCAGCGTGGAACATCTGAGGCACCCTAGCCTTGGCTGTGGGTTTTCGTAAAACCCTCCATGTCATTCCTGGTTAATTCCTGCGAGTACCCGCGTTTTCCGGGAGTTGACGTCGTCGTCCACGTGATGACCAACACACCGTCCCCGGTTCAGTGCCGTACCCATCTGAGCCCTCCTTGTCATAATTCATCCCGACTAAACAGGGCATAAGACGCCTTTGGGGGCCTGCCTGGCTTGGGTGTTGGTGTGCCTGTGCCGTCAATTCGAATTAGCTGCGAACACGTTGTGTGGACACGGAAACGAACTCGTCGAATTCCCTGTGGGGGTGCACGGTCGAATTACTGTGCGGGCGGGCCGAGTCGGTCCGCCCGCACACCCGGCCGCGGGCGGCTCCGGGCACGGAAGTGGCCAACGTTCAGTCACGGGCCGCATATGCAGCCCCCATTGGTGGCACGATGGTTCTGGCGGGGGTGCGCAGGGTCGCGTCCCCGGGCCGGGAGAGCGGACCGACCAAGGGTGTGATCAGTTGTGGCCATTTCTCTGTCAGTGGTGCTGCTGTTGGCGATCATCCTGGTGGTGTTGATCCGGGGAGGCTCCCTCAAGGCCGGCCCCGCCGTCGTCGCGGTGCTCTTCGGCTTCTTCCTCGCCTCGACCGGCATGGCCGACGACATCCAGCGGTTCCTGAACTCGATAGCGGAGACCATCAACTCGATCCAGTTCTAGGCGTGCCCCGCATGGTCCGCCGCCGCGACCCGCGGACGGCACGGACAGCGCCCCGGACAGCACGAAGACCTCCGGCCCGATCCTCGAAGGACCGGGCCGGAGGCCTGTTCGGAGCGGGCGAGGGGAATCGAACCCGCGTGGCAGGTTCGGAAGATCGCGTAACCGGAGCCCGGCTGACCTGGTGTGTTCCGCAAGAGATCTTTGGCTCACCTGGTCCGGGGCGCACATCATGCGATGCGCCGGCACGACCGGCTCGCCAGGCAGCGGATCGACTCCACGGACCCGTACGGCCACGATGTCGGCGGCGAGGCGGGATGGGTCCGGGAGCCTCGTCAAACGCCACCGGAAGGGCTCAGGGGCGTCTTTGGCGGGGAGCTCCACCGTGGCGAGGCTGACCCAACGGTCGTAGTTGGTCGGGTATATGCGGACCAACACCCCGCACTTGGGGCAAATCGGTGGCTCGATCCATGACGCGTCGTCGGGGTCGGGCTCCGGCCTCGGGGCGGCTGTGGCTCCATCGGCTTCGGCCATCTCGTTGGCGAAGACGTTCCAGCACGTCGCGCAGAGTCTGGTCATGGGACTGATCCGCCCGCGATCGCCCACGGTGGGGCCTGCCTCCCCACACCGATGGCAGAGGTGCCGGTCATGATCCTCTGTCGCCCCCATGTGTTCGAGTGTGAGCGAATCTGACCGGATCCCAGTAGGTCGCGATTTGGCCTCATTCGGCGGTCATCGGCGCAGGTGGACATCCAGGCGCGGTGGTGGGGCCCGACCTGAGCCGGTGCCCTGAGGCGTCACCCCTCAAAAAGAGATGGTTCCGCCGGCCTCTGCGTGAGTACGATCCGCCTGGCCATGCGTCGTCCAGCGGCCCAGGACACCGCACTCGGGTTCGCCCCGATGCGGAAACCCCGGTTCGAATCCGGGCAATGGCCACCCCTCGCCACGTCCGCCCCCGCCGGGGACTCGTCGTGGCCTCAGATTGCTGGACGGCGTGGCCGGCCCGACTTGGTCCGCGGCGCTCAGGTGTCGCCCTCACTGCGGCGGTCGCTCTTGCCGGAGTAACGCATCAGTTGGCCCGCCGCGAGCGTCACTGTCGCCACGACCCGGACCCATCGAGGGCCGCCCCTCTCCGCCCACACCACACAGACGCACCCCGCGATGACGAGCAGCAGGACGCCCAGCAGCACGATGATGGCCACGGATCTTCCCCCTTGTTCGTACGTGTTCCTCGATTGTTCGTACGTGTTCCTCGATCTTCTCAGCCAGAAGGGTGGCGCCGGCACTCGCCCTGGCAGAAGACCAGCCGTGTCCGGTCCTTGCGGTCATATGAGGGGTACGACCGGCTGATCAGGCTCGATGAATGACCAAGGCCCAGGTGCGACGTTCGCCGTCGCACCTGGGCCTTGGTCATATGGAGCGGGCGACGGGAATCGAACCCGCGTAGCTAGTTTGGAAGACTAGGGCTCTACCATTGAGCTACGCCCGCACAGCGCGCGCCGCAGGTCAGTGACCGCGGCACTGGAGGCATCGTAGCGGGTCGGCCCGCTTCGTCGCACACCGTGTTTCCGCCGCGCCCGGGCGCCGCACCCGTGCTCGTGAAATGCGGAGGCCACGCTGCCTGCGGGCATGTACCCTACGTGTCGCACCAGACGGGGTGTGGCGCAGCTTGGTAGCGCGTCCGCTTTGGGAGCGGAAGGCCGTGGGTTCAAATCCCGCCACCCCGACCACGTACCGGCCGGCCATCACCGGTCACCCCACGGTCACCTCGCGTGACCACCCGACGTGATCGCCTTTGGGGCGTGTCGCCGCTGCCGTTACTATGCAAGCTGCACGCCCGTGTGTCTCTCGATCTGAAGTCCTCCGGGCGGCGAATCCGCCGGAGCCGGTCTGGCTCCGGCAGAAACCAAGAAGTCAGCCCCCAAGGAGACCGAACCGTGAAGAGCGCCGTGGAGACCCTGAACCCGACCCGGGTTCGGCTCAGCATCGAGGTGCCCTTCGAGGAGCTCAAGGACAGCCTCGACGCGGCGTACAAGAAGATCAACCAGCAGGTCACGGTGAAGGGCTTCCGGAAGGGCAAGATCCCGGCGCGTGTCATCGACCAGCGGTTCGGCCGCGGTGCGGTCCTGGAGGAGGCGGTCAACGACGCGCTTCCGAAGTTCTACACCGAGGCGATCAACGAGGCGGAGATCGACGTCCTCGGCCAGCCCGAGGTCGACATCACCGAGCTGAAGGACGGCGAGACGCTGAACTTCACCGCCGAGGTCGACGTCCGCCCGTCCATCGAGATCCCGGACTTCTCCGGCATCGAGGTCGAGGTCGACGCCGTCGAGGTCACCGACGAGGACATCGAGAAGTCCGTCGAGCAGCTCCGCGAGCGCTTCGCCTCGACGTCCCCCGTCGAGCGTGCCGCCGAGGACGGCGACGTCGTCACGATCGACCTCGAGGCCAAGGTCGACGGCGAGATCCTCGAGGACGGCGTCGCCAGCGGCGTCTCCTACACCATCGGCTCCGGCGAGCTGCTGGAGGGCATCGACGACGCCGTCAAGGGCCTGGAGGCCGGTGGCGAGGCCACCTTCACCTCCGAGCTCAAGGGCGGCTCGGCGGCCGGCAAGGAGGCCGAGGTCACCGTCAAGGTCACCCAGGTCGCCGCCCGCGAACTGCCCGAGCTGGACGACGACTTCGCGCAGCTCGCCTCCGAGTTCGACACCCTCGACGAGCTCAAGGCCGACAGCCGCAAGCGCCTCGAGAACATGAAGCAGTACGACCAGGCCACGCAGGCCCAGGAGCGCGTCCTGGAGAAGCTGCTCGAGCTGGTCGAGGTCCCGGTCCCCGAGAAGCTGCTCGAGGACGAGATCAACACCCGCAAGCACAACCTCGAGCACCACCAGCTCGGCCAGATGGGCCTCGACCTCGAGAAGTACCTCGAGATCCAGGGCAAGACGGCCGAGGAGTTCGACACCGAGACCAAGGACGCCGCGGTCAAGGGCATCAAGACGCAGTTCGTCCTCGACGAGCTCGTCAAGCAGGAGAAGCTCAACGTCAACCAGGAGGAGCTCACCGAGCACCTCATGCGGCGCGCGGCCTCCTCCGGCATGTCCCCCGACCAGTTCGCCCAGGCCGTCGTCGAGGGTGGCCAGGTCCCGCTCCTCGTCGGCGAGGTCGCCCGCGGCAAGGCCCTGGCCGTCGTGGTCGAGAAGGCCACGGTCAAGGACACCAACGGCGAGGTCATCGACCTGGACGACGAGGAGGAGGAGACGGAGGCCGCCGAGGCCGCCGCCGACTCCACCGAGGCGCCCGAGGCCGAGGAGAAGACCGAGGCCTGAGCCTCGCGTCACCTCTGACGTGATCGTGATCAGGAGGGCCCTGGGGCGTTGGCTCCGGGGCCCTTCTGTCACGCCGCCGGGGGCGGCGACCCAGGGGCGCGGGGCCGTATCGATATGCGGCTCCGCCGCGTGGGCGCGAGGAACCACCCTCCAACCCGCAGCCGCCCACGTGCGGGCGCACCCATGGCGAGTGGGCACCCATGGCCAGTGGGCGCCCATGGCGAGTGGGCACCGCCCCACCGGCTACGCCCCCGGCGAACACTCCCCTCTCCGGGATTCTCCGGAGGGACCCGCGCGTTAGGGTCCATGAGTACGGGGGCAGGGGTGTCGGCGAACCGCCGGACGGCCCCCGGCAGGGAAACGTGAAGACGGCCCGGCGCCGTCGTAAGACGAGCAGGTGGATACGTGACGAATCTGATGCCCTCAGCCGCCGGCGAGCCTTCCATCGGTGGTGGCCTCGGCGACCAGGTCTACAACCGGCTGCTCAACGAGCGGATCATCTTCCTCGGCCAGCCGGTCGACGACGACATCGCGAACAAGATCACCGCACAGCTGCTGCTCCTTGCCGCTGACCCGGACAAGGACATCTACCTCTACATCAACAGCCCCGGCGGCTCGATCACGGCCGGCATGGCGATCTACGACACCATGCAGTACATCAAGAACGACGTGGTGACCATCGCCATGGGCCTCGCCGCCTCCATGGGCCAGTTCCTGCTCAGCGCGGGCACCCCGGGCAAGCGCTTCGCGCTGCCGAATGCCGAGATCCTGATCCACCAGCCGTCCGCCGGCCTCGCCGGTTCGGCGTCGGACATCAAGATCCACGCCGAGCGGCTGCTGCACACCAAGAAGCGCATGGCCGAGCTGACGTCCTTCCACACCGGCCAGACCATTGAGCAGATCACCCGCGACTCCGACCGGGACCGCTGGTTCGACGCCGACGAGGCCCGGGACTACGGCCTCATCGACGAGGTCATCACCACGGCCGCCAACATGCCGGGCGGCGGCGGCACCGGGGCCTGATGCCCCTTGCAAGCCCCCAGCCGACCGCCACAGCCCCTAGGAGAGAGACAGTGAACGACTTCCCCGGCAGCGGCCTGTACGAGCGCACGCGCTCCGAGCTCACGGCCCCGGTCGCCGAGTCCCGGTACGTCATCCCGCGCTTCGTCGAGCGCACCTCGCAGGGCATCCGCGAGTACGACCCGTACGCGAAGCTCTTCGAGGAGCGCGTGATCTTCCTCGGCGTCCAGATCGACGACGCCTCCGCCAACGACGTCATGGCGCAGCTGCTGTGCCTGGAGTCGATGGACCCCGACCGGGACATCTCGGTCTACATCAACAGCCCTGGCGGCTCCTTCACGGCGCTGACTGCGATCTACGACACCATGCAGTTCGTGAAGCCCGACATCCAGACGGTCTGCATGGGCCAGGCCGCCTCGGCCGCCGCCATCCTGCTGGCCGCCGGTACGCCGGGCAAGCGCATGGCGCTCCCGAACGCCCGTGTGCTGATCCACCAGCCCTACAGCGAGACCGGCCGCGGCCAGGTGTCCGACCTGGAAATCGCCGCGAACGAGATCCTGCGGATGCGTGCCCAGCTGGAAGACCTGCTGGCCAAGCACTCCACCACGCCGATCGAGAAGATCCGCGAGGACATCGAGCGCGACAAGATCCTCACGGCCGAGGACGCCCTGGCGTACGGCCTGATCGACCAGATCATCTCCACCCGGAAGATGAACAACGCGAGCGTGCGCTGACGGCGGACGCTGTATCGTCTGCCGCTCCTTGGCACGGTTCAGGACTGTGCACGACAAAGCGCACGTCAAAGTGAACCGTGCCAAGGGGGGCCCGAACGAGGGGCCCGGCAAGGTACCGTCGGACATAAGGCAGCACCAGGAGCCGCTGGACCTAGGCGTCTCCCAGGCGAAGGGGAAGCACACCGTGGCACGCATCGGTGACGGCGGCGATCTGCTCAAGTGCTCGTTCTGCGGCAAGAGCCAGAAGCAGGTCAAGAAGCTCATCGCAGGGCCCGGTGTCTACATCTGCGACGAGTGCATCGATCTCTGTAACGAGATCATCGAGGAGGAGCTGGCCGAGACCAGCGAGGTCCGCTGGGAGGAACTCCCCAAGCCCCGCGAGATCTACGAGTTCCTCGAGGGGTACGTCGTGGGTCAGGAGCAGGCCAAGAAGGCCCTCTCGGTCGCGGTGTACAACCACTACAAGCGGGTCCAGGCCGGGGAGAACGGCGGCGGTCAAAGCCGCGACGACGCCATCGAGTTGGCGAAGTCCAACATTCTCCTGCTGGGCCCCACGGGCTCCGGCAAGACCCTCCTCGCACAGACCCTCGCGCGCATGCTGAACGTCCCGTTCGCCATCGCCGACGCGACGGCGCTGACGGAGGCCGGCTATGTCGGCGAGGACGTCGAGAACATCCTGCTCAAGCTGATCCAGGCGGCCGACTACGACGTCAAGAAGGCCGAGACCGGGATCATCTACATCGACGAGATCGACAAGGTCGCCCGCAAGAGCGAGAACCCGTCGATCACGCGCGATGTCAGCGGCGAGGGCGTGCAGCAGGCCCTGTTGAAGATCCTGGAGGGCACCACGGCCTCGGTCCCGCCCCAGGGCGGCCGCAAGCACCCCCACCAGGAGTTCATCCAGATCGACACGACGAACGTGCTGTTCATCGTGGGCGGCGCCTTCGCGGGCCTGGAGAAGCTCATCGAGTCCCGGGCCGGCGCCAAGGGCATCGGCTTCGGCGCGACGATCCGCTCCAAGCGCGAGCTCGAGGCCAAGGACCAGTTCGAGGACGTCATGCCCGAGGACCTGGTCAAGTTCGGCATGATCCCCGAGTTCATCGGCCGTCTTCCGGTCATCACCTCGGTCCACAACCTCGACCGCGAGGCCCTCCTCCAGATCCTGGTCGAGCCGCGCAACGCGCTCGTCAAGCAGTACGAGCGCCTCTTCGAACTCGACGGTGTGGAGCTGGACTTCGAGCGCGAGGCCCTGGAGGCCATCGCCGACCAGGCCATCCTCCGCCAGACCGGCGCACGCGGCCTGCGCGCCATCATGGAGGAAGTCCTCCAGGGCGTGATGTACGAGATCCCCTCCCGCAAGGACGTGGCCCGGGTCGTCATCACGGCCGATGTCGTCCACTCGAACGTGAACCCGACCCTCATCCCGCGGGACGCGCGCGGTCGGGGACCGGGCGAGCAGAAGACGGCGTAGCGGCACAGACGTACCGACGTACCGACGTACACCGAGGGGCCCCGGTCAACAGACCGGGGCCCCTCGGTGGTTGAGTTGTCCGGCGCCATCAGGCCTCGACGCGGATCTCCTCGCGGATCTTCTTGGTCAGGTCGATCGCGACGTCCTTGGTCGTGCTCTTGGTGTTGTCACCGGGGGAGACCATGGCGATCGTGCTGTAGTCGGACCAGACGCAGAACCAGTCGGTCGACTCCTTCTTGGTGAGGCTGTTGGTGCTCTTCGCCGACTGGCACTTCATGAGCGCCCCGTCGAGGTCGGCCTCCTCGGGCTGGCCGATCAGCTCGGCGCCGCCGCCGGAGGAGCCGGAGCTGGAGGAGCCGTCCTGGATCTGCTTCGTGATGGCGGCGAAGTACGTGTCCAGTGCCTTCTCGGGGTCCGCGATCTTGCCGTAACCGCCCACGACCGTGACGCCCTTGGCGACCAGCAGCTCGGACTGGGGTGGCAAGGTGCTGGAGTCGTTCGGGTCGTAGCCGCTGAAGTCGGCCGTCGAGTACTGCACGACGACGGACTTGCCGTCCTTCATGCCGCTCGCATCAAGGTACTTGGTGGTGTCCGAGTCGCTGCTCGTGGCGCCATCGAGGACCCGCTTGTACTCGCCGGCCACGGTCGCCGGTGTCGCCAGCTTGTGCGCGCCGTCGTCCTCCAGGCCGCCCCCGCCCGCGCCGATCACGAAGTACGCCCCGACGCCTATCGCGGCCACGACGGCCACGGCGGCGATGATGATGCCGGTCTTCTTCTTGCCGCCACCGGCAGCCGGCGGCTGCGGCACCCCGTAGGGAGCCTGGCCGTAGGGCGGCTGCTGACCGTACGGCGGCTGCTGCTGGCCGTAGGGGGCCTGCTGGCCGTACGGCTGCTGCTGGGGCGGCACGCCCTGCGGGGGCTGCTGCGGCTGGCCGTAGCCCGGCTGGGCGGGCGGGGCCTGCTGGGGGTAGCCATAGCCGGGCTGGGCGGGCGGGGCCTGCGGCGGCTGGCCGTAGGGACCCGGC
>NZ_LGDG01000007.1 GCF_001279775.1 Streptomyces sp. MMG1533 | reverse complement strand
CGACGACAAGGGCACCTACACCCCGCCCACCGGCACGGTGGTGCAGGACTTCGAGGGCACCGACTTCGGCTCGTGGACGGCCACCGGCACCGCGTTCGGTCAGGGACCGGCAACCGGTGCGGTGGACTGGCAGGGGGCGGTCACCGGCTTCGACGGCAAGGGCCTCGCCAACAGCTTCCACGGCGGTGACGGCGCCACCGGCACACTCACCTCACCCGAATTCACCGTGGACAGCCCCTACCTGAACTTCAAGGTCGGTGGCGGGCGGCATCCGCACGAGGCCGGAACCGTCATGGACAGAACTCCGCCCGAGGGCACGGTCCTCGCCGACTTCGAAGGCGGTACCTACGGCGACTGGACGAAGACCGGAGACGCCTTCGGCACCGCGCCGGCCCCCGGCACCCTCCCCGACCAGGGGCAGGTCTCCGGATTCCTGGGAGACGGGCTGGTCAACACCTTCCTGAACGGCGACTCGACCACCGGCACACTCACATCGCCCGAGTTCACCATTGACAAGAAGCACATCAACTTCCTCATCGGCGGCGGCAATCACCCGGCCGACTCCGGCAACCCCACCGCCGTCGAGCTCCTCGTGGACGGCCAGGTCGTCCGCAGCTCCACCGGACAGGATGGCGAGGCACTCAACTGGGCCTCGTGGGACGTCGGCGAACTCGCCGGCAAGAAGGCGCAGATCAAGATCGTCGACAACAACAGCGGCGGCTGGGGCCACCTCAACGTCGACCACATCATGTTGTCCGACACCAAAGCCCCGCGCGTCTCCCAGGAGACGTCCGTCAACCTGCTCGTCGACGGCGAGGTCGTCCGCAGCGCCACCGGCGCCGACAGCGAGAGCCTGGACTGGGCGTCCTTCGACATGCGCCCGTACGCCGGCAAGAAGGCGCAGATCCAGGTCGTCGACATGAACTCCGCCGGCTGGGGCCACGTCATGGCCGACCAGTTCACCACCGCTGACAAGGCCGCGAAGTCCGTCGTACAGCGCGCCGACTGGACCGACTACGGCAAGGACTACTACGCGGCGGTGTCCTGGGAGAACGCGCCGGGCGGCAAGCGCTACATGATCGGCTGGATGAACAACTGGGACTACGGCCAATCCATCCCCACCTCCCCCTGGCGCAGCGCGCAGAGCGTTCCCCGGGAAATGGCCCTGCGCACGATCAACGGCCAGACCCGGCTGACCAGCAAGCCGGTGGCCAGCCTGGAGTCCCTCCGGCAGCAGCACCCGGCGACGGCGTCAGGCGTCACCGTCAAGAGCACCTCCAAGCCGCTGATCAGCCGCGCGGCCAAGGGCAAGGCACTCGACATCGAGGCGACCTTCTCCCTCAAGGACGCCGACCGCTTCGGCCTGAAGGTCCGCACCGGAGCAGGCGGCGAGGGGACCGTCATCGGCTACGACACCACGACACAGGAGCTGTACGTCGACCGCACCCGCTCCGGCGCCGTCCACTTCAACAGCACCTTCCCCGGCGTCCAGACCGCACCCCTGAAGCCCGAGAACGGCAAGGTCAAGCTGCGGATCCTCGTCGACTGGTCGTCCGTCGAGGTCTTCGGTGGCAGCGGCGAGGCAGTGATCACCGACCAGATCTTCCCCGACCCCTCCAGCACCGGCGTCGGCGTCTTCGCCGAAGGCGGCACCGCCACCCTCGACCACATGCAGGCGTGGCAGCTGAGGTCCATCTGGAGGTGACGAGCCGCAGGTCAGTGCGCCAGGCCACCGAGCGCGACTTCCGGCGGGCGGCTCTCAGCCGCTTGGCTCCCGGCGAGGCAGGCGCCAAGGAAGCGGCGTGACAGCTACCTCCATGGGGCGGGGCTCCCTGCCCCACGAGTAGCCCCGCGATTTTCAAGCGTCGGCCGTCCCGATGGGTGATCAAGTAGGCAGAAAGCGGCTCTGACCAGTGAGAATGAGGATTATCTAGGCCCTTGTTCCCGCGCCCGTCGGAGGCACTTCCCAGGTGAGTATGCGTATCGGGTCGTACCCGCGTGTCCGCGTCGCGGGCGATGGCCGCAGTGTGGTCTGACAGGCCGGCGGGGTGCTGCTGGTGGAGACGGCCCGCCAGATCGGACTGGATACGGCGATATCAGCGGCACTAGCCCCGTGGCGCAAGCACAGGGCGGTGCACGATCCGGGCAAGATCCTGCTGGATGTTGCGCCGGCAGTCGCGCTGGGCGGCGACTGCCTGGCGGACGTGGCGATGCTGCGGGCTGAGCCCACCGCGTTCGGGCCCGTGGCGTCCGATCCGGCCGTCTCCCGCCTGATCGACACCCTCGCCGGTGCCGGGCCCCGGGCGCTTGCAGCCATCCGGGGCGCTCGGGCCGAAGTCCGACAGGAGGTCTGGCGGTTGGCCGGGCACAACGCCCCGGACAGGGCAGGCGAGATGGTCGTGGACATCGACGGGGTGCTGGTCCTGGCGCACTCCGACAAGCAGGACGCCACCGCGACCTGGAAGAAGACCTTCGGCCACCACCCGCTGTTCGCGTTCGTGGACCACGGCCGCGAGGGCTCCGGGGAACCGGTCGCCGGCTTGCTGCGGCCGGGCAATGCGGGCAGCAACACCGCCGCCGACCACATCGAAGCTGCCCGCCTGGCCTTGGCTCAGCTGCCGAAGACCTACCGGCGCGGGCGCCGGACGCTGATCCGTACCGACTCCGGCGGCGGCACCCACGAGTTCCTGAACTGGCTCACTGCACGAGGACGGTGGCTGTCCTACTCGGTCGGCATGGTCATCACCGACGCCATTCATCAGGCCGTGCTGAAGGTGCCGGTCTCGGCCTGGACCCCCGCGGTCGAGCCGGACGGCGAGATCCGCGACGGCGCATGGGTTGCCGAGCTCGCCGGAGACTGCCTCAAAGACTGGCCTAAGGGGATGCGGCTGATCGTCCGCAAGGAACGGCCTCACCCCGGCGCCCAGTTGCGGATCACTGACGCGGACGGGATGCGGATCACCTGCTTTGCCACCAACACCGCCGACCGTCCGATCACGGAGCTGGAGCTGCGGCAGCGACAGCGTGCCAGGGCAGAGGACCGCATCCGTGCCGCCCGCGACACCGGCCTGCGCAACCTCCCTCTCCACCAGACCGCGCAGAACCGGATCTGGCTGGAGATCGCCAATTTGCCCACCCGCAGCAATCTCCGCCCCGAACAAGCTGAAAGGGTCCGCCAGGAAGCTGGCGGACCCTCATGCAAGATCGAGGCTAAAGCGGGTGTCGCAGGTTCGAATCCTGCCGGGGGAACAGGAAAAGGGCCAGTCAAGAGGGTTTCCTCCCAGGCTGGCCCTTCGTCGTGAATGTGACTGAGCACTTCAATTGACGGATGAGCGCTTGAATTGGCGGAGCCACGTTCAGGGCGCCGCAGGACTGAGCCCGGTTCGCTTGACACGCAGGTTCCTGACGGATCGACGTCCGGGTCGGCTATGGTGCAGGCATGTGCTGCTGCGCTGCCATGACTACCCGTACCGCCGCTTAGCGGCGGTATCCGAGGTTGCCCGTAACCACGGCCCCTTGCTGACGTACCGCCGGATCAGTGTCCTGTCGGCAGTCACACGCTTGCCTTTGTGCTGCCGGGCCATCCCGCCTGATCAGGGGAGTCATGTCTCAGTCGCAGCATTTCGATTCACAGTACAAAGACCCATACCCATGCCCGCATGCAGCCAGCCCCATCGGCACGCAGGACCCGCGTGTCGCCACCCTGCTCTTGATGGTCGGGCTCCCCGGAGCCGGGAAAACCACCCGGGCCAAAGAGCTGGCCGCAACGCACCGGGCGCTGCGGCTGACCCCGGATCACTGGATGATCCCGCTGTTCGGCGATCCGATGGCCGACGGCAAGCGCTGGGTGCTCGAAGGGCGGCTCATCTCGGTCGCCCTGCAGGCGCTGCGGCTGAGGACCAGCGTCGTGCTCGACTACGGGCTCTGGGGCCGCGATGAACGGTCGGCACTGCGCTGGCTGGCACGGTCGGTCGGGGCAGCATGCCAGGTGGTCTACGTGCCCGTGGACAAGGACGTCCAGCTTGCCCGCATCACGCACCGCCAGGCGACGGCACCGCATCAGACGTTCCCGATGAGCGAGACCGAGGTAGACCAATGGCGGGATCAGTTCCAGGTGCCTGACGCCGCCGAACTCGACGGCGGCGAGATCCCCACCCCACCGGCGGGCTGGCCGGGCTGGCCGGAGTGGGCAGAAGACCACTGGCCCTCATGCATCGACAGCTGACCCGGCTGTCCCGTCTGGGAGCGTCCTGCCTGGCCTGCAGCGCTGCTGTCGTGTTGCCGCGGGCCAGCACACGCGTCTCCGCGGGCGGCTGGCGTAGCTCGACTCGCCAACTCCACCACTCACTCGCCAACTGAAGCGCTCAGTCACAGAAAATCACGATCTACGACTGGAGTAGGACGGTCTATCGGGGAGCCCCGTGCCCGGGCGACCAGGCGGACTCGACGCCGTTCCATGATGACGGCCCGCCAAGTGCCCGGACGAGATGTTCCTGCGAGGGATCGAGCGAGCGGCGGGCCGCGTTGACGAACCTCACGTGCGCCTCGTACAACCCGCTGTGAATCGGCCGGAGTTCCTCAAGATCCGCTGGCTGCCGGCCGTGGAACAGGATCGTGAACTTCTCGATGACATCGCAGATCTGCTCAGCCGCCGCCATGGCTTCCTGGCTTGCCACGAGGGACATCGATTGCAAAGCGGCATTGAACGGCGCCCAGACGACGGTAGGGGCGCGTCTGTCCACGAACGCTTCGCGCAGCTCCATTTCCACGGCTCCGAAGGCCTGGAGGAACTTTTCGTAGGCGGCGGTTCGTGCCTCCTGGAGCCACTGACGGTTCTGGCTGCGCCGGCCCACGACGCCACCGGCGATGACACCCACTATGGTGGCGGCGATGCCTCCAGCGGTGGATATCAGGAGTCCCCACGGGACAGCCACGTTACGTCTCCCTCCGGTTCGTTCTGCTCAGAATCCCGCGCCAGGACCGACAAGATCAACAATAGGAGCGGCGAGTAAAGGATCGCAGCACCGCGTGCCACAGCCGTGCCAGATGCAGGAGTCAGCAAGGGTCAACAAGGGTGACTGGCGGGCGAGTTACTGCTTCCTGGCGCAGCCAAGAAAGCCGCGGGTCACCGGCAAGACGCCTCAGCCTCTCTCCTGAAGCGGTGATTCCTCGACCACCCGCTGCACGCCGGCGCAGGCCACCTGTGCGCTGCCCGACCTACGCCTCGTGGGCCAACCCGATCGAGGCCCACGGACCGCTGCGGCAGTTCACCATCGCCAACTCCCATCACCCCAACCACACCGTGCAGACCCGGGCCCTGCACGCCTACCTGCGGTGGCGCAACGCCAATGCCCGGCACCGCGACGTCTTGGCCGCCGAACGCAAGGAACGCGCCCGGATCCGCAGCGAGAGACGCATCCGCTGGGGCGGACGTTCCGTCGCCGCCGTGGCCTGAAGAACTTGGCGAACCTATGCAGCCAGCCCACGGCACCGGCGCTCCGAGCGCGATGAGCTGGGCTTCTGCATACTCGTGGCCCCGCTCCTGGCGGCTGACCTTCTTGCCGTCCGGTCGAAGGCGGTTCCGTCGGGCATGAGTTTGATGGGTCCGCTCGCTCTGACCCCGGGCCCAGACCGAGCGTCCAAGGTCGGTCACGCGAAACTTGGCCGCGCGGAGACCATTACGCGGAGGAGCGGGGGTGGTTCTGGTCGCGCCAGGCCCGAGGCGAGAGTCCGTATGCCTGTTTGAACACCTTGCTGAAGTGGGTCGCGTCCACGAAGCCCCACCTTCGTCCTATCGCTGCGATGGTCCGCAGCCGGCCGTTCGAGCCGGCCAACTCTCGCCTGCATTCCGCCAAGCGGTGTGTACGGATCCAGTCTCCCAGGCTGATGCCCGACCGGGACAGCACAGCGTAGAGATGACGCACGGAGATGTCGTGTGCGGTGGCGATCCGTGCCGCCGACAGATCGGGATCAGCCAGGTGCACCCGGAGGTAGTGAGTGATCCGCAGGCTGAGTGTCGCCTCCAACGGTGCTCTGGCCAGGCCGCAGTTACCGTGCTGGGACGCCAACGCGGCACGGAGCAGTTCGATGCTGGGTTCCACCACGGCGTCGGCGTACACGCCCTGGTGCAATTCGTCGCTGACGGCCAGTTGGGAGAAGTAAATGAAGGCGAGGCGCGCAATGGGGTTGTCGGATCCCAGGGGGACCGCGGTGATGTCTCGTAGCAACCGGTCGGGGAGCGCGAGTGCCTCGCGGGGGAACCGGATGAAGCGGTGGTCGACTCCCTCGTCGAAGAGAAGTGTGTAGGGAGCGATCGATTCGTAGACGGCGCAGTCTCCCGGCCTCAGCAGGCACTCGCGGCCGTTCTGCACCACCATGCTGCTGCCCGTCATCTGAACACCGAGAGTGACGGCCGGCTCCTCGTCCTCCCGGGCCAGCCGCGCCGTCCGACGGAGAGTGACCGCGGTCGCCCGCGCCGAACAGATCTTGATGGGTCCCACGGCGCCGAGCCCGATGCGAACGGAGATGTCCTCAGCCGGAGGACGGTGGTCGATATCGACCGCCACCATGGATTCCCACACCGCATTCCGGAGCACTTCCTCCCGGTCCCGCGGCGGTATGAACGCGGTGTCCAGGACCGGGCTCATGAGGCAGACCTTCGTCTGCATCGGTCATACAGCCAGCCTGACCATACCTCGGCCCGTTCCCCCACAAGTGCCCCCCGACACGGACAGTTCCCGACATCAGCTTGGCAGGATCCGATCTCGCTGCGCAACGGCTTCGACAGGTGCACACAGGGCCCTCACCTGATGCGGCGTCAACGCGAGGCGGTGCACTACTGACAAAGTTCCCTGCACGGATGACAAAGTCCGAAGGTCACGATGACCCTACGGTCCATGGGCGAGGCCGTCACTGAGACGACATCACCGACCGGAAGGACTGCATCGTGCAACGAGTATCAACGACGCTCCGCATGCGGAGCGGAGTGTTGGGGGCTTTGGCTCTCCTCTTCGCCGCCGGCCTGACGGCCAGCCCGATGATGACTGCGCCGGCCCACGCCGCCTACGGTCCGTGCAACACGACGGTGAAGCGCGCCGATGGGTTCTTGGCAAGCTACACAGTTCCCGCGCGCACCGATAACGGTACGAGCTGTTACATGCAATATCACACGGGCAGCTCAAACGCCGTGAAGACGCTGCAGACGGCTATCCTTCGCTGCTACAGCGACACCTATGCCGCCAATCGGATCAGCGCCACCGGAGGGGCAGACGGGATCTACGGCACCGGCACGGTGGATGCCGTTCGGTGGCTCCAAGCAAACCGCCTCGGCGTGAGTGCCGACGGCGTCTACGGGCCGGCAACCCGTAATGCGATGAAGTGGCTGGGATATTGGCAGGACGCCGTCAACGGGGGCGTTTACCCGTACTGCGACACTCATTCGTTCTAGCCACCACAACGTCTGTCGACGCCGACCTCTGTGCCTGAGGTCGGCGTCGACGTCTGCCTTGCAGGCCAACACCGTAGGCACTGGCACACGTAACTGACCTGCCAGTTGGTGTCGGACTGGAACTGGACGGTGAGCAACGCGGGGCCGCCGTTGTGGCGAAGCACCTCGTCACTGTGGCCGCAGTGTTCGGGGGCGAGCCTGGTCGTGGCCGACAGCGGGGCGACGCGGGTCGACCAACTGCGGTCGGCCCTTGCTGTTGGCAGTGGTAACGAGCAGGTGGGTGCCGTCCGCAAGCCAGGTAGCGACGGTCGTGGTACTTCCCAATGATCACGACCAGATCCTGGTATGGGGCAAATCCGCAGTGTGTGTCATGCCCCTCAGTGGAAGTTGCCCTCGCTGGTGGCATCGGCCTCCACCAGGGCAGGACGGCCGGGCTCGGGGTCGTCGATGAGCACCTCGGTCTTGGCGTCGCCGTAGCCGGTTGACAGATGACGTTCGCCGGTGCCGGTGAGCGATCGCGGGCGACCGGGGTCGGCGGCCGGCGGGAGGGCGTCGATCGGGACTGGTCGGCGATGGCGCCGGGCGTCGCAGCGAGCGTGAGCTGGCGGGTCTCCTCCTGGCTCAGCGTGTCAGGGTGTCGGGTGAACCAGCCGGTCACTTGACGGACGGTCGGCGGTCGCGGCGGTGGCGCCTCAGGTGTCTGGCGGGGCGGGAGGGTATGGGTGATCCAGTCGCGAAGGGTGGTGTAGCTGACGTTGATTCCCTGCACCTGGAGTTCGCGTTGAAGATCCTTGATCATCACGTTGCCGGTCTGCCACCGTTGCTGCAGGTAGTCGGCGTGCGGGTCGAGGATGCTGGAGCGGCGTGGTCGGAGGGTGACCTGGTCTTGCCAGCGTGCGGCGCGGGCATACCGCTGCTCCGTGTGCCGCCCCTAGCCCAGCCAGTGCGCGATCGCGCGGATGCCCATCCCCGCATCGAGCAGGTCATGGACCTGGTGCCAGCGGATGCGGGCGAGTTCGGCGGTGCGCCGGTGCGAAGCGGGGAACGTCTCCTCCTCGTTGCTGCTGTCGGCCTGCTGCGGCCCCACCTGCGGAGGCCAGGGCGGCAGGCAGCGGCGGTTGACGGTCACGCACCGCTCGGCAGCCTTGCCGAGGTTGTTCCAGATGTGCCACTTGTCCGCGACCTGGATCGCGTGCGGCGCGGCGGTGCGGGCCGCGTCGCTGTAGGAGCCGCCGGTCCCGGCAGATGATCTCGACGTCGGGATGTTCGGCCAGCCAGCGGCCAGGGCCCGGCTTCGCGGCCTTGGAACACGTCGATCGGGGCGTGCGTCTCGGCGTCGACCAGGAGCGTTCCATAGACGTGCCCCTTCCGGGTCGCGAAGTCGTCGACGCCCAGGACCCGCGGCGTGCTCGCCGACGGTTCGGGCAGCGCCATCACCAGCCGCAGCAGCACCGACCGGTCGACCGGGACCGACAACACGGCGGCGAGTCTGCCGCCGGCCCGTCCCACGAGCGCCACCCCGACCGCCTCCAGCAAGCCTCGCAGCAGCGGCGTCCGGCGGCCGTAGAAGAAGCTGAGGCCCTCAACCTGTTCGGCGAACGTCACTCTGGTGCAGCCGGAGTTGTCGCGGAACAGCCGCCGAACGGACAACGCAATCACGCTCCGGCGACCGCCCACCGGGGCATCGGAGAGCCGGCGCTCGTACCGGCTGTGCGTCCGTCGCGACGGTGTCCCGCACCCAGGGCAGGTGCACGCCTGCTCATCCCGCGTCCGTGACACAATCCGCAACACACCCTCGTCCAGCACCAGTTGTTCCACCAGTACCGTTTCCAGATGCGGAAACAGCATCCCGATCAAGTCCTCACACGGCAGCCAGGATCCCGGCAACGTGACTGCATGTCACCGGCGTACGGAAGCATGATCGCCATCACGGAATGCGCGCCAGGACCCTGATTTGGCCCCACCCTGGGCTTGCTGGGCCTCGTGGCGGGAGCGGGTCTGGGCGAGGCGGTAGGAGTGTGTGCCGATCTCGATGATGTTGCCGCCGTAGGTGAGCCGGTCGACGATGGCCCGCGCACAAGCGCGGGTCGGTGAAGGTCTTCTTCACCGGAGAAGGATTCGTTGGAGGCGATCGCGACGCTGTGGCGTTCTTCGCGCTCGGTCAGGACCTGGAAGAGGCCAAATCAAGCCGGGGAGGCTGGCTTGTCGGTGCTCGGACCTGGGTCGTTTCGTTTGGATCACGGAGTGCGACTGCATCAAGATGCCGCGCCACCGGTTGCGGCCAGGTCGCACGATCCGGCATGTGTGTGGCCCACCGAGGTGATCCAGATGGCCGAGGCTGTCGGAATGGGCTGGCGACGACCGATGAGTTCCTCCATGATCCACAGTCATAGATCATGATTGGTGCACCGCAGCCACGAGAGTCGTCGAAGCGTGCACCGGCCGCACCCGCTGAGATCCAGACACGAGACACCGAGGAACCGAGATGCGTACCCTGATCAGCACCGCCTTCATATCGCTCGACGGCGTCGTGGAAGGCCCGGGTGGTGAGCCCGGATACCGGAACTCCGGGTGGACCTTCAAGGACGTCGAGTTCCTTCCCGAGGCCTTCGAGATCAAGGGCCGGGAGCAGAAGGAAGCTGCCGCGATCCTGATGGGCCGGACCAGCTACGAGGCGTTCAGCCAGGTGTGGCCCGACATGGAGGATTTCGCCGACTACAAGGTGATGCCGAAGTACGTCGTCTCCACCACCCTCACCGAGGACGACCTGGTGACGAACTGGGGCGAGACGACGATCCTCCGCACCCTCGACGAGGTCGCCACGCTGAAGGAGACCGAGGGCGGCCCGATCATCGTCCACGGCAGTGCCTCCCTGAACCACGCCCTTTCGGACGCCGGCCTGATCGACCGTTACCACCTGGTTGTCTTCCCGCTGCTGCTCGGGGCGGGCAAGCGGCTCTTCAGCGCCACCGACAAGGACACCCAGAAGCTGAAGCTCGTCGAGCACGAGGCCTACGCCAACGGCCTGCAGAAGAACGTCTTCGACGTCGTCCGCTGACAAGGCTCCCGCGCTCGCCCCGCCGTCGCGGCACTCGTCCTGGCCGGAGTGTGGTGGCTCACCGCGCGGACCACAGGAAGATGGCCGCGATATGGAGCCCGGCCAGGTAAATGACCGCGGTCTTTTCGTAGCAGGTGGCAACGCCGCGCCACTGCTTCAAACGATTGATGCACCGCTCGACCGTGTTGCGCTGTTTGCATGCCTCACGGTCGACGGTGGGTGGCCTGCCACCGCGGCAGCCTCGACGCAGTCGGTGACCCCTCTGGTCCGCGGGGACAGGGATCACCGCGCGGATACCGCGCTTACGCAGGTGCTCGCGGATGGCGCGCGATGAGTACGCCGTCCGGCTCACCGACCGGGGGCCCTTTTTACGGGCCCCGGTCGGTGAGCCGGTGAGCGCGCACGACTGTGGAGTCCACGGAGACGACCCAGATCAGGTCTTCGTCAGCGTCGGCATCGGCCATCAGTGCGGTGAACACTCGCTCCCAGGTGCCGTCCATGGCCCACATCCGCAGCCTGTTGTAGACGCCCCTCCAGTTGCCGTACTTCCCAGGCAGATACACCCATTGCGAGCCTGTCTGACCAGGCGATCGCATCGATCACTTCCCGGTGATCCCGCCACCGCCCACCTCGCTTCGGCGTGCGGGCGGGTAGAAGTGGCTCGATCCGCGCCCACTGCGCGTCAGCCAACGGCACGCTTGGGCCAACGATTCAGATGATCCAAACGAAACGGCCTAGTATGCGGAGCATGACGCGGTATGTCGACGAGGATCTGCACGGTGCGGAGTTCCGCGAGTGCGATCTGACCGGGGCACGCCTGATCGGCGTCGTCATGCAGGATGCCGTGATCGACGGGCTCATCACCAACCTCGTGGTGAACGGTGTTGAGGTCACCGAGTACGTCGAGGCAGAGCTCGACCGGCGTCATCCGGTGCGGGTGCTGATCCGCTCCGAGGACCCTGCTGATCTGCGCGAGGCATCGCGTCAGCTCCATGCCGGCTGGGCCGCCACGATCGAGCGAATCCGCCGTACGCCCGGCATCGAGCGCCGCAGCGTGAACGACGAGTGGTCGGCGGTGCAGACGATGCGCCACCTGGTCTTCGTCCACGACTCGTGGTTCCGCCGCTGCTGCCTGGGCTCGACGGAGCTGTTCACGCCGATGGGCATCGGGACGACCGTCGAGCCCTACCGTGGAGCGCACGGGCTTGACCTCTCGCTCGATCCGGCCCTCGACGAGATCGTGAGCGTGCGTGAGGCACAGGCCGCCGAGCTCGAGGCCTGGCTCGACGAGGTCACCGCTGTGCAGCTCGCAGCGCGAGCGCCGGTGCCCGACGACGATGTCTGGCCGCCGTACGCCCGGGGCCGCTTGGTGCGGCAGTGCCTCGGCACGGTGCTCAACGAGACCTTCGAGCACCACGGCTTCTGCGTCCGCGACCTCGACCTGATCGAGGCACAGGACGCTGAGTAGGGCCGGCTACGGATCTTACGGGTCCGACGCGGCTTGGTCATCGCGACATCCCTCAGGGCAGGTGTTGCAACGACCTATAGAACCCAAGCCGCTAAAGCCAGCCATCCCCCACAGACACAGGCAGAACCGCTTACATCAAGCCGATCTTGCTGAGATCACCTCACTGGGCGCTCATTGACCAGCTTCACCGCTAAAACAGCGATCGTGCTGCGGAGCGGGGATTTCACCCTCAGTGCCTCATGAAGACCCCTTCTGACCTGTCTAAATGTGTCCGATGCCGTATTGAAGCGCACACGGTCTGGTGGGTCGTCACACTTTCGGCACCGGCGGCTGCTGATCAGACGAGCGCCGGCGGTCAGGCGGTCGGCGTGACGTGGACCTCGCCCGACTCTGCGGACAAGCCGCCTGATGCAGGTTGGCGGTTACCCGCCGGCACGCCATCCGGAAGGTCTTGCTGTGCGTGGCGTACTGGCATAGGAGAGTGGTGCCAGTATCTGATATCTGAACTACGCCTTTGGCGGCGCGTCTGGGCTGCGGCCTATCAGGGAATCGATTTATTTCTGGACGAGTTGAAGCCTGATGTCGGAGAGGAGAGCGGTCTCTGTATGGCCGCCGTATTTCATCTCGTCGGCTTTCAGCGCTCTGGGGATCCCTTGGCCTCGAACCCAGGCCTTTACCTGGCGCTCGAAGGCTCAGGCGTCTCTGGTGAGGTCGAAGTCCCAACGTGCGCTCAGTTCCCAGCCCTGGGAGACGTGCTGGGTCAGTCGTTGTTCGATGTTGGCGATGCCCCACTTCAGGGCTTGGTGGGCGTCGTGGACAACGAGGTAGAGGTAGCCGGGTTTGGCGGGATTGATGCCGCGCGCGGCGCAGGTTGGGCAGCCGCGTTGCGTGCCGCGAATGTTGTGCAGCGTCGGCCCGGGGTCCAGGACCGTTTCGCAGGTCATGCAGCGGGCTTTCCAGGGGAGTTCTGTGCTGCCGGGATAGGGCACGAGCGGGTCGAGTGCCTTCTCCAGCATGCTGGCGATGGCTTCTTCCTCGTCGAGCCGCAGGGCATCTGCGATCTTTTCCGAGCGGCACGACCAGCATTGGTGGCCGCGGGTGTGGACCTTGGCGTAGGTGGGGGTTCCGACGTGTCCGCAGTGCAGGCAGCGGCACAACCAGGGCTGCAATGAGCCGGGATAGTCGACGAGAGGTTCCAGGTCGGCCTTGCCCATCAGTTGCCGCGCCGCTTCGTCGGTGACGTCACGTCCGGCGCAGTTGGTGCAGCCGCCGCGGCCTCGTTGGACGTGCGCCAGCTTCTTCGGTTTGATGACGCCGCAGTGGACGCACCTGGAAGCCCACTGTTTTCCGGCGCCCGGGTATTCCTCCAGTGGATCCCAGCCCCAGTCGAGCATGACAGCAGCAGCCGTCGTCCCATCACGAGTGAGTTTGGCTGCGATCTTGCGGGACCGACACGTTTTGTTGCAGACGCCGCTCCCCTTGTTGACGACGTCGTTGTAGCGTGGGGAACTCACCTCATTGCAGGTCGAGCAGCGGCATTTCCAGGGCAGTTGTGTGCCGGGGAAGGGTTCCTGCGGGCGCGTTCCCCGGTCAAGCATTGCCTTGACGGCTTCGTCTTCGGTCACTCGTCGTGGCACTGGATAAGCTCCCTCGGGCATGACGTCGCGTCGGGCGCAGCCAGAGACCCGCATTGAAAGAAACCCTATTCCACGGCCTGCCTGCCCCGGTCTCGCGCCCGGGGTGGCGCCTTTTTCCGTCCCTGCCGAACGCGCTGTTCAGGGGCGATAGTGCCGTGCTGCGGCTACAGGCCGTCGCGCCTTGCCGGGTAGCTGCTCAGGGCGAGCGCAGAGGCCAGTGCGGAGATCGCGGCCAGCAGAGCAAACAGCTGCGGGTAACCACCGAGCGGCGCGGCCAACGCCGCGCCTGCGAAGGGGGCCAGCGCTGCGGCGATGGCGGCAGGCGCGGCCAGCAGCCCGGAGAGGCGCCCGTAGTGGGTGGTTCCCCATCGGTCGGTGACGGCAGTGGCCTGGAGCAGGGTGAGGTTGCCGCGCACCATGCCGGCCACGATCGCGATGCCCACCAGCAGGGGGAAGGGGCCGGAGACTATCGCGAACGCGGCGGTCGTGGTCCCGCCGAGCGCGATCAGGGCGACGGTGCGGATGGTGACGCCGGTGCGGCGGGCGAGGGTCGCGTACAGGGTGCGGCCGAGGGTCTGTCCTGCGCCGCCCAGGCCGAGGGCCCAGGCGGCGGCGGTGGGGCTGGCGCCGCGTGCGATCAGCAGGGGCACGAGGGCGATGACGACCGCGTACATGGCGAAGCTGTTCAGCGTGAGCGCGGTGGCGAGCATCAGGAACGGTCGGCTGCGGGTCACCGAGCCTCTGCGGGTGTCCCGTTGGGAGGGCGGCGCCGGTGCGGGCGACCAGGGTCCTCGTAGCGCGAGGGCGTGGGCGGGGATGGTCACGAGGGCCAGGATCAGCGCGAGTACCGCGTACGTGCTGCGCCAGCTCAGGTGCTCAGCGAGCGTGGCGGTCAGCGGCGCGAAGGCGGTGGAGGCCAGGCCGCCGGCGAGCGTGACGATGGTGAGGGCGCGGACGCGATCGCTTCCCCACCAGCGGGTGAGGGCGGCGAAGGCGGGCTGGTAGAAGGTGGCCGCCATGGCCACCCCGGCCAGCAGCCAGGCGGCGGTGAAGGCCGCGAGGCTGGGCGCGTAGGCGATGGCCAGCACGGCCGCGACGCCCAGGACGGATCCGGTGGTCATCACGGCGCGAGGGCCTCGGCGGTCGATGATGCGGCCGACGGGGATGCCGGTGAGGGCGGAGACCAGGAGCGCGCCCGAGAAGGCGGCGGTGGTGGCGGTGGCCGACCAGCCGGTGGCAGCGGTGATCTGCGGATTGAGGACGGGGAAGGCGTAGTAGACGATGCCCCAGCTGGTGATCTGGGTGGCGCAGAGGGCGGCCAGCGCGGTGCGGGGCCGTGACCGGTCTCCGGTTCCGGTCACGGCCTCGCTGGCGTGGAGGTCGGTCATCGGCGGTCAGCAGCAGCCGCCCGCGATGGCCGGTTCCTTCGCACCGGTGTCGGACTCGGCCGGGCCGGTGCAGCAGGTGCTGCCCTGTTGCTTGGCCAGGGAGTCGGCGTCGGCCTTGACGACGTAGACCTCCCAGGGTTCCTGGCCGGGTCCGTGGACCCAGACCTTGTCCTGGAGGGCGTAGCAGCAGGTGGTGTCGTTCTCCACGTCGGTGGTCAGGCCTGCCTCGCCCAGGCGGGCAGTGGCGGCGTGGACCGCTTCGGTCGTCTCGACCTCGACGCCGAGGTGGTCCATGCGGGTCGCCTCTCCTGCGGTTCCTTCGATGAGGACGAGCTTGAGCGGGGGCTCGTTGATGGCGAAGTTGGCGTAGCCGTCGCGGAGTTTGGCGGGCTCGGTGTTGAAGAGCTGCGTGTAGAACGCGACGGACGCGGCGAGGTCGGGGACACGGAGAGCGAGCTGTACGCGGGATGTCATGGCGAACCTCCTTGTGTGGGTGGGGAGTTCAGCAGCCGCCGGAGGTGGTAGCCGGGGCGCCGATGCCGATCTGGAGGGTGCTGGGGGCGGCGCAACAACCGCCACCGGACTGCTCGGCGCTCTCCGGCTCGTCGAACAGGCCCGCGCCGCCGCACACCCCCGTCTCCGGGAGGGTGAGTTCAACGCGCTCGGCGGCCTCCTGGTCTCCGGCGAGGGCAGCGGTGATGGAACGGACCTGCTCGTAGCCGGTCATGGCGAGGAAGGTCGGCGCGCGGCCGTAGGACTTCATGCCGACCAGGTACACGCCCTGTTCCGGGTGGGAGAGCTCGTTCACGCCGTGCGGGTAGACGGTGCCGCAGGAGTGCACGTTGGGGTCGATCAACGGGGCAAGCGCGGTCGGCGCCTGCAGGCGCTCGTCCAGGCCGAGGCGTACCTCGGAGAGGAAGGAGAGGTCGGGGCGGAAGCCGGTCAGGACGATGACCTCGTCGACCGGGTCAAGGCGGCGGCCGTCCTCAGCGACCAGAACCAGGCGGCCGTCCGTGTCGCGCTCGACGGCCTCGGTGCGGAAACCGGTGGCCGCGGACGCGTGCCCCTCCTCGACGGCGGCCTTGGCGCGCAGTCCGAGCGCGCCGCGGGCAGGGAGCTCGTCGGCCTCCCCGCCGCCGTACGTGCTCGCGCCGATGCCCCGGCGCAGGATCCACACCGCGTGCGTCCCGTTCCCCTCCTCCTTCGCCAGGTCGGCGAGGTACGCGAGGGCGGTGAAGGCGGAGGCGCCGGAGCCGACGACGGCGGTGCGCTTGCCCGCGTAGCGGGCGCGCACGGCGGGGTCGTTGAGGTCGGGGACGCGGTAGGAAATCTGCTCGGTCGCGGCCTTCTCGCCAAGGGCGGGCAGGCCATCCGCGCCGATGGGGCTGGGTACGGACCAGGTGCCGGAGGCGTCGATGACGGCGCGGGCGGCGATCCGCTCCTCGCGGCCGTCCGCGGTCTGGAGGTGCACGGTGAAGGGCTGCTCGTCGCGGCCGGAGTCGACGATCCGGTCCCGGCCGGCGCGGGCCACGCCGGTCACCTGCGCGCCGAAGCGGACCCTGTCACCGAGAGCGTCGGCGAGGGGCTGGAGGTAGCGCTCGGCCCAGTCTCCGCCGGTCGGGTAGGCCGAGGCGTCGGGGCGGACCCATCCGGTCGGGGCCAGGAGCTTCTCGGCGGCGGGGTCGATGACCTCGCCCCAGGTGGAGAACAGCCGCACGTGCGACCAGTCCCGCACGGCGCTGCCCGCGGACGGCCCGGCCTCCAGGACCAGGGGTTCGAGGCCGCGCTCGACGAGGCGGGCGGCTGCGGCCAGGCCGATGGGGCCGGCTCCGATGACCACGACGGGCAGATGGTCGGTGGTGGGCGCGTTCACGAGGTTCCCCTTTGCTTCGACATCCGTCGATCTCTTGCGCGCCCAGCATGGCACCTGATTCGATAAGCGTCAACATAGACATTCATCGAATCTGGAGATCGAACATGGAACACGTCGATGTGGCACTGATCGGGGGCGGCCAGTCCGGGCTGGCCGCCGCGTATGCTCTTCGCGGGGGAGGGGCTCCAGTCGGTGGTACTGGAGGCGTCCGAGGGGATCGACGCCCTGCCGATCGGTCGGTTTCTGCGCACCCCGCCGACCCGGCTCGTCATCGATGACGGCCGCTACCGCACCGCCGTCGCGGACGGCGCCCCGGATCGGCAGCCGCTGTTCACCGGCGTCGACGGCGGCAAGGTCACCTGGGCGGACGGCAGCACCGAGGAGGTCGACACGATCCTGCCGGCCACCGGCTACCGGCCCGACCTCGGCTACCTCGCCCCGCTCGGCGCACTGGACGAACACGGGCATCCGCTCCACCGGGAGGGCGCCTCGATGATCCATCCCGGGCTGGCGTACGTGGGGCTGGAGTGGCAGCGGAGTCTGTCCTCGAACTCCCTGCGCGGGGTCGGCCGGGACGCAGTCCGGGCCGCGAGCCGCCTGACTGCCCACCTGCGCGGCCACTGACTCTGGGCACACCTGGCCGCACTGGTTCGACATGTGTCAACATAGACGTATGTCGAATGTGCCGGTGCTGACACTGTTGGAACCCGAGGCCCCCGAGGCCGTGGCGCCGTGCTGCCCGCCGCTGACCGAGCGTCCACTGACGGCCGAGGAGGCGGAGCGGACCGCGCGGATGTTCAAGGCGCTCGGTGACCCGGTGCGGCTGCGGCTGTTCTCGCTGGTCGCCTCGCACGAGGGCGGCGAGGCGTGCGTGTGCGACATCTCCGACGTCGGCGTCTCCCAGCCGACCGTCTCCCACCACCTGAAGAAGCTCAAGGAAGCCGGGCTGCTCACCTCCGAGCGGCGCGGCACCTGGGTCTACTACCGGGTCGAGCCGTCCGTGGTGGCCGCGATGGGGCAGTTCCTGACGCGGGCCGACTGACCGGCCCAGCGATGGGCGGAGGCCATGGAGAACGGGCAACGGGTTGACCGGCGGACGATCCATACCGAACTGGAGCGCGCCCGCACGGAGTTCCACGCGCTCCTGGACACGGCGAGCGAAGCCGAACTCGGCCAGCCCACCGACGGAACCCGGTGGACCAATGAGCAGCTGCTCTTCCACATGCTCTTCGGCTACATCCTCATGCTGCCTCTGCTGGCCCTCATGCGGGTCTTCGGACGTCTCCCCCGATGGGCCGGCCGGGGCTTCGCCCGTCTCCTGAATGCGGGGACCAGGCCGTTCGATGTCGTCAACTACCTCGGCCCTCTCGGCGGCGCCAGGGTCTTCGGGCCCCGCCGGATGGGGGCGACGTTCGACCGCGTCATCGTCTGCCTGCACCGTCGGCTCGATGCCGAGTCGGAGATCGGATTCGCGCTCGGCATGCACTACCCCGCCCGGTGGGATCCCTTCTTCCACGAGTTCATGACCGTCGCGGACCTGTACCGCTATCCGACCCAGCACTTCGCCTTCCACCGCCGACAGCTCACGCTGACCGCCGGAGACTGAATCCAGGCAAGCGTGTGGACGGCTTTCGGCCTTCGCCTCACTGATCATTGGTGGCCACCACAACCGCGCCTACAAGCTGCAGCGTTGGCCTGCGAGGTGTCGTTCAGCGAACGAGCGCGGCGACTTTGCGAGCCGCGTCGCGGGCCGGGCGGCCGACGCCGATGAGAGTGGCTGAGGCGGGGCCGGTCCAGTCGCCGTAGCCCAGCAGGTGCAGGCGCGGTTCGTCCACGGACCGAGTTCCCGCGGTGGCGATGTGGCCGCGCGGGCCGCGCAGCCCCAAGGGAGCCAGATGCGAGAGCGCCGGGCGGAAGCCGGTGCACCAGATGACCGCGTCCGCCTCGGCCCGGGTGCCGTCGCCCCAGACGATGCCGTCGCGGTCGAGGCGTACGAACATGGGCGACGCCTTGAGCAGTTGCCACCGTGACAACGGAACTCATGGGCTCCAGACCGGATTCGGCAAGGGGCACGTCATGCCCCGCCGCCCCGGAGACACGTTCTACTTCTCCAACATCGCGGACCCCGAACCCCTACGCCGCCCTGATGACCCACATCGGCTGCTGGAACCTCGTCGAACGCACCCCCGCCGACATCGAGGCCGACGTCCGTGCCGCCGCGCCGCCGGGAAGGAACCGTCGCCGGACCGGACATCACCGCCGATGCCACCGGCCTGACGCTGTTCGCGACGGTGCGGCGCGCTGACGAGCCGGGGTGATCCCCGCAGCCGGCATCGTGTTCCTCCCTGACGCGGCATCGGTCGTCAGTCGAGGCCTTCGATGATGCGGAAGTCGCGCTCGACGCCGTCAGCAAGTGCGGCCAGTGCCTCCTGGTAGGCCGCACTCGCGCGTGCGGCGACCGCCTGTTCGAAGCTGTCGAACTCGATCAGGACGGTGCGCTCGGCGATTCCGGCGTCGTGTGCGACGACCCGGCTGCCGCGGGAGAGCAGCCGCCCGCCCGCGGCCTCGACGGCTGGACCGGCCAGCTTGTCGTAGGCAGCAAGCCTCTCAGGGTCCGCAATGGTGCGGTAGGCGCTGACCCAATAGCCCTTGGCCACGGTACCTCCTGTGTTCGGAATTGATGATCAGAAGCATGCTCAGATCCATGGCCGGCGCGCTGTGGGTCGGCGAGCCGACGGAGACGGCGTCGAAGTCGAACGGCTTCGATCCTCAGCTTCCGGTTCGACTCGACCGGCCCAGGCCCGGCACACCGACTGGGGCTGTGATCGGATTGGTCTCGGGTGAGCGTCGGCGGGCGAGGGCGAGGCTGGCCATCGTCGTGATCGCCATCGCGGCGACGCCGACCAGCGCCGCGGTCGTGTAGGCGTCGTCGTTCGGGAAGAGGCGGCCCGTGGCGGTGCCGGCGGCCAGGACCAGACCGCCGATGGCGCTGCCCAGGGAGTACCCGACGCTGCGGACGACGTAGTTGAAGCTCATGGCGCTCGACGTCTCGCTCTTGGGGGTGACGGCCAGGATGACGCCGGGCATGGCGGCCGAGAAGCTGCCGACGCCGAAGCCCAGCACGCCCATGGCCGCGAGCAGTTCGGCCAGGTTGGACCGGGCGGTGGCGAACAGGACGAACCCGCCGCCGACGATGGCGGCGCTGCCGGCCAGGAGCAGGGGGCCGTCGATCCGTTCGCGGACCCGCGGCGTGAGCTTGCCGGCGACGAACCCCAGCACGGAGAACGGGATGAGGACCAGCCCCGCCACGAAGGTGGTCAGTCCGAAGCCGTAGCCGGCGCTGTGCGGCGTCTGCGCGTAGCGGGTGATGAGCGTGAGCAGGAGGTACATGCCGCTCCCGCCGACGAACATGGCGATGTTCGCCCCGGCGACCGCCGGGTGCCGTACCGCCCGGACGTCGACCAGGGGCGTCTTGGTTCGCAGTTCGGAAACGGCCCAGACGCAGAGCAGGAGCACGGCGGCGACGGCAAGGGCCACCGCCACGGCGAGGTGTCGGCTCCACAGGCTCCTCTCGCCGGCCAGGAACAGGACGAGGAGCAGTCCACCCGCCAGGACGAGCGCACCGGCCACGTTCACGTGAGCGGAGCGGCCTTCGGGAGCTGCGGGCATGGAACGCCACGCGGTCACGAAGGCGATGGCGGTGACGAGCAGGCCGAGGCCGTAGGCGGCCCGCAGTCCGCCGAACTCGGCGAGCAGCGCGGCCAGCGGGTAGCCGACGCCGGCTCCGATGATGGAGACCACTGAGATCAGGGCGATCGTGGCCGCGCTGCGCTCCTCGGGAAGATGGTCGCGGGCCACGCCCATCATCAGCGCCGTGAGACCGAGTCCGACGCCTTGGGCCGCTCTGCCCACGAGCAGCCAGGCGAACGGCAGCGGCAGCACGGTGAGCGCGCTGCCGACGACGACGATCGCCAGCGTGGCGAGAATCGTGGCCCGCCGGTGCGGACCGGCTCCGAGCCGGCCGAGGACGGGTGTGGCGACGGCGCCGCTGAGCAGGGCGATGGTCAGCGTCCACTGCGCGCTGTCGAGGGAGACCTGGAACGTGGTCGCCACGCTGGTGATGAGCGGCGTCCCGAGGCTGGCGACCGCCGCCACGACCAGGGCGATGAACATCAGGGCGGGGAGCAGCAGACGTGCCTCGGAACGTATCAGGGCAGTGCTCATGGGCTGGTCATGAGCCTGGGCCGCGGTCACCGGTCCGACTCCTCTCGGGCGTGGCTTTCGAGCTCCGCCAGATGCAGCAGCGCCGGAAGGGCTGCTGCCAAGGCCTCGACCTCGTCACCGGTGAGTTCGTCGATCAACCGCGCGTACGCGTCGACGCCCGCCTGGCGTCGCGTCCGGACGTACGACGCGCCGGCCTCGGTCAGGCACACCAGCGTGACCCGCTTGTCGGACGGATCGCCCTTCCGCTCGACCAGCCCGGATTCCTCCATCACCCGGACCAGGACGGTCATCGCGGGCTGGGTGACGCCCTCGGCCACCGCCAGATCGGTGATCCGTCGCGGGCCGGTCTTGTCCAGGGTGGCCAAGGTGGCGGCGGACGTCAGGCTCATGTCGCGGGGAAGGCGTCTCACAGCCCTGGTGGCCAGACCGTAGAGGGCTGACCCGATGGCATCGGAAGCGCCGTGCGCGGCGTCTCGGCGACTCATGCCTGAAGCATAGCAGCTTTATATGAATCCTTTATGTATCTCCCGATCAGGGTTCGGCGACACTTGACTTGCAACGCGTTCGCGTAAAGATGACCGGCGTCGGTTTTGATCGCCCTGTTGATCCCTTCGGAGGCGGCGTTGGTGAGCCGGTCGTGATCGCCGCGAGGATCTGCGGCCACCACGTGCTGACGTGCGGCAGCGAGTCGCGCACCGGGGCTTTGAACACGGTGCACATGTCGATCGCGACCACCTGGACCCCGGCCAGCCACTGGCGAGTCTGGGCGCCGATCCACGCCGACACACTCCCGCGGTGCGGCCCTCGACCTGCCCCGGCAGCCCGGCACCGCCGACCAGGTCAACCAGCCCGACATGCCACCGGTCGGCGACGACTTCCCAGATCTCACCGCCGTCGGGCGCCTCGATCAGGCGGAACTTCGCCTTCCCGCGTCGGGTCTCGTCGATCCCCAGGTGCGTCACCGGCGGCGTGTCCTTCGGCAGCGCAGCCTCGGCCGCGGCCGTGAACGCGGTGTTCGCCACCGGCCACGACACCTCGAAGTCGCGCGCGGCCTGCACCACCGTCCGTCCGCGGTCGGCGACCGCTTCCCCGACCGAGGTACGCAGCCGCGACGTCAACCCCGACCGCGGTGGGATCGACGGCAGCGCCTCGGTGAACGTCTTGCACCGGCACTGCTCGTTGACGCACCGCCATCGGCGCTTGGTCCAGGTCAGACCCGTTCGCCGCCCGGCCACGGGCAGGTCCCGCGGACGAGTGCGTACCCAGGAGTGCGGCCGCCCGGACCGCACCCCACAGTCGGGACAGCATCGGGCCTGCTCATCGCAGGTGACCGGGGCCAGCATCGGAACCCATCCCTCGTCGCCGATGACCGGGTAGCGGGGATCATGCTGACCCGCCGGACGGGGACCCAGCCGGACCAGGAGGTTCTCGTCGAGCAGGTCGTCTCTCGCGAGCTACCAAGGTGGGGTGCATGACCTCGCGGACGAAGAAGGTCTCCAGGGGATCGGTGGAGTACTCGCGGGTCAGTGGTCGCTGGGCCCGGAAAGGTTGCCGGGCGGCAGCCGCATCGCCCTGCATGCGATGACCGGCGACCGGGCAGCGGCCGCGTTCCTGCCGGGCGCCCCCCATCAGTGTGTTCGCGATGTCCTAGCGCCGACCGGCAACCCCGACGGCTTCGGCAGCGACTGAAGGCCATGACGACCAACACGGGACACCGAACCCGAACCCACCACCACCCCTGGCTGCGGCCGGCTTTAGGACTGCCGGCCTTCCTCGCCCTCGTGGCGGGGGTCACTGCCGGTGCGACGCTCGGCGGCACCGGCACCGCGTCCGCCGCGACCACGATCACCGTCGCGGCGGACGGCTCGGGCAACTACACCACCGTGCAGGCGGCCGTGAACGCCGTACCGTCCGGTAATTCCTCACGCGTGATCATCTCCATCGCGCCCGGTACCTACCGCGAGAAAGTGACCGTGCCGGCGACCAAGCCCTATGTCACCTTCCAGGGCACCGGCAGCAGCCGCAGCTCCACGAGAATCGTGTACGGAGTGGCCTCGGGCAGCCCGAAGGGCGACGGGACCACCTACGGCACGGGCGGCAGCGCGACCGTGACCGCCTACGCGGACGAGTTCCAGGCACGCAACCTCACCATCGCCAACGACTTCGACGAAGCGGCGCACGACTACGCCAACGAGCAGGCGGTGGCGCTCTACACCGCCGGCGACCGGACCGTGCTGGACAGCGTGATCTTCGACGGCAACCAGGACACGCTGCTGCTGCACAGCCGGTCGACCTCGCTGCGGGCACGGGTGTACGTCAACAACGCGATCATCAGCGGCGACGTCGACTTCATCTTCGGCGGCGCCACCGCCGTCATCAACAAGACGGCGATCACGGTGAAGAGCGACCGCACCAGCTACGGGATCGTGCTCGCGCCGTCGACGCCGGCCGCGTACCACGGCTTCCTGGTCATCAACAGCTCGATCACCGGGTCCGGCACCACCGCGGCGACCTACCTCGGCCGCCCGTGGCACGCGGGCGGGGACGCGTCCCTCGACCCCGAGGCGATCGTCCGCAACAGCTCGCTGGGCGCCATCGTGCGCAGAGCGCCATGGACCGACATGAGCGGGTTCTCCTGGAAGGACGATCGATTCGCCGAATACGCCAACTCCGGTGCGGGAGCAGGCACGGCAAGCTCCGACCGGCCCTTCCTGACGGCGAGCCAGGCCGCGGACTACGAGATCGCCGACTGGCTGAACGGCTGGACGCCGTCCGCGTAGAGCACCCGACGAACAGCCCCTGTCTGCCGCTCAGAAACCACGTCTCCGCTTCGCCGCACGGCGCCGGGCCGGCTCACCTCGCCCGGTGCCGTCGCGAACATCCGGGCGCCTTCACGGCTCACCGACGACGAACACAGGCCGAAAACGTCGTAGGGCCCGCCGTCACCGGCGCCCGAGTGACGGTGACGGAGCCTGCCCCCAAGTGGGCCGATCTCGTGCGGGCGAGGGCACGCTGCACATGATGGACGTATTCGACGGGCAGTCGCGCAACTCGGGCATGCACGCCCCCATGTGGCCCGGTGACCCGAAGACCGCCAAGCTCATGGCCAAGCACCCGCACTGTGAACCGGCCATCTGCTCATTGACTGCTCGCGGAGTCGGCAGTGCGTGTCGTGCATGCCGCTCGCGGCTCTCGACAGCGCTACGTCGCTGCTGAGCCGGCGGTATCCGCCGACTGGTCCCAGTCGTACGGCTCACCCGTTGTCGCTGCTTGTCGCCCTTCACACTCGGGACGTGTCGCTGCAGGAGGCTCGGCCGGTCCAGGCTGTGCTTGCCGGCGAGTGGCCAGCGTCCAGGCGGTGGCGGGCGCAAGTGGGTCACGTCCGCGGGAGTGGTGTATTGACGGCCACTCGGTGATCTCTTCTTTGAGGCTAGGCGGTGAGTTCGGTCGGGACGATGGTCTCGTCGGTTTGT